>JAGQTU010000058.1 GCA_020438865.1 Mycobacterium sp.
TGATGCGGCCGTGCGCGTTACGCCCACCCGTGCTGTGCAGCGGACGGATCAGCGACTTCTCCGGAGTCGAGCGAGTGATCTCGGCGAAATCGGAGACGCTGGCACCGCGGCGACCGGGGGTCGTCGGCTTGTACTTGCGAATTGCCATTTATCTCAAGTCTTTCTTCAGTCTCCCGAGGCCGGCTACGCCGGTGCTCCGAAGAGATCGATCGGCTTGCTTCCGGGCGCCAGGGTGACGATCGCGCGCTTGGTGTCCTTGCGGGTGCCGTAACCGGTGCGGGTGCGCTTGCGCTTGCCCTGCCGGTTCAGCGTGTTCACCGAGTCGACCTTGACCTTGAAGATCTTCTCGATCGCGATCTTGATCTGGGTCTTGTTCGAGTTCGGGTGCACCACGAACGTGTAGACGTTGTCCTCGATCAACCCGTAGGACTTCTCGGAGATGACCGGGGCCAGGATGATGTCGCGGGGGTCAGTGATGTTCGCCATCAGGCCACCTCCGTCTTCTCGTCAGATTTCGTGTTCGCGCTGATGAAGGCGTCCAGCGCCTCCACGCTGAACACCACGTCGTCGGCGTTGAGGACGTCGTAGGTGTTGAGCTGGTCCGGCGAGATCACGTGCACGCCGGGCAGGTTGCGCACGCTCTTCGCGCCGACCTCGTCGGCACGTCCGATCACGATCAGCACCTTCTTGTGCTCGGTCAGCCCGGCCAGGAACGCCTTGGCGCTCTTGGTCGACGGGGTCTGCCCGGTCACCAGTTCGGTCACCGCGTGGATCCGGTCGTTGCGGGCCCGGTCCGACAACGCCCCGCGCAGCGCGGCGGCGATCATCTTCTTCGGGGTGCGCTGGCTGTAGTCGCGCGGCTGCGGGCCGTGGACGGTGCCACCACCGGTGAACTGCGGGGCGCGGGTCGAGCCCTGACGGGCGCGGCCGGTGCCCTTCTGCCGGTACGGCTTCTTGCCGCCACCGGACACCTGCCCGCGGGTCTTGGTCGCGTGCGTGCCCTGCCGCTTCGCGGCCAGCTGCGCGGTGACGACCTGGTGCATCAACGCGATGTTGGGCTCCACGTCGAACAGCTCGGCCGGCAGCTCGACGCTGCCGTCCTTCTTGCCGCCCGGGGTATGAACGTCAATCTTGAAAGTCATTACTTCTCACCTCGTTTGACCGCGGTGCGAACCATCACCAGGCCGCCGGTGCGTCCGGGGATCGCACCCTTGATCAGCAGCACGCCGTTCTCGGCGTCGACCTTGTGCACCAGCAGGTTCTGCGTGGTGACGCGGTCATTGCCCATCCGGCCGGACATCCGGGTGCCCTTGAAGACGCGGCCCGGGGTGGCGCAGCCACCGATCGAACCCGGCCGCCGGTGTACCGCCTGCGCGCCGTGGCTGGCGCCCTGGCCCTTGAAGCCGTGCCGCTTCATGGTGCCGGCGTAGCCCTTGCCCTTGCTGGTGCCGGTGACGTCGACATAGCTGCCGTCGGCGAAGATCTCGGCGGTCAGCTCCTGCCCGACCTCGTACTCCGCGGCGGCGGCCTCGTCGTCGAGCCGCAGCTCGGCGAGGTGGCGGCGGGGGTTGACCCCGGCGGCGGTGTACTGACCGGTGACAGGCTTGTTCACCTTGCGCGGGCTGATCTCGCCGTAAGCCAGCTGGACGGCGCTGTAACCGTCGCGCTCGGGCGTGCGGATGCGGGTCACCACGTTGGGGCCGGCCTTGACGACCGTCACGGGGACGACGCGGTTGTTCTCGTCGAACACCTGCGTCATGCCCAGCTTGGTGCCCAGGATTCCTTTGCGTGCCATTGTTCGCCGACTCCTACTGGATGTTCACGTCGACGCTGGCCGGCAGATCGATGCGCATCAGGGCGTCAACGGTCTTCGGCGTCGGGTCGAGGATGTCGATGAGCCGTTTGTGCGTACGCATCTCGAAGTGCTCCCGCGAGTCCTTGTACTTGTGCGGAGAGCGGATGACGCAGTACACGTTCTTCTCAGTCGGCAGCGGCACCGGGCCGACCACGCTGGCGCCGGTACGGGTGACCGTCTCCACGATCTTGCGCGCCGAGGCGTCAATGGCCTCATGGTCGTAGGCCTTGAGCCTGATGCGGATCTTTTGTCCCGCCACGCTTCTCCTACCTCACTCTTGGTCGTGCTCGGTCTTCATGTGTGGGCACCGTCCTGCATGGTGTCCCTGCGCTGCCCCGACCTTCCGGCCGGCCCAACGCTGGCTATCGCCGCCGCTGTTTACCTGTCCTGGTACTCCGGTCCCCGCGCTCGGGCGTGTCGCCCGCACGCAGCCTCGCAGGCGCCGGAAAAATCCGTCACGCTCCGAAGATGGGACCGGATGCGCCCGTTCGGGCGCAGGTCGTATACCTCGAGCGGCACGCTCCACGGGGGCGCGGGCCCGGCTCAGGGCAACCCGAACAGTATGCCCTAGATCCGACCGCGATCCAAATCCCTGCAGGGCCTGCTCAGCGGCGGTAGGCGGAGGTCTTCCACGAGGTCGGCGTGAGGGTTGCGATTCGCGCCGACCCACCGCCCTCACGTCGATGTCGCGGCACACCTGGGTGACACCCGCCCACTAGTGACAGTGACTGCCACATCGGCATAGCATGCCGAGCATGTATCGAGTCATCCAGTGGGCCACCGGCGGGGTGGGCAAGGCCGCGATCCAGGGCGTGCTGCGCCATCCCGAACTCGAACTCGTCGGCTGCTGGGTGCACAGCGCCGACAAGGACGGCCGCGACGTCGGCGAGCTCATCGGCGAGGACCCCATCGGGGTGGCGGCGAGCACCGACGTCGACGCCCTGCTGGCCACCGACGCCGATTGCGTCATGTACTCCCCGCTGTTGCCCGACGACCAGGTCGTCATGCAGATCCTGCGCTCCGGCAAGAACGTCGTGACCCCGGTCGGCTGGGTCTACCCCGACCGCGAGAACCCGTCGGTGCGGGCCATCGAGGAGGCCGCACTGGCCGGCGGGGTGACCCTGCACGGCTCGGGCATCCACCCCGGCGGCATCACCGAGCGCTTCCCGCTGATGATCTCGTCGCTGTCGTCGGCGATCACCCATGTGCGCGCCGAGGAGTTCTCCGATATCCGCACCTACAACGCGCCGCTGGTGGTGCGCGAGGTGATGGGCTTCGGCCTGACCCCCGAACAGGCGATGAGCGGACCGATCGCCGCCCTGCTCGAGGCCGGCTTCAAGCAGTCGGTGCGGATGGTCGCCGACCAACTGGGCTTCCGCGCCGAGCCGCGCATCCGGTCCACCCAGGAGGTCGCCGTCGCGGTCAACGGCACCGACGAACTCGTGGTGCCGATGGAAGCCGGCACGGTGGCCGCCCGGCGATTCCGCTGGCAGGCGATCGTGGACGACAAGCCGGTGGTCACCGCGGCGGTCAACTGGCTGATGTGCGAGGTCGAGCTGGATCCGCCGTGGACGCTGGGCCCGGACGGCGAGCGGTTCGAGGTCGAGATCACCGGCGATCCCGACGTCTCACTGACGTTCAAGGGGCTGCAACCGGAATCGGTCGCCGAGGGGCTCAAACGCAATCCCGGGGTGGTGGCCACCGCCAACCACTGCGTCAGCGCCATTCCGTACGTGTGCGAGGCCGGCCCCGGCATCAAGACCTACCTCGACTTGCCGCTGATCGCCGGCCGGGCCGCCCCCGACCTGGCCGGATGATGGAACCGCTTGCCGGCCTTCGGTTCTCACACCTGGTCGTCGGTGTCACCGACATGGACCGCGCGCTCGGCTTCTACCGGGGGCTGCTCGGCATGGATGTGGTGTTCGACCAGACGATGTCGGGCGAGCCGTTCGATCACGCGCTGGGCGGATCCGGCGAGCATCAGGGCCGCGTCGTCGGCGGCCTCGTCGGCGGCGTGCTGCTCGAACTGCTGTCGCTGGGCGGCGACGGCCGGCCCGCGCGGCGCTCGATCGTGGGCAACCAGAACATCTCGTTGTCGGTGACCGATCTCGACGACACTCACCGGCGGGTGCGCGCGGCCGGCTACGAACCCGACCAGGAGCCCTTCGAGATCGCCGGGGTGCGGATGTTCTTCGTCAAGGATCCCGACGGCACCGCGGTGGAGTTCATCGAGTTCCCTGGCGGGGCAAGGACATCGGAGGAACTGCATCGTGGCACTCGATGACGGCGCGACGTACTGGCACGCGAACTCGCTGAACGGGCGCCGGGCTATCGTGACCGGCGCCGCCCAGGGCGTCGGCAGGGGGATCGCGCTGGCACTGCTGGAGCGCGGCGCCTCGGTGCTGCTGGTAGACCGCAACGCCGCGGTGACCGAGGTGGCGCGTGGTTTCGCCGCCGAAGGACTGCAGGCCGAAGCCCTGGTGGCCGACCTGTGCGACCAAGGCGGTTATCAACGGATCGTCGGCACCGCCGTCGAACGGTTCGGCGGTCTGGACGCGTTGGTCAACAACGCCGTCGCCACCAACGAACCCAAGCCGTTCACCGAGATCACCATGGCCGATTACGATCTCGCCCACGACACCGGACCGCGGGCGACGTTCTTCCTGATGCAGGCGGCCTACCCGGCGCTCAAGGCCGCCGGCGGCGGATCCATCGTGAACCTCGGCTCGGGCACCGGCACGGAGGGCAAGCCGTTCTTCGGCGCGTACGCCAGCGCCAAGGAGGCGGTCCGCGGCATGTCCAAGGTGGCCGCGCTGGAATGGGGACGCGACAACATCCGGGTCAACGTGGTGTGCCCGTTCGCCAACTCCGAAGGAGTCCAGGGCTGGAGTCAGGCCTTCCCGGACGACTACGGCAAGTCACTCAAACGCGTTCCGCTGCAACGGGTGGGCGACACCCACACCGATATCGGCGCCACGGTCGCATTCCTGATCGGCCCCGACGCGAGCTATCTGACCGCGCAGACGATCCATCTCGACGGCGGCACCGGGACGTTCCGGTGACCGGCGCGCCGCGGGAGCCGGCGCCGTCACTGCGTGACCGGCAGCGGGCCGCGGTGCGCGCCGACATCCACGCCGCGGCCTATCGGCTGTTCGCGGCCCAGGGATTCACCAACGTCACCACCGATGACATCGCGGCCGAGGCGGCGATCTCGCCGCGGACGTTCTTCCGGCACGTGGCCACCAAGGAGGAACTGCTGCTGGCGGCGGTGCAGCGCGGCGGGGCGGCGATCGCCTCGCTGCTCGAGCGCAGGCCCCCGACCGAACCCCCGGACGCCGCCCTGGCCGCGGCCATCGTCAGTCGGGTCGAGTCCTTCGACGATGCCGACCTGGAAAGCTGGCGCGCCGCGATCCTGACGGCGCCGCACCTGCTGGATCGGGTTTCGCTGTTGGCCGCCACCGACCGGGAACGGCTGGTGGCGCTGGTCGCCGCGCGAATGGGCGCCGACCCGGCCGAGGACAGCCGACCGGGGTTACTGGTGCAGTTGTCCTTCGCCGCAGCCGATTTCGCATTCGCCCAGTGGGTACGTGACCGTGGGCCGCGGCACCGGCCGCTGGCCGCCGACGTCACCGACGCGGTGGCGGTGGTCGCCCACCCCCGGTGGCGGGGCTAGCGCCGGCCGCTCAGCGTCGCCCAGAACTGGCACTGGTGGCGGGCCGCGTAGTCGGTGGTGATGGACAGTTCCTTGGTCTGCAGGGACAGCCGCGGGGCGCTGGGCACGTCGGCGCCCAGCTGCGGCCACTCCGGCTGGCCGGCCACATCCGGGGCGCCGGTCTTCACGAACTGGCTCCAGTAGCCGATCATCTGGTCGGCGAGCTGACGCTGCGCCGGATTCAGCGGTGGCGCGCCCCCGATGTCGAACAGGTAGCGCAGCTCCAGTCCGTGCGCGGCGCCGACCGTGAACGGCACCTTGCGGAACGGGTCAGGCGCCGGGGCGGTGCGGTCGTTGAACTCGTAGGCGTACACCGGCGCGTTGCGGGCCAGCGCCGTCGCCATCCGGTCTGCGGGACAGGCGAATTCGCCGTCGGTCACGGCGGCCGAGTAGGCCTGCCCGGTGCTGCCCCCGTAGTGCTGCAGCGGATAGTGCTCGGCCACCGCGACCGCATCGGCGCCGAACGTGTCGGCCAGCAGACTCGGGTAGGACGCCAGACCGTGGTGCTGCAGATAGTCGACGGCGGTGAACAGGGTGAACTCGTCGGCGGTGGTGCCGATCAGCACCGGCACCCGCGGCGCCTGGTTCTGCCCGAACGCGGCCATCGGGTCCTGGGGCAGCCGGCCGGTTCCGGTGACCGGCCCGGTGAGCCGGTCCGCGCCGAACCCGACGTAGAACGGTGGACGTTGCAGCCGGTCGGCGGGCAGCGCACGCAGGCACTGGGCGGCCGTGGCCGGTTCGGCGCAGCCGACCTTCGCGCCGTAGTCCAGGCTGACGCGCTGCGCGTGCGGCCGGTCGGCCTGGGCCTGGCACGGGCCGCTCTGCAGGATGGCCGCCCGGAACAGTCCGGCCGAACCCGGCGCGACGAGGTGGTCGCACACCGACATCGCGCCCGCCGACTCCCCGGCGATCGTCACCTTGGCGGGGTCACCGCCGAAGTCGGCGATGTTGTCGCGCACCCAGTGCAGCGCGGCCTGTTGGTCGGCGAGCCCGTAGTTGCCGGTGTCGCCGTCGCGGCCCAGCGCCGGATGCGCCAGGAAACCCAGTGTGCCCAGGCGGTAGTTGACCGTGACGACGACGATGTCGCCCTGGGTGGTCAACCAGCGGGCGTCGTAGATGTCCGCGCTGCCGTTGAGGAACCCGCCACCGTGGATCCAGACCAGCACCGGGCGGGGATTCTTCGAGGTGGCACCCGTGGGCGTCCAGACGTTGAGGTTCAGGCAGTCCTCCCCGACGGGGCGGCCGTAGTCGGGATCGCTGCGGGTGTCCTGCGGGCAGCGCAACCCCGGTTTGGTGGCCTCCCGCACGCCCTGCCACGTCGGTGCCGGCTCCGGCGGCGCCCAGCGCAGCGGGCCCACCGGGGCGGCCGCGTAGGGGATGCCGGTGAAGACCCGATAGCCGGGTGCGACGACGCCGCGCACGGCGCCGGCGGCGGTGTGCACGACCGCGTCCGGGGACGGGTCCGATTGGCCGCCGCCGCGGCCACAGCCGGCGATCAACACCAGGCTCGCCAGCAGGGCCACCGCCATCCGGGCTGCTCGGCGATTCGGTCGGTGCGGCACAGAAGACGAGGGTACGCGGGCACCGGGAAAGGGCCTTCGGTCCTCAATTGCCCGAAAGGGGTTCCCCTGCGCTGGCCGATCACCCACACTACTAACCTGACACCCGTCAAGTTTGTCGTAGCAGTGAGCGAGGAGACGCCGTATGACCACCCGGATCATGGACCCCGCAGCCAGTGTGCTGGCCGATCCCCAGGCCTACACCGACGAGAAGCGGCTCTACGAGTCGCTGGCTCACCTGCGGGCGCATGCTCCGGTGTCCTGGGTCGAGGTCGGCGACTACCGGCCGTTCTGGGCGATCACCAAGCACGCCGACATCATGGACATCGAGCGGCAGAACGACCTGTTCACCAACTACCCCCGGCCGCTGCTCGCGATCGCCGAGGCCGACGACGCGCTGCTGCGCGACCTGGAGGCCGGCACCGGTCTGCGGACCCTGATCCACATGGACGACCCGCATCACCGCGACGTCCGCAAGATCGGTGCCGACTGGTTCCGGCCGTCGGTGCTGAAGAAGCTCAAGGCCCGCTGCGACGAGCTCGCCAAGATCTGGGTCGACAAAATGGCCGAGAAGGGCCCCGAGCTCGATTTCATGACCGAGATCGCGGTCAACTACCCGCTCTACGTCATCCTCACCCTGCTGGGCCTGCCGGAGTCCGACTTCCCCCGCATGCTCAAGCTCACCCAGGAGATGTTCGGCGGCAACGACGAGGAGTTCCAGCGCGGCGGTGACGTCGAGGACATGCTCGCGGTGCTGATGGACTTCTTCAACTACTTCTCCGCGCTGACCGCCTCGCGGCGCGAGACCCCGACCGAGGACCTCGCGTCGGCGATCGCCAACGCGAAGATCAACGGAGAACCGTTGTCGGACATGGACACCCTGTCCTACTACGTGATCACGGCCAGCGCCGGACACGACACCACCAGCGCCGGCATCGCCGGCGGACTGCGGGCGCTGCTGGAGCATCCCGACCAACTGGCCCGTCTGCAGAACGACATGTCGTTGATGGGCACCGCGGTCGAGGAGATGATCCGCTGGGTGGTGCCGGTCAAGGAGTTCATGCGCACCGCGCAGGAGGACACCGAGGTCCGCGGGGTGAAGATCGCCAAGGGCGAGGCCGTCTACCTGGCCTACACCTCGGGCAACCGCGACGAGGACGTGTTCACCGATCCCGACAAGTTCGATGTCAGCCGCGACCCGAACAAGCACCTGTCGTTCGGCTACGGCGTCCACTTCTGCCTAGGGGCGTCGCTGGCCCGGATGGAGATGAACAGCTTCTTCTCCGAACTGATCCCGCGGATCAAGTCCATCGAGCTGAACGGCAAGCCCGAACTGATGGCCACCACCTTCGTCGGCGGCCTCAAGCACCTGCCGATCCGGGTGGAGCTGAAATAGGCGGAGCTCCCGGACTGTCGGGTCGGGTATGTGTTGCCCGCCTCTGAGCGACTCTGCACGGCGGCGACGTCGATAGTCGCTCGTAGCCGGGCAGAAGGTGCGTTACCGCGGAGAGCCGACGTCGGCCGGGTCGGATCTGCGGGCCGCTAGTCGGCTTGAGCCCCCGTGGCTGATTCTGCCTGAGCCCCCGTGGCTGGTTCTGCCTGAGCGCCTTCGGATTTGCGGTGCACGGCCAGGAAGCCGTCCACCGCCTTCCGCGCGCACTCGCGGTAGTCGAAGTCGGCCAGCGTGCTGATCCGGCCAACTACCAGCGGCCCGATCAGCAGCATGATGGCCTGCGCCCGGTCGACCTCGCCCAGTTCGGCCTGGGCATCCGGGCTGTCGAAGATGGCGTCGAACGGGGCGCCGTACTGCTGGGCGATGCGCTCCCGCAGCGTGCGCACCTCCGGGCTGTCGCCGCCGTCGGCCGTGAGGGGGAAGCGTTCCATGTCCGGACCCAGCGCCAGCCAGGAGGTGGCCGTCAGCAGCACCGGGGTGTCGGCGATCAGCTCGCCCTGCGCCTGCACCAGGGCGACCATCCGGTCGCGCAGGGAGCCCTCCTCCGGTGGCATCGGCGCGGGCGGGATGAGGCTGTGGAACGCCGCCGCGAGCAGGTCGTTGCCGCTCGGGAAGTGCCGGTAGAGGGTGGCGCGGGCCACGTTGGCGCCCCGGGTGACCGCATCCACGGTGACCGCACTGGGCCCCCCGGAGCGCAGCAGGGCGGTGGCCGCGTCGAGCAACCTGGCGCGTGATCGCGCAGGTCGCGGGTCGCTGCGTCGTGTTGTCATCGGCCCCTCCTCCCCGCGGCGTGCGTTCCAGACTCTCGACGGTAACCCATGGCCGGGCGCGGCCTCATCCGGCGAGGAACTCAGCGGCCCGGTGTCCGATCATCGCGATCGTGGCGTGCGGGCCGCGGCTGGTGATCCGCGGCAGGATCGAACCGTCCACCACCCACAGCCCGTCGATACCGCGGACCCGGCAGCGTAGGTCGACCACCGCGTGCTCGTCCCCGTCTGGGCCCATCGGAGCCGTCGCGCACAGGTGCTGCGACGTCGACCACATCGGCTCGCCGAGCTCGGTTGTGCCGGCGACGATCTCGGCCGCCAGCTCACATCCCCGGCGCAGGGCGGCGACGTCGGCGGGTTCGCTGTCGTAGCGGTGTTCGATCCGGGGTGCCACCGCGGGATCCGCCGACACCAGCGACACCCGCCCGCGCGCCCGGGGCTGCATGAGGGCCACCCCGAGGTGCGGCCAGTCCGGCCGCCCCGCCGCCCCGTCACCGATCATGGAGATGAATCCCCCGGTGTAGGGCCGCATTTCGAGACCGTCGCCCACCAGGAGCACCTCCAGCACCGGACGGCGGGGTGCGACGGTCCAGGTCGTCGGCATCACCAACTCGGGGTGGTCCGAGGTGCGTCGCCCCACCGGCAGATCGGCCACCGGCGCGACGCCCGCGGACCGCAGATCCTCCGCCGGTCCGATACCGGACAGCATCAGCAGGTGGGCGGACTCGATGGCGCCCGCCGACAGCACGATCCGATCGGCGCTGAAGTCGATCGGGCCCCCAGGGCCGATCGCCGTGATGCCGACCGCCCTGGTGCCGGCCAGCCGGACCCGCAGGGTGCGGGTCGCGGTGTGCACGGTGAGGTTGGGCCGGTTCATGACGGGCTCGAGGAAGGCCGCCCCGGGACCGCTGCGGACACCGTCGACGATGTTCGACGGAACGGCGCCCACGCCCGGCGGGGCGTTCTCCCCCACCGGCTCGGCGTTGAGGTCCGGCAGCCACCGGAAGCCGGCCGCGCGTGCGGCGTCGACGAATGCCGCTGTGCTACCGACGAACTCGGCCGCACGCCGTATCCGGATCGGCCCCCCGTCATGCCGGTCGGGGAAGTCGAGATCGGTCTCGATGGCACGGTAGTGGCCGACGACTTCGGCCCATGACCATCCGGGCAAGGCCGGGTCGGCGAAGTCGGCAGGCAGCGCCCGGCAGAAGTACCCGCCGTTGACCGCCCCGGATCCACCCACGGTAGTGCCGCGGACGATGTCCGCCGGGTGATCACTGTCCTCGGTGAGCAGCGTGCCGTACCGGCGCGCCACCGGGCTGGCCGCACCGATCGGCAGTTGCAGGCCGTCGGCGGTCAGCGCGCGCACCCCGGCGTCGCCGGGGCCGGGACCGGCCTCGACGACCGTGACCCGGCAGGCGGGATCGGCCGAGAGTCGTTCGGCGAGCACGGATCCGGCGCTGCCCGCGCCGACGATCAGAACGTCACTGTGCGTGATGCGCCCGGCCCGATCGGTCGGTCACGTCTTGATCTGCGGCTTGAGCGGGCGCAACGTCCGTTCGCGCACCACACCGGTCCACAGCCCGGCACCGTAGGCCAGGTCGTCGAGGCGTTTGAGCATGATGTAGGCACCCAGCCCGATGGGCTTGCCCTCGGCGTCCACGTTGCGGTGCCGGGTGATCCAGTCGTGCACGCCGTCGATGACGGCGGCCAGCAGCACCGCCTGACGGCAGCGCCGCGAGATCAGCGCCCCGACCAGGGCCACCGGCCAGTAGTGCCGGCAGATCGCCGCGGACAGCTGCAGCGCGGCAGCCCCGATACCGCGGAGCGCCAGCAGAGCTACGTCGCGGTGGTTGACATCGGTGTTCTGCATGGTTCGCGCCAACCGGCGGGTGGAGAACCCGGCGACCAGCAGCGAGGCCAGACAACCGGTCATGGATCCCATCGCCATCGGCAGCCACACGAGCAGGCTGGACGCGGAGATCACCACCGGCGCGGTCTTGTCGGGGTGGCGCACGGACAGCGGTGCGGCCGATGTCCCGTAGAACGCCTTGCGGCCCAACCAGTCCCGCAGCCGGGTGCGGTGTTCGTGGGCCACCAGGGCGATCGGTTCGTAGCGCAGCCGCGACCCGGACTCGATGAGCCGCCAGCACAGATCGACATCCTCACCCGATACCAGTGTCTCGTCGAATCCCCCGGCGTCCAGCAGGGCCGAGCGCCGGCAGATGATCGCCGCGCTGGGCACGTACGAGACGGGCCCATAGGGCATCACGGGTGCTTCGCGCACACCGAGGTCCAGCGACGATCGCACCGCCTCATAGCGGGCCACCAACTCGTCGCTCTGCCCCAGGCCGACGATGCGCGGGGCGACCAGGGCCACGGCCGGGTCGCAGAAGTGCCCGAGCAGGGCCTCCAGCCAACCCCGGTGCGGCACCACGTCGGAATCCAGGAACGCCACGTAATCCGTTGTGCAGGCGGCGAGTCCGGTGTTGCGGGCCGCGGCCGGACCCTTGCTCCTCGGGTGCCGCACCACCTCCACGGTGCAGCGGGCGCCGGCGAAGTCGTCGGCCTGCACCGGGGCGGCGGATCCGTCGTCGACGACGATCACCCGCATTCCCCGTAGCGACATGACCAGGCGATAGACGCCGAAGGCATTGTCGCGCACGGGAATCACCACGGTGACATCGCGGTGCGACGGCCCGCCCGCGGGCCGCGGATGCGCGACGGTGGCGTCGAGCAGGGTCCGGGCCAGCTGTGCGCTCACCGCGTCACGCACCTCGAGACGGCCACCGTCGAGCATGGTCTGCGCCTGCGGCGCCAGTCGCAGCAGCCGGGTCGGCGAGCCACCGAGCAGGGCCGAACCGGCGCCGAAGGTCCGCACCCGGCGGTCCACCTGGACGGCGAAACCGTCGGGCAGCCGAGGCTGAGTCATGTCAGCATCCCGTCGGCACCGGGGCTCCAGCGCCCCACCAGCCGCACGCAGTCGGCCACCATGGCGGCGAAGATCCGCGCCCCGTCGTCGCGGGTCGCCGTCGTGGGATCACCCAGGACACCGACGTCACTGACCGCGGCCACACCGCCCCGGCGCAGCTGCGGCAGCAGGCCGGCCAGCGGCTCCGGGTTGCCCCGGCACCAGTCCCGGGTGCGCACGTCGTCGGGCGAAAGATGCAGCAGCACTGAGGTTTCGGTGTGTCCGGCATGCGCATCACCGCCCGCGGCGACGCACGAGCTCCAGCCCGCGTCGCGGCCCTCGAACCGCAGCCGTCCCACCGCCGCGCGCAGCGCTTCGACGTTGCCGCCGTGGCCGTTGACGAACACCAGCCGGCCGGCCCAGCTGCACGCCGAGCGCCCGTACTCGAGCAGGACGGCGGTCAGGGCGGCGGTGCCGATCGAGACCGTCCCGGCGAAGCCCTCGTGCTCACCCGAGGCGCCATAGGCGATCGCCGGCGCCAGCAGGTAGCGATCCTCGTCGCCTGCCGACCGACACAACTGCTCGACCGCGGCCCGCGCGACGGCCGTCGCGATCCGGGTGTCGGTGTCCAGCGGCAGGTGGGGCCCGTGCTGTTCGGTCGATCCCACCGGGATCAAGATCGTCGGGGAGATGCCGTGTAGCCGTGTCGACGTCGAGTTCCCCAGCTCGGTCCGAAAGGCCACGCGCCGATCGTAAGCCGAATTCACCTTGGGTGAGTCAATTGTTTCCACGGCGGATGGAATTCTTTTGCCTGCCGGGTGCCGAACTGACGACGGGGTTCACGGTGGTCCCGTGAGTCACGTCAGCACCATTGGGTCGGTGGTCGTCGGCACCCCCTTTGGCGGCGTCTCGCCGCGGAAAGCGTTGCCGTCGTTCGGCACGGTGATCCATCGGCCTTGACTCTGCTTCTGCGTCGCTGTCCGGCGGCAGAAGGTCGCACCGGCGCAGGATCGGGGCCCGGGATGCAGGATCGGTGAAAGAAATTTGCGACTCCCCCGTCGGAGTTCGGCCGCCGGCGACGACGATGAGGGTGTGAGCGCGCATCCGGACCCCGCCGATGCCCCGTACCGCCTGCTCGAGCTGTACGACAGCGCCCTGCCCGTGGTGTACGGGTACTTCGTGCGACGCTGCGCTGACCGGGGCACAGCCGAGGACCTGACCTCCGAGACGTTCCTGGCGGCGATGGACGCCGCACGCCGCCCCGAACCGCCGCCGATCGCGGTGCCCTGGCTGCTCGGGGTGGCCCGCCACAAGCTGGCCGACCACTACCGGCGGCGGGCCGAGCGGCAGACCGTCGTGCTGGCCGATGTTCCGGATGCCGAGGCCGCCGACGGCTGGGATGCCGAATTGGACCGAATCGTGGCCGAGAGCGTGCTGTCGCGGCTGCCGGAGGCGCATCGCACGGTGCTGGCGCTGCGCTACATGGACGACTGCTCGGTGCCGGAGTGCGCCCGGCTGATCGGGCGCACCGTGCACGCCACCGAGGCACTGCTGGTGCGGGCCCGCCGGGCCTTCAGGAAGCTCTACCCGGAAGGGGGTGCGGCATGACCACCGATGACCCGTTGCGTGTCCTGCGCACCGATGATCCCCCGGTACAGCCGGATCCCGTGTTCGCCGCCGCCCTGCGCACCCGCCTGCGGGCGGCGCTGTCCCTGCCCCCCGGAACGGAGGAGATCGTGATGAGTGGTGCCGCCGAGGCGATTGCCGACCTCGAATCCCGCCAGCCGGCCCCCGAACAACCCCGCCCGGCCGCGCTGCCGTACCTCACGGTGGGCGACGCCCGCGCCGCGATCGCCTGGTACCGCGACGCGTTCGCCGCAGAGATCCTCGGCGAGCCGATCGTGATGGACGACGGCCGCGTCGGGCACGCCGAGCTCGCGCTCGCCGGCGGCGTGCTGTACCTGGCGGACGAGTTCACCGAGATGGGTCTGCGGGCGCCGGCGCCCGGCGCGACGTCGGTCAGCCTGGTGCTGGCCGTCGCCGACACTGACGCCGCGCTGGCCCGCGCCGAAAGCCGCGGCGCCCATGTCGAACGCAAGCCCTACGAGGCGCACGGGTCCCGGTCGGCCACCATCCGGGATCCCTTCGGTCATCGCTGGATGCTCAGCGGGCCGGTGCGCGGACCCATCCGTCGGGGCGACATCGGCTACGTCGTGGTGTGCTCCCCGGATGCCGAGCGGGTGGCGGCCTTCTACGCGCACGTGCTGGGCTGGTCCTATGACCCGGACCGGGCGGTCACCAATACCGTTGAGAAGATCGGTCTTTCGGCAGGAGAGCGCGGCACGTTGTTCTGCTGCTACGCCGTGGACGACCTGACGGGCGCACAGGCCGCGATCACGGCCGCCGGCGGACGGGTGGGCGCACCGCGTCGCTTCCCGGTCGGCGACGGGATCGAGGCGACCGATGTCGCCGGCAGCCCGTTCGGGGTCTACCTGCCGCGACCCGGTCAGCCCCGACCACTGCTCAATGGCACCGAACCGGGTGAATTGTCCTACGTCACCTTCTCCGTGCCCGACTCCGCGGCGTTCCGGGAGTTCTACTCCCGCGTGCTGGGGTGGACTTTCGCAGCGGGGCATGTCCGGGACGGCTGGGAGGTGCGGGGCGTCCACCCGATGGCCGGTGTGGCGGGCGGTGCGCCGCAACCGGTCACCACGCCGATGTGGACGGTGGCCGATGTCGACGCCGCGGTGCGGCGGGTGCGGGAGGCGGGCGGAACGGTGATCGCCGAACCCACCCGCCAGTCCTATGGTGTGGTGGCCGAGTGCACCGACGACCAGGGCAGCCGGTTCTACCTGGGCACCGGCTTCTGATTCAGGGCAGGACTTCGGAAATGGCTGCGCCGGAGGCGATCTTGGCGCGTGACTTCATCACCTTGCCGGGCATGCCGCCGCCGACCACCCCGGCCACCACGCCGTCACGTTCGTAGTAGGCCAGGAACTTGCGGCCGTCGTCCTCGACGATGTGCACGATGTCGCCGGCTTCCGGCTCACCGAGGCATTGGATCTTGACGTCGTACTGGTCGCTCCAGAAGTAGGGCACGACGACGGCCTCGGGCGGTTCCTGGCCGAGCATGTGTGGCACCACGACCCGCGCCTGTTCGGCGACGTTGCTCCAATGCTCCACGCGCGCTTGGTGTCCGGTGGCGTCACGCCAGGAGGCGGCGTCCCCGAGGGCCCACACGTGCGGCGCGCTGGTTCGCCCGGCCTCGTCGCAGACGATGCCGTTGTCGACGGCGATGCCGCTGCCCTCCAGCCAGTCGGTGGCCGGCCGGGATCCGATGCCCACGACCACCAGGTCGGCGTCCAGCTCGGTGCCGTCGGTCAGGAACACCGATGTGACCCTGCCGTCCTGGCCGCGCACCTCGGCCACCCCGACACCGGTGCGCACGTCCACCCCTTCGGCGCGGTGCAGCCGGGTGACCAGCGCACCCACCTGCTCGCCGAGCACGGAGGCCAGCGGAGTGGGTTGCGGTTCCACCAGCACCACAGCCACGCCGAGCTTGCGCAGACTTGCTGCGACCTCACAGCCGATGAAGCCGGCGCCGACGATCACCGCGTTGCGCGCCGAGGACGCCTGCCCGCGCAGGGCCAGCGCGTCGTCCAGTGAGCGCAGTACCCGGATGCCGTCCAGGTCGGGGAAGGACGGAATCCGCCTGGGCAACAGGCCCGTTGCGATCACCAGTTCGTCGTAGCCGATGACGCTGCCGTCGGCCAGCGTCACGGTCTGCGCCGCGGTGTCCACGCTGCGGGCCGCGCTGCCCAGCCGCAGCGTGATGTCGTTCTCCGCGTAGAACTCCGCTGGCTTGAGGGTGACGTCGTCGAGGTCGGCGTGCAGCACGTCCTTCGACAGCGGCGGCCGGTCGTAGGGCAGGTGCACCTCATCGCTGACGATGGTGACCGGCCCGCCGAATTCGGACTTCCGCAGCTGCTCCGCGGTGCGGGCGGCGGCCAGCCCGCCGCCGACGATGACGATGCCCTTCGCGCTACTGCTCACGAGGTGTTCTTACACGATCCGGACCGCCGGGTGCGGGCCAGCCCGCCCTACTCGCCGGTAGGTCAGGAGCGGGACCGGTCGATCAGGTTGGACAACACCACGATGCTCTCCGACCGCTCGATGTCGGCGCTGGAGCGGATGCGTTCCAGCGCCGCCTCCAGGTGTCTCATGTCGCGGGCCAGCACATGCAGGATCGCATCGGACGTGCCGGTGACGGTGGCGGCGCTGACCACCTCCGGGATGTCGATCCACGCCGCGCGCAGCCGATCCGGCGCGATGGTGCCGTGGCAGTACACCTGCACGTACGCCTCGGTGTACCAGCCGAGCGCGCTGCGGTCGATGACGGTGGTGAAGCCGCGGATGAGCCCGTTGTCGAGCATGCGGTCCACCCGGCGCTTCACCGCCGGAGCCGACAGATTCACCCGCGCACCGATCTCGGCGAAGGTGGCGCGGGCGTGATCGGCCAACTCGGCCAGGATGCGTTCGTCGGTCTCGTCGAGACGGTCCACCAGGGCTCACCTCCATTTGGCGCAATAAATCGTCACTATATGGTGTCTGACGCAAGAATTAGCTCCTATACAAGCAATAGTTATCGATTGCTTGCGTGACGGAGGCCCAATATGGTGTCTTTCATGACGATATCCCCCGATGTCGCCGCGAAGTCGACAGCCACGGCGCGCACCCGCACCCAGCGTCTGCGCCACTACGTGATGACCAGGCCGACGTACTTCTCCGTCGAATACGCGATCAACCCGTGGATGGACACCGGCACCCCGGTGGACAGCGAACGCGCCGTGACCCAGTGGCAGGACCTCTGCGACACCTACCGCCGGCTCGGCCACACCGTCGACCTCGTCGAGCCGGTTCCGGGCCTGCCCGACATGGTCTACGCCGCCAACGCCGGCCTGATCATCAACGGCGCGGCCATCGTCGCGCGGTTCAAGCACGCCCAACGTGCGGGTGAGGCCACCGCCTACGCCGCCTGGATGGGTGGCCGCGGCCATGACCCGGTGGCCACCCACCATGTCAACGAGGGCCAGGGCGATCTGCTGGTGGTCGGCACGATGATTCTGGCGGGCACCGGATTTCGCACCGATCCCCAGGCGCATGACGAGGTCGCGGCCATGACCGGGATGCCGGTGGTCTCACTGGAACTGGTCGATCCGCGCTTCTACCACCTCGACACCGCGCTGGCGGTGTTGGACGACACCACCATCGCCTACTACCCGCCGGCGTTCACCACCCGCTCGAGAGCGCTGCTGAAGCGGCTGTTTCCCGACGCGATCGAGGTCTCCAGCACGGATGCCTACGTGCTGGGACTCAACGCCGTCTCCGACGGTCGCCACGTCGTCCATCCCGCCCAGGCGACCGGGTTCGCCGAGCAGCTCTACCACGCCGGCTTCCATCCCATCGGCGTCGACCTCTCCGAACTGCTCAAGGGCGGCGGTTCGGTGAAATGCTGCACACTGGAGGTGTTTTCGTGACCATCGCCGACGAGATCACCGGCATCGCGCCGGACCTGACCAGCGCGGCCATCGCGCTCGACAACGCCTACGCGGCGCGCAACTACTCGCCGCTGCCGGTGGTGGCCGCCAGCGCCGAGGGCGCGTGGATCACCGACGTCGACGGGCGGCGCTATCTCGACTGCCTGGCCGCGTATTCGGCCGTCAACTTCGGTCATCGCAACCCGGAGGTCATCGCCACCGCCCACGCCCAACTCGATGCCGTGACCCTGGTCAGCCGCGCGTTCCACTCCGATCGGCTCGGTCCGTTCTGCGCCGCGCTGGCCGAGCTGTGCGGCAAGGACATGGTGCTGCCGATGAACAGTGGCGCCGAGGCGGTGGAGAGCGGCATCAAGGTCGCCCGAAAGTGGGGCGCCGACGTCAAGGGCGTGCCCGAGGGCATGGCCAACATCGTGGTGGCGCACAACAACTTCCACGGCCGCACGATCAGCATCGTCAGCTTCTCCTCCGACGAGAGCGCGCGCGGCGGTTTCGGGCCGTTCACGCCGGGGTTCCGCGCCGCGCCGTTCGGCGACGCCGATGCGGTGGCCGAGTTGATCGACGACCACACCGTTGCGGTGCTGGTCGAGCCCATCCAGGGCGAAGCCGGCATCATCGTTCCCCCCGACGGCTACCTGCCGCGACTGCGGGAGATCTGCACCCGGCGCAACGTGCTGTTGATCGCCGACGAGATCCAGTCCGGCCTGGCCCGCACCGGCCACACCTTCGCCTGCGACCACTGGGGTGTGGTGCCCGACATCTATCTGCTCGGCAAGGCGCTGGGCGGCGGCGTGGTGCCGCTGTCGGCGGTGGTCGCCAACCGCGACGTCCTCGGGGTGCTCAACCCCGGTGAGCACGGTTCCACATTCGGCGGCAATCCGCTGGCGGCGGCCATCGGCACCACGGTGGTCGGCATCCTGGCCCGCGGCGAATTCCAGTCCCGGTCAGCCGAACTCGGGCTGCACCTGCACGCCCGGCTCCGCTCGCTGATCGGGCGCGGTGTGCTCGCGGTCCGCGGTATGGGGCTGTGGGCCGGCGTCGACATCGACCCCCGACTGGGCACCGGCAAGAAGTTGAGCATGGCGCTCGCGCAGCGCGGTGTGCTGGTGAAGGACACCCACGGCTCGACGCTGCGGTTCGCTCCCCCGCTGGTCATCACCGCCGGGGAGATTGATTGGGCGGTTGAGCAGTTCGCAAGCGTTTTGGCCGAGGCAGGCTCATAATCGGCTAAATCCCGATTCAGGAGGCTCCCATGACGGCTCCACCGATCAGCCTTACCGAACAGATGTTGCGCCGGCGGCCGGTGCTGGGGGCGCCGGTCGCACACGGGGCATCGGACCACCTCAAGCGGAGCATCGGGGTGTTCCAGCTGACCATGTTCGGCGTCGGCGCCACGGTGGGCACGGGTATCTTCTTCGTGCTTTCCGAGGCGGTGCCCGAAGCCGGTCCGGGTGTCATCGTCTCGTTCCTGATCGCCGGTGTCGCGGCCGGTCTGGCGGCGATCTGTTACGCCGAACTCGCTTCGGCCGTGCCGGTTTCCGGGTCCACGTACTCCTACGCCTACACCACCCTGGGTGAGGTGGTCGCGATGGGCGTGGCGGCCTGTCTGCTGCTGGAGTACGGGGTCTCCACGGCGGCGGTCGCGGTGGGCTGGAGCCAGTACGTCAACAAGCTGCTGGACAACTTCTTCGGAGGCCATCTGCCACAGGCCATTTCGGCGGCACCGTGGGACACCACACCGGGCATCATCAACCTCCCCGCGGTGTTCCTGGTGAGCATGTGCGCGATGCTGCTGATCCGGGGGGCCAGCGAGTCGGCCAAGGTCAACACCGTGATGGTGCTGATCAAGCTGGGCGTGCTCGTGATGTTCGCGGTGATCGCGTTCACCGCATTCGACACCGATCGCTTCGCCGACTTCGCTCCCCTCGGCGTGGCGGGTATCGGCTCGGCGGCCGGCACCATCTTCTTCTCCTACATCGGACTGGATGCGGTGTCGACGGCCGGCGACGAGGTCAAGGACCCGCAACGCACGATGCCGCGGGCGATCCTGGCCGCGCTGATCACCGTCACGTCGGTGTACCTCCTGGTCACCCTCGCCGCGCTGGGGGCGCAGACCTGGACCAGTTTCGAGGGTCAGGAGGCCGGGCTGGCCAAGATCCTCGACGACGTGACTGGGGCGAACTACTGGGGCACCGTGCTCGCCGCCGGCGCGGTGATCTCGATCTTCTCGGTGACGCTGGTGACGCTGTACGGCCAGACCCGCATCCTGTTCGCCATGGGCCGCGACGGCCTGCTGCCGTCGATGTTCGCCAAGGTCAACACCCGCAGCATGACCCCGGTCAACAACACCATCATCGTGGCGATCGTGGTGAGCATCCTGGCCGGCCTGGTCCCGCTCAACTACCTCGCCGACATGGTCTCGATCGGCACGCTGGTGGCCTTCATCGTCGTCTCGGTCGGTGTGGTGATCCTGCGGGTCCGCGAGCCGGACCTGCCGCGCGGCTTCAAGGTTCCCGGCTACCCCGTGACGCCCGTGCTCTCGGTGCTCGCCTGCCTGTACATCCTCTACAGCCTGCACTGGTACACCTGGATCGCGTTCTCCGGCTGGGTGGCGGTGGTATTGGTGTTCTACTTCGCCTGGGGCCGGCACCACAGCGCGCTGGCCGACGGCGGTGACGGTGTGATCGCCTCGGCGGCACCGGGAGTCGACGATGTGGAGGTCATCAACCCGTCGCAGGACGCGTCGTGACCGTCGTCGTCGGCTACCTGGCCGGCAAGAGCGGAACCGCGCCGCTGCACCTGGCGGTCGGTGCGGCACGCACGCTGCGCACCTCGCTGACCGTGGCGACCATCGTGCCCAAGCCGTGGACCACCCCGTCCCCGGCCCGCGTCGACGCCGAATACGCCTCGTGGGCAGACCAACTCGCGGCCGACTCCGCCAAGGAGGCGCAGCGCTATCTGGCGACGCTGGCCGAGGGCGTCACCGTCGGCTATCACAGCCACGCGCACCGCTCGGTGTCCGGCGGCCTGGTCGAGGTGGTCGAGGAACTCGACGCCGACGTGCTGGTGCTGGGATCCTCGGCCAACGGTCAGCTCGGTCAGGTGGTCGTCGGATCGACCGCCGATCGACTGCTGCACTCCTCACCGGTTCCGGTGACGATCGCACCCCGTGGCTACCGCGGCGCCCGCAGCGGAGTGCTGACCCGGATCACCTGCGGCTACCCCGGTACCCCGGAGTCGGTGCATGTGGTCAAACGGATCGCGGATCTGGCTGCGCGCCTGGAGGTTCCGCTGCGGGTGATCGTGTTCGCCGTGCGCGGGCGGACCATGTACCCGCCGGAAATCGGCCTGCACGCCGAGGACTCCATCCTCGCCGCATGGGAGACCAGCGCGCGCGAGATGCTGGCGCAGTTGCGCACCGACGGTGTCGTGGGTGAGGACGCCGTGCTGCAGGTGGTCAGCGGCAACGGCTGGGATCAGGCGCTGGACGCCGCCGAGTGGCAGGAGGGTGAGGTCCTCGCGCTGGGCACCTCACCACGGGGGGACATCGCCCGGGTGTTCCTGGGCTCGCGCGGCACGAAGATCATGCGGCACAGTCCCGTTCCGGTGCTGGTGTTACCGGGCTAGTACTTCATCACCCCGCGGTCGACGCTGATCTGCGAGCCGGACAGCGTCGCGGAGTGGTCGCCGGCCAGCCACACGATCACATCGGCGACCTCGTCGACGCTCATGAAGTCGGACCGCTTGCCCGTGGCACTCTGGCCAACAGGTAGGTACGGCATCGGCGCGAACGCGTTCAGGTAGCTGGGGTGTGCGCCGAAAACCCCGAGCATGGCGTCGTTCTCGGTCATCGGCGTGGCCACCGAGTACGGGTGGATCGAGTTGACCCGGATGCCGTACTCGCCGACCTCCATCGCAAGCGAGTTCGTCAGCGCGGTCAGGCCGTGCTTGGATGCCGCGTAATGGCAGTTGCCGGGGGTGGCCTTCACCCCGGCCGCCGAACTGACCACGATGATCGACCCGCCGTTGCCCGCCTCGATCATCGCCGGGACGGTGGCGCGCAGGGTGCGCCAGTTGCCGGTCAGGTTGACGTCGATGACGGTGTTCCACTGCTCGTCGGTCAGCTCCCACAGCCGGCCCCAGGACAGCACACCGGCGTTGGCGACCACGACGTCGAGGCGACCGAACTGCTCGACCCCGTCGGCCACCAGCTGACGCAGCGCGGCGTCGTCCCGAATGTCCACCGCGCGGGCCAGCACCTTGCGGCCCTCGGCCTCCACCAGCCGCACCGTCTCGGCCAGATCCTCCGGGGTGGTGCCCGGGTAGGGAATGGTGTCCGAGACCGGGGCGCAGATGTCGGAGACGATGACGTCGGCGCCCTCCCGCGCCAGCCGCACGGCGTGCGCCCGGCCCTGGCCGCGCGCGGCACCCGTCACGAATGCCACTCGCCCTTCGAGGGTGCCCGACGATCCCGCCATCAGTGGTCCTTTCGCTCAGTCCGCCGCCAGGCTAGCAAGAGAACTGGAACGTGTTCTAGCTTCCCCCGGCCAGGGGGACGGCCTACCGTTGTCACACCGGAGATCACTCGACGATTCGGAGCAGCGATGACCATCTCCCGCAAGGTGCTGTGCGGCTTCTACGCGGTGATCGCCCTCGCCGCGCTGATCGCGACCTGGACCCAGAACGCGGCCTACTTCCCCAAGGGGGCGGGATTCCTGAAGGACTTCGCGCTCGATCTGAAGGCCAACCCGGCGTCGCGGTCGATCTCGGCCGACATCGCGCTGTTCATGTTGGCCGCCGTCGTCTTCATGGTGATCGAGGCACGCAGGCACGGCATCCCCTACGTGTGGGCCTACGTGCTCGGCGGCATGCTGATCGCGATCAGCGTGACCTTCCCACTGTTCCTGATCGCCCGCGAGCGCAAACTGGCCGACGCGGATCGGGCGGCGGTGAAGCCACTCGACGCCGTGCTGCTCGCGGTCTTCACCGCCTTCGTTGCCGGCATGGTGATCTCCACCGGTATGGGCTGAGTCAGTAGTCGACCGGGTCGCGGATGATCGGGCAGGTCATGCAGTGCCCGCCGCCGCGTCCGCGACCCAACTCGGCGCCCACGATGGTGATCACCTCGATGCCGGCCTTGCGCAGCAGCGAATTGGTGTGGGTGTTGCGGTCGTAGGCGAACACCACCCCGGGTGAGACGGCGACCAGGTTGTTGCCGCTGTCCCACTGCTGGCGCTCGGAATCGTAAGCGGTGCCGCCCGTTTCGACGACCCGCAGTGCACCGATTCCCAGCGCGGCCGCGACCACCTCGACGAACGGCTTGGTCTCCTCGATGACCTCCAGCCCGGGCGCGCGGTCGCTGGGCACCAGGGTGAACGGCTCGATGCCGTCGACGATGTCGGGGTAGATCGTGACGACGTCGCGGTCGGCGAAGGTGAACACGGTGTCCAGGTGCATGGCGGCGCGCAGCTTCGGCATGCCGGCAACGATGACCTTCTCGGCGGCGCCGCGGGCGAACAGGGTGGCCGCCACCTGGGTGATGGCCTGCCGTGAGGTGCGCTCGCTCATCCCGATCAACACCACGCCGTTGCCCGGCACCAACACGTCACCGCCCTCGATGGTGGCCATGCCCCAGGACTGCTCGGGGTCGCCCCACCACACGGTGGATCCGACGAAGTCGGGATGGAACTCGTAGATGGCCTTCATCAGCAGGGTCTCGTCGTGGCGGGCCGGCCAGAACAGCGGGTTGAGTGTCACGCCGCCGTAGATCCAGCAGGTGGTGTCGCGGGTGTAGAGGGTGTTGGGCAACGGCGGCATCAGGTACTCGGTCACACCGGCCTGCTCGCGGGCCAGCGCCCGGTAGCCGGAGGCGACGTCGCTGGGCAGGTCGCGGGTGGACATGCCGCCGATCAGAAGTTCGGCGAGCCGGCGCGCCTCCAGCGAGTCGAGGAAGGCGCGGGTCTCGTCGACGAGGCCGAGGCCGACGTCGTTCGGGACGATCTCACGGTCCAACAACCACGCCCGGGCGGCGGGGTCGGCCATCGTCTCGGTGAGCACGTTGTGCAGTTCGACGACGTCGACACCCTTCTCGCGCATCTTGGAGACGAAGTCGAAGTGGTCGCGGCGGGCGTTCTGCACCCACAGCACGTCGTCGAAGAGCAGGTCGTCGCAGTTGGTGGGCGTCAGGCGTTCGTGAGCCAGACCGGGTGAACACACCAGCACCTTGCGCAGGGTGCCGACTTCGGAGTGCACCCCGTAGGAGGCGGACGGCAGGGTCATCCCGAGTTTCCTTTCGCTAGAGCCGCATCGCACCGGTGGCCACCGCGGTCACTCCCGCGATCGCGCCGATGACGATGACGGCGAACAGCACCGCCTCGGCGGGGCGGAACAGCCGCAGACCGCGTTCGCGGCGGGCGATGATGTAGAGGATCGCACCCGGCGCGTACAGGATGCAGGACAGCAGGAGATGGCTCAGTCCCGCGGCGTAGACCAGGAACACGGTGTACGCCGTCGCCAGCGCCGAGATCACCAGGTCCCCACGCCGGGAGTCGCCGTTCTCGTAGGTCTCGCGGGTGAGGGTCAGCTTCAACGCATAGCCGGCCGCCAGCAGGTAGGGGATCAAGGAGAGCGCCGCGGTCAGGTCGAGCATGAAATTCAGTGCGTCCGAGGTGAACAGCAGCAGGATCAGCAGCAGCTGCACCAGGATGCCGGCCATGACCAGTGCGGACACCGGCGCGCCCTTGGCGTTGGTGCGGGCCAGGAAACGCGGCATGTCTTCGGTCTTGGCCGGGATGTAGAGGATCTCGGCTGCCATCAGGGTCCAGGCCAGGTAGGCGCCCAGCACCGAGACGATCACCCCGATCCGGATGAAAACCGAACCCCAGTGCCCGACAATCGATTCCAGCACCGCCGCCATGGATGGCTGGTACACCTGGGCGAGTTCGTGTTGCGGCAGCACGCCGTAGGAGACCAGTGTGACGAGCATGAAAACGGCCAGCACGCTGAGGAATCCGATCACCGTGGCGCGCCCGACATCCTCGCGCTTGCGGGCGAACCGGGAGTACACGCTGGCGCCCTCGATGCCGAGGAACACGAACACCGTGATCAGCATGGTGCCCTTGGCCTGATCAAACACCGAGGCCCAGGAGTAGTGCCCGTCACCGCCCCAGAAGTTGTCGCTGAACACCCCGGCCCTGAAAGCGACGATCGCCACCAGGATGAACACCACGATCGGCACGATCTTGGCGACGGTGGCGATCCGGTTGATGATCGCCGCCTCCTTGACCCCGCGCAGGATCAGGAAGCAGAACAGCCACACTCCCGCCGAGGCCAGGATGACGGCCGGCAGGGTGTCCCCCGCGCCGAGTGCGGGGAACAGCGCACTGGTGGTCGCCGCGATGAGCACCCAGTAGGAGGTGTTGCCCGCGCAGGCCGACGCCCAGAAACCGAAGGCCGAGTTGAAGCCGACGTAGTCGCCGAAACCGGCCTTGGCGTAGGCGAAGATGCCCGCGTCCAGGTCCGGTTTGCGGGTGGCCAGGCGTTGGAAGACGAACGCCAGCATCAGCATGCCGGTACCCGCGATGGCCCACGCGATCAACGCCCCGGCCACTCCGGTCTCGGTGCCGAAGCGCCGCGGGAGCAGGAATACCCCGGAGCCGATCATCGAGCCGACCACCATGGCGGTCAGCGTGGGCAGGCTGACCTTGTCATCCGCCTTGGCAGTAGGCGAATCGGTGGTCGTCATCGCGGCCTTTCCTCGGGGCCGCAATATTAACGCGAACGCGGGCGGCGATATCGCGAACTCATCAGACCGCTCGCCGCACCGCCGCGGTCAGCCCGCAGAGCTCCCCGACCCCGTGTTTGCCCGCCTTCGAGCGACTATCCGCCCGAGTCGCTCATAGCCGGGCACATAGGGTGTCCCCACGGACAGCCGGCCCCGCCGTCAGCCTCAGAGCTCGGACAGGATCTGCTGACGCTTGGCGCTGTATTCGGCCTCCGAGATGGTGCCGGTGGCGCGCAGGGTCTCGAGTTCCTGGAGCCGCTGCGATGTGGTGACCGTGGGCATCTGCGGCGTGAAGGCCGCCGGGGCGGGCGGGGGTGGCGGCGGCGCCGGGGCGGCCGGGGCCGCGGCCGCGGGCGTGGCCATGCCGGCCCGGCGCACCACGGCCATCACCTGCTGGCGCGCAATGGGATTGGACCGGATGTCGATGTTGCCGCTCATCGGGATGTTGTTGGCCCGCAGGATCTGCAGGATCTCCATCAACGGTCCGGCCTGACCGCGCAGGTCATAGGTCCGGTGGTCTTCGTCGAGGGTGAACTGCGCCGGCACCGCCCCGGAGATCAGCGCGCTGGCGCCCCAATCGATTTCGTACTTCTGGGTGCCGGGCTCGACGAGCGCCACCAACTGGTGGCCGTTGAGGATCTGCATCCGGGTGGGGCTGGATGCCATGGTCTCCTGGGCGTCGAAGCCGGGCTGGCCGGGCACCTCGAAGTGCAGGTTCACCTTGATCATCTGCTGGTTGTTGACGAACCACGAGGTGTCGGAGATACCGGTGATCTGGGCCAGCACCAGCACACCGCGCTGGGACAGTTCCTGATGCCGCACCGCGGACTTGGCGCTGTTGTTGGCCAGCCACAGCGCCACCAGGACGTCGCCGGCGGTGATCAGCAGGCCGACCCAGAACATCCAGCCGATGTAGGGCCGCGCGAACGTGCCGAGCGAGAAGTACACTATGAGGAAGATCGGCCCGACCAGTCCACCGCACAGCAGGACCATCCCCTGTGCCTTGAGATACCGCTCCAGCATCCGCCCGCCCTTTCGACCTTCCCCGACCCGTTGTTTGCGCACTAACGGTATCGCCGGGCGGCGCGGCAGTCGCGTCGTCTGCACAAACTGACCGTTCGCTGTGAGGCGACACCGCGCAAACGAAAGCGGCGCCCACCCGGAGGTGAGCGCCGCTGTCGCGATGTGTCAGATCGTCACTTGACGATCTTGGTAACCCGGCCGGCGCCGACGGTGCGGCCGCCCTCGCGGATGGCGAAGCGCAGGCCCTCGTCCATGGCGACGGGCTGGATCAGCTTGACGGAGATGTCGGTGTTGTCGCCGGGCATCACCATCTCGGTGCCCTCGGGCAGGGTCACCACGCCGGTCACGTCCGTGGTCCGGAAGTAGAACTGCGGGCGGTAGTTGTTGAAGAACGGCGTGTGCCGGCCGCCCTCGTCCTTGGACAGGATGTAGACGCTGCCCTCGAACTCGGTGTGCGGCGTGGTGGTGCCGGGCTTGACGACAACCTGGCCGCGCTCGACA
>JAGQTU010000005.1 GCA_020438865.1 Mycobacterium sp.
ACCGACATCGAGGGTTACGCCCGCGGGCTGGGTCGCCGCCGTCCCGACATCGCGGTGACCATCCTGCGGCTGGCCAACATGATCGGGCCCGCCATGGACACCGCACTGTCCCGCTACCTGGCGGGGCCGCTGGTGCCCACGGTGCTCGGCCACGACGCGCGCCTGCAGCTGCTGCACGAGCAGGACGCCCTCGGCGCCCTGGAACGCGCCACCATGGCGGGCCGGGCGGGCACCTTCAACATCGGCGGCAGCGGGATCATCATGATGTCGCAGGCCATCCGCCGCTCGGGCCGGGTGGCCGTCCCGGTGCCCAAGCTCGGCGTGATGGCCCTCGAGTCGCTGCGCAAGGCGACCCGCAACGCCGAGCTCAGCCGCGACCAGCTCGACTACCTCAGCTACGGGCGCGTCATGGACACCACCCGGATGCGGACCGAGTTGGGCTTCCAGCCGAAGTGGACCACGCTGGAGGCCTTCGACGACTATGTGCGCGGTCGGGGATTGACGCCGATCATCGGGCCGGAATGGGTACGCTCTGTTGAGGGTCGCGCGGTCGCAGTGGCGCAGCGTTGGGGAAGCTGAAGACATCTCGGTGGGGAAGAGGGAAACTGACGTGGCGGGCGATTCCAAGGCGAAAGTGATTCCGCTGCACTCGAATACGAGTCGGGCAGCGGCTGCGAGGCGTGCCTCGCAGCGCGCCGAAGCGGCCCGCCGACATCCCTCGCTGCTCTCCGATCCCGGTGCCACCGCCTCGGCGGAGGAGATCGCCGCCGTCGTGCGCGAGATCGACCATCTGCGCGCCGACGCGACCGGCTCCGCCACCGCCGACGAAGCGCCCAACGAACTTGCGCAACGCATCGGTGCGGTCGCCGATTTCCTTCGGAAACGGTTGACCGGCGACTACAGCGTCGACGAATTCGGTTTCGATCCGCAGTTCAACAACGCCGTCGTGCTGCCGATGCTGCGGGTGTTCTTCGAGAACTGGTTCCGGGTCGAGGTCAGTGGGGTGGAGAACCTGCCCACCGAGGGCGCCGCCCTCGTCGTCGCCAACCACGCGGGCACGCTGCCGTTCGACGGGCTGATGCTCTCGGTCGCGGTGCACGACCATCACCCCGCCAACCGCGATCTGCGGCTGCTGGCCGCCGACATGGTGTTCGACATGCCGTTCCTGGGTCCGATCGCCCGCAAGGCCGGACACACCATGGCCAGCACCGTCGACGCGCACCGGCTGCTGGCCGGCGGCGAGCTGACCGCGGTGTTCCCCGAGGGATACAAGGGCCTCGGCAAGCACTTCCGCGACCGCTACAAGCTGCAGCGGTTCGGCCGTGGTGGGTTCGTCTCGGCGGCGCTGCGCACCAAGGCCCCGATCGTGCCGTGCTCGATCGTCGGGTCCGAGGAGATCTATCCGATGGTGGCCGACGTCAAGCTGCTGGCCCGCGTGCTGGGCCTGCCGTACTTCCCGATCACGCCGCTGTTTCCGTTGGCGGGCCCGGTCGGGCTGGTGCCGCTGCCGTCCAAGTGGCACATCGCATTCGGCACACCCATCGAGACCGCCTCCTACGACGAGTCCGCGGCCGACGATCCGATGGTCACCTTCGACCTGACCGATCAAGTGCGCGAGACAATCCAGCAGACGCTGTACCAGCTGCTGACGCAGCGCCGCAACACGTTTCTGGGCTGAGTCCTAGCGCCGCATCGCGGCGGCGGCGATCGCGGCGACCTGTGCGTTGGTCTCCTCGTCGCCGTTGGCCTCACCGATCATGGTGACCACCGTGGTCATCACCGGGTCGCCGTTCTCGTCGGTCACCTCGCTGCGCAGTTCGCTGATGACCGTCCCGTGCGATTCGATCACCGAGTCCAGGTACGAGTCGAAGTACAGCTTGTCGCCGGCCACGATCGGGCGGTGATAGAGGATCTTCTGGTCGCGGTGGATGACTCGGGCCAGATTGATGCCGACGTCGAAATTGCGGAAGATCTCCAGCTGCACCTGACGGCCGGCGATCGCGATGAACGTGGGGGGCGCCACCACGTCGGAGTAGCCCGCGGCCTTGGCCGCCTCCTCGTCGAAGTGCAGCGGATCCTCGCTCTGGATCGCCTTGGCGAACTCGCGGATCTTCTCCCGCCCGACCAGGTAGTAGTCCGGATAGCGGAAGTGCGTTCCGATGATCTCGCTGGCGATCGACACGGTTTTCGAGCCTATCAGCGACCTTTCAGCGCCCGGCCGGCCGCCGTGCGCGCCGAGTGTGGGCCCTGTGCACGCGAAAACGCGATCTGGCGTGCATACGGCCCACAGTCGGCGAGGAAGCACCTAGCGGTGCTCGTGCCGCCGGGACACGGCCGCCGCGAGGGCCCCGCCGACCGCCCCCAACGCCAGCGCCGACGGCACCCCGATGCGGGCGGCCTTGCGGGCGGTGCGGAAGTCGCGGATCTCCCAGCCCCGCTCGCGGGCCAGGACGCGCAGGTCGGCGTCCGGGTTGATGGCGACCGCGGTGCCGACCAGCGACAGCATCGGCACGTCGTTGTAGCTGTCCGAGTACGCGGTGCAGCGCTTGAGGTTGAGCCCCTCGCGGATGGCCAGCGCCCGCACGGCGTGCGCCTTGCCGACGCCGTGCAGGATGTCGCCGACCAGCCGCCCGGTGAACACCCCGTCGACGGACTCCGCGACGGTGCCCAGGGCGCCGGTGAACCCCAGCCGCCGGGCGATCGTCTCGGCCAACTCGTAGGGGGTGGCCGTCACCAGCCACACCTGCTGGCCGGCGTCGAGGTGCATCTGGGCCAGCGCCCGGGTGCCGGACCAGATCTTGTCGGCGATGATCTCGTCGTAGATCTCCTCGCCGACGTCGATCAGCTCGGCGGTCGAGCGGCCCTCGATGAACGCCAGCGCCTTGCGCCGGCCCTCGGCCACGTCCTCGCTGTTCTCCCGCCCGGTCAGCTGGAACTTGGCCTGCGCATAGATGAACTTCGCCATGTCGCCGTAGGTGAAGTACTTGCGGGCGGCCAGCCCCCGACCGAAGTGCACCAGCGACGAGCCCTGCACCAGCGTGTTGTCGACGTCGAAGAACGCCGCCGCGGTCAGGTCGGCGGGCGGCGGACCCGGGGCGGCCGCCGGCTCGACGTCGGGCTCGCGGCGGGCGGCGGCGCTGGCGTCGCGGGCCACCGCGCTGGCCTGCTGGGCCAGCAGATCCTCTACGGCCCGCTCGGCGCTGGCCTGCCCCGCCTCCAGCTCCGCCTGGTCCTGGTCGTACTCCCCGGAACCCATGGTCATCACCCTATCGGCCGACCCGGCGGCCGCAGGTGCGACACTGTCGCGGGTGAGCCGAGCGCATGTCGAACTGCTGACCAGGGCCGGGTGCGGTATCTGCGAGCGCGTGCACGATCGGCTGGCGCAGCTGGCCGCCGAGTTGGATTTCGAGCTCACGAGCACCGACGTGGACGCCGCCGCGGCCGCGGGCGACTCCGCGCTGCGGGCCGAGTTCGGCGACCGGTTGCCGGTGGTCCTGCTCGACGGCCGGGAGCACAGCTACTGGGACGTCGACGAGCCCCGATTGCGTGCCGATTTGGCGGCCCGGTGAACTCGCACACGAATTTGGTCAGCTGCCTGCGCGGGGATTACCGTGGAAGTAAGTTCCACTAACCGACACAATCGTGACAGCAAGGGAGCGGGCCAGGTGATCGTGCCGTGAGCGTCCTGCTGTTCGGGGTGTCGCATCGCAGCGCGCCGGTCTCGGTTCTCGAGCAACTGTCCACCGATGAATCCGATCAGGCCAAGATCGTCGATCAGGTGCTGCAGTCGCCGCTGGTGACCGAGGCGATGGTGCTGGCGACCTGCAACCGGGTCGAGGTCTACGCGGTGGTCGACGCCTTCCACGGCGGCCTGTCGGTGATCGGCCAGGTGCTCGCCGAGCACTCCGGCATGTCGATGGGCGACCTGACCAAGTACGCCTACGTCCGCTACAGCGAGGCCGCCGTCGAGCATCTGTTCGCCGTCGCCTCCGGCCTGGACAGTGCGGTGATCGGCGAGCAGCAGGTGCTCGGCCAGGTCCGCCGCGCCTACGCCTCGGCCGAGGCCAACCAGACCGTCGGGCGGGTGCTGCACGACCTGGCCCAGCGCGCGCTGTCGGTGGGCAAGCGGGTGCACTCCGAGACCGCGATCGACGCGGCCGGCGCCTCGGTGGTCTCGGTGGCGCTCGGCATCGCCGGCGCCCGGCTGGACACCGGGCTGGCCGGGCGGACCGCCGCCGTGATCGGCGCCGGCTCGATGGGCGGGCTGTCGGTGGCGCATCTGGTGCGGGCCGGGGTCAGCCACATCCACGTCGTCAACCGCTCGCTGCCGCGCGCGCAGCGGCTGGCGGCCAGCATCCGCGAGCAGGGTGTCGGCGCGGAGGCAGTGGAGCTCGACCGGCTGGCCACCGCGATGGCCGACGCCGACGTGGTGATCAGCTGTACCGGCGCGGTGCGCCCGGTGGTGTCGCTGGCCGACGTGCACCATGCGCTGGCCACCTCGCAGCGCGACGAGACCGCCCAGCCGCTGGTGCTCTGTGACCTGGGCATGCCGCGTGACATCGACCCCGCCGTGGCCGGGCTGCCGGGTGTGTCGGTGGTCGACATGGAGCGGGTGCAGCGGGAACCGTCGGCGCGCGCCGCGGCCACCGACGCCGAGGCCGCCCGCCAGATCGTCGCGGCCGAGGTTGCTGAGTATCTGTCCGTGCAGCGGATGGCGGAGGTCACGCCCACCGTCACCGCCCTGCGGCAGCGCGCCGCCGACGTCGTCGAGGCCGAGTTGCTGCGGCTGGAGAACCGGTTGCCCGGCCTGGACGACGGCCAGCGCGTCGAGGTGGCGCGCACCGTGCGCCGGGTGGTCGACAAGCTGCTGCACGCGCCGACGGTGCGGGTCAAGCAGCTGGCCAGCGCGCCCGGTGGCGACACCTACGCCGAGGCGCTGCGTGAACTGTTCGAACTCGACCCGCAGGCCGTCGACGCCGTCGCCGCAGGCGAATTGCCTTTGGCGGCAGCGGAATTCGACCCGAGCCGGCGCGACGGCTCCGAGTAACCCGCTTGACTGACAGCGGCGACGCGGTGATCCGGATCGGCACCCGGGGTAGCCTGCTGGCGACCACCCAGGCCGGCACCATCAGGGATCAGCTCATCGAGCGCGGGCACCGCGCCGAACTGGTGATCATCAGCACCGCGGGCGACCGTTCTGACCAGCCGGTCGCCGAGATCGGGGTCGGGGTCTTCACCGCCGCCCTGCGCGAGGCGATCCACGAGAACCGAGTCGACATGGCCGTGCACTCGTACAAGGATTTGCCGACCGCGCCGGACGCCCGCTTCGTCATCGCCGCGGTACCCCGCCGCGAGGACGCCCGCGACGCGCTGGTGGCCCGCGACGGCCTGGTGCTGGGGGAGTTGCCGGCCGGATCGGTGATCGGCACATCGTCCGTGCGCAGGGCCGCGCAGCTTAGAGCACTGGGTCTCGGTTTGGAAATCCGCCCCCTAAGAGGCAACCTAGATACCAGGTTGAACAGGGTAAGCAGCGGTGTTCTCGACGCCATCGTGGTGGCCCGGGCGGGTCTGGCCCGCATCGGTCGCCTCGGCGATGTCACCGAGACGCTGGAGCCGGTGCAGATGTTGCCAGCGCCGGCTCAGGGTGCGCTTGCGGTGGAGTGCCGCGCGGGCGACACCGGGCTTGCGGCGCTACTGGCGGAGTTGGACGATCCCGACACCCGCGCCGCGGTCACCGCCGAGCGAACCCTGCTGGCCGAACTGGAGGCGGGTTGTTCCGCACCGGTGGGCGCGATCGCCGAGGTGGTCGAGTCCATCGATGAGGACGGCAACGTCTTCGACGAGCTGTCGCTGCGCGCATGCGTGGCGGCGGCAGACGGATCCGACGTGATCCGTGCGTCCGGCGTAGGCACGCCCGGCCGCTCCGCAGAGCTGGGGCTCGCGGTGGCCGCGGAGTTGTTCGAGCTGGGCGCGCGCGAGGTCATGTCGCACAGGGCTCCGCCGACGACCGAGGCGGAGTAGAGCGGGAGTGAAGATGACTGGGCACGGAAGCGGACGGGGCCGCAAGGCCAAGCCGGGACGCATCACGTTCGTCGGTTCGGGTCCTGGTGACCCGGGCCTGCTCACGACACGCGCCCGCACCGTCCTCGCGAACGCCGCGCTGGTGTTCACCGACCCCGACGTGCCGCAGGCCGTGCTGACCGTCGTCGGCGCCGACCTGCCCCCGACCGCCGGGCCCGCCCGGGCCGACGCCCCCCGACCGCGGGCCGAGGCCGACGGCGCGGTGGCCGACGAGATCGCCCCGCCGGTGGTCTCGGTCGGAGCCGACATCCGGCCCGCCCTCGGCGACCCGGCCGAGGTGGCCAAGACCCTGCTGGCCGAGGCCAAGGCCGGTTTCGACGTGGTGCGCCTGGTGGCCGGTGACCCGCTGTCGGTGGACTCGGTCATCACCGAGGTCAACGCGGTCGCGCGCAGCCACATGGAGTTCGAGATCGTCCCCGGCCTGCCCGGCACCAGCGCCGTGCCGTCCTACGCCGGTCTGCCGCTGGGCTCCGCGCACACCGTCGCCGACGTGCGCGGCGAGGTGGACTGGGCCGCCCTGGCCGCCGCGCCCGGCCCGCTGATCCTCACCGCGACCGCCTCGCACCTGCCCGATGCGGCCCGCATCCTCATCGAGTACGGCCTGGCCGAGAACACCCAGTGCGTGGTGACCGCCAACGGCACCACCTGTGCGCAGCGCTCGGTCGAGACCACGCTGACCGGCCTGACCGACCGCGCCGCCCTGGCCGGCGGCAACGACCCGGCCGGCCCGCTGACCGGCACGCTGGTGGTCACCATCGGCAAGACCGTCGCCCACCGGGCCAAGCTGAACTGGTGGGAGAGCCGCGCCCTGTACGGCTGGACCGTGCTGGTGCCGCGGACCAAGGATCAGGCCGGCGAGATGAGTGACCGCCTGGTCGGTCACGGCGCCCTGCCGGTCGAGGTGCCCACCATCGCCGTCGAGCCGCCCCGCAGCCCGGCCCAGATGGAAAGGGCCGTCAAGGGTTTGGTCGACGGCCGCTACCAGTGGGTGGTGTTCACCTCCACCAACGCGGTGCGCGCGGTGTGGGAGAAGTTCGGCGAGTTCGGCCTGGACGCCCGCGCGTTCTCCGGGGTGAAGATCGCCTGCGTCGGTGAGGCGACCGCCGACCGGGTGCGCGCCTTCGGCGTCAGCCCGGAGCTGGTGCCCTCCGGTGAGCAGTCCTCGTTGGGTCTGCTCGACGAGTTCCCGGAGTACGACAGCATTTTCGACCCGGTCAACCGGGTGCTGCTGCCGCGGGCCGACATCGCCACCGAGACGCTGGCCGAGGGCCTGCGTGACCGCGGCTGGGAGATCGAGGACGTCACCGCCTACCGCACCGTGCGCGCGGCACCGCCGCCGGCCGAGACCCGCGAGATGATCAAGACCGGCGGGTTCGACGCCGTCTGCTTCACCTCCAGCTCGACGGTGCGCAACCTGGTCGGCATCGCGGGTAAGCCGCACGCCCGCACGATCGTCGCGTGCATCGGGCCCAAGACCGCCGAGACCGCGGCGGAATTCGGCCTGCGGGTCGACGTGCAGCCCGAGACCGCCGCGGTCGGTCCGCTGGTCGACGCGCTGGCCGAGCATGCCGCCCGGCTGCGTGCCGAGGGCGCGCTGCCCCCGCCGCGCAAGAAGAGCCGGCGCCGCTAACGCGGAATGCAGCCATGCCCGGTTTCCCCTCGCATCGTCCGCGCCGGCTGAGGTCGACCCCGGCGCTGCGTCGGCTGGTGGCCCAGACATCCTTGGAGCCAAGGCATCTCGTGCTGCCGATGTTCGTCGCCGACGGCATCGCCGAGCCCCGCCCGATCTCCTCGATGCCCGGCATGGTGCAACACACCCGGGATTCACTGCGGCAGGCCGCCGTTGCAGCCGTCGAGGCCGGTGTCGGCGGGCTGATGCTCTTCGGGGTGCCCCGCGACGAGGACAAGGACGCCGTCGGCTCGTGCGGACTGGACCCGGACGGGATCCTCAACGTCGCCCTGCGCGATCTCGCCAAGGACCTCGGTGACGCCACCGTGCTGATGGCCGACACCTGCCTCGACGAGTTCACCGACCACGGGCACTGCGGGGTGCTGGACGCCCGTGGCCGCGTGGATAACGACGCCACCAACGCCCAGTACGTGAAACTGGCTGTGGCGCAGGCGGAGTCGGGTGCGCACGTGGTCGGTCCCAGCGGCATGATGGACGGCCAGGTGGCCGCCATCCGGGACGGCCTCGACGCCGCGGGGTTCACCGATGTGGTGATCCTGGCCTACGCGGCGAAATTCGCCTCGGCGTTCTACGGCCCGTTCCGCGAGGCGGTGGCCTCCAGCCTGCAGGGCGACCGGCGCACCTATCAGCAGGACAGCGCCAACGCGCGGGAAGCGTTGCGCGAGATCGAACTCGACATCGACGAGGGTGCCGACATCGTGATGGTCAAGCCGGCGATGGGCTACCTGGACATCGTGCGCGCGGCCGCCGACATCTCGCCGGTCCCGGTGGCCGCCTACCAGGTGTCGGGGGAGTACGCGATGATCAGCGCCGCCGCGGCCAACGGGTGGATTGACGCCCGGGCGGCCGCGCTGGAGTCCCTGACCTCCATCCGGCGTGCCGGGGCCGACATCGTGCTGACGTACTGGGCGGCCGACGTGGCGGGCTGGCTGGCGTGAACCAGGAACCGCCGGCGACGACACCCGCGCGCCCGGAAGACGTCACGACCGGCTTCTGGCTGTGGCTGATCTCCCTGCCACTGCTGCTGACCGGCTACCTGGTGGACGCGTTCACCGCCGCCCCGAAGCACACCTCGATGCTGGTGCACGCCATCACCGCGATGTTCGCGCTGATGTTGGGGGCGCTGGTGCTGACCTTCCTGCTGCTGATGCGCTCGGGGTACCGCTGGGCCCGAACGCTGCTATCCGGCGGTGGGATCTCGACGGTCATCTACACCTTGGCCAGCCTGTTCACCGTCTCGCGGCCGCCGGTGGCGGCCATCGTGTTCGCGATCACCGGCATCGTGGGCTCGGTGTTGATCGGCGGCGGGATGTACCTGCTGCACCGCCAGGACGGCCACGGGTTCTTCACCCGATGACCGCTAGGCTGGCCCGACCATGACCCCCACCGAACCCCGGCCCACCTTGGTCACCGCCGCCTTCTGGCTCCTGGTTGTCGGCGCGGTGCTGCTGCTCGCGGGTGGGCTGCTGTCCGTGACGATCAACTTCGACACGCTGCGTCATGCCGCCGCGCCGTCGGTTTCCGACCAGGCCATCCGCGACTTCATCCGATTGCATCGCGCGGCCGGGGTGGCGTGTGCCATGGCCGCGGTCGGGCTATCCGCACTCGTTGTGCGCACCCGTGCCGGCGACCCACGCTTTCGCCGGGCGACCATCGCCCTTGGGTTGGTGACCATCGTGCTCGTCGCTCTGATCGCGGTGTTCGTCGGCACACACATCTTGGCCCTGCTGAGCCTGCTTCCGATCATCGCCGGCACGCTTCTCCTGACGCGTCCGCCGGTGGTCGAGTGGTTCAACGCCGACGACCAGGCGGGCCCCGATGCATGACGACGGAGCCGTCGGGCAACCCGTGTCGGCTCCCGAGGTGCTGTTCTTCGAGAACGGTGCGACGTGGTACTGGCTGCTGGCCGGCCCGCTGTCCGCGGCCGCGATGCTGACGATCCAGCTCAAGGGCGGCATGGGATTCCAGTGGTTCATCCCGACGGTGTTCCTGGTGCTCGTCACCGGCTTCCTGACGCTTCAGGTCAAGGCCGCCCGCATCCACACCAGCGTCGAGCTCACCCGCGACTACCTGCGACAGGGCACCGAGACCATCAAGGTGGCCAGCATCGTGCGGGTGCTGCCGCCGGCGCAATTCAAGGCCGGGTCCCGGGAGGCGGAGAAGTGGCAGGCGGCCCGCGCCCTGGGTGAACTGACCGGTGTGCCCCGCGGACGGACCGGCATCGGCATCGAGCTGACCCACCACCGCACCGCGCAGGCCTGGGCCCGCAAGCACGAGCAGCTGCGCGAGATCCTGACCCGGCTGGTCGACGGCGAAGATCTTCGGGACCTCGAGGACCTGCTCCGGTGAGGCATGTCGTGCAGCTGGTCCTGGCCGGGCTGGCGGTCGTGGGTGCGGTGCTGAGCTGGCTGCGATCGTCCCGGGTGGTCGACGTCGCACCCGTCGCAGAGGGACAACCGGCCACCACGTCGGTGGTCTATCACGCGCCGATGCTGCTGCTGACGCTCGGGCTCGCCACCACCGCGGGTGTGCTGCTGGTGCTCGGTATCGCCGGGCTGGTGCGCGCGCGAAATCGCGGGCGGGCTCAGAACACCCGGGTCTGACCCTCCAGCACCGGAACCGTCTCCGGCAGCTTGTAGGTCTCGATGCCGTTGCGGAACATCACCGCCTCGCGGGCGTGCTCCGGCAGGTGCTTGACCAGCCAGCGCGGGTCGTCGAACGTCCAGTGCGGGTAGTCGGAGGAGAACAGCAGGATCTTCTCGCACTCCATCCATTCGAAGGCCCGCAGCAGTTCGGTCTTGTCCTCCGGGTAGTCCAGCGGCTGGGTGGTGAACTTGATGTGGTCCTTGACGTACTCGCTGGGCTTGCGCTTGATGTCCACCCAACTCTTGCGCGCCTCGTAGATCGCGTCCATCCGCCACATCAGCGGCAGGATCCAGTTGAAAGCGTGCTCCACCAACACGATTCGCAATGTCGGGTAGCGGTCGAAGACGCCGTCGAAGATCAGGCTCATCACCTGGTTGGCGGCCAGCAGCGAGTAGGTGACCATGAAGTCGTGGTTGTAGCTGGGGAAGCCCACCGGCGGGATCGGGAGCGTCTCGTGGGTGCCCCGGGCCAGGTGGCAGCTGACCGTGATGTCGTGTTTGGTGGCGGCCGCCCAGATCGGGTCGTATTTCGGGTCGCCCCATGAGGGGCGGGGTTCGGCCTTGATCAGGATCTGCGACATGAAGGGGTGCCCGGCCCACTTCTCGATCTCGAGCGCCGCACCGGCCGGATCCTCGATGGCCACCGAGATCGATCCGCGCCAGCGCTGGTGCCAGTTGGTCCGGCTGTCCAGCCAGTGCCGGTCGATCCAGATGTTGGTGGCGATCGCCGAGGCCTGCGCGGCCTCGGGCAGCCGGGCGCCGGCCGCCAACGGCTCGAGGATGGCGATGTCGGCGCCGGCCTCCATGATCAGCTGGCGGAACATCAGCTCCGGATCACTGCCGGCGAACTCGCCGTCCTGGGGGAAGGTGTCCACCCGCATCGCGTAGGCATGCGCGTAGTCCGGGGCGTCGTAGTAGATCTTCTCGCCGACCGGGTGCGACAGGAAGTACTTGGTGCGCCACGGCTCGGGGATGTATTCGAGCAGCACCCCGCGCCGCGGCACCGGGTGCACATCGGAGTCCACACAGCGCACGGCGATGCGTTCGGCCGGTGCGGCCCGCTGTTCGGCATGGGTCAGGGTCATTCCACCAGTGTCCTCCCTCACCCGCCCTTGACGGTATACCCCCTAGGGGTATAGTTCGCGATATGGCGACGACGGATCTCCAGCTGACCGGGATGAGCTGCGCGTCCTGCGCCGCGAAGATCGAGCGCAGCCTCAACGATCTGGACGGTGTGCAGGCGACGGTGAACTTCGCCGTGGAGCGCGCGCACGTCGAGCACGGCGCACAGGTCTCCGAGCACGACCTGATCCACGCGGTGGAGAGCACCGGCTACCACGCCTCGGTGATCGACCACTCCGGCATGGGCGAGAACCACATGAACCACGACGTACCCACCGACCAGCTGCGCCCGCGGTTGATCGGTTCGGCGGTGCTGGCGCTGCCGGTGCTGGCGCTGTCGATGGTGATGCCGTGGCAGTTCCCCGGCTGGCAGTGGGTGGTGCTGGCGCTGACGACGCCGATCGTGGTGTGGGGCGGCTACCCGTTCCACAAGGCCGCGCTCAACAGCGCCCGGCACGGCTCGTCGACGATGGACACCCTGGTCTCGATCGGCACGCTGGCCGCGTACGTGTGGTCGGCGGTCGCGGTCGTGACCGGAGCCGCCGGGCCGGCGACATCGGGCGCCGGAGCCGCCGGGCCGGCGACATCGGGCACCGGAGCCGGCCATGTCTACTTCGAGGTGGCCGCCGCCGTGACGGTCTTCCTGCTGGCCGGCCGCTACGCCGAGGCCAAGGCCAAGCGCTCGGCCGGCGCCGCCCTGCAGGCGCTGCTGTCGCTCGGCGCCAAGGACGCCGTGGTGCTGCGCGACAGTGGTGGTGCCGAGGCCGAGGTCCGGATCCCGGCCGCCGAGCTGCGCGTGGGCGACGTGATCGTGGTCCGTCCCGGCGAACGGGTCGCCACCGACGGCGTCGTGGTCGACGGCGCCTCGGCGCTGGACACCTCGGCGATGACCGGCGAGTCGGTGCCGGTCGACGTCGGCCCCGGCACCGAGGTCCTCGGCGGTGCGGTCAACACCTACGGCCGAATCCTGTTGCGCGCCAACAAGGTCGGCGCCGACACCCAGCTGGCCCGGATGGCCCGGATGGTCTCCGACGCGCAGAGCGGCAAGGCCTCGATCCAGCGGCTGGCCGACCGGGTGTCCGCCGTCTTCGTGCCCGCCGTGCTGATCATCGCGGCGGTCACGCTGGCCGCCTGGCTGCTGTCCGGGCATTCGGCGGCCGCCGCGTTCACCGCGGCCGTCGCGGTGCTGATCATCGCCTGCCCGTGCGCGCTGGGCCTGGCCACCCCGACCGCGATCCTGGTCGGCACCGGCCGCGGTGCGCAGCTCGGTGTGCTGATCAAGGAGCCGCAGGTGCTCGAGACGGTCCGCGGTATCGACACCGTCGTGCTGGACAAGACCGGCACCGTCACCTCCGGTGCGATGAGCGTCGCGCAGGTAGAGGGCGGAGTCGAGGGGGCGGATTCCGACACCGTGCTGGCCCGCGCCGCCGCGGTCGAATCTGCCTCCGAACACCCGGTGGCCGCCGCGATCGTGGCCGCCGCCCGCGCCCGCGGCCTGGCCGTCCCGCCGGTCACCGACTTCGTCAACGAGCCGGGCACCGGCGTGCGTGGGGTGGTGGACGGGGTGACCGTGCGGGTGGCCCGGGCGTCGGACGACGACGGCCGCACGAGCGTCGCCGTCAGTTGGGACGGTGCGCAGCACGGGGTGATCCGGCTGGTCGACGCCGTGAAGCCCAGCAGCCCCGAGGCCATCGCCGAGCTCAAGGCGATGGGCATCACCCCGGTGCTGCTGACCGGTGACAACGCCGCCGTCGCGGCGCGGGTGGCCGCCGAGGTGGGCATCGAGGCCGACGACGTGATCGCCGGCGTGCTGCCGTCGGAGAAGGCCGACGTGATGAAGAAGCTGCAGGCCGACGGGCGCCAGGTCGCGATGGTGGGCGACGGTGTCAACGACTCCGTGGCGCTGGCCACCGCCGACATCGGGATGGCGATGGGCACCGGCACCGACGCGGCGATCGAGGCCGGCGACATCACACTGGTGCGCGGCGACCTGCGCACCGTGCCGACCGCGCTGCGGCTGTCGTCGCGGACGCTTCGGATCATCAAGCAGAACCTGTTCTGGGCGTTCGGCTACAACGTCGCGGCGATCCCGCTGGCGGCGCTGGGCTTGCTGAACCCGATGATCGCCGGCGCCGCGATGGCGGTGTCGTCGGTGTTGGTGGTGACGAACAGCCTGCGGCTCAGACGGTTCCACTGACGACGGCTCCTGGCCGGCACTCGTTCTGCCCGGCTACGAGCGACTCTTCATCCGGCCGCGGGCCATAGTCGCTCATAGCCGGGCACACCGGTGTACCCCAGACCCAGCCACGGACCGGTCAGTCGCTGCCGGGGCAGTCGAGGTCGACGTACGCGGTGGGGGCCGATCGATGCACCCCGGTGACCGTGCACTGCGCCAGCGCCCCGTTGGGCTGGCCGTTGAGCTGGACGTTGTACCCCTGGGCCTGGAGGTCGCTGACGACATCGGTCGCCGAGTCGGTGGCCCTGGCGGCGGCAGCGGCGGTGGCCGGCCAGGCGGTCAACCCCGCCGTGAGTACCGCGGCAACTCCAATTGCTTTGTGACACTTGCTCATACATCTAGATAGCCGCTCGGGTTACGCCGTCAGGTCGACCTGCCGACCGGAGCCAGCACCTCGACGGCGCCCTCATGTTCGCGAACACCGAAGTGCGGCAATGGTTTCGGCGCGATCGGCAGCGCGTGGGTCAGCACCTCGCCGGCCGGCGAGAAGGATGTCGAGTGGCAGGGGCAGCGCAGCCGGACCGCGGCCTGGTCCCACCACAGCCGGCAGCCCTGGTGGGTGCACGCCCCGGAGACGGCCTCGACGCGCCCGTTGACCCGGCGGACGAACCCGGACACCGAGCCGAGGTCGAACGCACGCACCTCGCCTTCGTCCAGTTCGGCAGCGTCGAGTACCCGCTGCCAGGAGCCGTCGGTCGGCACCACCTCGTCACCGGCGACGGCCTCCGGGCCGGGGGCGTGCGCGGCCGACAGCACCCGGTCGACCGAGAATGCGGCGACCGCAACGGTCGCCGCAGCGGTGGCGCCCACGATCACCTGCCGCCGGTTCGGTGTCGAAGCGGTGGCGTTCGCCGGGGGCGAGTCCGACATCTCCTCGGCGAGCCTGACCTTCAATTGGTCTAGAAACTCCGGGCGGGGGTCGCCCGCCCCCTCCCGCGCGGCGGCGAGCTCGATCGCGGTGTGGATCTGCGCCGCCTCGAACTCGTCCGCGGTGAACGGCCTGGGCTGCCGCTCGGCGAGCAGGTCGTCGATGTAGTCGCGCAGTTCGCGGCGGCTCATCGGGTCGGCCCGTCGTCGATCTGCGCGGCCAGCCGCAGGGCGCGGTGCTGAAGCACCTTCGCGTTGGCGACGCTGACACCGAGGTCACGCGCCGCCTCCCGGACCGAACGACCCTGCAGGAAGCGCAGTTCCAGTACTCGTCGGTAGTTGTCGGGAAGGCGGTCGAGGACCGCGGCCACCCGCTCGGGCGCGGTGCTGGACGCGCCGTCACCGTCGGTCGCCGCGGTCTGCTCGTCGATCGTGGTGATCTCGCGGCCCATCGTGGCGCGCCAGTGCGCGGCGAGCACCGTGCGCGCGGTCGCCCGCAGGTAGGCGCGGACCTCCGCGACACTGGCGGTCAACCGCAGCGGCCGCATTGCGGCCAGGAAGACCTCGGAGGTCAGGTCCTCGGCGTCGGCGCGATTGCCGACGCGGGCGAAGATCGTCCGGTACACCCACACCGCGTTGTCCTCGTAGACGGCCCGCCAGTCGGGGTAGCAGGTGTCGGCCACCAGCCGAAGCTCCGGCCTCATGAATGCCGCCTCTCGTCGCGCACCTCGGCGCTGTAACCGCCGCCGTATCTGTAGGTGACACGTTCCAATCCCCGAATCCGGTTCAGTCCAGGAGGCAATTCATGCACCCACCCCATCGGGCGGCGTTGGTCTTCCTCGGTGTCGCCGCCGCGGTGGCCGCCTGCTCGGCGCCGGGCAGTTCGGCACCGCTCGTGGTACCCGCGTCGGTCACGACCGCGACATCGGTTGCGCCGGTTGCGGGTTCCACAGTCAACATCTCGGACATGGCGTTCGCCCCGCCGGCGCTGAGCGTGAAGGTGGGGCAGACCGTCACCTGGGTCAATCACGACGAGGAGCCGCACACCATCGCTGCGGGAGACGGCTCGTTCCACTCGCCGGGCATGGCCGCGAACGGTGTCTTCAGCTTCACCTTCACCAAGCCGGGCACCTACGACTACGTCTGCAGCATCCACCCGTTCATGCACGGCAGCGTGACGGTGACGCCGTGAGCCCCGATCATGACCCGGCGACCATGTCGCGGCGCCAACTCATCCGGCACGGCGCCTGGTTCGGCGCCGCGGTGGGCCTGACCGTGGTCGGCGGTGAGGTGCTTTCGCACCTGGCGTCGGCGGCCCCGACCGCGCAGCCGGCCGGGGCCACGCTGCGTTTCGCTCAGGTCAGCGACAGCCACATCGGATTTCACGGCGCCGCCAACCCCGATGTCGTCGACTCCTTCGGCCGGGCGATCACCGCGATCAACCATCTCGGCTATCGCCCGGACTTCGTCATCCACACCGGCGACCTGACGCACCTGTCCACCCCGGAGCAGTTCGACCAGGTCAAGCAGATGATGGGCGGCATCAACGCGCCCCAGGTGTTCACCGTGCCCGGCGAGCACGACTCGGTCGACGACGCCGGGCAGAAGTACCGGGCCGCCTTCGGCGCGGGCAGTCGCGGTGACGGCTGGTACAGCTTCGACGTCGGAGGCGTCCACGTGATCGGCCTGGTGAACACCCTCAACCTGAACAAACTCGGCCATCTCGGCGTCGACCAATTGGAGTTCGTCGAGAAGGACGTCGCACCGCTGACGTCGGACACCCCGATCATCGTCTTCACCCACATTCCGCTGTTCGCGATGTACCCGGACTGGGGGTGGGGCACCGATGACGCCGCGCAGGCGCTGAACCATCTGCGTCGGTTCTCGTCGGTGACCTGTCTGAACGGCCATGTGCACCAGGTGTTTTCCAAGACGGAGGGCAACGTCACGTTCCACAGCGCCACCACGACGGCCTACCCGCTGCCGCACCCCGGCGACGGGCCCGCGCCCAAGCCGATCACGCTGCCGGCGGGCGCCCTGCAGGATGCGCTCGGCATCCGCGAGGTGACCTATGTCAAGGGACAATCGCAGCTCGCGCTCAAGGAGGAGAAGCTCGGATGAGCAGGCTGATCGATCTCGCCATCGGCGCCGCACTCCTGACCGGCGCGGTCAGCCACGGCTACCTCTATATCCATGGCTACCAACATATTCCGGCGATCGGACCAGGGTTCCTGGCCCTGGCCAGTGGGTCCGCCACGCTGGCCGTGCTGATCGCCCTCGGCGGTCCGTGGTGGTTGCGCGTGCTGGCCTTCGTCGCCTCGCTCGGCGCGCTGGTCGCGTTCGGGCTCTCCCGCACCGTCGGCGTGTTGGGGTTCGTCGAACGCGGCTGGCAGCCGATACCGCATGCGGCGCTCAGCGTGGTCGCCGAGGCGGTCGTCGTGGTGCTCTGCGTCGCCGCCCTCGTCCCGCGGGTCGCCGGCGGCAGTCGCTCGTAGCCGGGCACGCAGCCCTCCCCGCCGACCGCGCGCGCAACCCCCTTGCCCACCGAATGGACCGGCGTTAGAATTCCTCGCACGTAGAATTCACTGCCTGCTGAATTCGGTGGGCCGGCGTGAGGGGACCGGATTGGCGGCCAAGCGAATCCATACCGGGCGGCGGCCCGGGGCCACCACCACGCGCGCGCTGATCGGTGACGCCGCCCGAAAGCAGTTCGCCGAACTGGGTTATGACCGCACCTCGATCCGCTCGGTCGCCAAACAGGCCGAGGTCGACCCCGCGCTGGTGAAGCACTTCTTCGGCACCAAGTGGGAGCTGTTCCTGGCGGTCGTGGAGCTCCCGCTGGACCCGCCGGCGCTCATCGAGACGGTGGTGACGGGCGATCAGGCGCTGGTGGGCCGGCGGCTGGCCGCGGCGCTGATCGACATCCTCGACGACGAACGCCGCCGGCGTCCGATGCTGAGCATGATCCGCGCCGCCACCTCCGAGCCGGCGGCCGCGGTGCTGGTGCGGGAGTTCCTGACCCGAAACATCCTGGAGCCCATCGCCGAACGGCTCGGTGCGGCCGACGCCCGGTACCGGGCCGGGCTGGTGATGTCGCAGATCGTCGGCTTCACCATGTCGCGCTACGTGGTGGCCCTGCAGCCGTTGGCGAAGCGATCCCGCGACGACCTCATCGCCGACCTGGGGACCACCTTCCAGCACTACCTGCGGGGCGAGCTCGGGCCGGGAGGCGGCCGATGAGGAAACCCCCGGTCGGCCGCCTGCTGGCGCGCCGGTGGACGGTACTGGTCGCCGTGGTGGTGGTCGCGGTGGCGGGCTTCGCGGTCTATCGCCTGCACGGCATCTTCGGATCGCACAACAACGTCTCGGCCGACGGCGCGCTGCCCAACGACAACACCGCGTCCACGCCCAAGCATGTCGTCATCGAGGTCTTCGGCGACCCGGGTGCGCACGCCACCATCACCTACCTCGACGTCAACGCGCAGCCGCAGCGCGTCGACAACGCCCGGCTGCCGTGGTCCTACGACGTCACCACCACCCAGCCCGCCGTCTTCACCAACGTTGCGGCCCAGGGCAACAGCGATTCCCTGGGCTGCCGCATCACGATCGACGGCGCGGTCAAGGACGAACGCACCGTCAACACGTTGAACGCCTACACCTACTGTCTGGAGAAGTCCGGGTGAGCGAGCATCAAGCCCAGCACAGTCCCGTGGTGCACCGCATCGCCCGCGGCATCCGGTGGTTCTCGGTGCCCATCGTCCTGGTGTGGCTGCTCATCGCCGCGACGACCAACGTCTTCGTCCCGCAACTCGAGGACGTCGGCAAGGCCCACAACGTCTCGCTGATCGCGGCGGACTCGCCCGCGCTGCAGGCGATGAAGCGGATGGGCAAGGACTTCCACGAGTTCGACTCGGACAGCATCGCGATGATCGTGCTCGAGGGCGAGCAGCCGCTGGGCGCCGAGGCGCACCAGTACTACGACACGCTGGTCCGCAAGCTGACCGCCGACACCAAACACGTGCAGCACATCCAGGACTTCTGGGGCGACCCCCTGACGGCGGGCGCGGCCCAGAGCAACGACGGCAAGGCCGCCTACGTGCAGGTGAATCTCGCTGGTAACCAAGGGGATTCACTGTCGCTGCAGTCGGTCGACGCGGTGCGCGACATCGTCGACCACACCCCGGCGCCGCCGGGCGTCAAGACCTACGTCACCGGCGCCGCGCCGCTGTTCGCCGACCAGCTCTCGGTCGGCAGCCGCGGCATCGGCAAGGTCACCGTCATCACCATCCTCGTGATCATGGCGATGCTGCTGTTCATCTACCGATCCATCTCGGCCGCGGTGGTGACCCTGCTGACGGTGCTCGTCGAGATGTCGGCCGCGCGCGGCATCGTCAGCCTGCTCGCCGACTCCGGCGTCATCGGGCTGTCCACGTTCGCCACGAACCTGCTCACCCTGCTGGTGATCGCCGCCGGCACCGACTACGCGATCTTCCTGGTCGGTCGCTACCACGAGGCCCGCCAGCTCGGCGAGGACCGCGAAACCGCCTTCTACACCATGTATCACGGCACCGCGCACGTAATCCTGGGCTCCGGCCTGACCGTGGTCGGCGCGGTGTCGTGCCTGAGCTTCACCCGGTTGCCGTACTTCCACAGCATGGGTCCGCCCGCCGCCATCGGGGTGGCGGTCGCGTTGGTCGCCGCGCTGACGCTGGCGCCCGCCGTGCTGACCGTCGCCTCGCTGTTCGGGCTCCTGGAACCGCGGCGTTCGATGCGCACCCGCACCTGGCGGCGCATCGGCACCGCCGTGGTGCGCTGGCCCGGGCCGGTCCTGTTGGTCAGCCTCGGCATCGCCCTGATCGGCCTGCTCGCCCTGCCCGGCTACAAGACCAGCTACGACCAGCGGCGCTATCTGCCCGGCAGCGCCCCGGCCGTCGCCGGCTACGCCGCCGCCGAACGGCACTTCTCCCAGGCCCGGCTCAACCCGGAACTGCTGATGATCGAAGCCGACCACGACATGCGCAACCCGGCCGACATGATCCTGCTGGAACGGGTGGCCCGGTCGGTCTTCCACACCGCGGGCATCGCCGAGGTGCAGTCGATCACCCGGCCGCTGGGCACCCCGCTGGATCACACGTCGCTCGGCTTCCAGCTCGGCGCGCAGAGCGTCGGCCAGGTCCAGAACCTGCCGTTCCAGCAGGCCCGCGCCGCCGACATCCTCAAGCAGGTCGCCGAGATCGACACCTCGATCGAAACCCTCAAGCAGCAACTCACCCTGCAACAGCAGGCCAACGCGGCCACCGACGAACAGGCCAGGGCGTTCCACGAAACCGTGGCGATCGCCGAGGATCTGCGCAACAAGATCGCCAACTTCGACGACTTCCTGCGTCCGCTGCGCAACTACTTCTACTGGGAGCCGCACTGCTACGACATCCCGGCGTGCGCGGCGGTGCGCTCGGTGTTCGACGCGCTCGACGGGCTCGACGCGCTCACCGACCAGTTGGGCAATGTCACCGCCAGCCTGGACAAGCTGACGGCGCTGCAGCCGCAACTGCTCGCGCTGATCCCGAAGCAGATCGCCAGCCAGGAGGCCAACCGCGACCTGGCCATGACCAACTACGCCACCAACTCCGGGATCACCGCCAACAGCGCGGCCAACCTGGACAACGCGGGCGCCATGGGCAAGGCGTTCGACGCCGCCAAGACCGACGACTCGTTCTACCTGCCGCCCGAGGCGTTCACCAACCCCGAGTTCCAGCGCGGGCTGAGGCTGTTCCTGTCCCCGGACGGCAAGTCCGCCCGGCTGATCATCACCCACGATGGGGATCCGGCGACCCCCGACGGCATCGCCCACATCGCCGCCATCCGCAACTCCGCCAAGGACGCGGTCAAGGGCACCCCGCTCGGAAACGCCAACATCTACCTGGCCGGCACCGCGTCCACCTACAAGGACATCAGCGAGGGCGCGAAGTACGACCTGATGATCGCGGCGATATCGGCGCTCAGCCTCATCCTGCTGATCATGGTGTTCGTCACCCGAAGCCTGGTGGCCGCGCTGGTCATCGTTGGCACGGTGGCACTTTCGCTGGGTGCCTCGTTCGGGCTGTCGGTGCTGCTGTGGCAGGACATCCTGGGCACCCCGCTGTACTGGATCGTGCTGGCGCTGTCGATCATCCTGCTGCTGGCGGTCGGCTCGGACTACAACCTGTTGCTGATCTCCCGGTTCCGGGAGGAGATCCACGCCGGCCTGAACACCGGCATCATCCGCGCCATGGTGGGCTCCGGTTCGGTGGTCACCTCGGCGGGCCTGGTGTTCGCCGCCACCATGGCCGCCTTCGCATTCAGTGATCTGCGGGCCATCGCCCAGGTCGGCACCACGATCGCGCTCGGCCTGCTGTTCGACACCCTGATCGTGCGCTCGTTCATGACGCCGTCGATCGCGGCGCTGCTCGGCCGCTGGTTCTGGTGGCCGCAACGGGTCCGTCCCCGGCCCGCGAGCACGATGCTGCGGCCGTACGGCACCCGGTCCTCGGTGCGCCAGCTGCTGCTGTGGGACGACGACGATGACGTGCAGCACCAACCCGCCCCGGCCGAGGAGCGCCGATGACACAGAGCCTGTGGGGCCTGCTGACCCTGATCTCCTATGTGGCGGTATTCGTCTTCGCTGCAGGCGCTTTCGTGCTGGTGACCCGGCTGCTGAAACGTCAGGACAGTCCGCTGAGCGAACAGGTCGGCGCCCTCACTGCGATCCTGCGCAAGGTGCGCAAACGTGAGTCGATGTCGGCCGAGGAACTCGATTACGCGCGGCAGGTCATCGCCGACCGCCGATCGCCCCTGGCGTTCTGCATCCCGTTCGTGATCATCGGGGTCGGCTGCATCTACGTCTTCGGCAGCCTCGAGCAGTTGCACGGCCGCGATCCGTCGATACGTACGTTCATCGGGCTGATCCCGATGTTGGCCGGCACCAACCTGACCATGCAACTGCTGCGGATCGCGAAGCTGAAGCGCCGCCTGCCGAAGGCGCCGGCGCCGCCCGCCGACCTTACGCCCGCCTGAGCAGCACCGCGCTCTCGAACGGCAGGGCGGCGAAGATCGGCCGCCACAGCCCCGAAACATGATGGGCGGCTTCGGCTTTCGGCATCACCCGCGGGTCGGCGACGCCGAAGGTCCGGCCGTACCGCTTGAGCCGCCCGCCTTCGGCGGCGGTGATGTTCTTCAGCCAGTCCCGGTCGGGCCCGTAGGTGAGGAGAATCGCCACACCCTCGTCGGTGCTGAACACCGTCAGCGGGGTCCGGAACCGGCGGCCCGAGCGGCGGCCGACGTGTTCGAGAATGCCCATCGTCGGGATGTAGCCCGCCCACAGGCGCTGGATCGGGTTGGTGACGTGCCGGTTGAACCGGGCCAGCCATTGCGGTAGCTGCATTACTCGATCAAACTCCGACTCATGGCCTATCTCAAGCCGCCTTGGTTCGCCGCGAGGATCTTCAACAAGATCGCGATGGCCACCGGCATCTCGGGTAGCGAGCGGCTGATCGTCACGGCCCGCTCGAGTGGACGACAGCAGGAGATTCCGGTGATCACCGTCGACGTCGGCGGCACCCGTTACCTGGTGTCGACCCGCGGCGAATCCCAGTGGGTCCGCAACGTTCGCGCCAACCCCACGGTCACCCTGGCGACCAAGGTCGGTACGGCGCGCTTCTCCGCCACCGAAATCCCGGTTTCGCAACGCGATCCGGTGCTCACCGCATACCGCGCCAAGGCCGGCAAGACCGTCGACGGCTACTTCGCCAAACTGCCCGACCCGGCCGACCACCCGGTGTTCGGCCTCACGCCGGTGTGAGGCCGACGACCAGCCGGTCGCCCCGGGAATCCACCTCGACCAGGTCTGGGCAGCGCTGACGCAACTCGCCGAGCAGCCGCTGCCGCAGGGTCTGTTCGGCCGCGGCGCAGTTCGCGCAGGCGCCGCCCAGTTGCACCGCGACCGCGTCACCGGCCGGCTCCGCGGACACCGTCCCGCCGTGCGAGCGCACGAAGTCGCCGACCGATCCGTCGATCAGGTCGGCCGTCACCCGCATCAGCACCTCGCCGGGTGCGGGTTCGACCACCCAGCCCGCGGCGTCGCCGAGTGCGTCGCGCAGCGCGGCCTCGACGGTGCGGCCCTGCTCGCGCCAGGACAGGCCGTCGCGCAACCACAACCACACCGCGCCGTGCTCGACGAGCCCCCGGGTCAGCGTGCCGTCACCGAACAACGTCCCCAGTTCGCCTGGGGCGGTGCGGATTCGGCCGGGCGGTAGGCTACCGGGCGGCACCACCCAGCGGACCGCGGCCGGTTCTCCGGCCACCCGTTCGGCGTGCAGCGCGATCACCACAGCGCGGCGACGATCGTCCTGGCCGCCAGCGCCATCACCCAGGCCACCACGAACATGTAGCCGAACGCGATCGCCGGCCACTTCCACGATCCGGTCTCGCGGCGCAGCACCCCGACCGTGGACATGCACTGCAGCGCGTACATGAAGAACAGCAGCAGCGCCGCGATCGTCGGCGCGTCGAAGAGCAGCCGCCCGGCCTGCGGCCCTTGCTCGACCCGCATACCGCGCAACGAGGCGCCCGGGTCGTCGGGGGACTGAGCCGCCGCGACCTGGCCCAGCGTTGCGACGAATGTCTCCCGCGCCGCCAGCGAGGACAGGATGCCGACGTTGATCCGCCAGTCGAAGCCCAGCGGCGCGAACACCGGCTCGACCGCCCGGCCGACCGAGGCCGCATACGAGCGGTCGATCACGTAGGCCGAGACGGCGGCCGGATCGCTGGTGTCGACACCGGCGGCGGCCAACTGGTCCGGGTGGCGCAGCGGAAGGTTGAGCAGCACCCACAGCACGGCCGTGGTGACCAGGATGATCGAGGAGACCTTGCGCAGGAACGCCGCCGCGGCGGTCCACACCTCGGCGGCCATCGTCCGCAGCCGGGGCACCTGATACGGCGGCATCTCCATGTAGAACGGCAGCAGCGGGCCACCCCGCGACGTCAGCCGCTTGAACACCGCGGCCGCCGCCATCGCCGACACCGCGCCCATCAGGTACAGCCCGAACATCACCACGCCGCGCGCGCTGAACGGGCCGACCCGTGCCGCCGGGTCGAACAGCAGGCTCACCAGCAGCAGGTACACCGGCAGCCGTGCCGAGCAGGTCATCAGTGGGGCGCCCATCATGGTGGCCAGCCGGTCCTTGGCCGACGGCAGCGAGCGGGTCGCCATGATCCCCGGGATCGCGCACGCCACCGAGGACAGCAGCGCCACGAACGCGCGGCCCTCCAGCCCGGCGCGGGCCATCACCCGGTCCATCAGGAACGCCGCGCGGCTCAGGTAGCCGGAGCCCTCGAGCAGCGCGATCAGGACGAACAGCAGGATGATCTGCGGCAGGAAGGACAGCACGGTGCCCACCCCGCCGATCACCGCCTCGGACAGGAACGCCGACAGCCAGGACAGGTGCACGTGCGCGCTGACCATGCCGCCCAGCCAGCCGAAGAAGTCGCCGACGTAGCCCTGCAGCGGCGCCGCCAGGGTGAAGATCGTCTGGAAGAACACGAACATCGTGAGCAGGAAGATCACCGTGCCGGCCACCGGATGCAGCAGGACGGCGTCGATGCGGCGGGTGCGGTGGTCCAGGTCGGGCAGTTCGTAGCCCGCGGCCCGCAGCACCGAGTCCACCCACGCGGTGACCTCCGCGGTGTCGGTGGGCGGCGGCACCACCGGGGTGCTCCACGATTCGAAGCCGGCCATCGCCTGCCGCAGCGCGACGACCCCGTCGCGGTGGCCGGCCACCACCGGCACCACCGGCACGCCGATGGCCCGACTGAGCGCCGCGACGTCGATGTGCCCCTGCCGCCGGGCCAGGTCGTCGGTGAAGGTCAGCACCACGCAGGTGGGCAGGCCGGTCTGCAGCAGCTGGGCCAGCAGGCCCAGGGAGCGGCGCAGCGTCGTCGCGTTCAGCATGACCAGTAACGCGTCCGGGACGTCGACGCGCAGGTTGTGATGGTCGGTGTCCAGGACGTCGACCACGATCTGCTCGTCGGGGCTGATCGGGTCCAGGCTGTAGGTTCCCGGCAGGTCCTCGACCACCACCGGCCCGTCGTCCAGCCGCATCCGGCCCTCGAACCGGGCCACGGTCACCCCGGGGTAGTTGCCGGTCTTGGCGTGCAGCCCGGTCAGCGCGTTGAACAGGGTGGTCTTGCCGGAGTTCGGGCTCCCGACCACCGCGAACCGGGTCAGCCCGACATTGGTGGCGGCTCCGCCGCCGCCGTGGTGGTGGTGCCCGCTCAACTCACCGGTTCCACGTGGATGCAGCGGGACTGGTCGGCCCGCAGGGCGATCTCGTAGTCGCCGACGCGGTACACGATCGGGTCGCGCAGCGGGGCGCGGCGCACCATGGTGACCTCGATGCCCGGAACGATGCCGAGGTCGAAGAACCGGCGGGCGGTGCTGGCGGCGACCTCGTCGCCGTAGCCGACGACCTTGGCCCGCTGCCCGCGGTCGAGGTCGGCCAGGGTGACCGTGGCCGGGGTGTCCACCTCGGAGCCGGACGCCAGCCGGCGCCGGCTCATGCGGTCGGAGACTGAGGACACTAGGAGAGAATAGGCTTACCGACCGATCCCGGCGCGGTGGTGTCCGCCACCCGGAACGCCTCTCCTACACCCTGTAGTCGACACCGGTGTCCGGGCTGGGACACTGGTGGCCATGAGCAGCACGGACCAGGCCGCCCGGACCGCCGCGTCGGCCAAGTTGTTCGCCGACGCCTGCGCGGTGATCCCGGGCGGGGTCAACTCGCCGGTGCGGGCGTTCAACTCCGTCGGTGGCACCCCGCGCTACATCACCTCCGCCCAGGGCTACTGGCTGACCGACGCCGACGGCAACCGCTTCGTCGACCTGGTCTGCTCGTGGGGCCCGATGATCCTGGGCCATGCGCACCCGGCGGTCGTGGAGGCGGTGCAGCGGGCCGCCGCCAACGGCCTGTCCTTCGGCGCCCCCACCCCGGGCGAGACCGAGCTGGCCGCCGAGATCGTGGCCCGGGTGCAGCCGGTGCAGCGGGTCCGGCTGGTGAACTCCGGCACCGAGGCCACCATGAGCGCGGTGCGCCTGGCCCGCGGCTTCACCGGCCGGGCCAAGGTGATCAAGTTCTCCGGCTGCTACCACGGGCACGTCGACGCGCTGCTGGCCGACGCCGGCTCCGGGGTCGCCACCCTGGGCCTGCCGTCCTCGCCGGGGGTCACCGGCGCGACCGCCGCGGACACCATCGTGCTGCCCTACAACGACGTCGCCGCGGTCGAGGAGTCGTTCGCCAAGTTCGGCGACACCATCGCCGCGGTCATCACCGAGGCCTGCCCGGGAAACATGGGCGCGGTGGCCCCGCTGCCCGGCTACAACGCCGCGCTGCGCCGCATCACCGCCGAGCACGGGGCGCTGCTGATCATCGACGAGGTGATGACCGGCTTCCGGATCAGCCGATCCGGTTGGTACGGCGTCGATCCGGTGGACGCCGACCTGTTCACCTTCGGCAAGGTGATGAGCGGCGGGCTGCCCGCCGCGGCGTTCGGCGGCCGCGCCGACGTGATGGAGCGACTGGCCCCGCTGGGGCCGGTGTATCAGGCCGGCACGCTGTCCGGTAACCCGGTCGCGGTGGCCGCCGGCCTGGCGACGCTGCGGCACGCCGACGACGCCGTCTACGCCGCGCTGGACGCCAACGCCGAGCGGCTGGCCGGTCTGCTCGCCGCCGCGCTGACCGAAGCCGGTGTGGCGCATCAGGTTCCGCGGGCGGGCAACTTCCTGTCGGTGTTCTTCACCGACTCGCCGGTGACCGACTTCGCCGCCGCGCGGGCCAGCGAGACCTGGCGGTTCCCGGCGTTCTTCCACGCCCTGCTGGACGCCGGGGTGTACGCGCCGCCCAGTGCGTTCGAAACCTGGTTCGTCTCGGCCGCACTCGACGACGCCGCGTTCGAGCGGATCGCCGCCGCCCTGCCGGCAGCGGCGCGGGCGGCTGCGGAGGCCAAACCGGCATGAGCGGCCTGACCACCGTGCACGTGATGCGCCACGGTGAGGTGCACAACCCGGAGCAGATCCTCTACGGGCGGCTGCCCGGCTACCACCTGTCGGATCGCGGCCAGGAACAGGCCAGGGCGGTGGCCGAGGCACTGGCCGACAGTGACATCGTCGCCATCATCGCCTCACCGCTGGAGCGCGCCCAGCAGACCGCCTCGCCCATCGCCGAACGGCACGGGCTGAGCATCGCCACCGATCCCGACCTCATCGAGTCGCTGAACATCTTCGAGGGCAAGAAGGTGTCGCCCGGCGACGGTGCCCTGCGCGACCCGCGCAACTGGAAGTACCTCGTCAACCCGCTGCGGCCGTCCTGGGGCGAGCCGTATGTCCAGGTGGCCGCCCGGATGCGCGGCGCCCTCGAGCGGGCCCGCATCCTGGGCGCCGGCCACGAGGTGGTGTGCGTCAGTCATCAACTGCCGGTGGAGATCCTGCGCCGGGCCATGATCGGCAAACGGCTGCCGCACGATCCGCGCAAGCGGATGTGCGGGCTGGCGTCGCTGAACACCTTCGTGTTCGACGGTGACGAGTTGGTCGACTGGCAGTACCGGGAGCCGGCCGAGCGGTGAGGCGGTGGGTGGTCCTGCGGTTGATGATCACCGCACTGGCGGCGGCGATGCTGGCCGGCTGCTCCACCGGCGACGACGCGGTCGCGCAGGGCGGCACCTTCGAGTTCGTCGCCCCCGGCGGCAAGACCGACATCTTCTACGACCCGCCAGCCAGCCGCGGCAAGCCGGGACCGGTGAGCGGGCCGGACCTGATGGACACCTCGAAGACGCTGTCGCTCAACGACTTCGAAGGCAAGGTCGTCGTGATCAACGTGTGGGGTCAGTGGTGCGGGCCGTGCCGCGCGGAGATCACCCAGCTGGAGAAGGTGTACGACGCCACCCGCAACCTTCCGGTCGCGTTCCTCGGAATCGACGTCCGGGACAACGACATCGACGCGCCCCGGGATTTCGTCGCCGACCGCAAGGTCAGCTATCCGTCCATCTACGACCCGGCGATGCGCACCATGATCGCGTTCGGCGGCAAGTACCCCACCACGGTCATCCCGTCGACGGTGGTTCTCGACCGCGAACACCGGGTGGCCGCGGTGTTCTTGCGTGAGCTCCTTGCCGATGACCTGCTGCCGGTCGTGCAGCGGCTGGCCGCCGAACCGGCCCCGGCGAAATCGGCTGCACCATGACCGGTTTCGCGCAGACCGCGGCGGCGGGGCCGCTGCTGCTGGCCGTCGGCGTGTGCGTGCTGGCCGGTCTGGTGTCGTTCGCCTCGCCGTGCGTGGTGCCGCTGGTGCCCGGCTACCTGTCGTACCTGGCAGCCGTCGTCGGTGTCGACGATCTCGACGCCGGCGCCGGGCAGGTGGCGCTGCGCACCGCCAGGTGGCGGGTGGCCGGGTCGGCCCTGCTGTTCGTCGCCGGCTTCACCGCGGTGTTCGCCCTGGGCACCGTCGCCGTACTCGGGATGACGACCTCGCTGATCACCAATCAGCTTCTGCTGCAACGGGTCGGCGGTGTGCTGACCATCATCATGGGCCTGGTGTTCATCGGGTTCATCCCCGCGCTGCAGCGGCAGGCCCGGTTCACCCCGCGCCGGCTGGCCGGGGTGGCCGGCGCGCCCCTGCTGGGCGCGGTGTTCGGGTTGGGCTGGACGCCGTGCCTGGGGCCGACGCTGACTGGTGTCATCACCGTCGCCTCGGCCACCGACGGCGCCAGCGTGGCGCGCGGGCTGCTGCTGGTGATCGCCTACTGCCTGGGCCTGGGCATTCCGTTCGTGCTGCTGGCGCTGGGATCGGGCTGGGCCGTCAACGGTTTCGGCTGGCTGCGCCGCAACACCCGGGCCATCCAGATCTTCGGCGGGCTGCTGCTGATCGCCGTCGGCGTCGCGCTGGTGACCGGGGTATGGAACGACTTCGTGTCCTGGGTGCGTGACGCGTTCGTCTCGGATGTCAGGTTGCCGATATGACCGCCGCCCCTCCGCGAGCAGACGCACAATCGCATAAAACGAGCGGCCCCAGTGCGATTGTGCGTCTGCTCGCTCGGTACGCCCGCAACCTGTGGCGTGCGCTCACCTCGATGGGCACCGCGCTGGTGCTGCTGTTCCTGCTCGCCCTGGCCGCGGTACCCGGCGCGCTGCTGCCGCAGCGCAGCCTCAACGAGGCCAAGGTCGGCCAATACATCCTGAACCACCCGGTCATCGGGCCGTGGCTGGAGCGGCTGCAGTTCTTCGAGGTGTTCTCCAGCTTCTGGTTCACCGCGATCTATGTGCTGCTGTTCATCTCGCTGGTCGGCTGCCTGACGCCGCGGATGATCGAGCACGTCCGCAGTCTGCGGGCCACCCCGGTGCCGGCGCCGCGCAACCTCAGCCGGTTGCCGAAGTACGCCACCGCCGACGTGCCGGGCGACCCCGCGTCCGTCGCCGCGGGCATCTCGGCGCGGCTGCGCGGCTGGCGCCAGGTGACCCGGGAGGCGGACGGGATCACTGAAATTTCGGCGGAGAAGGGGTATCTGCGCGAGTTCGGCAACATCGTCTTCCACTTCTCGCTGCTCGGCCTGCTGGTCGCCATCGCGGTCGGCAAGCTGTTCGGCTACGAGGGCAACGTCATCGTGATCGCCAACGGCGGGCCGGGATTCTGCTCGGCCTCACCGGCGGCGTTCGACTCGTTCCGGGCCGGCAACAGCGTCGACGGTACCTCCCTGTACCCGATGTGCCTGCGGGTCAACGACTTCCAGGCCCGGTACCTGCCCAACGGCCAGGCCACCTCGTTCGCCTCCGACATCGACTATCAGGCCGGCGCCGACCTGGCCACCGGAACCTGGCGGCCGTACCGCCTCGAGGTCAACCATCCGCTGCGCATCGGCGGTGACCGGGTCTATCTGCAGGGTCACGGCTACGCGCCGACCTTCACGGTGACGTTCCCGAATGGCCAGAAGCGCACTCAAACCGTGCAGTGGCGCCCCGACGACCCGCGCAGCCTGCTGTCCTCCGGCGTCGTCCGTGTGGACCCGCCCGGCGGCATGTACCCGAACGCCGACGAACGCCGCAAGCATCAGCTCGCGATCATGGGCCTGTTCGCGCCCACCGCCGAGTTCGACGGCACCCTGCTGTCCTCGAAGTACCCCGCGCTCAACGACCCCGCCGTGGCCATCGACATCTACCGCGGCGACACCGGCCTGGACAGCGGCCGCCCACAGTCGTTGTTCAGCATCGACCACCGGCTGCTGGAGGAGAAGCGGCTGACCAAGGTCAAGCGGATCAACCTGCGCCAGGGCGAGCAGGTGCGTCTGGACGACGGCACCGTGGTGCGGTTCGACGGCGCCACCCCGTTCGTCAACCTGCAGGTCTCACACGACCCCGGCCAGGTGTGGGTGCTGGTGTTCGCGCTCACCATGATGGGCGGGCTGCTGGTGTCGCTGATCGTGCGCCGACGCCGGGTATGGGCGAGGATCGAGGCCGGTGGGACGCCCGGTACGGTGAATGTCGAGCTGGGCGGCCTGGCCCGGACCGACAACTCGGGCTGGGGCAGCGAGTTCGAGAAGCTCACCGAGCGGTTGTTGACGGATCTGCCCGCCGAGGCGCCGTCGAAAGAGAAGGTGTAGTCGCATGAACACCGAGCACATCGACATCGGGCTGGCCCGGTACTCCGACTGGGCGTTCACGTCGTCGATCATCGTCCTGGTCGCCGCGCTGCTGCTGCTGGCCGTCGAGCTGGCCTCCAGCCGCGGCCGCAAGGTGGAGGCCCGCGAACTGGTGGCAGCGGGAGCCGGTGTCACCGCCGACAGTGACCGGCCCGGTGTCGTCATCGACGAGCCCGGCCGGTCCCTGGACGAGCGGGTCGGCAAGGCCGGCCTGGCCCTGGTGTACCTCGGCATCGCGCTGCTGTTCGCCTGCATCGTGCTGCGCGGCCTGGCCACCGTGCGGGTGCCCTGGGGCAACATGTACGAGTTCATCAACCTGACCTCGTTCTGCGGGCTGATCGCCGGCGCCGTCGTGCTGCGCAAGCCGCAGTACCGCGCGCTGTGGGTGTTCGTCCTGGTGCCGGTGCTGATCCTGCTGGCCGTTTCGGGCAAGTGGCTCTACACCAACGCCGCTCCGGTGATGCCCGCGCTGCAGTCCTACTGGCTGCCGATCCACGTGTCGGTGGTGAGCCTGGGCTCCGGGGTGTTCCTGGTTGCCGGCGTGGCCAGCATCCTGTTCCTGCTCAAGATGTCCCGGTTCGGGGAACCGGGCGCCGAGGGGGCATTGGCTCGCGTCGTGGCGAAACTGCCCGACGCGCAGACCCTGGACCGGATCGCCTACCGCACCACGATTTTCGCGTTCCCGATCTTCGGTTTCGGCGTGATCTTCGGGGCCATCTGGGCCGAGGAGGCGTGGGGCCGCTACTGGGGCTGGGACCCCAAGGAGACGGTGTCGTTCATCGCCTGGGTGGTCTACGCCGCTTACCTGCATGCGCGTTCGACGGCGGGCTGGCGGGACAGGAAGGCCGCGTGGATCAATGTCGTCGGCTTCGTCGCCATGGTGTTCAACCTGTTCTTCATCAACCTGGTGACGGTCGGTCTGCACTCCTACGCCGGGGTCAGCTGAACCGTTCGGTAGGGTTGTGGCGGCGCCACGAACATCACTCGACCCAGCGATACTTCAGGGGGAAGTGCACGTGTCCGATCCGCACAACAACGAACTGACCGATCCCACAACGGTTTTCCGTACCGAACGGTTCACCGATCCGGCGCTGGCAGCGCCCGGGCCGCAACCGGACTGGTTCGCACCCACGCCGCCGACCGGCATTCCGCTGGATCCGATCCCGGCCGGGGTGTATCACCACCGGCACGCCCAGGCTCCCGTTCAAGCCATGGCGCCGCCGCCGGTGCGGCCCACCGTGCCGCCGACGCCGTATCCCGACCTGGCCACCGGCGCGCTGCTCAAGCCGGCGAAACCCGCGCCGACCGCGGGCTGGCGCAAGTGGCTGTACCTGTTGTCGGGCAAGCTGATCAACGTCGGCGACGGCCCGCACGAGGCCCGCTACAACAGCCTGATCGCGCAGGCGAACCGCCCGTTGGCCGGGTGCTACCGGATCGCGTTGCTGTCGCTGAAGGGCGGCGTCGGCAAGACCACCATCACCGCCACGCTCGGCGGCACCTTCGCCTCCATCCGCGGCGACCGGGTGATCGCGGTCGATGCCAACCCCGACCGCGGCACGCTCAGCCAGAAGGTGCCGCTGGAGACGCCGTCCACGGTGCGCCACCTGCTGCGCGACGCCGAGGGGATCGAGCGCTACAGCGACATCCGGCGCTACACCTCCCAGGGCCCCAGCCGGCTGGAAGTGCTGGCCTCGGAAAGCGATCCGGCCGTCTCGCAGGCCTTCAGCGCCGAGGACTACACCCGCGCGCTCGAGGTGCTGGAGCGGTTCTACAGCCTGGTGCTCACCGACTGCGGCACCGGCCTGCTGCACTCGGCCATGACCGCGGTCCTGGCCAAGGCGGACACCCTGATCGTGGTGAGCTCCGGATCGGTCGACGGCGCCCGCAGCGCCTCGGCGACCCTGGACTGGCTCGACGCGCACGGGCACGAGGACCTGGTGCGCAACTCGGTGTGCGTGATCAACGCGGTGCGGCCCCGTTCGGGCAAGGTCGACATGCAGAAGGTGGTGGACCACTTCTCCCGGCGGTGCCGTGCGGTGCTGGTGGTGCCGTTCGATCCGCACCTGGAGGAGGGGGCGGAGATCGACCTGAAGCGGCTCAAGCCCAAGACCCGCGAGGCGCTCGTCGAACTGGCCGCCGTGGTGGCCGCGGGCTTCCCCGCGGCGGCCGAACAGCCCGCCTAGCGCGGGTTGTTGTCGTCGCGGCTGAGCCGCCAGAGGAATTCCGGATCGTCGTCGGGCCCGATGACACGCGTCTTGGGCCGATCGGCCTGGCTACGGACGGCACGCCAGCCGACGTAGACCACTGCGGCGATGATCAGGATCAGAAGCAGGTAGAGCACGGGAACCTCCTTTGTCTGAATATACGCGCGTCGGTAGGCTCGGCGCCGTGTCCGACAAAGAGGCGGCCGGCTCGACGGGTCGCATGATCTTCGACGTCGTCCTGTACACGCTGGCGCGCATCGTGTTGGTGGTGGCCCTGACGGCCGCGATCTTCTTCGGCGCGCGGGTGATCGGCGTCCAGCAACTCCCGCTCGTGGTCGCGCTGCTGTTCGCGATCGTCATCGCTTTGCCGCTGGGTATCTGGGTGCTCGCCCCGCTGCGCCGGCGGGCCACCGCGGGCATCGCGGCCGTCGACGAGCGCCGCCGCACCGACCGTGAGCAGTTGCAGTCCCGGCTGCGTGGCGACAAGCCCGAGACCGACTAACTGAACCCCAGCGCCGACGCCACCGCGATCGACCACACCAGCATCGTCAGGCCGGTGTCCCGCAGCACCGGGATGAGCTCGCGCCCGCCGAGGCCGCGCCGCACCGGGCTGGCCGCGCGTACTGCCAGCGGGGCGGCCACCAGACCCGCCGCGCACCACGGCGTCGCCAGCATCAGCACCAGGGTGAGCACCGCGGCAACGGCCAGCAGCGACTGGTAGAGCACCCGGGTGCGCCGTTCACCGAGCCGGACGGCCAGCGTCATCTTGCGGGCCGCGGTGTCGGTCGGGATGTCCCGCAGGTTGTTGGCCACCAGCACCGCCGAGGACAGCGCGCCGGTGGCCACGGCCAGCGCCAGGCCCACCCAGTCCACCCGCAGCGCCTGGGTGTACTGCGTGCCGAGCACCGCCACCAGGCCGAAGAACACGAACACGGCCACCTCGCCCAGGCCGGCGTAGCCGTAGGGCCGCGTCCCCCCGGTGTAGAGCCAGGCGCCGGCGATGCAGACCACGCCGACGCCGATCAGCCACGGTGCGCTCAGGATCGCCAGCGCCAACCCGGCGACCGCGCCGACGGCCAGGCTGATCACCGCCGCGGTCAGAACCGCCCGCGGCGATGCCAGCTTGGACCCGACCAGCCGCAGCGGCCCGGCGCGCTCGTCGTCGGTGCCGCGGATGCCGTCGGAGTAGTCGTTGGCGAAGTTCACCCCGATGATCAGCGCCATCGACACGGCCAGCGCCAGCAGCGCCTTCCACCACACCGCGGCGGCCAGCCAGGCCGCCGCACCGGTACCAGCGATCACCGGCGCGATCGCGTTGGGCAGGGTCCGCGGCCGCGCACCCTCCACCCACTGCGCCAGGCTCGCCATGCCGCCATCGTCGCACGCGGCCCGCGCCCGTTCGGGCATGGCTCACAATGGTCGGATGATCGGAGTCATCGGCGGCAGCGGCTTCTACTCGTTCTTCGGGTCCGATGCCCGCAGCGTCAACCTGGACACCCCGTACGGCGAGCCGAGCGCCCCGATCACCGTGGGCCGGGTCGGAACCCACGAGGTGGCGTTCCTGCCGCGGCACGGCCTGAGCCACCAGTACTCGCCGCACACCGTGCCCTACCGGGCGAACATGTGGGCGCTGCGGGCGCTCGGCGTGCGTCGGGTGTTCGGCCCGTGCGCGGTCGGCAGCCTCACCCCCGAACTCGGGCCGGGCGCGATCGTGGTGCCGGACCAGTTGGTCGATCGCACCCGCGGCCGCGGCGACACCTATTTCGACTCCGGTGGAATCCATGTCGGGTTCGCCGACCCGTACTGCCCCACGCTGCGGGCGGCGGCCACCGGCCTGCCCGGCGTGGTCGACGGCGGAACCATGGTGGTGGTGCAGGGTCCGCGGTTCTCCACCCGTGCCGAGAGCATCTGGTTCGCGCGGGAGGGTTTCACACTGATCAACATGACCGGGTATCCGGAGGCGGTGCTGGCCCGGGAACTGGAGATGTGTTATGCGGCAATCGCTTTAGTGACCGATCTCGATGCCGGTATCGAGACCGGTGGCGGCGTGCGGGCCATCGACGTGTTCGCCGAGTTCGAGAAGAACCTGGTGCCGTTCAAGAAGCTGGTGCACGAGGCGATCGACCAGCTGACCTCCGACCGGGTGTGCACGCACTGCCTGGCGCACGAGGGTGTCGAGTTGCCGTTCGACCTGCCGTGAGGGTGCTGCTGACCGGCGCCGCCGGGTTCATCGGCGGCCGGGTGTGGGCGGCCCTGCTCGCCGCCGGCCACGAGGTCGTCGCGCTGGACGCGATGCTGCCCGCGGCGCACGGCCCGGGAGCGGCGCTGCCCGACGGTTGCCTCCTTGTCGATGTGCGGGACGGTGACGCGCTGGCCCCGCTGCTGGCCGGGATCGACGTCGTGTGTCATCAGGCCGCGGTGGTGGGGGCCGGGGTCGATGCCGCGGACGCGCCGTCGTACGCGAGCCACAACGACTACGGCACCGCGGTGCTGCTGGCGCAGATGTTCGCCGCCGGGGTGCAGCGACTGGTGCTGGCGTCCTCGATGGTGGTCTACGGCCAGGGCGGCTACTCCTGTCCGGTGCACGGGGTGGTCGACCCGCTGCCCCGCACCCGGGCGGATCTCGACGGCGGGCGTTTCGAGCACCGCTGCCCGGTCGGCGGCGAGGAACTGGCCTGGCGGCTGGTGGACGAGGACGCACCGCTGCGGCCGCGCAGCCTCTACGCCGCGAGCAAGACCGCGCAGGAGAACTACGCGCTGGCCTGGTCGGAGTCGGCGGGCGGCTCGGTGGTCGCGCTGCGCTACCACAACGTCTACGGCCCCGGGATGCCGCGGGACACCCCCTATTCCGGGGTCGCCGCGATCTTCCGGTCCTCCCTCGAGAAGGGTGAGCCGCCAAGGGTTTTCGAGGACGGTGGTCAGATGCGCGACTTCGTGCACGTCGACGATGTCGCCGCGGCAAATGTGGCGGCGATCGGTTCGGATGCCGATGGGTTCCTGGCCGCCAACGTCTGCTCGGGACGGCCGATCTCGATCCTGGACGTCGCGAGCCGGCTGTGCGAGGCGCGTGGCGGGCCGGCGCCGGTGGTCACCGGTCAGTACCGCAGCGGCGACGTCCGCCACATCGTCGCCGACCCGGCCCGCGCCGCCGAGTCGCTCGGATTCCGGGCCGCGGTGAAACCGACCGATGGTCTGTCCGAGTTCGCGTTCGCGCCGCTGCGGGCGTAACGAGCGACCATTTTGTGGCGCCCGTCACAGGATGAAATCGTTTATCGCACAGTGTGATTGACCGCGGTCCCCGGCTTCGGTGACTCTGGTCACCTCTGGGTGGTTGAGGTCCGACTCGGGCCTCCGCATCTGACAGAATCTTGAATGGTTCCAAAAACTAGATACGAGGATCGGTGGCAGCATGGCGCTCTTGACAATCGGTGATCAATTCCCGGCTTACGACCTGAAAGCCGTCGTCGGCGGTGATCTCTCCAAGGTGGACGCCAAGCAGCCCGACGACTACTTCACGCAGGTGACCAGCGACGACAACCCCGGCAAGTGGCGGGTTATCTTCTTCTGGCCCAAGGACTTCACCTTCATCTGCCCGACCGAGATCGCCACCTTCGGCAAGTTCAACGACGAGTTCGAGGACCGCGACACCAAGGTCATCGGTGTGTCGATCGACAACGAGTTCGTGCACTTCCAGTGGCGTGCGCAGCACGACGACCTGAAGAAGTTGCCGTTCCCGATGGTCTCCGACCTCAAGCGGGAGCTCAGCGAGGCCGCCGGCGTGCTGAACGCCGACGGGGTGGCCGACCGCGCGACCTTCATCGTCGACCCCAACAACGAGGTCCAGTTCGTCTCGGTGACCGCCGGGTCGGTCGGCCGCAACGTCGAAGAGGTGCTGCGGGTGCTCGACGCCCTGCAGTCCGACGAGCTGTGCGCCTGCAACTGGAAGAAGGGCGATCCGACCATCAACGTCGGCGAGCTGCTCGCCGAGGCGGTCTGATTTGAGCATCGACGCGATCAAAGAGGCGCTGCCGGAGTACGCCAAGGATCTCAAGCTCAACCTCGGCAGCATCGTCCGATCGACGGAGCTGACCGAGCAGCAGCTGTGGGGTGCGCTGGTGGCCACCGCTGCGGCGACGAAGTCGGAGCGGCTGCTGCGTGAGGTCACCGAGGACGCACTCGGCGTGCTGTCCGAGGAGGCCTACCACGCGGCGCTGGGTGCGGCCTCGATCATGGGGATGAACAACGTCTTCTATCGCACCAAATACCAGCTCGAGGGTCGCTACGACGACCTGCGGGCCGGGCTGCGGATGAACATCATCGCCAACCCGGGCGTCGCGAAGGCCGACTTCGAGCTCTGGTCGCTGGCGGTGTCGGCGATCAACGGCTGCGCGCAGTGCCTGTCCGCGCACGAGGACGAACTCCGCAAGGCCGAGGTGTCGCGCACGGCGATATTCGAGGCCATCCGGCTGGCGTCCATCGTGTCCGGGGTGGCGCAGGCGCTGCTGACCGCGCAGGTGCTGACCACCGCCTGACCGGTTCGCCGCCGCGCGCATACTGTGCTTTGTGAAGACAGAGATCTGCGACCAGTTCGGCATCGACTTCCCGCTTTTCGCATTCAGCCATTGCCGCGACGTCGTCGCCGCGGTGACCAACGCCGGCGGGTTCGGTGTGCTGGGTGGCGTCGCGTTCCGCCCGGACCAGCTCGACCAGGAGCTCACCTGGATCGACGAGCAGGTCAAGGGCAAGCCCTACGGCGTCGACATCATCGTGCCGGCCAAGTACGAGGGCAAGGGGGAGAACCTGTCCTTCGGCCAGCTCGCCGAGCGCATTCCGGAGGAGTTCCACAGCTTCGTCCGGGAGTTGCTGGTCGCCCACGACATCGAGGTCGACGACGAGCGGCGGATCGCCCCGTCGTCGCTCGGCGGCGACACCGGACAGAGCCTGCTGGAGATCTCGCTCAACCACCCGATCAAGTTGATGGCCAATGCCCTTGGCGTGCCGCCGGATTACATGATCGAGGCGGGCAAGCAGACCGGGATTCCGGTGGCGGCGCTGGTCGGCGCCAAGGAGCACGCCATCAAGCAGGTCAATGCGGGCGTGGATCTCATTGTCGCGCAGGGCACCGAGGCCGGCGGGCACTGCGGTGAGGTGACGACGCTGGTGCTCATCCCCGAGGTGATCGAAGCGATGGAGGAGCTGGGCAAGTCGGTGCCGGTGCTGGCGGCCGGCGGCATCGTGACGGGACGGCAGATGGCGGCGTCGGTGGCGTTGGGTGCCGCCGGTGCGTGGACCGGTTCGGTGTGGCTGACGACGGAGGAGGCCGAGACCGCGCCGCACACCGTGCAGAAGATGCTCGCCGCGACGTCCCGGGACACCGTGCGTTCGGCAGGGCGCACCGGGAAGCCGTCGCGCCAGCTCCGCTCGGACTGGACCGACGCGTGGCTGCCGAATCCAGGTGGCCGTCAGCCGCTGCCGCTGCCCTTGCAGTCGATGATCTCCGAGCCGGTGCTGCGCCGCATCGACAAGCTGGCCGAGGGCGGCCATCCCGGTGCCCAGCAGCTGGCGACGTACTTCGTCGGGCAGGGCGTGGGCCTGATGAACAAGGTGAAGCCCGCCCGCGAGGTCGTGCTGGAGTTCATCGAGGACTACCTGACGGCCGCCGAGCGACTGTGTCGATCACTCGAGGAGTGATCTGTCAAGTCATCCAATTGTGTTCTGTGGATGGATGTTTGGGGCTGTGGATAACCTCGGCGGGTGTCAGTGGGTAGGCATATCCTTCAAACATGCGTTCGATCCAGGCGGTGCTCGATGACCTCGAGGATGTCCTCGAGGAGTTGGCCGCCGCCGACCTCGACGCGGTGGCTCCCGCCGCCCGCTACACGGTGCTGGAGCGCCTGGAGACCGCGGCGCGCCGCCAGACCGCCGTATCGCACACCCTGGTGGCCGGCCTGGAGCAACTGCCCGGCTGGCCGGCCCCGCACATCGCGCTGTCCGATGTGCTGCGGATCTCCCGCGCCGAGGCACGGCGCCGGGTGCGCGACGCCGCGCTGTTGACGCCGCGGCGTTCTCTGACCGGCGAGCCGCTGCCCCCGCTGCTGGAGGGCACCGCCGAGGCCTGGCAGGCCGGGGTGCTCGACGGCGAGCACTTGGCGGTGATCCAGCGGTTCCTGCGCGAGTTGCCCGCCGCCATCGGCCCGATGGAGACCGCCAAGGCCGAGCGCACCCTGGCCACCCAGGCCGCCACCCTGCGCCCCGATCAGCTACAGACCGTGGCCGCACGGATGGCCCTGACCCTCAACCCCGACGGCAAGTTCTCCGACCAGGACCGGGCGCTGCAGCGCGGGTTCACCTGGTCCGGGGCGCAGCGCCCCGACGGCATGAGCACCGGAAAGTTGGTGGCCACCCCGGAGTTGCGGGCCGAACTGGACGCCTGGTTCGCCAAATTCGCGGCGCCGGGTATGTGCAACCCCGACGACCAAACCCCGGTGGTGAACGGCGAGCCCAGCGAGGAAGCCGCCCAGCAGGATCTGCGCTCGCATGGTCAACGCCAGCACGACGCCCTCGGTGCGCTGGTGCGCTCCCAGTTGGGCAACCCCGAACTCGGCGCCCACCGGGGACTGCCGGTGACTGTGATCGCCACCGTGACGTTGTCCGATCTGCAACACGCCACCGGGCACGCCGTCACCGCCGGCGGCACCCTGCTACCGATGCGGGATCTGATCCGCATGGCCGCCCACGCCAACCACTACCTGGCGGTTTTCGACCAGCACACCGACTGCCCGTTATATCTGGGCCGGGCCAAGCGCATCGCGTCTGCCGATCAGCGGATTGTGTTGCACGCCAAGGACCGTGGCTGCACCGCGCCCGGCTGCACCGCCCCCGGTTACTTGTGCGAGGTGCACCACGTGGAGGAATGGGCCGCCGGCGGAAGGACCGACATCGACACCCTTACCTTCGCCTGCGCCGGGCACCACAAACTGCTCGACCACGGCTGGACCACCAAAAAGCTCGCCAACGGCGACACCCAATGGATCCCACCACCCCAACTGCCCCTCCCGGCAGGCACCAACACCTACCACCACCCCGAACGGTTGTTGGTCAGCCCGGAGTGAAAGCGGTCAGCCGACCCCGAGGGCCGGGCCGACCGTGGTGTTCCACGACTCCTGCATCTCCGACTCGAAGAGTCCCCAGGTATGCGAGCCCTCGGGCCGCACCACGTACTTGATGGGCAGGCCACCGGCGGCGGCGGCATCGGCGAAGATCTTGGTGTTCGCGGCGACGATGCCCTCGATCAGCCCGCCGGCGAAGTTGTTGCCGAAGCCGTCGGGCAGCCGGTCCACGGCGCCCTGTCCGCCACCGGACGCGGCGGCATAGACCGCCACACCGCGCAGCTTGTCGATGTTCTTCGACGGGTCGTGGGCGATCCACAGTGGGCCGCCGAGCGGTCCCCACATCGCCTCGGCGCTGGCGCCGCCCCCGGCCAGGGTCAGCGCGACGTTGTTCGGGTCGGCCGACGGCGCGGGCAGACCGCTGTAGGAGGCGACGGCGCGGAACAGCCCGGGCGCCTGCACGGCGTAGTCGATCGCGGTCCCACCGGTGCTGGACAGCCCGCCGACCGCGTTGCGGCCGTTGGTCTTGTACAGCGAGTTGATGATCGGCGGCAGCTCGCTGGTCATGTACGTCTGGTACTGCTTGCTGCCATCGGCGACCCAGTTGGTCCACCAGCTGAACTGGCCGCCCAGCGGCGAGACCACGTTGACGTTCTTGTTGGCGAAGAAGCCCTGGATGTCGGTCATCCCGAACCACGCCTTCGCGCCCGGGGCGAAGCTGGCACCCGGATCCAGGTTGTCGCCACCGTCGATGCCGGGCAGCAGGTAGAAGGTCGGCGCGCCCGAACGCGGCGCCTTGAAGACGTCGTTGACGATCACCAGGTTCATCGCCGGGGAGTACACCGACACCTTGTCCCAGCGGTCGTTGACGTGCTGGACGTCGGTGACATGCGCGCCCTGACCCGGGTCCGCCGCGGCATGGGGGATAGCCAGAAGCGAAGTCAACGTGAACAGGACAACCATCAATACGCGTACGCGGCTCAGAATCACGCGCTGATTATGTGGGTCGGCCCCCTGTCCGGCACGTCCAACTCGGCGTTTGGTCGAAATATTTTCGCGGCGAACGCAACTTGCGCCCCATCCGCACCAATATTTGCGGCGCACGCGCCCGCCCGGCGCTGTCGGACGGTCTTCCTACCATGCAGGCATGGACAACCCCGACCACTCGATCGGCGACCTGGCCGTCGTCGCCCTCGATCTGTTCATCGGCGCCGTCGCCACCATCGGCCCCCGTGACTGGGACAAGCCGTCGAACCTGGACGAATGGACCCTGCGCGACCTCGTGGGGCACGCCACCGGTAGCGCCGCCAAGATCGTGGCGCTCCTCGAGGGCGGCGAGATCTGGCAGGGCCCGTCGCAGCCCGCCGACTGGATCACCGACGACCCGACGGCAAGGCTGACCGAACTGGCCGGCCGGCTGCGCGGCGCGCTGCCGGGTGCGGACTTCGACGCGCCTCGTCCATCGCCGGGCGGTGAGGTGCCCCTGCGCAACGCGCTCGGCTTCCCGGTCTGCGACCTGGCCCTGCACAGCTGGGACATCCATCGGTCCGAGGGTCGCCTGACGGACTTGCCGGACCAGGTGCTCACCCTGACCCGAACGATGGTCGGCTCGCTGCCCGAGGACCGGCTGCGCCGCCCCGGCGCGTTCGGACCCGAGCAACCCGCCCCGCCGGACGCCTCGCCCACCACCGCGCTGATGGCCTACCTCGGCCGCGCGGTCTAGTCAGCCAGCGGCAGCCGCACCTCGAACCGCGCGCCGGTCGGCAGGTTGTGCGCCGACAGCGTGCCGCGGTGCGCCTGTACCAGGCCGGCGGCGATGGCCAGCCCCAGGCCCGACCCGCTCGGCAGCGACGAATCGGCCCGGGGCACACGGTCATTCGAGCCGCGGTAGGCGACGTCGAACACCCGCGGCAGGTCGGCCTGGTCGATCCCGACCCCGGTGTCGTCCACCCGCGCCCAGGCGCCGTTCTCGTCGGAGCCCAGCGCCAGCTTCACCGAACCGCCGGACGGGGTGTGCGCAATCGCGTTGGCCACCAGGTTGGACAGCACCCGCACCAGCGCGCGGTCGCTGCCGATCACCCGCACCGGCTTCGGCGGCAGCGACGCCTCCAGTGCGACCCCGGCCCGTTCGGCGGCGATCCGGTGCGCGGACAACACATCGTCGACGACCTCGTCGAGCGCCACTCGTTCGTACGGCGCGTACACCGCACCGGCGTTGATCTTCGACATCTCGAACAGGTCGTCGACCATCTCGGAGAGCCGAATCGACTCCTGCTCAATGCGTTTGGCCGTCGTCAGCACTTCGTCGTCCTCGACCACGCCGTCGGCGATCGCCTCGGACAGCGCCCGGATACCGGCCAGCGGGGTGCGCAGGTCGTGGCTGACGAAGGCCACCAGCTGGCGCCGGGACTGCTCGGCCGCCCGCTCGGAGTCCCGAATCTCCTGCTCCCACACCATCCTTCGGGCCTGATAGCGGGCCAGCATCACCGCCGCGGGCAGGGTCACCACCGACACGATGACGAGCACCACGGCGATCCGCGCGAAGGTGCCGGTGATCATGAAGCCGCTGGCGCCGATCACACCGGAGAAGGTGGCCAGCGTCGGGATCAGCACCAACGCCACCATGCTTACGGTCAGCGACCAGGAGCGGCTGAGCCGGATGATCAGGCCACCGATCAGAACCACCGGCAGGGAGCAGGCCAGAGCTAGTAGTGCGATTTCCACCAGTTCATGCGGTGGCACGGTCACCGCCGCCGGCTTCACCGCGCCACAGGTACCCACGGCCCCAGACCGTTTGTACGCGGTGATGCTCGCCGAGCTTGGACCGCAGCCGCTTGACGTGCACCGTCACCGTAGACAGGTCACCGAAATCCCAATGCCACACCTGCTGCAGCAGTTCCTCGCGGGAGAACACCGTGTCGGTGTGGGTCAGGAAGAACAACAGCAGGTCGAATTCCCGGTTGGTCAGGCCCACCGGCTTGCCGTTTACCGTCACCGCCCGGGCGGCGGTGGACACCGTCAGGTCGCCGACGGTGATCTCCAGCGGTAGCGCCGAGGTGGGCGCCGGGGTCCGGCGCAGCACCGAACGCACCCGCAGCGCCAGCTCCCGGGGGCTGAACGGCTTGGTCAGGTAGTCGTCGGCGCCGGCCTCCAGGCCGTTGATCCGGTCGTCCTCCTCGCTGAGCGCGGTCAGCAGGATCACCGGCACGCTGTAGTTGCCGCCCTGCCGCAGCGTGCGGCACAGCGACAGGCCGTTCGGCCCGGGCATCATTACGTCCAGCACGGCGACGTCGATCCGTTCGGTGCCCAGCACCCGCAGGGCCTCGTTCCCGTCGCCGGCCACGGCGACCTCGAGGCCGTCCCGCTCCAGGTAGCGGCGGACGACATCCCGTACAACGGTGTCGTCATCGGCGATCAAAACACGGGTCGGCACACCACAAAGGGTAGCGCGCACCGGCCGCCACCTGCACCGACGTCATCGTTTTGTCATTCGGTGCTGCGCCGCCCCGCACCGCTCCCTAGTGTCAGCAGGTATGCCCGACTGTCCGGTCACGGTGGTGTTGCCCTGCCTCAACGAGGCCGAGTCGCTGCCCACCGTGCTCGCCGCGGTCCCGTCCGGATACCGGGCCCTGGTCGTTGACAACAACAGCACCGACGGCACCGCCGAGGTGGCACGCCGGCACGGCGCGGACGTGGTCAGCGAGTCGCGGCCCGGTTACGGCTCGGCGGTGCACGCCGGTGTGGTCGGCGCGGCGACGCCCATCGTGGCGGTCCTGGACGGCGACGGATCGCTGGATCCGGCGGCCCTGCCGCGGCTGGTCGACGAGCTGGAGCGCGGCGCCGACATGGTGACCGGGCGGCGCCGCCCGGTCCGCGGCCTGAAGTGGCCCTGGCATGCCCGGCTGGGCACCGCGGCGGTGTGCTGGCGGCTCCGGCAGCGGCACCGGCTGCCGGTGCACGACATCGCCCCGATGCGGGTGGCCCGCCGCGACGCCTTACTCGCGTTGGGAGTGACCGACCGGCGATCGGGGTACCCGGTCGAACTACTGGTCCGCGCCGCGGCCGCCGGGTGGCGGGTCGTCGAGGTGGACGTCGACTACGGCCCGCGCTTCGGCGGCAAGTCCAAGGTCAGCGGATCGGTGCGCGGAAGCTTCACCGCCGCTGTGGACTTCTGGAAGGCGATCTCGTGACGGCCGAGCCCCGGCAGCTACCGGTGACCGCGCTGGTGGTGGCGAAGGCTCCGGTGCCGGGACTGGCCAAGACCCGCCTCGCCGCGGACCTGGGCGCCGACGCCGCCGCCGACATCGCCGCCGCCGCCCTGCTGGACACGCTCGACGCGGTCGCCGACACCCCGGTCGAGCACCGGGTCGTCGCGATGACCGGCGATCTGAACCGAGCCTGCCGCGCGCCGGAGATCCGGGACCGGCTGGCCGCCTTCACCGTCATCGACCAGCGCGGTGACGACTTCGCCGCGCGGCTGGTCAACGCCCACGCCGACGCCGCCGCCGCGACCGGGCGCCCGATCCTGCAGATCGGCATGGACACGCCGCAGGTGAGCCCGGCGCTGCTCACCGAATGCGCCCGCGCACTGGTGACCGCGCCCGCCGTCCTGGGCATGGCGCGCGACGGCGGCTGGTGGGTGCTCGGTGTCAGCGAGCCGACGTGGGCGAAGTGCCTGCTCGACGTGCCGATGTCGCGATCCGACACCGGCGCTGTAACGCTTCGGGCGCTCCAACACACTGGTGTGTCGGTAACACTTGTGCCGGAGCTCAGAGATGTCGACACCGTCGACGACATCGTGGCGGTCCGCAATGAATGCGGGTCGTTCAGTCGGTTTGTGGCCACCACTCGCGAGGCGGGAGTTTGACATGCTCGGACAGCTCTACGAAGAGGCGTTGACCGGCGAACGATGTTGGCTCCGGCACGACGACGGCCGTCGGCACCGATTGCCGGTGCACAGCTGGCTCGGCGGACACGGCGCCGACCAGTGCTTCGACCGTGCGGTCGTCGACCTGTGCCAGGGGCCGACCATCGACTTGGGTTGCGGCCCAGGGCGTTTGGTGACGCACCTGATCCAGCGCGGGATTCCGGCGCTCGGTGTCGACCAGTCCGAGACGGCGGTGCGCCTGGCCCGGCGCAGCGGCGCGCCGGTGTTGCTGCGCGACCTGTTCGAGCCGCTGCCGGGCACCGGCCGTTGGGAGACGGTGCTGCTGGCCGATGGCAACGTCGGCCTCGGCGGTGATCCCTGGCGGGTGCTGCGCCGCGCGGCCGAACTGATCAGCGCGACCGGGCGCTGTGTCGTCGAATTCGAGGCCGCCGTCGCCGGGGTGCGCTCGAGTTGGGTCCGCCTGGAGTCCTCCGACAACATCGGCCCGTGGTTCCGGTGGGCCTTGGTCGGTATCGACTACGCCGCCGCGCTCGCCAGGGAAGTCGGCCTCGCGGTGATCGGAATCCACCCGATCGGCGACCGGGTTGTGGCTACACTCGCGCCGGAATGACGACACCATGAGCGCGCCCGCCAAGGCAACATTGCGCGGCACCGCGGTGACGGCCCGGGTCGGGCTGGCACTCGGCGTCGCGGTGGTCATCTGCTTCGTCACCGGGTTCATCAGTCACTTCATCCAGCACCCGCAGCCGTGGTTCTTCTGGCCGACGCGGCCGGTGTGGCTCTATCAGTTCACCCAGGGCCTGCACGTCATCGCCGGCATCGCCGCGATCCCGCTGCTGCTGGTCAAGCTGTGGTCGGTCTACCCGAAACTGTTCGAGCGGCCCATCATCGGCGGGCTCACCCGGCAGATCGAACGGGCCTCGATCCTGGTGCTTGTCGGCTCGATGATCTTCCAGCTCTCCACCGGCATCATGAACATCGCGCAGTGGTATGCGTTCAAGTTCTTCTTCACCACCAGTCACTACGCGATGGCGTACGTCGCCGCCGGTGCTGTGCTGGTGCACATCGGCGTCAAGCTGCCGATCATCCGGCGCGCGCTCGGCGAGCCGCTGGAGGAGATCCCGACCGGTGAACTGAAGGGACCCAGCCGGCGTGCGGTGCTCAACGGCACCTGGCTGGCCGTCGGCATCGCCACGGTGCTCACCGCCGGGCAGACCATCACCTGGTTCCGGCACACCTCGCTGCTGGCGCCGCGCTCCGGCAAAGGGCCACAGGGCATTCCGGTGAACCGCTCGGCGTTCGCGGCCGGAGTGCTGCGCAGCGCCCGGTCTCCGGACTACCGGTTGACCGTCGTCAACGGCGCCACCACCAAGGCGTTCACCGTGGCCGAGTTGGGCGCCATGCCGCAGGCCACCCACCGGTTGCCGATCGCGTGCGTCGAGGGCTGGAGTGCCACCGCCGACTGGACCGGGATCGTGCTCGCCGACCTGATCCGCGCGGTCGGGGGGAACCCGGACTCCGATGTGCGGATGATCTCGCTGGAACCGCCCGGGCCCTACTCCCGCACCGTGCTGCCGGCGCGGCACGCCCGTGACTCGATGACCCTGATCGCGCTGCGACTCAACGGACAGCCGCTGGATATCGACCACGGCTACCCGGCCCGGCTGATCGCGCCGACGAGACCCGGTGTGCTGCAAACGAAGTGGCTCAGTCGCATCGAGGTTGTCTCGTGACCGCCACCCGGGTCGCGCTGATGCTGGGCGGGGTCGCCCTCGGCCTGTACGGCGTGCTGCTGCTGATGGACAACTCGACCGAGGTGATCATCCGGATCGTGGCGTGGGCGCTGATCGGTGTGCTGTTGCACGATGCGGTGTTCGCCCCGGTCTGCCTGGCCCTGGGTTTCGCGGGCCGTCGTATCCTGCCGCACCGGTGGTGGACACCGATTCTGGTGGCCTCGTTGTGCACGGTGGTCCTGGTGTTGCTCGCGATCCCGGTCTACACGAAACCTGGTCAGCACCTCGACAATCTGACGGTGCTGGACCGTAACTACCAGGCCGGCTTCTGGATCGCGCTGGCGGTGGTGTGGGGTGCGGCGCTGCTGTACCTGATCGGCGACCGGGCGCTACCAGTTCGTGAAGATGAAGTGGTTGAGCAGCAGGGCGCCGATCACGTTGAGGCTCAACCACCATCGCTGGGCGCGGACCGGGAGCAGGGCCCCGGCGGCGAGCAGCCACACCTCGAACGGTAGCCAGATCCGTTCGGTCTCCGCCTTGGACAGCCGCGACAGGTCGGCGAACAGGATCGCGGCCAGGGCGGCCAGCACCAGCAGGTGGATTCCGGAGCGCCGCCTGATCGCGGCGATGTCGAACGTCCGGCTGATACCGGCGACGGTGCCCAGGCCCACCGCGCAGACCACCGAGGCCAGGTTCGCCCACCCCCAGTACTGGAACGGGCGGTTGTTCGCGATGCCCTGCCAATAGCGCTGCTGGACAAGGGTGTAGCCGTCGAACCACCAGAACCCGGCGATGGCGAACGCCGCCACCATCGCGAGCGCCGCGGCGACGGCGGGGATCAGCGTCCGCACCGCGGCGCGGCGGTTCGGCGCGCAGATCAGCACCGCGACCGCCGGTAGCGCCATCAACGCCAATCCGTAGTTCAGGAAGATCGCCCAGCCCAGCAACAGCCCCGACGCCACGGCGGCGAGCACCGCACGCCGTCCGGTGCCGCGAACCGCCAACGCCAGTAGGGCGATGCCCCAGGCGGCAACCCCGGCGTAGTAGCCGTCGGCCGACACGGCGATCCAGATCGCGGTGGGGGCCACCGCCGCGAACGGGGCGACCAGGCGTGCGGTCTCCTCGCCGGACAGCGCGCGAACGGTGACGATCACCGCCGCCGCCGCGCTGGAACCGACCAGCACGCAGAACAATCCGGCCCAGGCGCCGCCGCCGAGCCCGATCCGGTCCAGCCACACGAAGGTCAGCAGCGCGCCGGGCGGATGCCCGGAGACGTGGGTGATCCACGAGTGCGGCTGGAAGTCCAGGATGCGGCTCGCGAAGGTGCGCACCGCTTCCGGGATGTCGGTGATGCTCGGGACTTGGCGCAGGTATTCGTGTTTGGAGGTCAGCCGCCCGGCGAAGCCCGGCTGCCAGCCGTCGACCATCGCCAGCGCGAACGCCCAGGCGAACGAGGTCGTCCAGGTGGTGAACGTCAGCCGGCGCCACGAGAGCCGCTGGGTCAGCGACTGGCCCCAAAGCACCGCCGCGAGGCCGATCAGGATCGCGGGCACGGTGCCCCAGCCCATGTGCGGTCGCCACCAACCGAAGATGGGTGCCGCGTCGGCGAAGTCGCGGATCTGCTGTGGAGTCATCTTGATCAGGGGGGTGACGATGCCCAGGTGCAGATCCGGCACCACGAATGCCGCGACGACGAGCAGCACCCCGGCGGTGACCGCCACCGCCTCCCTGCGCCCGATGCTCACAATCGCCCAGCCTACGGATCGGTGATGTGGCATTGTCCGAAGAGTGTCCGCGCCCACCGCGGTGCCGCCTTCCGGGGTTGTGACATGACGCCAAGTGCCGTTGTGTTGATCCATGGCGCTTGGAGTCGCGGCGAGCAATTGGCGGGTGTGCGCGACGCCTTCGAGGAACGCGGCTACACCGCCTACACTCCGACGCTGCGCCACCACGAGTTGCCCCTGGAGGAAGGCGCGGACAAGATTGCGATGCTCAGCCTGCGGGACTACACCGATGATCTTGTGCAGTTCGTCGAGTCGCTGCCGTCGCCGCCACTGATCATCGGCCACTCGCTCGGCGGCCTGATCGCCCAACTCGTGGCGGCTCGCTCGCATCACGCTGGACTTGTCGCCGCCTGCCCGGCCCCGCTCGGTCTCGCTGGAACCAACCCGACCACAGTGCGAATCGCACTGAGCGGCAGGCATTCGAGGCCGGAAACCAAACCGGTCTATCCGCCCCGATGGGACCTCTTCCGGGGCGGCGTCGCCAACGCCCAACCCGAAACAACGGCGCGACAGATCCACAACGACCTGGTGTGCGAATCCGGTCGGGTCATCAACTTCGAGGTCGGGCAGCCGTGGCGGGATCGCGCCAAAGCCGCCAGGGTCGACTACGCCTCGATCACCGGCCCGGTACTCGTCATCGGCGCCGGGCGCGACCGGATCGTGCCGCCGCGCACCGCGCGCCGCACAGCCAAGCGCTTTCGCGACGGAACCTATGCCGAGATACCCGGTTCCGACCACATGGTTTTCTCTGGCGAGACGCTCCCCACCGCGATGGCCCATATCGACGGCTGGATCGCTCGTAGCCTCGGGCCCAATCCGAATAGTCGCTCGTAGCCGGGCACAACGACCGCCCCCGAACTCACCCGGACCAGGATGACCACTGCGAGACGCTCACCCCGATCACCGGGCCGGTCAACGAAACCGAATGGTATTGCGGATATTTCGCCCGCAGCAGCTCATAGCCGCGGGCCAGCTCCGGGCCACCCCGATGGATGACGGCAACGCCGTCTGCCCGCACCCACCATAGCTGCGACCAGTCGTCGGCGTAGTGGTCCACCAACACGCTGACAAAGGGGTTGGCCTCGATGTTGGCCAGCCGGCGCAACCGCTGCGTCGACTTGGGTTTGGCGTCCACCGCGGTGTAGATCGTCGCGTCGGCGAGGGCGAACACCACCGGCACCAGATGGGGCCGGCCGTCCGGCGTGACGGTCGCCAGCCGCGCGACGGGTGCGGCGGCGAACCGCTCGATCACACCTGGGTGGCGGGCTGTTCGATCTCCGCGGCCCGCTTGCTGGTGATGAAGTCGTCGATCAGGTCCACCACCTCGGTGGGCCGCTCCACCTGGGGGAAGTGCCCGACGCCGGGCATCACCTCGAGGCGGGCGTCCGGGCGCGCCTCGAGCGCGGCGTACGCGTGCTGGACCGGGATGATGGCGTCCTGCTCGCCCCAGATGGCCATGATCGGCATGTCGGCCCGGACGTTGAGCCGGTTCAGCGCGCTGACCGCCTGTCCGCGGTAGTCGACGACGGAGCGCAGCGTGCGCAGGAACGCCTGCCGGGTCTCGGCGTCCGAGAACGAGCTGTAGGCGTTCCAGATCTCCGCGCCGCGCGGCGACTCGATGCCCATCTTGGCGAACCAGGACCGGACCTTCTCCCCGGCGGACAACACCGGCTGCGGAGCGATGACCGGCATGATCAACTCGGCGCCGGGGGCCGACAGCAGCCGCAGCGTCCAGCCCACATCGGGGCCCAGCCCGCCGCTGCCGATCAGCACCAGGCGCTCGCAGTAGTCGGGATGTTGATAGACGAACTGCATGGCCACCCCGCCGCCGAGCGAATGCCCGACGATCGTGGCCCGGGCCACACCGAGCTCGTCCAGCAGATCGCGCAACAGCACCGCGAACGCGCCGAGCGAGTAGTCGCTGCGGGGTTTGGCCGACATGCCGTGCCCGAGCAGGTCGGGCGCGATCACGCGGTACTTGCGCGACAGCGGCTTGATCACCGACCGCCAGGTCTGCGAACTGCCGGCCATGCCGTGCAGCAGCAGGATCGCGTCACCCTGGCCTTCGTCCTGATAGGCCAGGCGGTTTCCGTGCAGATCGAGATACTTGAGCTCACCCATGGGTGTCGAGTCCCCTCGTACGTGTGTCGATAATCATGTTGTTCACCAGCCATAGCCGCCGGGAAGGTCGCCGCCACTGGAGAAGCGCGCTCGCAGCGCTCGGCGGTCGATTTTCCCGATACCGCGCCGGGGCAGCTCATCGACGATGTGCAGTTCCCGCGGCGCCGCGGTGGCATCCAGCGATTGCGCCAGATAAGTCTTGACGTCATCAAGGGTGGGTTCCGCATAACCGGGTGTCAATATGACGGCCGCCACCACCCGCTCGCCGAGGCGATCGTCGGCGAGCCCGAAGACCGCGCAGTCCGCCACCGCCGGGTGCCGCGCCAAGACCGCCTCCACCGGTGCGGGCATCACGGTCAGCCCGCCGGTGCTGATGGCCTCGTCGATGCGGCCCAGCACGATCAGCCGCCCCGCGTCGTCGACGGTTCCGAGGTCGTCGGTGCGAAACCAGCCCGGCTCGGCGAACGGATCCGGATCGGGCGGGTTCCGGTAGCCCTTGGCCAGCGTCGCCCCGCCGATGACAATGCGGCCCTCGCCCGGTTCGGCGCCGTCGTCCAGGCGGATCTCGACCCCGTCCAGGGGGACACCGTCGTACACGCAACCGCCGGCGGTCTCGCTGGAGCCGTAGGTGCGCACCACCCGGACGCCGGCAGCCGCGGCGCCCTCGAGCACCGGTCGCGGCGCGGGGCCGCCGCCGAGCAGGACCGCGTCCAGGTCGGCCAGCGCCGCGGTGGCCGCCGGATCGAGCAGCGCCTTGGCCAGCTGGGTGGCCACCAGCGAGGCATAGCGGCGGCCGGACCCCAATTCGGCTATCGCGGTTGGTAATTCGGCAAGGTCGAAACCCGCCGAGACGTCCATCTCCACCGGCACCGTGCCGGCCAGCACGCTGCGCACCAGCACCTGCATGCCGGCGATGTGGTGGGCGGGCAGCGCGAGCAGCCAGGTGCCCGGGCCGCCGAGCCGGTCGTGGGTGGCCGAGGCGCTGGCGATCAGGGCCGCGGGCGTCAGCATCGCGCCCTTGGGGGTCCCGGTGGTTCCGGAGGTCGAGACCACCAGCGCGATGTCGTCGTCGATCTCCTCGCCGATCCGCAGCGCGATCGTCAACAGTTCGATCTCGCGCAGATCGGCGGGCACCGGCGCCAGCGGAGCGTCGCGGCCGTCCAACACCCCCTCCAGGGCGGCCAGCAGCGCGAGCGCGGACGGACCGGGCGGGATGGCGAGCGCGCGAAGGGTGGCTATTCGACGTCCTCGGTATCGAAGGGGTCGTCCAGCGGCCAGCCGTAGGCGGCCAGCTTGGCCCGCACCCGCTCGACGTCGTCGGGGGAGGGGAGCTCGTCGGTGATCTGGGTGATCAGCACCCCGATGTCGATGTGGTCGAAGTCACCGGACTCGACGAGTTGCTGGGCGACCAGCCGCACCTCTTCGTCTCCGAGCCGACGCCGCAACAGGGCGAACAGCGGAACTTGGTCGGGCTGGGGGACGCCATCGGGGTACCCGGACTTGATCCAGGTCACGATCTTGGTGAGGAACTTTGTCACCGCGATATCTCCCGAACTGGGGTGCATGAGGGCGTCTATTGGACACTTCGAATGCTAGTCGGCGTGTTCTCAAACTGCCGCCCCCGAATACCCGGACTTCGGCGAAACCGGCGAATGATGGGCCCCCGCCGGGTGAACAGCGGATGAACAGCTCAACAGCATCAGCAAATTGCCAGGTTGACCGGATATCGGTGACTTTCGGCAGCTAGTCAAAGTGTCCGATGGCACGCCAGAATCAACGCCATGAGCGCGGAGCTGATCATCCTGGTGCTTTTGATCGCCACGGCACTGGCCTTCGACTTCACCAACGGGTTCCACGACACCGGCAACGCGATGGCGACCTCCATCGCGACCGGGGCGCTGAAGCCGAAGACGGCGGTGCTGCTGGCGGGCGTGTTGAACCTGGTCGGCGCCTTCCTATCGGTAGAGGTGGCCGTCACCGTCACGACCTCGGTGCTCAAGGTGCAGGACTCGAAGACCGGCCACCTGCTGCCCGGTATCGACGCCTCGACCGGTTTGACGATCATCTTCGCGGGCCTCATCGGTGGCATCCTGTGGAACCTGCTGACCTGGCTGTTCGGCATCCCGTCGAGCTCGTCGCACGCCCTGTTCGGTGGGCTCATCGGGGCCGGCCTGGCCGCCCTGGGCACCAAGGGCGTCAACTGGACCGGCGTCACCCAGAAGGTGCTGATCCCCGCGCTCGCGGCCCCGGTCATCGCCGGCCTCGTCGCGGCCTGCGGCACCTGGCTGGTCTACCGGATCACCCGCAAGGTGCTGGCGCGCCGCCGCGAGGAGGGCTTCCGCTGGGGTCAGATCGCCACCGCGTCGCTGGTCGCGCTGTCGCACGGCACCAACGACGCGCAGAAGACCATGGGCGTCATCGCGCTCGCGCTGATCACCACCGGGCATCTGACCGGCGATGTGAAGAAGGACGGCCTGCCGTTCTGGATCATCTTCAGCTGCGCGGTGGCCATCGGCCTAGGCACCTACCTCGGCGGCTGGCGGGTCATCCGCACGCTGGGCAAGGGCCTGGTGGAGATCGAGTCGCCGCAGGGCCTGGCCGCCGAGGCATCGTCGGCGGCGATCATCCTCAGCTCCAGCGCCGCCGGTATGGCCCTGTCGACCACCCACGTCGCCACCGGCTCGATCCTGGGCAGCGGCGTCGGCAAGCCGGGCGCCGAGGTGCGCTGGGCGGTGGCCGGCCGGATGGCGGTCGCCTGGCTGATCACGCTTCCGGCGGCCGGTCTGGTCGGTGCGCTGGCGTACTGGCTGTCCTACTTCGTCAAGGACGTCACGAGTTCCCCGTTGATGGGTGACGGGCTGATCTTCCTGATCCTGCTGGGGGCGTCCTTCTTCATGTGGTGGCGTGCCCAGCAGCAGAAGGTCGACCACAGCAACGTCAACGCCGACTGGGACACCTCGACCAACTCCGTCGTGCCCGCCGAGGTCCGCGAGGCCGCCAAGAACGGCAAAGCGGTCAAGCCGACCACCACGACCACGCCCAAAGCGTCGGTCTGACACCGGAATCAAAGGACAAGTCGATGACTTACTTCGAGTCGATTCTCAAGGTGCTGATCGTGGGCCTGGTGCTCGGTGCCGGCCTGCCCGCGGTGTTCGCGACCGGGATGCTGGCCTACTCGTTCGGGGCGGGCGGCGAAGAGGCCGACCACCTCATGCACAAGCCGAACCCGGCGCTGAAGATTCTCGGGATCCTGCTGTTCCTGTTCGTCAGCTTCGTGATCATCACCGCGGTCGCGTGGATCACCCGCGCGACCGTCATTCACCACTTCGGTGTCGATCTGTTCCCGATGTTCCCCAAGAAGTGAGGGTGCGATGACAGTCCAGCAGCAGCAGCCGAGCCCGACATTTCTGGAGAACGTCCTCGGTTGGTTGCACAAGGGTTATCCGGAAGGTGTTCCGCGCAAGGACTACTACCCGCTGCTGGCACTGCTGAAGAGGTCGCTGTCCGAGGACGACCTGGTGCAGGCGGCGCAGACCATCCTGCGCGAGAGCGACTTCGAGACTCCCGTGACGCCGGATCAGATTCGGCAGGCGATCAGCGACGTCATCGAGAAGGAGCCGACGTCCGACGAGATCAACCAGGTAGCCGGTCGGCTCGCGATGGTGGGCTGGCCGCTGGCCGACCACGGCTGACGCCACAAACGAACGCCCGCTACGTCGGGAGCGTGGTCGCCAGCGTCGTCGGGGTGATGGTGATCCGCACGCTGTAGGACGAGATCGCCTCGCCGAGGCCCAATAGATCCGCCTCCAGGTGGTACTTGGCCCAGAACATCTTGTCTTCCCTGGGGTCGACGGCTTCAGCCGTCACCGCAGCCTTGCCGCCGACGACGACGATGCCCCTGCCGCCGCCATCGGACTCCAGGTGCAGGCTCACCTCGGGGTGCTCGAACACGTGCGTCACCCGGCCGGCCCGGGGCGGGCTGTAGACGGTGAAGGTCCCGCCGTCGAAGTAGAACCACATCAGCGCCGGCGCCGGAATGCCCGTCGAAGCCACCGTGGTCAGCCACGCGTAGCGTGCGTGCGTCAGCTTCTTGGTGAGCTCGCGGCTGAGATCGTCCGCGTTGAAGGGCATTTCGGTGACTTGACCGGCGAGCCCGCGGAAATCCAGTTCACCCTCGGTGGCATTCACTGGGTGCCTCCCCGCGACTCGAGCATCTCGGGAAGGTAGTCGGAGAAGGTGATGCGCGCCTTGACGGCAGGTGAAGTCCAGGCAAACGACCGATCAGCCGCGCGTATCCCTCCGCAGCGGGTGGTCCGCGGGGATCTGCACGAAGATCAGCGTCACGCCGTCCGGGTCGGTCACGTGCATCTCGTGCAGCCCCCACGGTTCCTGGCGGGCCTCCCGTGCGATCTCGACACCGCGGCCGCGCAGTTCGTCCTGGGTGGCGTAGATGTCGCGGACCTGCAGCCAGAGCGCGCCGGGAAATGCGTCGCCCGGCGTCGTCGGCGCGCCGTGCCCGGCCAGTTCGATCAGCGACTGCCCGGCGTAGAACACCGTGCCCGCCCCGTATTCGCGGGCGATGGCCAGACCGATGGCGTCGCGGTAGAACGCCACCGAACGCTGATAGTCGAACGGCCGGAACAGGATTCGGCTCGCCAGGATCTCCATGTCACTCCTCAGCTGGGCTGCATGCGCTGACGCCTGAGCATGCGGTTGAGCACACCGGGTGCGACGACGTCGAGCGCGCGCGCCGACACCGCGATGCGCGGGGCGATGCGCACCGGGCGGTGCCGGGCGGCGTCGATCATCCACTGCCCGGCCTCGCGGGGGGTCAGCGCGGGCAGGCCGTCGTAGGCCTTGGTCGGCGCGATCATCGGGGTGGCGACCAGCGGGTAATACAACGTGGTGGAATGCACTCCGCGACTTGACCATTCGGTCTCGATGACCCGGCTCACCGCCGACAGCGCGGCCTTGGACGCGTTGTACACCCCGAACAGTGGCGAGGCCTCGCTGAGCACACCCCAGGTCGAGACGTTGATGATGTGGCCGTCGCCGCGCTCGATCATCCCCGGCGCGAAGCCGCGGATCAGCCGCAGCGGCGAGTAGTAGTTGAGCACCATGGTGCGCTCCACGTCGTGCCAGCGGTCCAGCGATTCGGCCAGCGGCCGGCGGATCGAGCGGCCGGCGTTGTTGACCAGGATGTCGATGTCGCCGACGGTGTCGACCAGGTCGTCGACGGCGTCGAGGTCGGACAGGTCGCAGGGCACCGCGGTGGCTGTGCCGCCGTTGGCGGTGATCCGGTCGGCGACCTCCTGCAGCAGGTCTTCGCGGCGCGCGACGACGATGACCTCGGCGCCCTTCTGCGCGAACAGTTCGGCCCCGGCCTCGCCGATTCCCGACGAGGCCCCGGTGACCAGGACGCGCTTGCCGCGCAGTCGCACGGTGGTGCCGGTCGGCGCGCTGAGCGGCGGGCGCATCCCGGCCAGGGCGATGGCGTCGGTCAGCCGGCGGCGCAGAGGGGTCACGCCTGCCGAGTCTATTGATGCGGTTTCGTCAGGGTTGTTGGACACCGTTCTGGGCGATGCTCTGAGCGCCGCAGGTGATCGTCATCGCGGCGGCGACCACCGGGTCCTGCAGCGAGGTGCCGGGGATGGTGTCGGAGCGGCCGATAGTCGCGCGGAAGCCGTCGAGATCGATCTCGGTGCGGCGCACGGTGTAGCCGCCACCGTCGGGCAGTGCCTGCAGTCCGACCAGGCGTGGGCCGTCACCGAGGTCGGCGCAGCCGACGCCGGTGCCGTTGCCGCGCAGGTTCTGCAGGTCGAACTCGAACGGCTCACCCTGCCCGTCGTACACGGTGGAGATCTTGCAGTCGTCGAGCACATAGAGGCGGGCCACCCGGCCGTTGCTCACGATCAGCTGCCGGTAACCGCCGCCCTGCGCGTCCATCACCATCGCCTGCAACGGCATGGGGCCCGCGTTGGGCACCCGGATCCGGTTGGTGCCCCCGGCCGTGGTCACGCCGACCAGCCCGTCGGGGCTGATCCACACCGTGCCGCCGTCGAAGGGCTTGCTGGCCGAACCGGGCGTCGCCCCCTCGTCGATGCAGAACGGGTCGGCGTGCGCCGCCGGGGCGAAGTTCAGCAGGGCCGCGCCGAGTGCCGCGGCGATCAGCAGGCGGATCATCGGGCCGGCTCGAATCGGAACACCGCGCACCGCCCCGCGAGCGCCTCGAATTCATCGGGCCTGCCCTCGGTGACCAGGCCGGCGTTCTTCATGAAGCTGACGCCGGTGGGCACCAGGGTGGGGAAGGCCCGCAGCAGCGGGCGGGCCTCGTCGGCGGGCAGTTCGACCATGCGGACCGGTTCGGCGCTGCGGCCCTGGGTCAGCGTCGCGACGTCGGCGGCGCGGGCATTGCGCACCCAGTCCGCCCCCGGGAATCCGCCGACGACGTAGCGCTTGCCGTCGACCGTGAACGGGGTGATCGGGGTGGACCGCGGCTTACCGGACTTGCGGCCCGGCACCGTGAGCACCACCGGGCCGTCCTTCATGATGCCCAGTCGCATGACGGTCATGAACACCTTGTTCATCGGTTTCAGCCACCACGGCGGGGTGATGCGCTCGGAGTCAGCCATGCCCAAACGCTACCCCGCGCGCAGTCCGGGGTGGGGCGTCTCTTGCCCGGCTTTGAGCGACTCTGCCGCGTCCCGCATGGCCTGCACCCGTGTGATGATGCGGTGTTCGGTGCCGCGCGGCATCCCCGCTGCGCTGTAACGGCCCCGGCCCCTTCTGCGCACCCGATCCCTTCGCATTTCCCAGCGCAACGCGTCGGACACCGTCTTCGTGGGCCGCCCCGGCACGATGAAGTTCCAGTCGTCCAGTGCGGCAACGAGTTCGGTGACGCTGCTCTGCCCCTGCAACTGCAACAGCCGGGTCAGGCAGTACCGCAGCTCAGTTCCGCGCAACACGTAACGATCGGCCATGACCGCACCGTCGCACACGCCCCCGACAATCGCGGGATAGTCGCTCGTAGCCGGGCACCACACACCTACCCCAGGAGCGCGTCGACGAGGGCCCGCGGTCGCTGATCGGTGGGCAGCGGGTCGACCAGGATGAAATCGCAGCCCACCGCGCGGGCGGCGCCGTCGTTCTCCTCGCTGTCGCCGACCATGACCGCGTCCTCGGCGGCGACGCCCAACCGCTCCAGCGCGACGCGGAAGATCCGGGGGTCGGGTTTGACCGCGCCGACTTCGTAGGACAGCACGAACTCGTCGATCTGGGCGCCGGCCCGCCGGAACGCCGGGCGGAGGTCGAACGCGATGTTGGAGACGACGGCGGTCTTCACCCCGCGCCCGCGCAGCGCGTCGAGCACCTCGACGGTGTCGGGGTAGGGCGTCCACGACAGCGGGTCGACCACCCGGTCGTAGAGCGCGCGGGCGTGCCGGTCGGGCAGCCCGGATTCGCGCAGCACATGGAGGTAGGCCTCGCGGTGCAGCGACGGTGCCAGGTCGCGGTCCAGCCAGGCCCGGTAGGCCTCCTCGGACATCCCGGCCATCCGTCCGGTGGGGTGGGTGAGCCGTTCCATCAGCTCGGCCTGCACGTGCTGGTCGACCGGACCGCTGGTCAGCTCCATGCCGTCGAACCAGCTGTCGTCCTCCTCGAGGCGGAACAGCGTGCCGGAGAAGTCGAACAGGACGGCGCGTACGGGCATGGCCCCATCGTCGCATCGCCGACACAACTCTTTGCGTTTGGATGTGACGTCGATCACGCAGCTCTGGTATTGTGAACGCGCTCACACTTGGAGGTGTTCGATGGCTGTTGTGAACGATTCGAGCCTTGCTCGCCCTTCGTCGACGACCGAAGGCGCCTTCCAGCGTGTGTTCATGGCCGTCGTGCTGGCCGTCATCGCGATCGGGGCCATCGTCGGCATGGTGATCGCCGTGTCGACGGGACAGGGCGAGGCCGTCTTCGGCATCGGCCTGATCGCCGGCGGCCTGCTGTTCGCCGCCGCGCTCAGTTAGCGCTCGGCTCGCCGCCCCGCATCGTCACCCGACGGCGCGTCCCGCACCCTCCCAGAACTGCGCCCGCACGGCCTTCTTGTCCGGCTTGCCCAGCGCGGTCACCGGTACCGACTCGACGACGATCACCTGCTTGGGGGACTGCACCGAACCCTTGCGCTCCTTGACCGCGGACTGGATTTCCACCGTCACCCGCGCCACCGACTCCTCGTCCGACGGGTGGTCGGGGCGCAGCACGATCACCGCGGTCACCGCCTCACCCCACTTCTCGTCGGGGGTGCCGATCACGCAGACCTGCGCCACCGCGGGATGCTCGGCGACGACGTCCTCGACCTCGCGCGGGAACACGTTGAACCCGCCGGTCACGATCATGTCCTTGACCCGGTCGACGATGAACCAGAAGCCGTCCTCGTCCTCGCGGGCCATGTCGCCGGTGTGCAGCCAGCCGTCCTTGAAGGTCTTGGCGGTCTCCTCGGGCAGGTTCCAGTAGCCGCCGCTCAGCAGCGGCCCGGACACGCAGATCTCGCCGACCTCGCCCTGGGGCACCGGCCTGCCGTCGGCGTCGAGCAGCGCGGTCCGGGCGAACAGGGTGGGCCGCCCGCAAGAGGTCAGCCGCTTCTCGTCGTGGTCGGCCTTGGCCAGGTACGAGATCACCATCGGCGCCTCGGACTGCCCGTAGTACTGGGCGAAGATCGGCCCGAACCGGCGGATCGCCTCGGCGAGGCGCACCGGGTTCATCGCCGAGGCGCCGTAGTACACCGTCTCCAGCGAGGACAGATCGCGGGTGTGCGAGTCCGGATGGTCCATCAGCGCATAGATCATCGACGGCACCAGCATGGTGGCGGTGATCTTCTGCTCCTCGATCACCCGCAACACCTCGGCCGGGTCGAACTTGGTCAGCACCACCAACTCGCCGCCCTTGATGATGGTCGGCACGAAGAACGCCGCCCCGGCATGCGACAGCGGCGTGCACATCAGGAAGCGCGGGTTCTCCGGCCACTCCCACTCGGCGAGCTGAATGGTCGTCATCGTGGTGATCGACTGCGCGGTGCCCAGCACGCCCTTGGGCTTGCCGGTGGTGCCGCCGGTGTAGGCCATCCCGCCGATGTGATCCGGCGGCAGGTCGGCGGCGACCAGCGGCTGCGGGGTGTAGCCGGCGGCCGCCGCGGTCAGGTCGACCGCGACATCGGCGAGCTCGGCAGGCACCGGCCCGATGGTCAGTACCTGCTTGAGGCCGGGCACCTTGTCCAGCAGGCCCAGCGCGCGCTCGACGAACATCGGGTTGGGGTCGATGATCAGCGACGTGACGCCGGCGTCGTTGAGCACGTAGGCGTGGTCGTCCAGCGAGCCGAGAGGGTGTAGTGCCACCCGGCGGTAGCCCTGGGTCTGGCCGGCGCCGATGATCATCAGCACCTCGGGCCGGTTCAGCGACAGCAGGCCGACGGTCGTGCCGGTGCCGGCACCGAGCGCCTCGAAGGCCTGGATGTACTGGCTGATGCGATCGGCCAGCTGACCGCCGGTGAGTGTGGTGTCGCCGAGGAACAGCACGGGCTTGTCCTTGTTGCGCTTGAGCGCCCCTACGGTGAGATGGCCGGAATGGATGGGGTGGCGCAACAGATCGGTCATGTGGACCAGACTAGAACGTGTTCCAGTTCGGAAGGAAGGGCGACCTCAGAGTCGGATCCGCGCCAGAATCGACAAGCCCTGACCCGGGGCCTGCGCGGCGTGGCACCCTGTGCGGTATGCAAGCACCTCCCGAACCGCGTTTCCTCGACGACCGGCTGGCCTACTGGGCCGAACACAAGCCCGACGGCGAGGCCATCTCGTACCTGAACAGGTCCTGGACCTGGGCCCAGTGGAACGACCGGGTGCGCAGGCTGGCCGGGGCGCTGGCCGCCCGCGGGATCGGCCGCGGCGACGTGGTGTCCTTCCTGGACAAGAACCACCCGGCCTGCGTCGAGACCACGCTCGCCGCGGCCACGCTCGGCGCGGCCACCGCGATCATCAACTTCCGGTTGGCCGGCGACGAGATCGACTACGTCCTCAACGACTCCGGCGCCAAGCTGCTGATCGTCGGCACCGAACTGCTGCCGCAGATCGAGAAGATCCGCGACCGGCTGACCCACGTCGAAGAGGTCATCACCGTCACGCCGGACGGCGCGGACGGCGATCAGTACGAGGCCATGCTGGCCGCCGCCACGCCCCGCGGCCGCGATCCCGAGGTCACGCCGAACGACGTCTGCGTGATCATGTACTCCTCGGGCACCACCGGAAACCCCAAGGGCATCCGGCTCACCCAGGCGAACCTGATCGCGCACACCGTCAACGCCGGCACCTTCGAATTCGAGGACGACGACAAGAACATGGTGGCGATGCCGCTGTTCCACGTCGGTGGTTCGTCGTACGCGCAGTTCGGCATTCACGCCGGCATCCCCAGCATCATGACCCGCGAGGTCGACGGCGGCTCGCTGGCGGGTGCGCTGCTGGCCGGGGCGACCCGTACCTTCCTGGTGCCCGCGGTGCTGGGCAAGGTGATGGAGATGGGCCCGGACGCGATCAAGCTGTTCAACCAGCTGCGCACGTTCGTCTACGGCGCCTCGCCGATGCCGCCCGCGCTGCTGCGCACGGCGCTGGAGGCGTTCCCGAATACCGACTTCGTCCAGGTGTACGGCCTGACCGAGGTGTGCGGCGCCATCACCCAGCTCTCCCCGGAGGCGCACCGCGACGAGAGCCGCCCCGAGCGGCTCACCAGCGCCGGCCAGCCGGCCCGCGAGGTCGAGGTCCGCATCGTCGACCCGGACACCCTCGAGGAGGTTCCGACCGGCCAGCCCGGCGAATTGTGGTTCCGCACACCGCAGTTGATGGAGGGCTACCACAACAAGCCGGAGGCCACCAAGGAGGCGATCACCGAGGACGGCTGGTTCCGCACCGGCGACATCGGGCGCGTCGACGAGGACGGTTTCGTGTTCGTCGAGGACCGGCTCAAGGACATGATCATCTCCGGTGGCGAGAACATCTACTCCGTCGAGGTCGAGCGCGCGCTCACGGATCATCCCGCCGTGCTGGACGCCGCGGTGTTCGGCATCCCGGACGAGAAGTGGGGCGAGTCGGTCAAGGCGGTCGTCGAGTTGTCCGCCGGTGAATCCGCCACCCCGGAGGAGTTGATCGCCTGGTGCCGCGAGCGGCTGGCGCACTACAAGTGCCCGCGTCAGGTGGACATCTTCGAGGAGCTGCCGCGCAACCCCACCGGCAAGCTGCTCAAGCGCGATCTGCGAAAGCCGTACTGGGAGAACCGCGACCGCGCGATCTGATGCTGCCGGATCTCGGGGATCTGCTCGACCGGCTGCACGTCGTCGCGCTGCCGATGCGGGTCCGGTTCCGCGGCATCACGCTGCGCGAGGTGGCGCTGATCGACGGGCCGGCCGGCTGGGGTGAGTTCGGCGCGTTTCTCGAGTACGAGCCGCCCGAGGCCGCGCACTGGCTGGCTGCCGGTATCGAATCCGCCTATCGCGCAACGCCTCCCGCGCGACGGACGGGCATCCCGATCAACGCCACGGTGCCCGCGGTGCCCGCCGAGCAGGTGCCCGAGGTGCTGGCCCGCTTTCCCGGGACGCGCACCGCGAAGGTGAAGGTCGCCGAGCCGGGTCAGACGCTGGCCGACGACGTCGCCCGGGTCAATGCGGTGCGCGCGCAGATCCCGACCGTGCGGGTGGACGCCAACGGCGGCTGGACGGTGGACGAGGCGGTGGCCGCGGCGGGCGCGCTGACCGCCGACGGCGCGCTGGAGTATCTCGAGCAGCCGTGCCGCACGGTGCCCGAACTGGCCGAGGTGCGCAGCCGGGTGGACGTGCCGGTGGCGGCCGACGAGAGCATCCGAAAGGCCACCGACCCGCTCGCGGTGGTCCGCGCGGGCGCCGCCGACGTGGCGGTGCTCAAGGTGGCCCCGCTCGGCGGGGTTGCGGCGCTGCTGGACATCGCCGCGCAGATCGACATCCCGGTGGTGATCTCGTCCGCGCTGGACTCCGCGGTCGGCATCGCCGCCGGGTTGGCCGCGGCGGCCGCACTGCCCACCCTCGAGCACGCCTGCGGGCTGGGCACCGGGGGGCTGTTCGTCGAGGACGTCGCCGACCTCGCGCCGGTCGATGGTGCGCTAGCGGTCGTCGACGTCACGCCCGACCCGGCCCGGCTGGCCGCCCTGGCCGCACCACCCGACCGCCGGGACTGGTGGATCGCGCGGGTTCGCGAGTGCTACCCGCTCGCCGAGATCGACGCGGGCGCGGGAAAGTTCGAGTAGCGGGCACGCTGGCGTCGATTTCGGTGCACCCGCGGTCATGAATCCGTCATTCCATCGGCCCCCTTCCCGGGCGATACTTGAGCCGTGAAGCGTCGGGTGCTGTCGGTTTCCGTGTCGTCCCTGATCCGGCCGACCGGGCCGGCTGCTGTCATGGTGACGCCGGACGGCGGCATCGGCGTCGTGCCACCCAACGCCATCGACCGGCTGATCGAGGGCCCGCAGTGGGACGCGCTGTCCGGTCGGCACGGGCTGGTGTTCTGGTTCAACGTCGTGGCCAATCAGCGCCACGAGGTCAACCGGCTGGCCACCCAACTGCTGCTCGCCACTTCGGGATGGTCGGCGGACGACGTGCCGCTGCTGCGCGGCCCGGTGCTGGTCGCGGCGAAGCTGCCCAGCGGAGCGCCGACCGCGCTGTCGATGGCCCACTTCGAATTGCTCAACGCCTGGTCGACGCTGTCCTGGCGGGCCCGCCGGACGCTGCGCCGCCGCATCGCCACCTGCGGCTAACGCCGTGGCCTAATTCGTGGGGTGCATGGCGTAGACGCCATCGCTCGCGTGCTCAACACTGAGTGCATGACCCGATCGGTGGTGATCCTCGGCTTCCCCGGCGTGCAGCCGCTGGACCTGGTCGGCCCGCACGACGTGTTCGCCGGCGCCGCGCTGCTCACCGAGGGCGGCTACGCGGTCAGCGTGGTCGCCCCCGACGGCCGGCCCATCACCACCCCGACCGGCCTGGCTTTCGTCGCCCAGCCGACACCCGAGCCGGACACCATCGACACCCTGGTACTGCCCGGCGGCGCGGGGGTCGACGCCGTGCGGGAGGACCCGGCGACCATGGCCTGGATCCGCACCGCGGCGGCCGCCGCCCGCCGCGTGGTCAGCGTCTGCACCGGCGCGTTCCTGGCCGCCGAGGCCGGCCTGCTCGACGGCCACCGCGCCACCACACACTGGGCCTTCGCCGACCGGCTGGCCCGCGAGTTTCCGGCCGTCACCGTCGACCCCGAGCCGATCTTCGTGCGCAGCGCGCCCACGGTGTGGACCGCCGCGGGCGTCACGTCGGGCATCGATCTCGCGCTGGCGCTCGTCGAGGAGGACTACGGCACCGAGGTCGCCCAGACCGTGGCCCGCTGGCTGGTGCTGTACCTGCGCCGTCCCGGCGGACAGACCCAGTTCGCCGCCCCGGTGTGGATGCCACGCGCCCGCCGCGAGCCGATCCGCGAGGTCCAGGAGTCCATCGAGGCCGAACCCGGTGCCCCGCACAGCATCCCGGACCTCGCCCGCCGGGCCGCGATGAGCCCGCGGCATTTCACCCGGGTGTTCACCGACGAGGTCGGCGAGGCGCCCGGCGCCTACGTCGAACGCATCCGCACCGAAGCCGCCCGGCGGCAATTGCAGGAGACCGACGACACCGTCGTCGCCATCGCCGCCCGCTGCGGCTTCGGCACCGCGGAAACCATGCGCCGCAACTTCATTCGCCGCATCGGGGTGTCACCCGACCAGTACCGCAGAACGTTCGCCTAGAGGAGAGATGTCATGACCCAGATAGCCATCGTGCTCTACCCCGGATTCACCGCGCTGGACTTCATCGGGCCCTACGAGGTGCTGCGCAACCTGCCCGACACCGAGGTCCGCTTCGTCTGGCACGAACCCGGACCGATCACCGCCGACTCAGGCGTGCTGATCGTCGGGGCCACCCACTCGTTCGACGAAACCCCCTCGCCCGACATCGTTCTGGTGCCCGGCGGGATGTCGACGTTCGAGCACGCGCAGGACCAGAAGGTGCTCGACTGGGTGCGCCGGGCGCACCAGACGGCGACCTGGACGACGTCGGTGTGCTCCGGATCGCTGATCCTGGCGGCCGCCGGCGTGCTGGACGGTAAACGCGCGACCTCGCACTGGATGGTGGTGCCGATGCTGCGCACCTTCGGCGTCACCCCGGTCAGCGACGAACGCATCGTGCGCGAGGGTCAGGTCGTCACCGCCGCCGGGGTCTCGGCCGGGATCGACCTCGGCCTGTGGCTGGCCGGCCAGCTCGGCGGCGACGCGCGCGCCAAAGCCATCCAGCTGGTCATCGAGTACGACCCGCACCCGCCGTTCGACTCCGGGCACATCTCGAAGGCCTCGGCGGCCACCCGGGCCACGGCCACCGCGCTGCTGTCCAAGGAGACCATCACCGGGCATCAGCTCGGCCACTCGGCGCGGCTGCTGTGGTCCGCGGCCATCCAGACTGCCCGCGACAAGCGGAAACGGGGTCGCGTAGCCTCTGCGAGGTGACCGATCTGGCCTATGAGGTGGCGGGCTCCGGCGAGCCGGTGTTGTTCATCGCCGGGACCGGTGGCGCGGGCCGCACCTGGCACATCCACCAGGTGCCCGCGTTCGTCGCCGCCGGCTACCGCTGCATCACTTTCGACAACCGCGGCATCGGCGCCACCGAGAACACCGGTGGCTTCTCCACCGTGCAGATGCTCGCCGACACCATCGGGCTGATCGAAGAGGTCGCCGGCGGACCCGCCCGGGTGGTGGGGATGTCGATGGGCGGCTTCATCGCCCAGGAGCTGATGCTGGCCCGCCCGGACCTGGTCACCCGGGCCGTGCTGATGGGCACCCGCGGCCGGGTCGACCGGACCCGGGAGAACTTCCGGGTCGCCGAGCAGATGCTCGAGGACGCCGGGATCGAGCTGCCGCCGGAATACGCCGCCAAAGTCCGTGTGCTGGAGAACTTCTCGCCGCGGACCATCAACGACGAGACGGTGATCGCCGACTGGATCGACATGTTCACCGCGTTCCCGATCAAGCGCACACCCGGCTGGGAGGCCCAGCTGACCGTCTCGCCGCGGGGCAACCGGGTGCCGGCCTACCGGGCGATCAAGACCCCGGTGCTGGTGCTGGGTTTCGCCGACGACGTCATCACCCCGGCCGCGCTGGGCCGCGAGGTGGCCGACGCCATCCCCGACGGCCGGTATCTGGAGATCGCCGACGCCGGCCACCTCGGCTTTCTCGAGCAGCCGGAGACGGTCAACAAGGCGATGCTGGAGTTCTTTGCCGCCGCACACGTGTGACAACCTGTAGGGGTGAACCCTTCGACGGCCCAGGCCCGTGTCGTCGTCGACGAACTGATTCGCGGCGGCGTTCGCGACGTGGTGCTGTGTCCCGGCTCACGTAACGCGCCGCTGGCGTTCGCGCTGGCCGACGCCGACCGCGCGGGCCGGCTGCGGCTGCACGTGCGCATCGACGAGCGCACCGCCGGCTACCTGGCGATCGGGCTGGCGGTGGCGGCGGGTGCGCCGGTGTGTGTGGCGATGACGTCGGGCACCGCGGTGGCCAACATGGGGCCCGCGGTCGTCGAGGCGAACTACGCCCGGGTGCCGCTGATCGTGCTGTCCGCCAACCGGCCGTACGAACTGCTCGGCACCGGGGCCAACCAGACCATGGAGCAGTTGGGCTATTTCGGCAGCCAGGTCCGCGCCGCGATCAGTCTGGGACTCGCGGAGGATTCACCCGAGAAGCTGGATTCGCTGAACGCGCAGTGGCGTTCGGCCACCTGCCGGGTGATCGCCGCGGCCACCGGGGCGCGCACCGCCAACGCCGGCCCGGTGCAGTTCGACATCCCGCTGCGCGAACCGCTGGTGCCCGACCCCGAGCCGGCCGGCGGTGAGATCCCGCCCGGACGCCCGGACGGCAGGCCGTGGACCTACACCCCGCCGGTCGCCTTCGACCAGCCGCTGGAGATCGACCTCACACCCGACACCGTCGTGATCGCCGGCCACGGCGCCGGGGTGCACCCCAACCTGGCCGGCCTGCCGACCGTCGCCGAGCCGACCGCCCCGCACGCCGCCAACCCACTGCACCCGCTCGCCCTGCCCCTGCTGCGTCCGCGGCAGGTGATCATGCTGGGCCGGCCGACCCTGCACCGCACGGTGTCCACGCTGCTGGCCGACCCGGCGGTGCCGGTGTACGCGCTGACCACCGGCCCGCGCTGGCCCGACGTGTCCGGAAACTCGCAGGCCACCGGCACCCGCGCCGAGACGGTCGGCACGCCCGACCCGGCCTGGCTGCGCCGCTGCGCCGAGGTCAACCGGCACGCCATGGACGCGGTGCGCCAGCAGTTGGCGTCCCATCCGCTGACCACCGGGCTGCACGTGGCCGCCGCGGTGGCCGACGCGGTGCGCCCGGGAGACCAGCTGATGCTCGGCGCGTCCAACCCGGTGCGCGACGCGGCCCTGGTCGGGCTGAACACCGAGGGCATCCGGGTGCGGTCCAACCGCGGGGTGGCCGGCATCGACGGCACCGTTTCGACGACGATCGGCGCCGCGCTGGCGCACGACCGGAGCCGCGGGGCCGGCGACATCGGATCGGGCCGGACCATCGCGCTGCTCGGCGATCTGACCTTTGTGCACGACAGCTCCGGGTTGCTGATCGGGCCCACCGAGCCGGCACCGAAGAACCTGACCATCGTGGTGTCCAACGACAACGGCGGCGGCATCTTCGAACTGCTCGAGCAGGGCGATCCGCGGTTCTCCGACGTGTCCGCGCGGATCTTCGGCACCCCGCACGACGTCGACGTGGGTGCGCTGTGCCGCGCCTACCACGTCGATGCCCGCCAGATCGAGGTCGGCGAATTGGGCGCCGCACTGGACGAGCCGCACGACGGCATGCGGGTGCTCGAGGTCAAGGCCGATCGATCCTCGCTGCGTGAGTTGCACGCCGCGATCAAGGCGGCGCTGTGATCGGCAGGCTGCGTGCCCTGCTGTCAGCCGCGCTGCCCCGACGCAACCCGGACCTACCCGACATCCCCCGCCGAAAGGCATTGCGCTGGGCCAAATGCGCGGTATGGATCGTGATGGGACTCGTCACGCTGCAGTCGGTACTACTGGTCGCCGGCGCCTGGCGCAACGACCGCCAGATCTCCCGGCACATGGGTATCGCACAGGCGGAGGTGCTCTCCGCCGGCCCGCGCCGCTCGACCATCGAGTTCGTCACCCCCGACCGGATCACCTACCGCCCCGAACTCGGTGTGCTGTATCCCTCCGAGCTGGCCACCGGGATGCGGATCTACGTCGAGTACGACAAGAACAACCCGGATCTGGTTCGGGTGCAACACCGTAACGCCGGGCTGGCCGTCATCCCGGCCGGGTCGATCGCCGTGCTGGGCTGGCTGATCGGTGCCGGGCTGCTGGCCGGGCTGACCCTGCTGGAGCGGCGCCTGGACGATCAGGCCGTCGACATCAGCTTGGAAAGCCAGTTGTCGTCGTAGATGTCGACCTTCTTGCCCGTCTTGATGTCGTAGACGGTCGGCGTGCCGGTGTTGATGGGGTCGACCTCGTAGAGATACTCGAAGTTGTTGTCCGCCATACCCTTCAGGTCCACGCCGATCTTGCCGGCCTTGATCGCGTCGACCGCGGCGCCGTCGACACCGCTCTCCCGGGCCCACTTCGCCATGTCGTCGTTGCTCGGGCCCTTGGTGCCCGGCTCCTGGTGTCCCCACAGGTCTTCGACGAAGGTCTGGAACGCCCGCGCCGACGTCTTCGGTCCCGCCGCCAGGAACAGCGCGTTGGCGACGTGGTCGGAGTAGCCGCCGGGCTTGTCGTCGAGGAACGTCAGCGGCCGGTACGTCACCACCAGTTGGCCGAGGTCCAGGTAGCTGGCCAGTTGTTTGCCGAAGTCGCGCTGCAGATCGGCGCAGTGGGTGCACTGCGGTTCGGTGTAGAGCTCCAGCTGCACCGGTGCCCGCCGGTCGCCGACGATGATGCCGAAGCCGTCATCGGTGACCGCGGTCGCGGGGCCGCGTGGATCCCGCTGTGCCACACCGCTGATCTCCCGGGCGCAGCCGCCGACCAGGACCACGAGTGCGACGAGGAACACGGGCAAGTACCGCATGCAGGCACGGTACCTTTCCACCTGCTTTTCGTGTCCCGTATTCCTGTACGCAACCTCGCTGACAGGCGCCGCTGCGACCGTGGTGACGTGCGCGTTGCGATTGTCGCCGAGAGTTTTCTGCCCAACGTCAACGGGGTGTCCAACTCGGTGCTGCGGGTGCTGGAACATCTGCGCCGCACCGGCCACGAAGCCCTCGTCATCGCCCCGGACAACCCCCGCGGCGAGGCGCGCGCCGACCGCGTCCACGACGGCATTCGCGTGCACCGGGTGCCGTCGCGGATGTTCCCGAAGGTGACCTCGTTGCCGCTGGGGGTGCCGCGGCCGCGGATGGTCCGGGTGCTGCGCGGATTCGATCCGCATGTGGTGCATCTGGCCTCGCCCGCGCTGTTGGGCTACGGCGGACTGCACGCCGCGCGGTTTCTCGGGGTGCCGACGGTGGCGGTGTTCCAGACCGATGTGGCGGGGTTCGCGGCCAGCTACGGCATGGGTGTGGCGTCGAGGGCGGCGTGGGCGTGGACGCGGCATCTACACTCCCGCGCCGACCGTACCCTGGCGCCGTCCACCGCGGCGATGGAAGACCTTGAGGCACATCGGATTCCGCGGGTGCACCATTGGGCCCGCGGCGTGGACATCACCGGCTTCGCACCGTCGGCCCGGGACGGCTCGCTGCGGCGGCAGTGGTCACCGGAGGGCCGGCCGATCGTCGGCTTCGTCGGGCGACTGGCCCCGGAGAAGCACGTCGAGCGGTTGGCGGTGCTGGCCCGTCGCGACGACATCCAGGTGGTGATCGTGGGGGATGGGATCGACCGGGCCGAGCTGCAATCCCGGCTTCCCGCAGCGGTTTTCACCGGGGCGCTGTACGGCCCGGAGCTGGCCGCGGCGTACGCCAGCATGGACGTATTCGTGCACCCCGGCGAGCACGAGACCTTCTGCCAGGCTGTCCAGGAGGCGATGGCCTCCGGCCTGCCGGTCATCGCGCCCGACGCCGGCGGCCCGCGCGACCTGGTCGCCCCGTACCGGACGGGGCTGCTGCTGCCGGTGCGTGAGTTCGAGGCGCGTCTGAGCCAGTCCGTCGACCACCTGCTGGACGAGCGGGCGCGATACGGGATCGCCGCGCGGCGCAGCGTGCTGGGCCGCACCTGGCCGGCGATCTGCGATCAATTGCTCGGGCATTACGAGGCCGTGGTCGATGGCCGCGTTAGGCGCGGGGCCCGCGCGGCATAGGCCCGTCGGCTCCGGTTCCCCGGGTGCGGGGCGGCACCCATGTTGCCCGGCTACGAGCGACTCTTGGGCGTGGATCCAGGCGATAGTCGCTCATAGCCGGGCACATAGGTCCTCGGAGAACTCTCTGAGCGGCAGCGGCGGCGTCCCCAAAACCGTTTCAAATTGACGTTTCTGAAGCGTCAACCCGTGGTACCCGCGGACTTGAGGACGAGGAGGTCTCCAAGATGCCGACATGGGGTTGGGTATTGATCGCAGTGCTGGCCGTGATCGCCGTGGCGGCGATCGTCGTCGCGGCAAGGGCGACGGCCGGTCACCGGCGCACCGCACATCTGAAGCAGCATTTCGGACCGGAGTACGAGCGGCTGGTGGGGGAGTCCGGTGATCCCAGGGTCGCCGAGAACGAGCTGCTGGCCCGTCAGCAACGACGCAAGAAGCTCGACATCGTCGCGCTGAGCCCGGAAGCAGGGTCGCGCTACGAAGAGCAGTGGCATGTGGTGCAGACCGCGTTCATCGACAACCCCGCCCGAGCCGTTGCCGACGCGGATCGCCTGGTGGCCCTTGTCATGCGGGAACGCGGCTATCCGGTCGAGGATTTCGAGAGCAGGGCGGCCGACATCTCCGTCGATCACCCCGACGTCGTCGACAACTACCGCTCGGCCCACAGCATTCACCTGGCGCAGGAGCGCGCCGATGTCGGGACCGAACGCCAGCGCGAGGCGTTCGTCCACTACCGCGCGCTGTTCGACAAGCTGCTCACCACCGATCAGAAGACCACCGTTGAGAACAAGGCGAAGGAGAAGCAAGCATGAGCACACCGGAACAGCAGGCCGGGTTCGATCAGCAGCGCGACCTCGCGGACCCTGCGCCGGCGCACGTCCGCGACGATGCGGTGGGGCAGGCGGAAGCCGGCCATACCCACGCCGCCCAGCCCGAAGGCGCCCAAACCGAGGCGACCGCCAACGGCGAGTCGCTGTTCGGTGGCACCGACCTTGCCGGGCTGAAGGCTCGCTGGGATGACGTCCAGGCCGCGTTCGTCGACGATCCGCGGCAGTGTGTGCAGAAGGCCGACCACCTGGTTTCCGACGTGGTCGAGCGGCTGACCAGCGGCTTCGCCCAGGCCCGGACGCAGCTCGAGGAGCAGTGGTCACGCGGACAGGAGGCCTCGACCGAGGAACTGCGGGTTGCCCTCAAGCGCTATCGCGAGTTCTTCCAACGCCTGCTGTCGGTGTGATGACCGTGGGCACGATGCCAAAAGGCATCGCCCGCAAACCCTTTCGCAACTGACAGCGCCGCTCGTCCTCGGCCGGCCGCTACGGGCCCCTGCCGCGCAGATGGACGTCGGCTGAAATCTTCCTGAATCGGGTTTCCTTTCAGTGTGATTGGGGGCACACTGAAAGCCATCGGGGAAAATTATCGCGGAAGCAAGCCGCAGTCCGAACTGCACACCACTCCATGACCGGGGAACGTCTGATGAGTGATTCGTCTTACCGTCAAGAACTGCAAGCCTTTGCCGTCGAGCTCCGCAAGCTGGCTTATACGATGCCCGCCGGGCACGAAGATCGGCTACTTCACCTCAGTGAACGCATGGTCGGGCGCGCGCGTCAATTATTTCAGCTCGACGCGCACGCCATGTAACTAGCCCTGCGCCTGAACGGCTCTATCCCTGCGCCTGAACGGCGACGGGCTGCCACTGCTCCCAGTTCGCCAGCCGGCTCTCGTAGTCGGCGCGCGCGGTCTGCAACGGCGTCTCGCCGAAGAACACCCGCAGCGGCGGCTGCTCCGCGTCGACGACCTTCAGCAGCGCTGCGGCCGAGGCCTTCGGGTCGCCCGGCTTGGCCCACCGCTGCTTGCGCACCTCGGCCACCTGCTGGTGTAACTCGGCGTAGTCGGGCAGCGCGTCGGAGATCCTCGAAGACGGGCCGGACCAGTCGGTGTCGAAGCCGCCCGGCTCGATCAGCGTCACGTGGATACCGAACCCGGCGACCTCCTGGGCCAGCGACTGCGACAACCCCTCAAGGGCCCACTTCGAGGCGTGGTAGATGCCGACGAGCGGGAACGCCGTGATGCCACCGATCGAGGACACCTGGATGATGTGGCCGCTGCGCTGGGCCCGCAGGTACGGCAGCGCGGCCTGGGTCACCCACAGCGCGCCGAACAGGTTGGTCTCCATCTGGGCGCGGGCCTCGTCCTCGGTGAGCTCCTCGACGAAGCCGAAGTGTCCATAGCCGGCATTGTTGACCACGATGTCCAGCCGGCCGAAGTGGTCATGGGCGGCCTTGACCGCGGCGAAGTCGGCGTTCCGGTCGGTGACGTCCAGCGCGATCGGCAGCAGCGCGTCGCCGTACTTCTCCGCCAGGTCGGCCAGGGTGTCGGTGTTGCGGGCGGTCGCGGCGACCTTGTCGCCGCGCTCCAGGGCGGCGATCGCCCACTCCCGGCCGAAGCCGCGGGAGGTTCCGGTGATGAACCAGACTTTGTCGCTCATTGATGCCTCTTCTCGTCGGCGGTCCACGGGTTACCAACGCCGCCCGGGGTTCCCCATTCCCGGCGCACGCAACTTCACAGGTAGCGTCGGCCTGGTGAGCCGCGCGTCCCTGGACAAGGATCCCCGTGACGTGGCGTCGATGTTCGACGCCGTGGCCCGCCGCTATGACATCACGAACACGGTGCTCTCGGCGGGTCAGGACCGGTATTGGCGGCGGGCCACCCGCCGGGCGCTGGACCTCGGGCCCGGCGACACCGTGCTGGATCTGGCCGCGGGCACCGCGGTGTCGACCGTCGAGCTGGCCAAGTCGGGGGCCTGGTGTGTGGCCGCCGACTTCTCGGTAGGCATGCTGCACGCCGGCGCGGTGCGCCCGGTTCCCAAGGTCGGCGCCGACGCCACCAAGCTGCCGTTCGCCGACGACTCGTTCGACGCGGTCACCATCAGCTTCGGTCTGCGCAACGTCGTCGACCACTCCGCGGGGCTGCGCGAGATGGCCCGCGTGACCAAGCCCGGCGGCCGGCTGGTGGTGTGCGAGTTCTCCACACCGGTGGTGCCGGTGTTCTCGACGGTCTACAAGGAGTACCTGATGCGGGCGCTGCCGCGGGTGGCGACCGCGGTGTCGAGCAACCCTGAGGCCTACGTCTATCTCGCCGAGTCCATCCGCGCCTGGCCGGACCAGGCCGAGCTGGCCCGCCGCATCGAGGCGGCGGGCTGGTCGCAGGTGCGCTGGCGCAATCTCACCGGCGGCATCGTCGCGCTGCATGCCGCCGTCAAGGCCTAGTTCCCACCGAACGTCACACCAGAGCAGCGCTCACCGCCGAACGTCACACCAGAGCAGCGCTCGGCGGAAAGGCCTACCGTCCCGCGTCGGCCAGCACCTGGTAGCCGGCGTTGTAGCCCGGGATGAACGTGATGCCCGGTCCGCCGTGGCAGCCCGCCCCACCGAGGTAGAGGCCCTCGATCGGGATCGGCTCGTCGAGAAAACCCTTGGGCCCCGGCCGGTTCGGGCCCATCAGCTCGGGCTGCAGCAGCCCGTGGCAGAAGTCGCCGTTGGGCGCACCGAACATGGTGTTCATGTGGTACGGCGCGAACGTGATGTTGCGGATGAGGATGTCCTTGAAGTTCGGCGCGTACTTGGTGATCTTGTCGATGACGACCTGCGCCATCTCGTTCTTGAGGTGGCCGTGCTGCTCGCGGGGCGCCTCGGTGGGGAAGGCGTAGGCGTAGACGCTGGCGGCGTGCTTGCCCTCCGGCGCCATCTCCGGATCGCCGACCGTCGGGATCTGGATCGACATCGCGGGGTTGTCCGGGACGACGCCGAACCGGCAGTTGTCCCATTGCCGCTGCTGGGTTTCCGGCGAGCCGAACATGCCGACCGACATCTGCATGCCGGGCTCGTTGAGGAACTCGTACGGCGCCGCGTACTGCGGCAGCCCGTCCAGGGCGAAGTGGATCTGCAGGTAGGAGCCGCGGTGGTCGCGGCCGCCGAGACGGGTCACCAGCGACGACGGAAGGTATTCGGCGCCAACCAGATCCAGCAGCGTGGTGTCCGGGGCCAGGTTGGAGATGACGACGGGCGCGCTGATGGTCGCCCCGTCCTTGAGTCGCACGCCGGTCACTCGAGAATCCTCGACGAGGATCTTCTCGACCTTGGCGCGGTAGCGGATCTCGCCTGCCGCCTCGAGGTACAGCTTCTTGAGGTGATCGGACAGCGCGCCGATACCGCCCTTGATCTTCGACGTCATCTGGCCGCCCTCTTCGGGAATGGCCAGCGCGAACGCCAAACACGTTGCGCTGCCGGGGGTGTAGGGCCCGCGGTAGGTGGAGTTCACCGCCAGGAACGCCAGCATGCCGCGGATCACGGCGTGCCGCTCCTTGTCCGGGACGTAGCGGTCGATGACGTCCATCGCCGAGCCGAACAGCATGTCGTGGATGGCCTGGCGCTCGTTCTCGTCGGCGGCGCAGGCGTACATCTCGTCGATGGTCTTCGGCGGCTCCAGCGCGTCGAAGCGGCCCAACGCCTTTCGCGGCCCGGTGGCCCAGCCGTAGAGCGAGGCCATCCCCATGACCGCGTCCATGCCGTGCTTCTCGGTCATCTCGGTCATCATCTTCATCGGGTCGTGGTGAAACACCATCGGCTCTTCGCCGTTCTCGCCGATGTTGACCGACATGATCTCGTTCTCGATGGTCGGCAGCGCGTCCAGGCCGAGCTCGCTGTTGATCTTGGGCGCGGTGGGGAAGCGCACCGAGCCGGCGATCTCGTACTTGAAGCCGTCGATCAGCTCGACGGTGGCCGCCATGCCGCCGCTGTAGGTGTTCTGCTCCAGGCACAGCGTGCGCAGCCCCGCCCGTTGCAGCACCGCGGCCGCGGTCAGCCCGTTGTGTCCGGCCCCCACGATGATGGCGTCGTAGTCAGTCATGCGGCGCAGCTTATGTCAGTAATGACGCAATTACGACGGTAATGACGAATTTTTGGGTTACGATCGGCGGACCATGTCCGGCAACCTGCATGAACGGCGCAGCCGCAGCACCCGCGAGGCGCTGCGCCGGGTCGCGCTGGACCGGTTCGCCCAGGACGGGTTCGCCAACGTCACCGTCGCCGAGCTCGCCGAGGAGGCGGGCGTCACCCAGCGCACCTTCTTCCGGCATTTCCCCACCAAGGAAGCGGTGCTGTTCGCCGACTACGAGACCCACTTCGAGTGGTTCGCCGAGGCGCTGGAGCGCCGGCCGCAGAACGAGCCGCTGTTCGACGCGGTGCTGGCCGCGATGGACAGCTTCCCGCACGACGTCGAGGTGGTGCGGCAGGCCGCGCTGGCACGGGCCAGCCTGATCGACGGTGACCGCGCGGCCGGGCACATCCGGCTGGTGCAGGCCTCGTTCGCCGCGGTGATCACCGATTTCGTTCGCGACCGCTACCGCCACGTGCCCGACGTCGACCTGGTGGCCGAGGTGGCCGGGGCGACGGTGGCCGCCGCGCTGATCGTCGCGACGGAGAAGTGGGGTCGCGACAAGTGCGAGAGCGACCTGTCCGCGCTGTCCGCGGAAAGTCTCGCCCTGCTCAGGTCGGGCCTCGCGCCACTCAACTGAAAGGCTTGCGGCGGTCCAGGATTCGTGAACCGTAGCCCGCCGAGCGCCACACCCTCGCCACCCAGTCGGCGTCCTCGTCGGTGACCAGGTTGCCCATCACCCGCACCGCCAGTGCCATCAGCCGCGTCGAGCGCATGGCCACCGGTCCGGTCAGCGGCAGGAAGCGCGGCAGCGTCAGCAGCAGCCCCAGCCGGCGGGCCACCGAGAACCCGCGCGCGTAGTGGTCCTGCAGCAGCGCCGGCCAGGCGGTCGCGAGGTCCGGGGAGCCGAGCATCTCGGCGGCCAGCCGGCCGGTCTCCAGCCCGTAGTCGATGCCCTCGCCGTTGAGCGGGTTGACGCAGGCGGCGGCGTCGCCGATCAGCACCCAGTTCGGCCCGGCCACCCCGGACACCGCACCGCCCATCGGCAGCAGCGCCGAGGACACCGCGCGCGGTGGCCCCTCGAAGCCCCACGACGACCGCTTGAGGTCGGTGTAGTGCTTGATCAGCGGGCGCAGCGCGATGTCGGCGGGTCGCTTGGCGGTGGCCAGCGCGCCGACGCCGATGTTCACCTCGCCGTTGCCCAGCGGGAAGATCCAGCCGTAACCCGGCAGCACCTGGCCGTCGACGGAACGCAGCTCCAGGTCCGAGGAGATCCACGGCTCGTCGGCCCGCGGCGAGGCCAGATAGCCGCGGGCGGCCACCCCGTACACCGTCTCCTGATGCCACTGCCGGCCCAGTGCCCGGCCGAACGTCGAGCGGGCCCCGTCCGCCACGATCAGCGAACCGCACCGCACCCGCGATCCGTCGGCCAGCACCACCGCGGATACCCGGCCCGCGGAATCCCGGTCGGCGTCGACGGCCTTGACCCCGAGCAGCATCGCCGCCCCGGAGTCCTCGGCGACCTTGCGGATCCGGTCGTCGAGCTCGGTCCGCGGCACCGCCGAGCCCCACCCGGGAAACGACGGCCCGGGCCACGGCACCTCGACGGCCGCGCCGAACCCGGACAGCCGCAGCCCGTGGTGGCGGATGTGCGCGTCAAGCCAGTCACCCAGGCCGAGGCGCTGCAGCTCGAGGACGGCCCGCGGGGTCAGCCCGTCGCCGCAGGCCTTGTCCCGGGGGAATTCGGCGGAGTCGATGACGAGCACCTCGCGCCCGGCGCGGGCGGCCCAGGCCGCGGCGGCCGAACCGGCCGGTCCGGCTCCGACGATGACCACGTCAGCGTGCCTGTCCACCCCCCCAGTATGTTGGCAGGGTGAGTACACCGGCGACCGTGGTAGCGGGGGTGGACTTCGGCGACCCGGTCTTCGCGCAGAACGTGCGCGACGCGGTGGGCCGCATCGAGGAGCTCATGAGCACCGAACTGCGCGGCGGCGACGAGCTGATGACCGAGGCCGTGGTGCACCTGTTCGAGGCCGGCGGCAAGCGGTTCCGGCCGCTGTTCACGGTGCTGTCCGCCCAGATCGGCCCCCGGCCGGACTGCTGGGAGGTCACCGTCGCCGGGGCGGTCATCGAGCTGGTGCACCTGGCCACGCTGTACCACGACGACGTCATGGACGAGGCGCAGCTGCGCCGCGGCGCCCCGAGCGCCAACGCCCGCTGGGGCAACAACATCGCGATCCTGGCCGGCGACTACCTGTTCGCGACGGCCTCGCGGCTGGTGTCGCAGCTCGGCCCGGACGCGGTGCGGATCATCGCCGAGACCTTCGCCGAACTGGTCACCGGCCAGATGCGGGAGACCAAGGGTGCGGCCGCGGGTATCGACCCGATCGAGCACTACCTGCGGGTGGTGTACGAGAAGACGGCCTGCCTGATCGCGGCGTCCGGGCAGTTCGGCGCCACCTTCTCCGGGGCCACCGACGACCAGATCGAACGGCTGTCCCGCCTCGGCGGCATCGTCGGCACCGCATTCCAGATCTCCGACGACATCATCGATATCGACAGCGAGCCGGACGAGTCCGGCAAGCTGCCCGGCACCGACCTGCGCGAAGGCGTGCACACCCTGCCGGTGCTGTTCGCGCTGAGCGAGACCGGCCCGGGCGCCGACCGGCTGCGGGAGCTGCTGAAGGGCCCGATCGAGGACGAAGATCTGCTGGCCGAGGCGCTGACGCTGCTGCGCGCATCCAGCGGCATCGCCAACGCCAAGGCCACCGTGCAGAAGTACGCCGAGCAGGCCGGCGAGGAACTGGCCGGGCTGCCCGACGTGCCCGGTCGCCGCGCCCTGGCCTCGCTGGTCGACTACACGATCAACCGGCACGGCTGAGCGCCGGTTCGGAACCTTCGGGCACTACGCGGGCGTTAGTCTCGCGGAGAACTGTTCGTAGGAGGACTTGTGACCTGGCATCCGACCACCAACCGGATCAAGACGTTCGTGCTGCTCGTCGGCATGTCCGCCTTCATCGTGTTCCTGGGCTCGCTGTTCGGCCGCAACATCATGTTCCTGGCGCTGATCTTCGCCATCGGCATGAACGTCTACGTCTACTTCAACTCCGACAAGCTGGCGCTGCGGGCCATGCACGCCCAGCCGATCACCGAGGTGCAGGCCCCGCAGATCCACGCGATCGTGCGCGAGCTGGCCACCACCGCCCACCAGCCGATGCCGCGGCTCTACATCAGCGACACCGCCAACCCAAACGCGTTCGCCACCGGACGCAACCCGCGCAACGCCGCCGTCTGCGTGACCACCGGCATCCTGGACCTGCTCAGCGAGCGGGAACTGCGCGCCGTGCTGGGCCACGAGCTGTCGCACGTCTACAACCGCGACATCCTGATCTCCTGTGTGGCCGGCGCGCTGGCGTCGGTCGTGACGGCGCTGGCCAACATGGCGATGTTCGCCGGGGCGTTCGGCGGTAACCGCGAGGGCGGGACCAATCCGCTTGCGCTGCTGCTGGTTTCGCTGCTCGGCCCGATCGCGGCCACGCTGATCCGGCTCGCGGTGTCCCGCTCGCGGGAGTACCAGGCCGACGAGTCCGGCGCCGAGCTATCCGGTGATCCGCTGGCGCTGGCCTCGGCGCTGCGCAAGATCAGCGGCGGGGTGGAGGCGGCGCCGCTGCCGCCCAACCCGCAGCTGGCCGACCAGGCGCACCTGATGATCGCCAGCCCGTTCCGTTCGGGTGAGCGCATCGGCAAGCTGTTCTCCACCCACCCGCCGATCCCGGACCGGATCGCGCGGCTGGAGAGGATGGCCGGGCACTAGCGCGCAGCGGTACCCATGCGCTGAAAGTGGCTGTTGCGTATGGTGTGCAGATGCTGAGCAGAGTTCTGATCGGCCTTCTCGCGGGTGGGATGGTGGTGCTGACGGCTCCGGGCACCGCCGGGGCCGATCCCACCCCGGCCCCCGCGCCGGTGCTGCCCAACGTCAACGCGTACACCCCGGTCAGCCCGGTGGACTACAGCATCATGAACGGTCTCTGGTACGCGTTCCCCGGTCCGCCCGGCGTCTTCTGCGGCCTGAACCGGGGGACCGGCGGATACGGCTGCTACGGCGCGTTGCCGGGTGCGCCGGGCGGGGCGAACCTGATCAGCGGTGGACCGTCGGGTCCGCCCGGATTCGCCAACGCCGATCGGTCGATCTTCTCCGGCGTCGACATGGTCAAGATCCTGCCGCCGAACAGCAGGCTGAGTTATCGGGACATCAGCTGCGGTATCGACGGCGGCGGCACGGTGGCGTGCGTGAACCAGCGTGAGCAGGTCGGTTTCGTCGTCGGCCCGGCCGGCACCTTCATCGCGGACACCAACCCGCTGGTGGAGCGTCCGTCGGGCACCCCGATGGTTCCGACGTTCCCCAGCTAGAACCGGGAGCCGTGCACCTCGTGGCCGGGCTTCTCGGCCATCAGGCCGCGATAGGCCTGCTCGACGTTGGCACCGTGGTTGACCACCGCGTCGACCTCGCGGGCGATCGGCATGTTCAGTCCGTACTTCTCGGCGAATTCCATGATCACGCTGCAGGCCTTGACGCCCTCGGCGACCTGGTTCATCGAGGCGATGATCTCCTGAACGGTCTTGCCCGAGCCCAGTTGTTCGCCGACGTGCCGGTTGCGGCTGCGTTGCGAGGTGCAGGTGACGATGAGGTCGCCCATGCCGGCCAGCCCGGAGAAGGTGTCGCGCTGGCCGCCGACGGCCTCGCCGAGTTTCGACATCTCCCGCACCGCGCGGGCCATCACCATGGCGCGGGTGTTCTCCCCGATGCCCAGCGAGTAGCCCATGCCGACGGCGATGGCGTAGACGTTCTTCAGCGCCCCGGCCATCTCGACGCCGACGACGTCGTCGGTGGTGTAGGTGCGGAATCGCCTGGTGCGGAACATCTTTGCCAGGTTGGACGCGAGGTTCTGGTCGGGCATCGCCAGCACCGCGGCCGCGGCGTAACCCTCGGCGACCTCCTTGGCGATGTTGGGTCCGGCCAGGATGCCGGCCGGGTGGCCGGGCAGCACCTCGTCGACGATCTGGCTCATCCGCATGTTGGTGCCCTGCTCGAGGCCCTTGACCAGGCTGACCACCGGGACCCACGGCCGCAGTTCCTTGCCGAGTTCCTCCAGCACGCCGCGGAAGCCGTGCGACGGCACCCCCATGACGACCACGTCGGCGCAGTTGGCGGCCTCGGTGAAATCGGTGGTGGCGCGCAGGGTTTCCGAGAGCTCCACCTCGTCGCCGAGGTACTTGGAGTTGCGGTGGTTGTTGTTGATGTCGTCGGCCGTCTCCTGCGAGCGCACCCACTGCAGGGTCGGTACGCGGCGCGAACAGATGGATGCGACGGTGGTCCCCCAGGAGCCCCCGCCGAGCACGACGACATTGGGTTGACGGCGGTCAGAAGTCATGGCGATCAGGGTATGGCCGCACCCCGGTTGTTCACGGCAAGTTCGGCAACTCGGCCAGCGCGCGGGCCCGCTGCTCCTCGGTGGACCCGTACACGTTGGCGCAGGTGTGCAGATCCTGGGCGTGCTCGCCGATGCGGGTGACCAGCGCCGTCGACACCGCGGACCAGCGGGCGGCGCGCTCGGCCAGGGCGGCGGCCGAGCGGCCGGTCCAGCCCGGGGCCGCCGCGTCGATGCGGCCGTCGGCGGCTAGGTGCCGGGCGGCCAGGTCCTCGCCGTAGCCGGTGACGGCGACCGCCGAGGCGACCAGGTCTTCGAGGTCGGCGAACCAGGACATGTCTCATGGATAGCAACGCGGGCGGCGGGCCGCCAGTCACCCCGTTTGCACAGCTGGGGGCGTTAGCATGTCCAGCCGTGAGGCTCTCTTGAGCGGGACCAACCCGCAGGAGGTCCGGCGCCGGCTCGAGGAGCGCTACCGCCGGTTGGCCGAGTCGCGCCGGGTGAAGCCGCTGGCCGCAATCATGGCCCGCTTCAACGAGATTGACGGCGGTACCTTGGCGGCGATGGTCTCGGTGCAGCTGTTCACCACCGTCATTCCGCTGATCATTCTGGGCTTCAGCTACATGTCCGGGTTTGCCGACAATGCCAGCCCGGGCACGGTGTTCAGCCGGGAACTGGGCCTGGTGTCGCCGATGCGGGAGCATTTCCGGGAGGCATTCGGCCATTCGTCGGGTTTGAAGTCGAGTTGGACGGCGCTCGGGGTGGCCGGCTTCCTGATCTGGGGCATCCCGATGTCGATCACGATCGCCGGGATCTTCGCCAAGGCGTGGCGGCGCCAGCAGTTCGGGTTCGCCGGCAAGGTGTGGCGGGCCGCGGCGTGGTTCGCGCTGTATCTGGCGATGGTGGCGCTGCGGGATCGGATCGCGTTCGGCGGCATCCACCACCATGCGTACCTGCGGGTGCTGCGGTTCCTCGGCTCGCTGGTGCCGGTCTGGATCTTCTGGTCGGTGACGCCGGCGCTGCTGGTGCGCGACGGCGGCCGGGCCCGCAACTATCTGGTGCTCGCCGGTTTCGCCGGGGTGGTCATCGACGGGGTGGCCATCCCGCTGGCCGCGCGGATGTTCTTCCCGCCGTTGCTCGACGGGTGGGAGGAGTTCGGGCCCATCGGGGTGGCGATGGCGCTGCTCACCTGGTGCGGTGTGATCGGCACCGGGTGGGTGATCACCGCGTGCGTCGGTGCGATCCTCTGGGAGCGCAACGCGCCCTCGGTCGACGTGATCGAGTCGCAGACCGAGGGCGTGGCGTGACGCGGGTGGTTACTTGTCGTCGGGGTTGAGGACGCGGAACGCGATGCCGGCGGCGACCGCGGCCAGCACCTGCCCGATCAGGTAGATCACCGCGGTCGTGCCGGTCAGCATCCCGAGGGTGGCCCCGGCGATCCCGACGGCCGGGTTGAAGACCGCGCCGGAGATCGGGCCGACGGCGACCGCGCCGGCCGCGACGGTGAAGCCGATGGCCAGCCCGTAGAACGAGTTGTCCGGATGGTCCTTGCTGGTGGCCACGTTCAGCACGACGAAGCACAGCACGAACGTGAAGACGAACTCCGCGATCACGGCGGCGGTCATCGCGTGCCCCGTCGGCGTGGCTTGCGGGGCCGAGACGCAGAGCCGAACCGCCGCGGCGGCGACGAGTCCACCGCCGAGCTGCGCGGCGAAGTACCCGAGCGCCTCGGAGATGCCGATGCGCCCGCGCACCAGCACGGCCATCGTGACCGCGGGGTTGTAGTGCGCGCCGGAGATGTGCCCGCCGGCGTAGATCATCGCCATCAGTGCCGCGCCGATCGCGACCGGCGCCAGCGCCGAGCCGCCCAGAACCGTTGCGCCGACGGTAAACATCAGGACGAACGTGCCGAGCGCCTCGGTCGCATACTTGGTGGAGTTGTGGACTTTGACGGGGGTGTGCGTGGTGGTTGTCATGCGCACCAGCCTGCTTTTCGGCCGGGCCCGACCACAGCGTCCGAACGCACTACCGCACGGATGAATCCGGTGTCGTCCGAACGGATGAACGGACGACATGCGGCTCACTCCAGCAGGTTGTTGCGCATCGCGTAGGCGACGGCGGCGCCGCGGTCGGAGACCCCGAGTTTCTCGTAGAGGCGACGGATGTGGGTCTTGATCGTCGTCTCGGCGAGGAACAGTTCCTTGGCCATGTCGCGAACGGTCTTGCCGTCGGCGATCATTCGCAGGGTCTGGCGTTCCCGCTCGCTGAGCAGCGGGCCGTGGGTCTGGGCGTGCCGGTGTACCTGGGTGGCGAGGCTGGTCACCAGGTCGGGCGGCAGCACCTTCTCGCCGCGGGCGCAGGCCACCACGGCGTTCACGATCTCGTCGCGGTCGGAGTCCTTGGACAGATAGCCCGCGGCGCCGTCCTGGATGGCCTTGTACACCACCGAGCCCTCGGTGGTCGCCGACAGCAACAGCACCCGGGTCGGCAGTCCGTCGCGCGTCACGGCGTGCGCCACGGCGATACCGTCCAGGCCCGGCATCTTGTAGTCCAGCAGGGCGACATCGGGAGAGTGTTCGATGATCGCGGCGAGCGCCGCCTGCCCGTCGGCGACGGCGGTGACGACCTCGGTCTGCTCGCTGCGGTTCAGGGCCGCCACGATGCCGTCGCGGTAGATCGGGTGGTCGTCACCGACGACCACCCGAACCTTGCGGTTCGAAATGCTCATTGCACCTCCTGCTCGGGGCGGACCGGCACCGTGACCCGCACCCACGTTCCCTGATCGACCGGCTCGAATTCCCAACTGCCGCGCATGGTCTCGACCCGCGAGCGCTGTGAGGCCAGCCCGATGTGTCCCTCGGCGACCCGCCGCGAGATGACGGTGGGGTCGATGCCGACGCCGTCGTCGCGCACGTCGAGCGTGGCCGTCCCGCCGTCGTCGCGCAGCGTCAGCCACACCGTCTTGGCATCGGCGTGCCGTGCGACATTCGTGAGCAGTTCCCTTGCCACGCCGTAGATCATCGCGTCCTCGCGGTGCCGGTCGGGGTAGTCGATCTCGCACTGCACCGCGGCGCCGGTGCGCTCGACGAGCGTCTCGACCAATCCGCGCACGGCGGGCTCCAGCCCGGCCTCCTCGAGGACCGACGGGTGCAGTTGCTTGGTGAGCTGGCGGAGTTCTCGGGCGACGTCACCGACCAGTTCGGCGGCGCGGGCCGCGCTGGCGGGGTCGCCGTTCGGTCCGGTCGCCTCGCGCAGGTCCTGGCGGGCGGCCAGCAGGGTCTGCAGGGGACCGTCGTGCAGGGCTTCGGCGACCTGCCGGCGTTCACGTTCCTCGGCGTCCATCACGTCGGCGAGCAAGAGTTCACGGCTGGCCACCAACTGGGCGAAGCTCTGCATCCGGTGTTGCTGAACCGCGGAGATCGCATAGGCGCACAGGCACAGCAGGCCCAGCATGACGAGCACGGTGGTGATCTGCAGCGGCGTCATCTGCCGGCGCAGTTGGGCGTCGGTGACGATCGTCAGGGCGCCCGCGGCGATCGCCGTGACCGACATGATCGCGGCCCACCGCCCGAAGTGAGTGGCGATGAAGAACGGGAGGAACGCCAGCAGTCCCAGCATGAGATAGCTGCCCGTGGAGGGAAGCTGCAGCAGGCAGATCGCGGCGACGTCGACCGGCATCATCGGGAGGACGGCGCGCAGTCGGCGGGCGTTGGGCCGGCTAAGCAGATGGAGGACGGCGGTGCCGATCGCGATCGCGCCGTACACGCCGACCAACGTGAACGCCAGGGGCCAGCTGGAGCGCTCGGTACCGGCGAAGATGGTCAAAACCATGAGCGCGACCAGGATCAGCCGCAGGATCGCCCGCCGCCGCTGGGCCCGGTGTTCGAAATCGAGAAAGACCGCCTGAACGGCTTCGTGCGCGTCCCCGCCGACCGGCGTCGGTGGCAATGCCAGGGCCGCCCGGAGGCGGCCTGGCCGCTTCTGCTGGCTGCCGTTCTGGCGCACATCGTGGAGTGTAGCCACGGGCGGTGCTTGTTCGGGCAACAAAGCTTGGGGGTGGGGCTACTCGGTGGTCGAGCAGGCGACGTCGACGTAGGCCGTGGTCGACCGGCCCGCCGGGATCAGCTGGCCCTGCGCGACATCGGGGTAGAGGCCGTGGACTCCGCTCACGATGCATCGAGACATCTCGATGTCCGACCACCCGCCGTTGTGGTTGATCTGCACGCTGTAGCCCTGCGCGGTGAGCCGGTTGATGGTGTCCTGTGCGTTGGAGCCGCCGCTGGGGGCCGCCCCCGCGGTGCCGGCCAGGCCGAGTGCGGCCATCGGAACGGCGATCGCCGCGGTGAGCATCATCTTGGCATTCATCTGAATTCTCGTGTCTGGTGGTGCTTTTGGCTGTTGCGGCAAGCGTCTCCCTACCGATGTCGGTGGTCTGTCCATCGCGCGTGGGTACCCGCGGATGAATCGGTGTCGTCCGAACGGATGACATCGGGTTCATCCCCGCGGCCATGTGTTTGCGCGACAGACGTCCGCCTCGACTGCCGCGATGGTTGGTGCATGACCGAAAACGGTCGAACCACAACTCGCACAGGAGAACTCAGATGAACCGTACCGCCGCCCGTTACCTCGCCCTTCCGCTGCTCTCCGCCGGCATCATCGGCGGGGCCGCCCTCGGCCTCGCCGGCACCGCCGCCGCGGCCGAGATGAATCCGCAGCCCACCCCCGGCATGGTGGCCACCCCGCAGGTCCACGCCCAGCCGGCCCCCGAGGCCGTCCCGGGCTACTACTGGCACCGTCACCACACCACGCTGCTGGATCCGATGACTGCCGCGGACTTCCCGAGCGTTGCGATGGGCTGATCCGACCCGCCCCGCGCTCCGCCCCCTGCGGCCCCGGCCGCAGGGGGCGGACTCATGCTGTCAAGGTGAAGTGACGCCGCTGTGGACCGCTGCGAGACTTCGGATCGATGAGTGGTTCGGGTTTGTCGGTTGCCGACGTGCAGCGGTGGAGTTCGCAGGCCGTCCGGGAGGTCTTCGACGCTTCCCGGCAACGCGCGGGCGCGGCACTCGACGCGGCCCGCGGGCTGGACACCCTGCAGGTGTTCGGCAGCTGGGGCGGTGATGCCGCCACCGCCGCCCGCACGGCGCTGGGAGTGACCCGCGCGGACCTCAACGCGCTTGGTGCGGAGGCGATGGCCGTCGCGCACGCGGCAGCCGATGCGGCCGAGCGGATCGACGCGATCAAGGGCAACCTGCAGGGCCTGCTGGACCGCGCCGCGGCGCTCGGGCTGGTGGTCGACGCGGCGACGAGTCGGGTGAATGTGGGCCGGCAACCCGTCGGTGGCCCCGTCGATGGGCTGTTGAACGCTATTGCGCTGCAACATGAGCTGGACGCTCTCCTGGTCGACGCGGATGCCGTCGACGACGAGTTGGCCACCGCGATCAACATGGCCGACGGTGATGCGCCGATTCCCGTACTTTCCGCCAAGCCGCAGGATGCCGAGGCGCAACTGCAGAACCAGATCGACGCATTCGCCGCGGTCTTCGGCCGCCGGCCGTCGTCAGGGGTGGACTGGGAGACTGCGGCCGTCCTCGATTCGCATACGTATCGTGGGTTCGGCCAAGGCAGCGCCGCCAACGTCGTGGTGGGCCGGATCGAGCCGATGCCCGGGCAGGGTGTCGTGCGGATGAATCTCTTCATCCCGTCGGCGTCTGTGGTCGACCCCGCCTTCCGGGACGGGTGGATTCATGCGAACGCCAACGTCGGCGACAACCGCGGGTTCAATCCATCCGCGACGCCCGAGCAGTCCCGGGTCGCCTTGCTCGTCGACTACGAGAACGGGCTGGTGCTGGCGCGGCAGAACCCGTCCGCGGATCTCGTTCGAGAGCAGGTTCGGGTGGGCACGCCGACCGTCCGCGCGACACAACGCCAAGACGGATCGGTCTACATCCGCTACGCGGCCGCCGATCCGTTCTCGCCGGGAGGTGAAGACCTGGCGAAGGCATCCGTAGCCGTGCGTGGTGAACTGGTAGTCCAGCCCGGCCGATCCGAGGTCAAGGTAGGGGGCATGCCGACGGCGTTCCCCGCCCTCGAGGCCTACAACGATCGGTCGGAGGCCGGCTCGGCGGCATTGTCGACGGCGACCGTCGCGCAGATGCACCCGTGGATCGACAACGAGTGGGGACCGTTGGCAGGGCTTTGGCGATCAACAAGGGTGGGAGATGCCGGCATGGTGGATCAGTTCTATACATATCTCGGCGATCTCGTCGTCGGGCCTGCGACCACAGAACTCGGGCCGGCCGCGACGGCCCCTACGGTCGTCCGAGTGCCGAAATGAGAGAAGCTGTAAAGCGTTTGATCGATGAGGTCTACTGGACGCCTGCTGTTTTTGCCGGCACCTCGGTTGGAGGTGTCGTATGGGCGGTCGTTGCGCGCTACACCATCTTTGAGAACGACGCGGTGCTGACCCCGGGGCAGGGGTGGCTGGCGGTAGGCATCGGCTGCCTGGTCGTGGTGATGCTCGGTCTGGCACTGGCGGTGTGCTCGCGGACGGGGCTGGTGCGAACGGTAGGTGTGGCCGTTGTCGTGGTCGCGATGTCCGGCGGATCGGTATTGGGTGTTTGGGGACCGCATTTCGTCATGACGATGATGCGGTCATGAGCGCACCGAGGCGGACCACCGACCCCGTGCAGGTGGTGCAGCTCCTGGTGGGGACGTTGGGCGGCTGCGTTTCGCTGGGGCTGTGCTTCTACTGGTTTTGGGGAATCGCCTGGCTTATCCCCGGCCTGGCGGCGGCAGGATTGACTCCGTGGCAGCAGACGAGGTGCATCGGAATCGGTTTCGCAGCAGCCGCTCTCGGGGCCCTCGTCGCCGTTGTGACGGTGGTGTCGATCATCCCGGGGGCGAGGTAACGCCGCTGGCCCGGCCCTCGGCCGACACCGATGTGCCCGGCTACGAGCGACTATCGGCGCAACCAGACCGGTGAGTCTCCGCCCGCGGCGCAATAGTCGCTCGTAGCCGGGCACAAGTAGCGCCCCGGGAGACCCGCCGAGCCGATCAGGCCGTGCGCGCCGCCGCGGCCACCCGGCCGAACGTCATGTTCTCGTCGATCTTGTCCATGAAGTGGAAGTCGACGGCGTCGGCCCAGTAGTCCTGGCGGACCACCCACGGCCGCTTGGTGCCCGACCGCGGCAGCGCGTGCGGGTTGCGCAGCACGTAACCGGCCTGCAGGTCCCACGCCGGCTTCTCGCCGACCTGCTCGCCACCCAGGTGCGGGTAGGCGTGCGTGTAGCCGTGGGCGTCCATGTACTCGATCAGCTTGGCGGTCGCACGCGCGGTCATGTCGGCGCGCAGCGTCCACGACGCGTTCGTATAACCGATGCACCAGAACAGGTTCGGCACGTCGTCGAGCATGTGCGCCTTGTAGGAGAACCGGTCCTGCGGCTTGACCTCGGTGCCGTCCACACTGATTCGCGCCCCGCCGAGGGCCTGCAACTGCAGCCCGGTCGCGGTGGCGATGATGTCGGCGTCCAGATGGCGACCGGACTTCAACACCACGCCCGTCTCGTCGAAGTGGTCGATGTGGTCGGTGACCACCTCCAACCGGCCCTTGGTGATCTCCTCGAACACGTCGCCGTCGGCCACCAGGCACATGCGTTCGTCCCACGGGTTGTAGCGCGGCTTGAAGTCGACGTCCACCGGATAGCCGGCGGGCAGCATGCTGGTGTTCTGCGTGCGCACCATCTTCTTCACCGCACCCGGGACGCTGCGCGAGGCCACCCAGATGATCTTCTCGAACATCAGCGCAATGAACCGGATGATCCAGTAGGACACGCTCTTCGGGAACACCGCCCGGACCGTGCGCGTCAGCACGCTGTTGCGCTGCATGGAGAACAGGTAGCCCGGCGACCGCTGCAGCATGGTCACCTTCGCGGCCTTGCGGGCCAGCGCCGGGACCATCGACACCGCCGTCGCCCCGGAGCCGATGACCACCACCTTCTTGCCGGTGTAGTCCAGATCCTCGGGCCAGTGCTGCGGGTGCACCACGGTGCCCTTGAAGTCGGAGATGCCGGGGAAGTCGGGGGTGTAGGGCTCGTCGTAGTTGTAGTAGCCGGAGCCGAAGAACACGAAGCGGCCGCGGTACGTCGTCTCCGTGCCGTTCTCGTCGGCGTGCACGGTCCAGGTGTCGGTGGCGGAGTCCCAGTCCGCCGAGCGCACGTGGGCCCCGAACCGGATGTGCGGGTAGATGCCGTGCTTGTGGGCGGTCTCTTCCATGTAGTCGCGGATCACGTCGCCGTCGGCCACGTACTCCTTGCCGCGCCACGGCTCCCACGACCAGCTCAGCGCGTAGATCGACGAGTCCGAGCGCACGCCGGGGTAGCGGAACAGATCCCAGGTTCCGCCGATGCGCTCGCGGCGCTCGAGGATGACGTAGCGCGTGCCGGGGTTGCGTTCGGCGAGGCGGTAGGCCGCCCCGATCCCGGATATCCCGGCGCCGATGATGACGACGTCGTAGGTTTCGGAGTCCGTCGGAGCGGTCATCGCGGTCCTCGCTTCGTGCCGGGTGTGGTGTCGGTCACCAGATTAGGCACTGACCGGTTGGTTGGGCCAGACGGGGCTAGCGGTAATTGACGAACTGCAGCGCGACGTCCAGATCCGACCCCTTGAGCAGGGCGATAACCGCCTGCAGGTCGTCGCGCTTCTTGGAGCTGACCCGGATCTCGTCGCCCTGGACCTGCGTCTTGACGCCCTTGGGGCCCTCGTCGCGGATCAGCTTGTTGATCTTCTTGGCGTTCTCCTGGTCGATGCCCTGCTTGAGCGTGCCGCTGACCCGGTAGGTCTTGCCGCTGGGCTGCGGGTCGCCGGCGTCGAAGGCCTTCATCGAGATGTCGCGCCGGATCAACTTCTCCTTGAAGACGTCGACGGCCGCCTTGGCCCGCTCCTCGGTGGAGCTGACGATCTCGATGACCTCCTCGCCCTTCCAGGCGATGGTGGTGTCGGTGCCGCGGAAGTCGAACCGGGTGCTCAACTCCTTGGCCGCCTGGTTCAGCGCATTGTCGACCTCCTGGCGGTCGAACTTGCTCACGATGTCGAACGATGAATCCGCCATTGGACCCCTCCTGGACGTGATCGGCCGGTTTGTGTCTGGGGTACATCCTCGTTGTACCCTGCTAGTCGCACCAAACCGGGCCACCCGGCGCGGCGCGAACCCCCGGCAGGTTGCCCGAGCGGCCAATGGGAGCGGACTGTAAATCCGTCGGCTAACGCCTACACAGGTTCGAATCCTGTACCTGCCACCACGCACTTAGCCCATTTGGCTGTTCACCCAAGCTGCGATTTAGGTCCCGATGCCCGCGCTCGTGCAGTTTACGCGCTGGATTGACGATGCCCGATGCTTGAGGCACTTGTGAAGGCGGTTGCGCGAAGCCGTCGCAGTCCGGTTGCCCATGTCATTCACGCTCACGGCAACCTTCCTGAGAGCTTGCGGAGATTGAAGATGGTGAAGGCAGCGAAAAAAATTTCGTGATACTTCACAACTGAATGTTTTAGCCTGATCGGACAGTCTTCAGTTTGCTCGATCACACCGGGAGTCCCGATAGCCGAAAGCGACGTTGGCCTACAGGCCATCGAGAGTATCTTCCAGATACTCCAGGTTGACGAGCAGTGGTCCGAGCGCAGGCCGCGTGGTTTCACTTGGTGGTCCTACCGGCTCGCTCAGCACATCGACGCAAGTGAACCGTGGCAGGACGACGAGTACCAGCTATCGCGGATCCGAATCATTACTGATGTCGTGAATGGCGTTGACCCTGAACGTCAGCCGGCGGATATGGTCGCGGTGGCCAACATGCGAGAAACGTTAAGTGCCGTGATTTGGGATAACACGACTGGATCAATCGTTCACGCGTGCACCGGCATCGTGCACCAGGAGAACGTCGGTTGGCTTTCAAAGCTCCTGGCCACCGCAGCGATCCTGCAGAACACCGCGGCACACTCAGCTGCCCATGCCTTGGCAGATGTAGTCGGAGGCTCGCCCGCGGCCTCGAATCACCCACAGCACGGTGAACGACCCGATGCCGATGAAATGCTTTCTGTGCCAGAGCAGGTGATCGCGGACGCCGGCCAGCGAGGGTCGGGTTTTGCGGGAGACCTCTGCGCTGGTCTGGATGCGCTTCTGCACCAATACCAACTTCTTGGTTTCAGCGACGCGGAAGGGTTGACTTGCGAAGTTCCCTTTACTGGGTTCGTACCTGTCGCCGCACGGGTTGGTTTGGCACTGCCCAATGGCAGGCCCGAAACCTCGCTCCTGCAAATCTTCGCCGACGTGGAGCATCCAGAATTTGGTCACGGCGCGTTGGTCACATTGCGTCCAGCCGAAACTTACGAGCCTGATCAAGTTCCCGCAGTGGCTAATCAGCTGAATCTTGCCGAACTAAATGGGAATGCCCGCAGCAATCTAGTGGGGGCCTGGTGCCCCGACCCCACGAACTCGAAGCGCAATACCGTCGCGTTCAACGCGTTTCTGCCAAGCATCCTTGCCGAGCCTGCCGTCCTCGAGAACCAGGTTATCTTCCAGGCAGTCCGATCGCGGTCTTATGGTGCGACAGGTGGAGCTTTCCTCAGCGCGGAAGGTTGATGACGTCCGAAGTCACGAATTCATCGCTTGATGCCACATAGTGGCCTGCATCGCCCCCGGATTTACGCCACGTTGGTTACCGGCGTACCTGAGTGACTCTTCGATCTGTGGAAACAGCTCAGCAATTTCCTCAGGGCTCGGCATCCCTTCTGACTCCACTCCGGCCACTGGCCGCCTCCTCTGAATTAAGGACTGAATCGGCGTGAATAAGCGCCTTGGGGCTGATTTCTTACCTTAGAACTAATCGCTTCTCCAGTCTTGCCATGGCTGCCTGGCGCCCTCCAGACCGTCGCAATTCTCCATGCTCCTCGGCACCTCCCTGGGCCTTGGCGCGCCTTACTTCACCGCCCTGCTCGGCGGCGCCGTGAACCCCGTAGGCCAGGTGGTCGTCCCGTTGTAGTAGACATTGATCAGCTTGGCGCGGGACAGGTTCGCCCCGGTGAGATTCTCGTGGCTCAGGTCCGCGTCGGTCAGGTCGGCATCGGTCAGGTCCGCATCGGTCAGGTCGGCGCCCAACTGGTCGGGGGCGTCCGGGATGCGCTCCGGCCCGAAGTACGCCCCGCGCAGGAGGGTTCGGGTCAGGTTGGCGTCGTGCAGATTCGCGCGGGCGAAGTTGGACCGGCTCAGGTCGCTCTCGGACAGGTTCGCGCCGGTGAGATCGGCGCGGGCGAAGTCGGATCCGGGCAGTCGCAGGCCGACCAGGTTCTGGCCGGCCACATCGAAGTCGGCGAAGCGCCGCGCGTCGTCGGGGGTGTCCCACGAGCGTTCGCGGATGAAGCGGAGGTTCTCCATCTGAAGGTCGTGCCGGTTGGCGGCCAGCGCGGCGTGCAGTTCCCGCTCGGCGCGGCGGTCGTCGACCATCTTCTGCCCCAGCACGGTCCCGGCGGCCAGCAGCCCGCCGATGATCAACGCGAGCAGCACCTCCTTGAACCACCAGTGCGGGTCGCGGATCGTCGTGGCGATTTTGGCCTTCGGCGGAGCGGCTTCACCCATGCCGTTCATGGTGGGCCAATCCCGCTCGCCGGTCGCCGGTTTGCCCGATTCCAATGCGGTACGAAATCCCGGGCCCGACGGGCGGGCGGGGCTAAAGTTCGGTCGTGACGCAGCCCAACGCGCAGGCGGCGAAGTACCCGTCCGACCTGCCCGCGCTGCTGGCGGCCTTCCTCCTCGTCATCGGGTTCACCTTCAGCGACGACGTCGTCGAGTTCCTCCTCGACGTCACCGGTCACCCCAACTTCGCCGGCCGCGGCTGGCTGGTGTTCCTCCTCGACGTCCTGCTGGTGCTGGGCACCGCGGCGCTCAAGTGGGCGATCAGCGGCGGCGCCGACTTCGCCGCCTTCCTGCGCCGGCTGTGCACCGGCATGTGGGGGCTGGGCGCGGCGCTGGTGGTCGGCGGCCACCTGGTCATGATCGCCACCGAAGGCCGCCGGGCCGGGTGGAACGACACCGCGACGGTCTGGGTCAACCTGGCGTACTCGGCGGTGTTCGTCGCCGCGCTGACCCTGCTGTTGATGTCGGCGCTCGGCGGCGGAACCGCGTCGCGCGGGTGGGTGGTGCCGTTCGTCCTCGGCAGCTTGGCCGTTCACGTCGCGACGGTGCTGTGGTACCCGGTGATCGACGTCGACCACGGCTGCGCCAACGACATCTCGCCCACCTACTTCTCCGACATGACCGACATCATCCCGATCGTCCTGTTGGCGCTGGCGTTCGAGCTGAACTACGTGCGCCGCGGCGCCCGGGTCGCCGACCCGGGACGGCGGGTCGCGCCGGTGTTCATCGTGATCCTGCTGTGCATCGCCGAGGTGCTGGCGTTCAGCATGCTGGTCAAGTCCCACGTGGACCGGTGCGGTCTGGCCGCGGTCTGGCACGAGTACATCTCGTTCGTGGTGACCGCCCAGGCGCTCGCGATCGGGCTGGCGACGCTGGTCTGGCTACTGGTGATCGACGCGACGGACACCGCCCCCGATCCGGGCAGCTCACAACCTCGCTGAAACGCTCTGCCGGCCGATTCCGATATGGTTTTGACGTCGGTTCGAGCAAGGGGTCGGTTCATGGGCATAACCAGGGTCGCCGCGGTGGCGGGGACGGTGTGCGGACTCACGCTGGGCGCCACGCTGGGCGCGGCACCGATGGCCTCTGCGACCGGCGGCCCCGTGCTGTCCGGCGCGTATGACGTCGTCACCCCGAACAGCACCTTCGACCGCTGGACCATCACCCCGCAATGCTCCGAGGCGGCCGTCGGCTGCGAGTCCGACGTCCAATCACCGCTGATCAAGGGCCAGGCCTTCTACAAGGGCGCCAACACCTGGGTGATGAGCCTGCAGGGGTACCTCCCGGTCTGCCCGGACAAGTCCGTCACCTTCGGGGCGATGCAGTTCCAGTGGAATGCGCAGACCCTGGACGGCCAGCTGACCAGCGTTCAGCGCGGCAAGTGCGTGCTGTCCCCGCCCGGCCAGGATCAGATCGCCTTCAAGCTGGTCAAAGCAAACTCTTAGCCGGGCGCTGCCCGCGCCTAACTTCCGCTCAGGTTCGGATGGCACCATGTCGGCCATGAGTCGACTTACGCGCGGCCACCTCGGCGGCGCCGCACGCACCGGGGCGCTGGCCGCCGCCCTGGTCCTGACGGCGGCCGGGTGCGCCACGGTGGTCGACGGCAAACCCGTGGCCGAGGGCGTGGCCGGCCAGCCGACCACCGCCGGTCAGCCCGCCGCGGCCAAGTGGGGCCCGTGCAAGGTCGTCGGCGGTGGTGACTCGGTGCACCTGCCGAAGGGGGTGGAGTGCGGCAAGCTCACCGTCCCGGTCGACTACACCAAACCCGACGGCGCGCAGGCGAACCTGGCGCTGCTGCGGTTCCCGGCCACCGGCAAGAAGATCGGCTCGCTGGTGATCAACCCGGGCGGGCCGGGGGAGTCCGGCGTCAACGCCGCCGTGAGCCTCATCGACACCCTACCCAAGCAGGTCCGGGAGCACTTCGACATCGTCGGGTTCGACCCGCGCGGGGTCGGCTCGTCGACGCCGACGCTGTGGTGCAACTCCGACGCCGACAACGACGCCGAGCGAGCCGACCCGCAGGTCGACTACAGCCCCGCCGGTGTCGACCACATCGAGAGCACCGAGAAGCAGTACGTGCAGCGCTGCATCGACAAGATGGGCAAGGACTTCCTGGCCAACGTCGGCACCGCGAACGTGGTCAAGGACCTCGACATGCTGCGCGCCGCCCTGGGTGATCCGAAGCTGACCTACCTGGGCTACTCGTACGGCACGCGGATCGGCGCGGCCTACGCCGAGGCCTTCCCGGACAAGGTGCGGGCGATGATCCTCGACGGCGCCGTGGACCCGAACGCCGACCCGATCCAGGCCAACATCGACCAGGCCGCCGCCTTCCAGAAGGCCTTCGACAACTTCGCCGCCGACTGCGCCCAGCACCCGGCCTGCCCGCTGGGCACCGACCCGGCCAAGGCCGTCGCCGTGTTCCAGGACATGGTGAACCCGCTGGTGACCAAGCCGGTCAAGACCGACGACCCGCGCGGGCTGGGCTACAGCGACGCCATGACCGGGACGATCATGGCGCTGTACAGCCCGACGCTGTGGGGCCATCTGAAGGACGGGCTGACCGAATTGAAGGAGGGCCGCGGCGACACCCTGCTGACCCTGTCGGACGCCTACCTCAACCGCGACGAGAAGGGCCATTACACCAACTCCAACGACGCCCTGATCGCCATCAACTGCGTCGACGAGCCGCCGATCACCGACCGGACGGCGACCATCGAGCAGGACCGCAAGCTGCGTGAGGTGGCGCCGTTCATGAGCTACGGCTCGTTCACCGGGGACGCCCCGCTGAGCACCTGCGCGTTCTGGCCGGTGTCCCCGACCAGCACGCCGCACACCATCTCGGCGCCCGGGGTGGCCCCGATCCTGGTGGTGTCCACCACCCACGACCCGGCCACGCCCTATCAGGCCGGCGTTGACCTGGCCAAACAGCTCGGCGGCGGGCTGCTGACCTTCGACGGCACCCAGCACACCGTGGTGTTCCAGGGCGAAGACTGCGTCGACAAGTACGCCGCGGCCTACCTGATCGACCTGAAACTGCCCCCGCCGGACGCAAAGTGCTGAAGATCACTCTCCCGACGGCCGCCAGCCGGCCCACTTCTTTGAGGCCTGTAAGAACTCGCCGCCAGCATTAGTGCCATGAAGACACCTCGGTCGGGCTTTCGCCGGGCCGCCGCGACCTCGTGGACCCTGGCCGGGCTCGGCATCGCCGGGGTGGCCGGGGCGTCCGCGCTGGCCTACGCCGACACCGTCAAGCCCGCCGAGGCGCTGGTCCCGGCCGACGCCGTCGAGCTGCCCGCGGTGCCCGACGCCGCCCCGGTGAACATCCCGGCCGCACCGGTCGTGCCGCCGCCGGCCGTCCTGGTCGCGCCCCCGACCGTCGACGCCCCGCCGCCGGTGGAGGCGCCGCAGCCCGCCTACGTCCCGCAGCAGGCCCCGGTCCAGCAGGCCCCGGTTCAGCAGGCGCCGGTCTACACCCCGGAGCCGGCCTACACGCCGCCCAAGCCGGTCTACCAGGCCCCGGTCCAGCAGGCGCCCGTGCAGCAGGCCCCGGTTCAGCAGCAGGCCCCGGCCTCGCCCGCGTTCCCGGTCCGCACCAGCCACGTCCCGGCCGGTGGCTCCAGCACCGGCGGCAACAACTTCACCCCGCAGCACACCCGCGCCCGCGGGTCATGACCAGCGAGGCGCTGTGGGCGTTGGGCCGCGGTAACGGCATCGTCGCCCTGGCGTTCATGACGCTATCGGTCGCGCTGGGCATCACCACCCGCTCGGGCCGGCCGCTGGCCTGGCTGCCCCGCTTCGGCGTCGAGGACGTCCACCGCTTCGTCGCGCTGGCCGCCACCCTGCTGGTAGCGCTGCACGTCGGGCTGCTGTTCTTCGACCCCTACGCCCAGTTGCGGGTCGTCGACTTCGTGGTGCCGTTCATCGGCGTGTACCGGCCGGTCTGGCAGGGGCTCGGCACGCTCGCGGTGGATGTGCTGATCGTCGTGGTGCTCACCAGCCTGCTGCGGCACCGCCTCGGCCCCCGCGCCTTCCGCACGGTGCACTGGCTGACCTATGCGCTGTGGCCGATCGCCTTCGCGCACGCGATCGGCAACGGCACCGACCGCGGCCACATCTGGTTCCTGGCGTTCGCCGGGGTGTGCGCGCTGATCGTGCTCGCCTCGGTGGTGTGGCGGCTGCTGCCGAACTTCACCGAGTACCGCGACATCGACCCCGCCGAGCGCTCATGAGCACCGCCAGCCGGCCGCCGACGATGCCGCGGCTGTTCGCCGCCGCCGGCCCCAGCCTGGCCGAGAACCGGCAGTGCTTCGGCGAACTGCCGGAAATCGTTGGGCCGGAGCTGATCTCGCAACTCGAGAAGGCCGGGCTGTCCGGGCGCGGCGGCGCCGGTTTCCCCACCCCGCGCAAGCTCGCCGCGATCCACGGCACCAAGCCGGTGGTGATCGGCAACGGCGCCGAGGGTGAACCGCTGAGCCACAAGGACGCCACCCTCATCAGCCGGGCACCGCATCTGGTGCTCGACGGCCTGCAGGCCGCCGCCGAGGCGGTGGGCGCGCACAAGGTCTACCTGTACCTGCACAAGAACGCGGTGCCGACCGCCGAGAAGGCCCTCGAGGAACGCCGCGCCGCCGGGATCGACCCGCACCCGGTCGAATTGAGCACCGCCCCCGACACGTTCGTGGCGGGGGAGGAGTCCGCGGCGATCCGCCACGTCGAGGGCGGCCCGGCACTGCCGCGTGACCGCACCGTCGTCAGCGCGGTCTCCGGGGTGCACGGCAGGCCCACGCTGGTGAACAACGTTGAGACACTTGCCAACATCGGCCTGATCGCCCGGTTCGGGGCGGACTGGTTCCGCTCGATCGGCGACACCGTCGACCCCGGCAGCATGCTGGTCACCCTGTCCGGGGCGCTGGCCCACCCCGGGGTCGTCGAGGTCCCGACCGGGGTGCTGCTGACCGAGCTGCTCGCGCGGGCCGGCGCCAAGGATCCGCGCGCGATCCTGGTCGGCGGCTACCACGGCACCTGGATCCCGGCCAGCGCGCTGGAGGGCCTGCGGCTCTCGCGCGCGTCGCTGAAGACCGTCGGTGCCAGCCCCGGCGCCGGCATCATCCACGCGCTGGCGCCCGGCGTGTGCGGGCTGGCCCGCACCGCGCAGATCGCCGAGTACCTCGCCACCGAGAGCGCCCGGCAGTGCGGGCCGTGCCGCAACGGCCTGCCCACGCTGGCCGAGCTGCTCGACGAGCTGGCCTACAGCCGGGTCGACGACGCCCTGGTCAAGGAGATCCGCCGGGTGACGGGCCTGGTCGACGGGCGCGGATCGTGCCGCCACCCGGACGGCACCGCCCGGATGATCCGCAGCGCGCTGATGGCCTTCGCCTCCGATATCGAGGCGCACCGCCGCCGCGGATGTGAATCCGCTTAGTAGTCAGTGCGCTACGGGTTGCGCGCGTGCGAGCATGTGCGGGTGATCCGCTCTCGGCACGCCGCGCCGATGCTTGCGGCGGTCACCCTCGTGACCGGCTGCAGCACCCTGGTGGCCGGCACTCCCCGGCTGGCGGGCGCACCGCTGCCGCCCGCGCCGCCCGTCCAGTGGGGACCGTGCGAGACCGACGGCGGCGAGGACCTGCCGAAGGACGCGCAGTGCGGCGAGCTCAGCGTTCCCGTCGACTACGACAATCCGGATGGCGCGAAGGCGACCCTGGCCCTGCTGCGGTTCCCGGCCACCGGCAAGAAGATCGGCTCGCTGGTGATCAACCCGGGCGGCCCGGGCGGGTCCGGCGTCGACTCGGCCCTCGACCTCGTCGACGCGCTGCCGAAGCCGGTGCGGCAGCGGTTCGACCTGGTGGGATTCGATCCCCGCGGGGTGGGCTCGTCGACGCCTGCGCTGCAATGCAATTCGGACCACGACAACGACGTGCTGCGCGCCGACCCGCAGGTCGACTACAGCCCCGCCGGCGTCGCGCACATCGAGGAGACCGAGAAGCAGTACGTGCAGCGCTGCGTGGACCGGATGGGCAAGGAGTTCCTGGCCAACGTCGGCACGGTCAACGTGGCCAGGGACCTGGACCGGCTGCGCGAGGCGCTGGGCGACGAGAAGCTGACCTATCTGGGCTTCTCCTACGGGACGCTGATCGGGGCGACCTACGCCGAGGCGTTCCCGGACAAGGTGCGCGCGATGATCCTCGACGGCGCGATCGACCCGCACGCCGATCCGGTCCAGGCCGAGATCGACCAGGACGCCGCGTTCCAGAAGGCGTTCGACGACTACGCCGCCGACTGCGCCAAGCACCCGAGCTGCCCGCTGGGCACCGACCCGGCCAAGGCCGTCGACGTCTACCGGCACCTGGTGGACCCGTTGGTCACCAAGCCGGCGGCCACCAAGGACCCGCGCGGGCTGAGTTACGCCGACGCCATCACCGCCACCATCTCCGCGCTGTACTCGCCGGAGACGTGGAAGCAGCTGAGCGAGGGATTGACCGAGCTGACCAAGGGCCGCGGCGACACCCTGCTGGAGCTGGCCGACGACTACTGGGGCCGCGACGAAGACGGTGCGTACAACAACGGCAACGACGCCGAGACCGCCATCGACTGCGTCGACTCCCCGCCGATCACCGACCGGGCGACGGCGGTCGACGAGGACCGCCGCGCGCGGCAGGCGGCCCCGTTCATGAGCTATGGGAAGTTCACCGGCAATGCTCCGCTGGACACCTGCGCGTTCTGGCCGGTGCCGGCGACCAGTGCGCCGCACACCGTCTCAGCGCCCGGGCTGCCGCCGGTGCTGGTGGTCTCGACGACGGACGACCCGGCCACGCCCTATCAGGCGGGTGTCGACCTGGCCAAGGAACTCGGCGGGGCGCTGCTGACCTATCGCGGCACCCAGCACACGGTGGTGTTCGAGGGCGAGGCCTGCGTCGACAGGTACGCGACCGAGTACCTGGTCGACCTGAAGCTGCCGCCGGCCGGGGCTAAGTGCTGAGCGTTGTCGCGGGCTGTCGCGCCGGGTAGTGGGCGTCGGAACTCCGCCTTGCGGCTCGGAGATTGGTACCGTCGCGGTGCAGGGGTGTTCAACGGGATGATCGGGCAGGGGGATCGCGCATCGTGACAGCCGAACCTCGACCCGAGGGGCCGGCGGCCCCCGAGGAGGCGCGCCTGCTGCGACAGCTGGTCGACAACATTCCGGCGATGGCCAGCTACTGGGATCGCGACCTGCGCAACGTGATCGCCAACCGGGCGTTCGTCGACTACTTCGGGATGACACCCGACGAACTGCGCGGCCGCCATCTTCGTGAGCTCCTCGGCGAGGAGCTGTACGAGCTCAACCGGGCCGACCTCGAGGCGGTGCTGCGCGGTGAACAGCGGGACTTCGAGCGGGCGTTCCAGGATCAGGATGGGCGCACCCGGCACATGCAGACGTCGTTCGTGCCCGAGGTGGTCGACGGCGAGGTGGTGGGCTTCTACGGGTTCGGCAGCGACCTGACCGCCCGCGTCGAGGCCGAACGTGCCCGTGACGACGCCGAGCGGCTGCTGCGGGTCACGATGGACAACGCGCCCATCGGTCAGACGATCGCGGACATGTCGCTGCGGGCGGTGTACGTCAACCCGGCATTCTGCGAGATGGCCGGCTACACCGCCGACGAGTTGATCGGGGTCAACTTCCGCGACTTCGTGCACCCCGAGGACCTCGAGGTGGCCCGGGCCGAATTCGACGCGTTGAAGAACGCCCCGCAGGCGCACCTGTCTGCGGAGCTGCGGGTGGTCGGCCGGGACGGCAAGACGCACTGGATACAGCGCGACGCGGTGGTGGTGCCCGGGGCGCACGGCTCCGAGGACCTGATCATCGGGCAGTTCCAGGACATCACCGAGCGCAAGGCCGCCGAGGCCGAGCTCGCGCGGCTGGCCGTGACCGACCCGCTGACCGGGCTGTTGAACCGCCAGGCGTTCCTCGACGCCAGCGCTTCGCTTCGGGTCGGACCCGCCACCCCGGTCGGGATCGTCTTCATCGACCTCGACGGGTTCAAGCGGGTCAACGATCAGTGCGGACACGCCTGCGGTGATGTGGTCTTGGCGCAGATCGCCGATCGCATCAAATCGGCTGTGCCAGAGCCGGACTCGGCCTACCGAATCGGCGGCGACGAGTTCGTGGCCGTCACCGTCGGACCCGGCGCCGAGGACCGGGTGGCAGAGCTGGCCTCTCGCGTGCGGGATGCGTTGACCGGTGACTACGAAGCCGGGGGAGTGCCGGTGCAGCTGAGCGCCTCGGTCGGCTCGGCCTGGGGGTCGAGCGATGAGGTCGAGGCGCTGCTGCGGCGGGCGGACGCGAATATGTATGCGCACAAGGCGCGGGGCGAGGGGTAGGGGCCGACAAGCGGCGCAGCCACTTCGGTGTGACGGTGTGGCGCTGCCTAGCTCTAGCTTTCGCAGGCTATGCCGTCGCCGTCGCGGTCAAGCTTGGACCGGTATGCATCGTCACCCTGGGGGATGTCCCACCGTCCATCCTGGTGCGCCTCGGTGCAGTTCTTGTAGGGCGGCCCGGCAACGGCTGCGGGGGCGGTGAGAAGCGACCCAGTGATGATGAGTGCAGCGGCGACTGTGGCGCGCAGAATCATGGAACCCCTTGGTTGTTGTGTGCGTCCAACCATAGGCGACATGTAGGCGATTAGCAGCACCATCACAGAATTCGAAAGATGTTACTGGTCAACGTAATTGACGCGACTGTCAGCCGAATATGTGCGATACACCCGGGGCTGCCGCGCCGCGCGCCTGAGTTCCTTCGCGGCAGATCCCGACTCACCTCAGTGCGCGACGAGACCCGACTGGCGCAGCGCCGCGTCGATGAAGTCCTGCACCGGTCGCGACCGGAAGAACCCGGTGTGGGCGCCCTGGTACCAGATGATCTCGGGACGACCCCAGTGCTCCCAGAGACGCATCACCTGGTCGCGTGGATTCACCAGCCGGTCGGCCACTCCGCCGTAGATGAAACGGCCGGCCATCGGCACCCGCGGGCTCAGCGACAGCGGGGAGATCATCCGCCCGATCGGTCGCGCCAGCTCGAGGGTGTGGCGACGCGGATCGTCATCGGGCAGGCCGCCGTGGCCGCCGAGCACCTCGATCAGATCGGCCACCGGCACACCCAGCACCGCACACGTCAGCCCGTCCTCGACGCTGGCCACCAGCGAGGTGATGTAGCCGCCGAGCGACATGCTGTTCAATCCGATCCGGGCGTCGGGTTCCTGGGTGCGGATCCAGGAGATCAGCCGACGGATGTCCCACACCGCCTGCGCCGCGGCGTGCACGTCGTCGAGCAGGTCTTGGCCCGGGAACGCCGCGCCCTTGGTCTTGCGCGGGCCGTGCAGGGGCAGCACCGGTAGCACGACGTTCAGGCCGAGATCCTCGTGCAGGTGCCGGGCGCGGAACAGCCGCAGGTCCACCGAGCCCCGTCCCATCAGGGCGCCGTGCACGCACACCACCCAGGGCCGGGGTTCGTGGTGGCGCAGCAACAGCGCGTGCTCGCGCCGGTTCGCGGTGTAGGCCTGCCAGCGGTCGCGGCCCGGATCGCCCGGATGCGGTTGGTAGCCGCTGTCGAAGGTCAGCCGGTGCAGGGGCTGGCGGCGGATGGTCTCCGGGGTCAGGGTGACGTCGGTGAGCGTCGGCGGAGCGGTGAAGAAACCCTCGGGATTCTCCAGCCAGCCCTGCTGCCCGTAGTAGTCGAGTGCCGCGCGGACCTCGCCGTCGACGCGGGCCGGCGCGTCGGCCTCGCCGGCCGGCAGGAACAGCCGCATGCCGAGCAGGACGAGCTCGTCGTGGAACACCTGGCGGGCCACCGCGATGGTCGGCCGCGCCACCGGCAGCTCATCGGTGTGCTCGGGCTGGCGCAGGTACTCGCGGGCCCGCACGAACGGCATCGCCACATCGGCCGGGCGGGCCAGCCGGGGCGCGCGGCCGGTGCCGCGCTCGGGTGCAGGCATCTGGCGACGATAGCGCGGCCTTCGGGCAGCTCACAGGGACTTAGGTCCACCGAACCGGGGCCGCTTGGCGCGTCCAAAACCGGTTTGGGAGTTCGGCGACGGGGCTAGGTTCCGATCAACTGCGCTTGACTGAAGCGAGGTGAGCAGCCATGGGTGGCGACGAAGGCGACCTCTCGGATCTGGAGAAGTGGGATCCGGGCTTCATCGAGTGGGCCCGCAAGGTGGCCGGCCCGATCGGCAAGATCTGGTTCCGCGCCGAGGTGCGGGGTCTGGAGCGGATGCCGCCGACCGGCGGGGCGCTGCTGGTGTCCAACCACTCCGGCGGCGCGATGACCCCCGACGTCCTGGTGCTGGCGCCGGCGTTCTACGAGAAGCTCGGCTACGACCGCCCGCTCTACACCTTGGCGCACTACGGCCTGTTCAAGACCCCGCTGGCCGGCACGCTGCGGAAGATCGGTGTCATTCTGGCCACCCGCGAGAACGCCGCCAAAGCGCTCGCCTCCGGTGGGGTGGTGCTGGTGTTCCCCGGCGGGGACTACGACTCCTACCGCTCGACGTTCGAGCAGAACACCATCGACTTCAACGGCCGCAAAGGCTACGTGCGCACCGCCATTGAGGCCGACGTTCCGATCGTGCCGGCGGTGTCGATCGGCGGGCAGGAGACCCAACTGTTTCTGGGACGCGGCACCCGGATCGCCAAGCGGCTCGGCCTGCCGAAGCTCCGCACCGAGATCCTGCCGCTGGGCATCGGCTTCCCGTTCGGGCTGACCTCGACCATCCCGGCCAACTTCCCGCTGCCGTCGAAGATCGTGCACGAGGTGCTCGAGCCGATCCACGTCGTTGAGCAGTTCGGTCCGAATCCTGATGTTGATGAGGTGGACGTTCACGTGCGCCAGGTGATGCAGTCCGCTTTGGACCGGTTGGCGGAGCAGCGGCGGTTCCCGGTGATTGGGTGAAGGCGATCCCCGCCGGACGGACAGGCTGACCGTGCTACTAGACGCAGGGTGAAATGTTGCGCGCCTGCTGTTCTGCCTCTGAGCGGAGCCGCCTCAACTCTGGATAGAAACGATTGTGTGCGTTGCCTTGAATGTTGAGTGGCAGGTCAAGGCTGGCGATCAGAGCTTCTTCAAGTTCCCATGGTTCTTGATGTACAGCCCAGGACACGAGAGCGTTGTCTGACATCCACCGCGTCAACGCCCGCTCGCCGTCAGTGCAGAAGTGCGCCGCTTCCCCGATCCGGTCCTGCGCAAGACGGTGCCAATATCGTCAGCAAGAAGGATGCCCAGGGTCTTGCGAAGCGTTGAGCCTTCGGCGTTCCCGTTGTAGTGATATCGGATTCGATGGTTTAGAGATTGGCTGCTCGGCGGTTTGCCATTTGCCGGAGGACGTGTCGGGCTGATTCCTGTATAGAGCAGCGTAAGGCCTTCCCGTTGCTCGCAGCCCGAGGTGTCTATCGAACCTGGGATCTTCCGGAACCACCATCCGTACGTACCGGGCGATTTGGGTACCGGCGACGGCCTCGCGAACACTTCATCGCGAGTGTGGAGCCGACTGTCAAGAATGCTCACCCGATCGATCATGCCTTGGACGATGCCGATTGCTGAACGGAATTGCTGACGGATTCGATGCACTTCTGAAGAGGCCTGGTCCGGCAGGGCGAAGTGTCCCTGGTATCCGCTACCGTCGCCTCATGGACTTGGGCGTCTACGAATCATTGCTGACCGAGCGGCTATTCGCGCGGCTTCAGCAGAGTCCGGAACTTCATGCGGAATACGGCACCGTTGACGATACCGAGCAGGCACTGGTCATTACCCGCCACCTTCTACCGCTTATCGAGCGGTCGTTGAAGGCCGCACCCAGCGCCGAGGCCCGGCTACAACTGGTGCAACAGATCGTCAAGGCTTTGCCTCAGGCCTCGGTGGCGGAGGAGGCACTACACCAGATCGAGTCCCACCGGGTAAGCCGGCTTGACGAAGTGCGGCATGTCTCCGCGCTGACGGATGCGCGACTTCCTCGACCAGCCACTCCGTTTTCCGACACTGCGCTGATGACCAACGCGCGCCACGAGCCCACCCTGGCCGCCGAGTTACGCGCGGAATTGGCCAGCGCCGACCAGGTGGACCTGCTGTGTGCGTTCGTGAAGTGGCAGGGCCTCCGGCTATTGGAAGGTCAACTAAACGAGCTTCGTCAACGCGATGTGCCGCTGCGGGTCATCACCACGACTTATCTTGGCGCCACAGATGCACGAGCGCTCGACGCACTGGTGAACGAGTTCGGCGCTGAGGTACGGGTGAATTATGAGCTAGACCGCACCAGGCTTCATGCGAAAGCGTGGCTATTGCGCCGCAAGACCGGGTTCCACACGGCTTACGTAGGATCGAGCAATCTCTCCCATGCGGCCCTCGTAGAGGGCCTAGAGTGGAACGTGCGGCTCTCGGCGATCTCGACGCCCCATCTGCTCGAGAAATTCAGGACAACGTTCGACTCCTACTGGGAAAACAAGGAGTTCGAGGCATACCGACCTGAGACGGACCGACAACGGTTGGACACCGCGCTGGATATCGCGGCAGGACGAAAGTCACGGGGACAGGTCACGATCACCCTATCCGGGCTCGAGGTACGACCAAAGGCGTATCAAGCCGAAATGCTGGAGCAACTGGATGCCGAACGTTCGGTTCACAATCGCCATCGCAATCTGATCGTCGCCGCGACCGGCACAGGTAAGACCGTGATCGCGGCACTCGACTACCGGCATCTGCGCGAAAGTCATGGTCGAGACTTGAAGCTCCTTTTCGTGGCTCACCGCAAGGAAATCCTGCTTCAGTCCCGGCGCATGTACCAAGAGGTCTTGATCGATCCGACGTTCGGGGAACTTCTTGTCGGCGGTGACGTACCGACGAAGTGGCGACACGTTTTCGCGAGCATCCAGTCTCTGACCCAACACCGTCTCTCGACGCTGCCGCCCGACCACTTCGATGTTGTCGTAGTGGATGAGTTTCATCACGCCGAGGCGGCGTCCTATCGAAAACTGCTAAATCACGTCCAGCCTCTAGAACTTCTTGGTTTAACCGCCACCCCGGAGCGCGGTGATGGGGTGGACGTTCGCGAATTATTCGGCGGCAGAGTCGCAACCGAGTTGCGACTGTGGGATGCTCTGGATCAGAACTTGCTCTGCCCGTTCCACTACTTCGGCATCCACGACCAGACAGACCTCGAGGCATTGGAATGGAAGCGGGGCGGGTACGACCTCGCCGAACTCAGCAGGGTATATACCGGTAACGATTCTCGAACCCGGATAGTGCTTAGAGAACTTTGCGACAAAGTCGCGGATCTCGGCAAAATGCGGGCCCTCGGGTTCTGCGTGAGCGTCGAGCACGCCCGTTACATGGCCGACAGGTTCGTCGCTGCGGGGATTAGGGCCCAAGCAGTGTCGGCCGATACGTCACCCACCGACCGGCAGAATGCGCTAGCCCAATTGCGAACCCGTGAGATCAACGTCATTTTCGCGGTCGACTTGTTCAACGAGGGTCTCGATATCCCGGATGTGGACACCGTCCTGTTTTTGCGGCCCACGGAGAGCGCCACAGTATTCCTTCAACAACTCGGACGCGGATTGCGGCTGACGGAGGGTAAGACAGTCTTGACTGCACTCGATTTCGTTGGACACCAACGCAAAGAGTTCCGATTTGATCAGCGCTTTCGCGCTCTCACCGGTCTCAGCCGCAAGGAGCTGGAACGGCAGGTCTCACAGGGCTTTCCGTTCTTACCCTCAGGCAGCCAGATCGTGCTTGATTCCGTAGCGCGTGAACTTGTGCTGGAGAACATCCGCCAGCAAGTCTCGCCCAAGTGGGCTGCGCTGGTATCCGAAGTCCGGTCGCATGCGGGCACGGACTTGGCGTCATATCTGGATGCGTCGGGGCGGTCGCTCGAAGACATCCTGCGCTCGGGCAAGTCGTGGACCACGCTCTGCCGGGACGCCGGCAAGACGGACGTCAGTCCTGGCCCCCGCGAACAAGACCTCATCAAGAGGATCAGGTCAATTGCCCACATCGACGACCGACTCCGGTGGCAGGCTTACCGAGATATCCTGCTGCAAGGGATCCCGGCAGAGAGCATCGTCGAACGCCGCCTCACCAAGATGCTCTTCTACTCCCTGTTCCCGGGCGGCGGTGGCTTTGGCGGCCCGCTGTCAGCTTTCGAGGGGCTGCGCAACGAGCCGGTGCTGAACGAAATGCGTCAGGTTCTCGACATCGGCTTCAGCGCGGCGCACCGGAGCACCTCAGCGCTGGGTGATGCTGAGCCGGCCCTCGCTGGTGTGCCACTCGCGCTGCACGCCAGCTACACAAGAGAGGAGATTCTCGCCGCGCTCGATTGGACATCACAGGGCCGCGTACCCAACACAATGCGTGAGGGTGTGGCGTGGTGCCAAACGGTGAATGCTGATGCCCTCCTGGTCACTCTGAAGAAGAGCGATACCGACTACTCGCCGACGACAATGTATCGAGACTTCGCGCTGAGCCCTGAGCTATTCCATTGGGAGACTCAGTCGACGACATCGTCCAGCTCGTCGACCGGCCAGCGTTACCTCAACCACCGTGAGAAGGGTTCACACATTCTTTTGTTCGTGCGAGAGGCGAAGACCAATTCACTGGGTACCGCACCTTATGTCTTCCTCGGCCCCGCCGACTACGTGACGCATGAAGGCGACCGTCCCATCGCGATTACCTGGCGACTGCGGCGGCCGATGCCGATGGAGATGTTCATTGCGTCGAGGGCCGCGGTTGCTTGATCATTGATTGGGTCCGAACCAATGGGGTGGGAAGCTGATGTCGAGTCCGACCCTGCTGCGATAGCCCGACCACGTCGGGACACCTGCCGGCTGGCCGCGATAGATGCCGCGGGCCGCGGCCACAACTCTCGGCCGTTGAGTGGGCCACTCGATCGCGGAAGCGATCTCCTCCAGGAGTCGTTGGTCACGGTTCAATACCCGGTCAACGATCGAAACCGCCGGTAATGCGCCGCTCTTGTCGCCATTGCAGCGGGCACAAGCGGGGACAAGGTTAGCCAGCCCGTCGATCCCCACCAGCGACCAAGGCAGCACGTGATCAATCGGGTTGTTGGGAGGAAGATGTGTGCCGCAGTAGAAGCAGTGTGGACCAAAAGCTTCCTTAAGCGGCTCGCGCACAACGCTCAAGCCGATGCGCTCGCGGCCGAAAAGGTGTCCGGCAATGTCAGGCACATCCTCATCAAGAAACTTGTTCATTCTGCGCACATCATCGACCCACATGATCTCTAGAGCCGGCTTCAGCAAGCCAGCCAGGCGGGCCAGACCGTGTGCCACTCCTGGCTTGAGAACGATCGCGTCGCCATCGGAGCGCAGTGCCGATCTACTGACCTGGTCGTGTAGGTGCGAGTCGTCGTAAAGAAAGCAGTCGGCGGATTCCGATCCCGGGAGCCGCTGCAACCGGTGCAGAGGCTGCTGCGCCAAACATAGGGTGATCTCGTCGATCGCATTCTGGTAGGCCTTAGGTGCCCGCAGAGCCGCGATTTCGACCGAGAGACTTCGTGACGCTGCATCTGCGGCCGTACGCAATTCGATAGTCGCATTCAGAATTCGCGCCCGAGATTGCGTGGATTGGCGCAGCTCGCGACCGTCGAAGGGTCGTGCCTGAAGCCAGTAGATCTCGAGCACCCGCCGCGCGAGGTCGGGGATCTGCACCTCCAGCGTGGCCGTCGATTCATCCGGCAGGTTCTCGATGCAGTGATCAATGAGCGCCATCAAGGCCGCGAGCTTGTACGTTGCCGTGCGCAGACCAGTTTCTAAAATGGCGACCACCCGCTGACCAAGCAATAGTGGATCGGCGACTTCGCCGGCCATTTTCCTCCTGTCTCGGTACTTGGGTGTAAAACCCTCTTGAATCATTATCTGCGAGGCGGCCGCGATCATGGGCAAGCTTGTTCGGGACGGTTGTCACCAGAGCGAACAAAAGCGACCTGAGCGAGGTGGCTTCATCAGACCGCTCTGCTTCGCCGGGTTGGATGGAGAATTCGATTTGACCAACAAAAGCAACCCATGCGACTGCTCATCACCGGTGTCGATGTCATCGGAAAGTCCTGCGTGGTAGGCGAAGACGGTGTCGCGATCAACCCGATTGGTCCCGGCTTCGCCATGGCTATTCCTTACGCCACCACACAGAGCCCGCCACAGGCCCGGCCGGCCGGCAATGCCGAGCTCATCGACCAGATGCTGCCCCCGGGTCATGCCCGCTGGATCGTCGTCGACTACGGGGCGCACGCCCAGACCCCGGTGCACCACACCGACACCCTCGACCTCGAGGCGATCATCAGCGGCAGCGTCGATCTCATCCTCGACGACGGCGCCCACCACCTTGAGGCGGGCGACATGGTGGTGATGACCGGCGTCGACCATGCCTGGAAGGCTGGGCCCGATGGCTGCCGCATCAACGCCTTCCTGATCGGCACGCCGCCGCCCCTCTGACCGACGGCGGGCGAGTAGCCCTACGCTGCAGCCCATTTCATGGCAACAAAACGACCGAGGGCGGTGGACCACATTCGGTCCACCGCCCTCGGTGTCGCCCCCATCGCGCCGGCCGGGTCGTCCCTGTCGCGGCCGGCGCGCAGTGACTACTCGCTCCAGTCCGTGAGGTCCCGCGGCGTGATGCCGTTGGCCTCGCAGTAGGCGTTGTAGCGCTCGAGTGAGGTCTTGTGGTTCTCCTGCCACAGCACGGTTTTGCCGTCGGCGTCGAAGAACAGCAGCTCGCCGACGATGACGAAGAACACCTCGCTGTCGTCCATGCTCTCCGGGGTGTGCGACGAGCCGGCCACCTCGTAGACGGTGTCCCCGGCGCGGGAGATCCAGTTGTTCTCGATGTAGCGCCAGGCGCCCTTCACGGTGTGCCCGATCACGATTCCGGTGTGGTAGTGCGGCGGCAGCAGCAGGCCGGCGTCGAAGCGCATCGAGACGACGATCTCGGCGCGCACCGGGTCGATCTTCCAGTACTTCAGGTGGACCTGGTCGCTCAGCGGGGTGAACGGGATCCACGGGTTGTCGTCGCCGGCCATGTAGTTGACGTCGAGTTCAGGTGCGGTCTGCATGATTTCTCCTTGTTTCGGTCTTTGCTGCCGCGCTTGCGGCGTAGCACCAAAGTTAGGAGAGCCGGCCCCTTCCGCACTCGGCCTGCGGTGACAACGTTGCGATCGGCGTTTGTGACGCCGTCACAGTCCGGCTGTGTGCGGCTGCGCCAGCCTCGGCAGCGTCGGCAGCAGCGCCAGCGCCACCGACAGCTCCAGGACGTCGGTGTCGATGCTGCGGCCCAGGATCTGCTCAGCCTGGTTGACCCGGTAGCTCACGGTGTTGGGGTGCACGATCAGCCGCTTCGCGGTGCGCGCCCGGCTGCGGTTCTCCTGCAGGTAGACCGCCAGCGTGGTCGCCACCCGCACGGTGTCCTCGTCGGGGGCGGCCAGCGGACCCAGCACCCGCGTCACGAACGACGCCGCGTGCTCGGTGTCGGTGCTGGCCAGCGCGGCCACCGCGACCTCGCGATAGTGCGTCACCCGGTCGCCGCCCGGCCCGGTGAGCGCCGCCACCCGCCGCGCGTGCGCGGCCTGCAGATGCGTGTCGCGAAAACCGGTCAGCCCCGTACCGGGATCCCCGAGCGCCAGCCGCACCCCGGGCTGCGGGGGAGCCTCGACCGGCGCCTCGGTGAACGGTTCCCGGCGGCTGACCCAGCCCGCCACCGCCAGCGACCCCACCGGGTGCACGAGATGGCTATCCGCACCGGCGGTGGCCGCGACGTCGGCGATGGCGCTACCGAGCAGCGCCTGGGCGTCGCCGTCGTGCGGAGCCTCGTCGACCCAGGCCAGCACCCCGATGTGCCGGCGGTTGACGTCGTAGCGCAGCCGGACCGACGCCCGGTGCCCGTCGCGTTCCCGCCCGGCGAGAATGTCGTCGACGGCCGTCGCCCGGGCGGCGGCCGCGCCCCGCAACCAGGTCTCCCGCTCGGACTCGTAGGCCTGCTCGGCGCGCACCAGCGCCCCGTCGACGTAGCCGAAGATCCAGCCGGTGGCCAGCTCGATCGCCTTGGCCAGATCGGCCGGTTCGGGTTCGGCGGCGACGATCTGGGCGTGCATCCACTGCCACACCAGCTCCTGGGCCAGCCGGTAGAACCGCATCAGATCGGCCAGCGGCGCCTGCCGTTGCGCGGCCGCCCGGGCGATCGCCGTGGTCGACGGCGGTAGGTCCACCTTGCGCGGGTCGGCACCGGCCTCGATGACCTGCGCCACCTGCCGCAGGCTGGCCTCGGTGCTCACCAGGTGTTCGGTCACCATCTGCTGGTCGGGGAACAGCGCCGGCAATTCGGTGCGCATCCGCCCGACCGCCGTCGCGGCCAGCTCAGCGGCACCCGCGCGCATCTCGGCGGCGATCGGCACCAGCACCCGCTGCCACACCCGCTCGGCGCCGTCGTCCGCGCCGTCCGGCCACTGCAGGCTCATGGCCGGAATCTAGTCCGATTGTCACCTCGTCACAATGGCCGCGCTCGACGTTGGCGCGGCGGCACGGGACGGCGGGGGCGTCGGCTCCGTAATTTGCTCTCAACGCCAGAGCCGACCCGACAAGGAAATCCGATGCAACTCATCTCGCCCATCGACTCGACCTTCCTGCTCGCCGAGTCCCGTGAGCACCCGCTGCACGTGGCGGGGCTGCAGCTGTTCACCCCGCCCGCGGACGCCGGACCGGAGTTCGTGCGCGAGACCTACGAGGCCATGCGCGCCCAGCAGGACCTGACGCCGACCTTCCGCAAGCGCCCCTCCTCGGCGCTCGGCGGCATCACCAACGTGGCGTGGACCTACGACGACGACGTCGACCTGGATTACCACGTGCGCCGCTCGGCGCTGCCCGCCCCGGGCCGGGTCCGCGAGCTGCTCGAGCTCACCGGCCGGCTGCACGGCACCCTGCTGGACCGGCACCGTCCGCTGTGGGAGATGCACCTCATCGAGGGCCTCAACGACGGCCGCTTCGCCATCTACACCAAGATGCACCACGGTGTGGTCGACGGGATCTCCGCGCTGAACCTGCTGCAGGGCTCGCTGAGCCCGGACGCGGATTCGGTTGAGGTGCAGGCGCCGTGGTCGCTGCCGCCCCGCGCCGCCGCGGCCGACGCCAAGAGCGGTGGCCGGCTGCAGAAGCTCACCGGCGCAGTGCAATCCGCGGGCCGCTACGCATCCTCGACGGTGCAGCTCGGCCGGGCCGCGCTGGTCGAGCAGCAGCTGACCATGCCGTTCCGGGCGCCGCGCACCATGCTCAACGTGCCCATCGGCGGAGCCCGCCGGTGCGCCGCGCAGTCCTGGTCTCTGGACCGGATCAAGGCGGTCAAGAACGCCGCCGGGGCGACCGTCAACGACGTCGTGCTGGCCATGTGCTCCGGCGCACTGAAGGGCTATCTCACCGAGAACAACGCCATGCCCGACGCCCCGCTGATCGCGATGGTCCCAGTGAACCTGCGCACCGCCAAGGACGCCGACGGCGGCAACGTCGCCTCGGCCGTGCTGTGCAACCTGGCCACCAACGTCGACGACCCGGCCCAGCGGCTGGCCGTCATCCAGGCCTCGATGCGCGACAACAAGACCGTGCTGTCCCAGCTGCCGCGGGCCCAGGCCATCGCGGTGGGGCTCTCGACCACGCTGGGTTCGACCCTGCTGAGCACCCTGCCCGGGCTGGGCGCGGCCACCCCGCCGTCGTTCAACCTGTGCATCTCCAACGTGCCCGGCGTACAGCATCCCTTGTACCGCAACGGCGCCCGGCTGGACGGCAACTACCCGATGTCGATGGTGGTCGACGGGCAGGCGCTCAACATCACCCTGGCGACCAGCGCCGACAGCCTGGACTTCGGGCTGGTCGGCTGCCGCCGCGCGGTGCCGCACCTGCAGCGGCTGCTCGGTCACCTGGAGACGTCGCTGAAGGACCTGGAGGTCGCGGTCGGGCTGTGAGGCTGAGCCGGGGAGAACCGGGCCAGAATCCGCGTCGCCGTCCATGACCACCGGTGGCATGCTGGAGGAATGGTGGCTGCGCCCGACACCGTCTATGCGCGGGACGGCGACGTCCACCTCGCCTACCAGGTCGTCGGGGACGGAGAACCCGACGTCCTGTTCGTGCCCACCGCCACCTATCCGATCGATCTGCTGTGGGACGAACCCACCGTCGCGAGACATCTGCGCCGGCTGGCCTCGTTCGGTCGGCTGATCGCCACCGATCTGCTCGGGATGGGCAGCTCCGATGCGGTTCCGATCAGCGCCCGCGCCGCGATGCAGTCGTGGACCGACGGCCTGGGCGCTGTCCTGGACGCCGCCAGCAGCGAGTGCGTGTCGGTCTTCGCCATGGCCGAGTCTGCTCTGCCGGCCATGCTCTTGAGCGCCACCCGCCCGGAGTGGGTGCGTTCGCTGGTGCTGTGGGCGCCCTTCGCCCGTTTCGAGCGAGCGCCCGACCACCCGTTCGGCATGCCCGAGGCGACTCTTCGCAAATACCTCGACGGCTATCTGGACACCGTCGGTACCGGTGCGGTGGTCGACCGCTTGGCGCCGAGTTGGGCGAACGATGCCGCCAAGAAGCGGTGGTGGGCCCGCGCCGAGCGCTTGGCCGGCGGACCCGGCTACTTCAAGGAGATCCTGGATCTGTTCTTGCACACCGACCTTCGGCCCGTGCTCGAAAGCATCCAGGCGCCGACGCTGGTCCTACACCGGCGCGGGGATCGCCATGTCGTGTCCCAACACGCACGGGATGTCGCCGACCGCATCCCGAACGCCCGCCTGGTGGAGTTCGACGGGGACGATCATGTGTGGTTCGCCGGTGACGCCGACCGGGTGCTCGACGAGATCGAGCCGTTCATCACCGGAAGCCGGCGCGCGGCGCCCACCAACCGCGTCCTGTCCACCGTCTTGTTCACCGACATCGTCGGATCCACCGAGCGCGCAACGGCTTTGGGGGATCAAGCGTGGGCGACGGTCCTCGACGCTCATGACCGCATCGTCGAGCGCCATGTCGCCAGCGCCCGCGGGTCTGTCGTGAAGTTCACCGGTGACGGAGCTTTGGCGACGTTCGATGGACCCGCGCGGGCGATCGAATGCGCGTGCGCCATCCGCGACGCGGTCCAAGACGTCGGCCTGAGTATCCGCGCCGGCCTGCACACCGGCGAGGTCGAAGTGACCGACGGTGACGTGCACGGCATCGCGGTACACATCGCGGCGCGCATCATGGGCCTCGCCGAGCCCAGTGAAGTCCTGGTGTCGGGCGCCATCCCGGCTCTCGTGCTCGGGTCCAGAATCGAATTCGATGACCGGGGCAGCCACCAGCTCAAGGGGGTGCCGCACTCGTGGCCCGTCCTCGCGGTGCGCGATGACCAGTCTTCGGTCCGCTGATTGCAGGGGGTGTGAGCCTCAGACCGGCGTGAAACGGATTGCGACGAGCTTGTTTTCGACGACCGCCTCGCGGAAGTCCTCGAGCGTCGGAAGGCCGGGATCGCGGAACTTGACGCCCATCATGCGTTGGGCGCGGCCGGCGCCGTAGCCCTGCGCGCAGCGGTGGAACAGCTCGGCCACCGTGGCGGGGTCCTCGATCAGTTCGCCGGTCATGGGCTTCGTCTTGCCGTCGTAGACCACCTCGGCGGGCCCGCCGCCGCGGAAGTTCACCGTCCACAGGGAACCCGCCAGCGCGTAGAGTTGCCCGTCGAGCAGGTGCGCGCTCACCGGGATCTCGAAACGCTTCCCGGACTTGCGACCTTTGAATTTCAGCACCATGAACTGCTTGCGGGCACCGCCGGCCAGGGGAGTGGGCAGCAGGTAGCGCAGCAGCGGGTTCATCAGCCGCATGATCGGTTCGGGTGGGTGTGAGGGGTACACCGCCGGGGTCTGGTCAGCCATGGACTCCACCGTAGGCCGGGTACCTGGTGGCTGCTCAGTGTTCGACGTCGTGACTTGCTGTCGGTGCCGTCGGTATACTTCGGCCAGGCCAAGAGATTCGCTCATACGCCTCCGAACGCGAGCGAACGGCAACCGCGCTACCCGGCACGGTGCTCTTCGGAGAAGGCCCGGACCAGTGGTCAACCGCCACTGTTCAATGACGGGAGCAATTTCGATGTATCTCCGATCCCAGGCACAGTCGTGAGCGCGCGGCGAGGATGGGTTTTCGATGATCCGCCGCGTACGGGGAACTGGCCCGAGCCGCAACCGTGGTGGGGCGTCAGCGCCGACGGCAATACCCATCCGCACCTTCACAGCCGCTGCCCGGTATGCGGATACGCCACCCGCTTCAAGCAGTACGGGCCCATGCGCTGTGCCTGCCCGCCGGGTGCGGCCGCCGCCCGGCGGGTTCCCGAAGTCCGCGCGACGAACCCCGAGCACCTGCACGTCGGCAGCGAGCCCGGCGGACCGCCGCTGCAGATCGCCGATCGATACTCGGAGGACGCCCGCGTAGGGGAACCCGATGAGCAAGAGTCGGCTCGCCCCATACCACTACGACCCGTGTGACCGCTGCGGGCACGCCACCCGCTACAAGCAGTTCCCCTGCGTCTGTGCCTGCACCACCCCGGACCGCTGCCCCCACCCGCCGGTGGATGTCCGCGCCGACAACATCTGCCGGCGTTGCGGGGGTGATTCGCGCGTGTCGCGCGAGAGCATGGACCGCGCGCTGCGAGAACACATCGCAGAGATTAAGGCGGAGCAGGAGCGGATGAACGCGGCACTGCCGACCCCCTGTGGACCCCCACTACGGATCGCCGATCGCTACACGCAAGGGAGGCCACGCCGATGAACCGCGCACAGTTGACCGACGACGAGATCCTGGCCTACCAGCGGGCCAAGCACGGCGACCCGTATATGCCGATGAGCATGGCCAAGACCATGCAGCGGGCGGAATACAAGTGGCTGCACCTGCGGGCGGCCTGGGAGCGGAAGAAGCGAGAAGGGACACTTCCCGTCCCTGAACCGTGCCGCTACTGCGACGGCATCTGCCTCACCCACTCGCGTCGGGAGGCGAACTCCGGCTGAACTCCTGAGCCGCCGTGATGCACCGCCGCGTGGAGGGTTAACGCTCGACTGGCGAATCCATTTGCGCGCCCGTGAGTTCCATCGCGGTGGCCAGCGATTGCATGGTCTTCTCCCGCTCGTCGCCCATCCCGACGATGGCGTCGACGGCCAGGGGCCCGAGCACATCGGTGAGCCCGTGGCCGTCGTGGCCGAAGTATCCGGCCAACTCCAGGCTGACCGCGCCGTGGCAGATGGTCCACAGCCGCGCCGTCACGGCCAGGCTGCCGTCGTCGCGGATCCGGCCTGCCGCGATCATCCGCTGCACCACGCCGTGCAGAACTTCGTAGGACGCTGACCGGTCGGCCCGGTCCGTCGGGCGGCCGGTGACCGTGACGTCGGTGCGGATGTCGAGCAGCGGCTGCGGGGTCGAGGCGGTACCCATGATCAGTTCGTAGCGTTGCGGATCGGTCATCGCGAACCGGTAGTAGGCCAGGCCGACCACGAAGAACTCGGCCACCGGGTCATCGGTGTGCGGCACCCGGGTCACGGCCTCGGTGAGCCGGCTGGTCGCCTCGTCGGTCAGCGCCTCGAGCAGGCCGGCCATATTGCCGAAGTGGGTGTAGACCGCCATGGTCGACGTGCCCACCGCCGCGGCGAGCTTGCGCACACTCAGCGCCTTGGCGCCGTCGCGCGTCAACAGGCCGACGGCCGCGTCGACCAGTTCCTCCCGGGGCGTACTCACCCTTGCCATCTTGCCATAACGGTGTTATACAGGTCACATATAACACCGTTATTGAAGGGATCGGCCGATGACGAACCGCTACCTCGAGGGCGCTTTCGCCCCGCTGGCCAGGGAATACACCCTCACCGATCTCGACGTCGTCGGCGAGATCCCGGACTACCTGGACGGGCGCTACCTGCGCAACGGCCCCAACCCGATCGGCCCGATCGACCCCGAGCGCTACCACTGGTTCGCCGGTGACGGCATGGTGCACGGCCTGCGCCTGCGCGACGGCAAGGCCGAGTGGTACCGCAACCGCTACGTCCGCGGCCCGCAGGCCTGCCGGGCACTGGGGGAGCCGGAACCGAAGGGTCAGTTCAAGGTCACCGGACTGGGCGCCAACACCAACGTGATCGGCCACGCCGGCCGCACCCTGGCCCTCGTCGAGGGCGGCATCGCCCAGTACGAGCTCACCGACGAGCTGGACACGGTCGGGGTGTGGGACTTCTGCGGTACGCTGCCCGGCGGCTACAGCGCCCACCCCAAGCGCGACCCGGAAACCGGTGAGCTGCATGCCGTTACGTACGGCATGGAGCGCGGCAACACCGTGCAGTACTCGGTGATCGGCGCGGACGGCCGGGCCAAACGCACCGTTGACATCACCGTGCACGGCAGCCCGATGATGCACGACTTCTCCCTGACCGAGAAGCATGTCGTGTTCTACGACCTGCCGGTCGCCTTCGACCCAGTGCTGGCCGCCGAAATGACCGTGCCGAAACCGCTGCGGCTGCCGGCCCGGCTGATGCTGTCGGCTTTGATTGGCCGCGTTCGCATTCCGGACCCGATCATGGCGCGGCAGTCCAGCTCAGATGGCACCGACCGCCGCTTCCCGTACCGGTGGAACCCGCGCTACCCGGCCCGGGTCGGCGTGATGCCGCGTGAGGGCGGGGACGCCGACGTCCGCTGGTTCGACGTCGAGCCCTGCTACGTCTTCCACCCGATGAACGCCTACGACGACGGCGACACCATCGTGCTGGACGTGGCGCGGCACCCGAAAATGTTCGACACCGAACTCCTCGGCCCAGACGAGGGCCCGCCCACGCTGGACCGCTGGGTGGTCGACCTCGCGGACGGCAAGGTCCGCGAATCCCGCATCGACGACCGCGGCCAGGAGTTCCCCCGGGTCGACGAGCGACTGGTCGGCAAGCGGCACCGCTACGGCTACGCCCCGGCGTTCGGCGACGAGAACAACGGCACCGACCGGCTACACAAACACGACTTCGTCGGCAACGGGTCGGCCACCCGCTCGTTCGGGGCGGGAAAGCAACTGGGCGAGTTCGTCTTTCACCCTCGCTCCGCCGACGCCGCCGAGGATGACGGTGTGCTGATGGGCTACGTCTACGACGCCGCGACCGACCGCAGCGGGCTCGCCATCATCGATGCTCAGACGCTGGAGGACGTCGCCACCGTCAAGCTGCCGCACCGGGTTCCGGCCGGGTTCCACGGCAACTGGGTGCCGAGCGACTAGACCGTCCGGCTCACGGCCCACTGCTACCTTTTCGGGTAGCATGGGTGGATGACCACGATGAGCCCGGCGACCCAACATGCGGTTGAGGCGTGGGCAGGCAATATTCTTCGCCTCGCGCGGGCGAAGAAAGGCATTACCCAGCGTGAACTCGCCGCAGCGGCCGGAGTTCCCCCGAGCACTATCGCCAAGATCGAGTCTGGGCAACGTCAGCCCACCCACCCGACGCTGGCGAGGATCCTGGCTAGCGTCGGCTTGGCACTGACGACGCGTCTGGAACCGTATGACGATCACGACGACGTCCTATGGGCGCGTGATCAGCGACGCTCTGATGCTCAGCGTGCCGCTGCGGTTGCCGAACAAGAACAGGTTTTCGCCCGTCGTGCACGCTGAATTCCAGCCGGCGGCGATTCTCGAGAGTCTCGACCGGCATGGCGTCGAATATGTGTTGATCGGCGGTTATGCCGCACTGCTGCACGGGTCCACGCTGCCCACCAGAGATCTCGACATCACGCCGCGCAGGCAAGCCGACAACCTCACGAAACTGATTGCGGCGCTTGAAGATCTGGATGCACGTGTCCGCGTTAGCGACGACGTCGAACCCCTACCGTTCAAGACCAGCCCCGAGTCCCTGTCCACGGTCACGGTGCTGAACCTTGCCACCCGATTCGGCGATCTCGACCTCGTCGTCCAACCGGCCGGATTCCCGGCCGGCTACGACAGTCTGGCCGCAGGCGCTGAGGTCGAAACAATCGGCGGCGTCGGCGTAAAGGTTGCGGCTCTCAGCGATGTGATCGCCTCCAAGGAGGCCGCTGGCCGCGACAAGGACATCGTCGCCCTGCCTCTTCTGATCGGACTGCTCAACCGTCAGAGAGACCGATAGTCCGTCCGTCTAGACCTCGTCGTCCTCGATGATGTGCATGGCCGCCTCCTCGGCGGACGCCGCGCCACCGTCGATGCCGACGTCGCTGGCGATCATGTCCGACTCGTAGTCGGCGCCGAAGCCGGCGTCCGGGGCCACCAGCCGCCCGGATCGGGCGCGACCGACCTCGTCGTGCGCGGGGAACTCGGCCTCGCGCTCGGCGTCGTCGGAGCGCTGCTGCTCGAGCTCGTCGAGCACGTTGTTCAGCCGTGACACCGGGTCGGGCTCCTCCTCGGCCAGCAGCTCGTCGAGGGTCTCCCGGCCGGGATGGTCCAGGACGGTCTTGGCGTACGGCCGCTCCGGCGGCGAGATGCCCTCGTCGAGGATGTCGTCGACACCCCGATCGATCAGGGTGTCCTCCGGCTGGAGTTGGTTGTCGTCCTCGACGCTGTAGTCCACCGACTCCGAGGTGTCGTCCCACGTGCTCACGGCGTCAATAATCACATGCCGGTCCGCGCACGGGGCCCGACCCCCGCTGGTGTAGCCTTCATGCAGGTAGATCGCGTTCGCGCCGACGGCCTGTCATCGCGATATTCACTCCCACGATCAGCCTCCGACTCGACCCACACTCATTCGGTCGACCCTGCAATGCCTAAGGAGTTCCGCATGGAACACTCCGACCTGTTCTCCCAGCGCCCCGAAGCGGTCGAATACTCGCCTTCCGCGGAGTCCGACGAACCCGTGCAGCACCCGGTGTTCTCCGACCGCGACGACAACCGCCAGCACGGCACCCCGTCGTGAACGGCCTGCGCGGCGGACGGCGCACCGCCAGCCCGGTCCGGCTCACGCTGGCCGGGTCGTTGGGCTCCGACATCGACGGGGCCTGGTGGCCGCACACCGGTTCGGTCGCCCGGGAGCTGCCGGAGCTGATCGGGTCGCTGCATGCGGCCCTCGGCGAGGTCGTCGACATCAACATCAACTGGTCGTCCACCGCCGGTGCCCCGGTGCTCAACACCATGTCCACCGGTGCGATGACCAAGATGGGCTGGAGCGACCGCCGGCAACGGCTGATGGTCGTCGTCGGCAAGACCGCGTGCGCGCGGCTGATCGTCATCCCGCACACCACCTCGGCAGCCCTGGCCCGGATGGTGTTGCGCCGCGCGGCGTCGATGCCGATTCCGCTTGCGGAACAAGAGACTTCGGAGTTTCAGACTGCCGACCGGGTGGTGCGCTCGGCGCAGACCGAGAGTGCGGCCTGGGCCGCGCGAGGGGTTGACGCTCCTCCGGTCAGTCCCGAAAACACAAGAGCTGGTACGGCATAAGCCGCACCAGCTCTTGGCAGATTGGGGTCGATTAGACCGCGGTGACTCGCATCGCCTGGGGGCCCTTGGCACCCTGACCGATCTCGAACTCCACGCGCTGGTTTTCCTCGAGCGACCGGAAGCCGCTGCCCTGGATCTCCGAGTAGTGGACGAACACGTCCTGCGCGTCACCGTCCGGGGCGATGAAACCAAAGCCCTTTTCGGCGTTGAACCATTTCACAGTTCCCTGTGCCATTTACTTTTTCTTCTTTCATTTTCTGAATGGATGCATCAATCGCATCCTGCGCTCACGGTAGCACGCGCATTGGCTGCGCGATAGCCACCGATCGCAACTACCGTGCGCTGCTCTGCGGACGGGTTGACCTGCGACGACCCGTTGCCCGCGGGGCAGCGGAATTGACGCTGTGTGATTGCGCGGAATTTACGCGCGCGACATTAGTATTCGACGATCCGGTTCCGCGGCGGCGCCGGCGGCCCGGCTTGGCCGACTGGCGCGGCTGCGGCTTGTGCGCCGGCTGCGCGACGGGCGCCTGATACGGCGCGACCTCGCCGACGAGGGCCTGCACTTCGCTCGAGTCCGCGCCGACCTGTTGGGCGGTCACGGTGATTCCGGCCTTGCGCAGCAACGCCTGGGTGTCGCGGCGCTGCTCGGGCAGCACCACGGTGACGACGTCACCGGCCGCCCCGGCGCGGGCGGTCCGCCCGGAGCGGTGCAGGTACGCCTTGTGCTCGGCGGGCGGATCGATGTGCACCACCAGTTCCACGTCGTCGACGTGCACACCGCGCGCGGCGATGTCGGTGGCGACCAGCACCCGGGCCTTGCCCTCGGTGAACGCGGCCAGGTTGCGGTCGCGCGCCGGCTGAGAAAGGTTGCCGTGCAGGTCAACTGACGGAATGCCCGCCTCGGTGAGCTGCTTGGCGAGCTTGCGGGCCTGATGTTTGGTGCGCATGAACAGGATTCGGCGCCCGGTGCCCGAGGCGAGCCGGTGCACCAGTTCCTTCTTGGCCTCGACGCCCGCCACGTGGAACACGTGGTGCGTCATCGCCGCGACGGGGGAGTTCTGGCTGTCGACGGAGTGCGACACCTCGTTGGCCAGGAAGCGCTTGACGAGCTTGTCGACGCCGTTGTCCAGGGTGGCCGAGAACAGCATCCGCTGACCGCCGCTCGGGGTGGCGGCCAGGATGCGGGTGACGCCGGGCAGGAAGCCCAGATCGGCCATGTGGTCGGCCTCGTCGATGACGGTGATCTCGACGGCGTCCAGGCTGATCAGCTTCTGGCGCATCAGGTCCTCGAGGCGGCCCGGGCAGGCCACGACGATGTCGACGCCGGCCTTCAGCGCGCTGACCTGGCGGCCCTGCGGGACACCACCGAAGATGGTGGTGACCTTCAGGCCGTAGGCAGCCGCCAGCGGCTCCAGGGTCGCGGTGATCTGGGTGGCCAGTTCCCGGGTGGGGGCCAGCACCAGGCCCGACGGCCTGCTGGACTGCCGGTTGTTGTCGGCCAAGCGGGCGACCAGCGGGATGGAGAACGCCAACGTCTTACCGCTGCCGGTCTTGCCCCGGCCCAGCACGTCGCGCCCGGCCAGGGTGTCCGGCAGGGTCTCGACCTGGATCGGGAAGGGATGGGTGAGGCCGGCCGCGGTGAGCGATCGCACCAGGGGTGCGGGCACGCCGAGCTCGGCGAAGGTCTTCGTAGTCATGGGGTTCGGTGCCTTTCCGGCATCGGGTTGTGCCGGGGCCTGGCGACCTAGGGGAACCTGGTCAGCACAGATCAGCACAAAGTGGCGAGATTGCCGGTTGGCAACATCGATCGCCGCGAGAACGTGTGCTTCGGTGGCACTGAATCAGCTGAACGCGGCCCTGCGGCCGGTGAAGTGAAGTGTTTCACGACGCTGTCGGCATCGGTTGAACGCCAACGTTGTGGATAAGCATAGCAGGGCGTGGCGATATTCCCGCGGTGAGGGCGGACACACTCGTTTTGCCCGGCTATGAGCGACTTTTCGGGAGATAGTCGCTCATAGCCGGGCACATCGGTGGTCACCGCGGATTCAGTGCCGCTTCACCAGCGTGAACTGGCCCACTTCGGACACCCCGCGCTGGAAGAAGTCCGAGCAGCCCACCAGGTAGCGCATGTAGCGGTCGTACACCTCTTCGGAGGTGTAGGCGATCGCCTGCTCGCGGGCGGCCTGAAGCCGCTGCGCCCAGATGTCGAGGGTGCGGACGTAGTGCGGCGTCAGGTAGTTCAGGCTCTCGATGGAAAATCCTGCCCGCCCGGCGAATTCGGACACGTCGTCGTCGCACGGCACCGCACCGCCCGGGAAGATCTCCTTGGCGATGAACCGCATGAACTTCAGGTCGGTCATCGTGATCGGGATGCCCATCTCCGGCCAGCGCTTCAGCGGGTGACCCATGATGGTCTGCAACAACATCCGGCCGTCGGGCGGTGTGATGCGTTGGCACATCTGGAAGAACGCCTCGTAGCGCTCCTTGGGGAAGGCCTCGAACGCCTCGATGGAGACGATCCGGTCGACGGGCTCGTCGAACTCCTCCCAGCCGCGCAACTGGATTTCGCGCGAGCGGGTGGTGTCCATCTCGTCGAGCAACTCCTGGCCCAGCGCGCGCTGGTTTCGGCTGAGCGTCAGGCCGATGACGTTGACGTCGTAGCGCTCGACGGCCCGGCGCATCGCCGAGCCCCAGCCGCAGCCGATGTCGAGCAGCGTCATGCCCGGCCGCAGATCGAGTTCGGCCAGCGCGAGGTCGATCTTGGCGAGCTGCGCCTCCTGCAGCGTCATGTCCTCGCGCTCGAAGTATGCGCAGCTGTAGGTGCGGGTCGGGTCCTGGAACAGCCCGAAGAACTCGTTGGAAATGTCGTAGTGCGCTTGGACATCCTCGAACGCCGGCCGCATCGTTGCCCCCATGTGCATCTCGCCTCTAGCCGGCTGCCTTCTCGCAGGTGAACTGGCAGACGTCGGTGAAGCCGCCCCGGAACAGGTCGGCGCAACCGGTCAGGTACCGGTGGAAGCGTTCGTAGACTTCGTCATTGGTGACGGCGATGGCCTCGTCCTTCTTGGCCGCCAGGTTCGCCGCCCAGGTGTCGAGGGTGCGCACGTAGTGCGGCTGCAGGTGCTGTTCGCGGGTGACGTCGAAGCCGGCCTTTGTGGCGTGCTGCTTGACCATCGAGGCCAGCGGCAGCCGACCGCCGGGATAGATCTCGTCCATGATGAATTTGATGAAGCGCACCGTGGACATCTTCAACGGCAGGCCCTTCGCCTTCACTTCCTCATCCTCGGGAACGATGATCGTGTGTAGCAGCATCACCCCGTCATCGGGCAGCCAGCTGAACGTCTTCTTGAAGTAGTCGTCGTACTTGTTGAAGCCGAAATGCTCGAAGGCGCCGATCGAGACGATCCGGTCCACCTTGCCGTCGAACTCCTCCCACGGCTGCAGCCGAACCTCTTTGTGGCGCGGGCTCTTCGAGTTGGCGAACCAGTGCTCCTCGATGTGGCGGCGCTGATTCTCCGACAGCGTCAGGCCGATGACGTTGACGTCGTAGCGCTCGACGGCGCGCATGATCGTCGAACCCCAGCCGCAGCCGATGTCGAGCAGCGTCATCCCGGGCTGCAGGCCGAGCTTGCCCAGCGCCAGGTCGACCTTGGCCAGCTGGGCTTCCTCGAGGGTCATGTCGTCGCGCTCGAAGTAGGCGCAACTGTAGGTCTGCGTCGGGTCCTGCCACAGCTTGAAGAACTCGTTGGAGATGTCGTAGTGGAACTGCACCTCGCCCTTGTCCGATCCGCGGGTCTGCGACGCGGACTTCGACAGCCATGTGGACTGGGCTTGCGCTGCTGTTGTTTCTGACACTGTTCGTCCTGGAGGCTCGGCGGCGGGCGATCGGTCAAGGGCGCTGTGTTATCAACTCCGACTGAGGTTACGCGCGTGCGGACCCTGCGGCGCGCTTGGGTGGACGTCGAATTAGATTGACGGACAAACAAATTGGGGCGTGCTGCGCCGTCTCGGCGGGAGGGCAAATTTATCGCTGGCGTCAACACCGATGAGGCTCGCGGCGGCGGGAGCGGCCCGCAAAGAACGGAACCGGTCTAGCGCAGCTTGACCATCCGGGTGGTGGAACTCTCGTCGAGTTCGACCACGTCGGCCCGGGCGCGTAGGAAGTCGCTGAACGACTTGAATCCCAGCGACTTCTCCGAGAACGACGGGTCCATCCGCTTCATCTGCGCCTTGACGGCCGAGTTGTGCAGCCAGTCGGCGTCGTCCTTCTCCAGGCCGATCTGCAGCGCCCGCATCAGCAGCGCGGTGGCGGCGGCCTGCGGGTCGGGCGGCTCGGGCTCGGGCGACTTGGATTTGGCCGCCCGGCGCTTGGGCTTCTCCGGTTCGGCGGCGGACGGCTCGAACACCGGAACCCCGGGCAGCGCGTCGTAGACGACGAAGTCGTCGCAGGCCGCGGCCAACGATCTGCTCGACGAGCCGGCCACCCCGATGCCCACCACGTAGCGGCCCAGCCGCTTGCAGCGCTGCGCCAGCGGGATGTAGTCGGAGTCGCCGGCCACGATGACCACGTGGGTGAGGTCGGGCAGCCGGAACATGTCCTCCACCGCGTCGACCGCCAGCCGGATGTCGGCGGCGTTCTTGCCGTAGGCCGCGGCCGGGAACAGCTGCACCAGGTCGACGGCCCGACCGACCAGCTGTTCCTGGTATTCGGCGTTGACCTCGGCCGACCAGTCGGCATAGGCGCGGGTCAGCACCACCGTGCCGAACGAGGAGGCGAAGTCCAGGATCGCGCCGACGTCGACGCGGGCCCGGGCCAGCTTCGCCGACTCGAGACCCTTGGCCTTGTCGCGCTGGAACGAATTGCGGCCGTTGACCTGGTCATAGCGGGAGATGACGATGTTGTCGAAGTCGAGGTAGACGGCAACGCGGGGCGCACCGGGTTCGGTCACGTCGTCAAGTGTTGTCTACGGCGTGGGCGGGCACCAGAGCTTTCCGGGGCGGCACCCACTGCGCCCGGCTATGAGTAGCCCTGTGTCAAGAGGCGGCTTGTTCTGATGGTGTGAGCAGGGTTTGTAGGGCTCGGTGTTGGCTGGGGTTG
>JAGQTU010000059.1 GCA_020438865.1 Mycobacterium sp.
CACCGCACCAGTATCGGCGATTGGCACCGCCGCGGCGTCGCCGTACCGATCAGCGGGACCGCCGCCGCCACCGCGGCCACGCCGGGTGACCATCGATGGGTGTCGTACCAGAAATACGGGCCGTGGGCCGTGGTGGCGGGCGGTTCCGAGGGGGTGGGAGCCGAGTTCGCGCGACTGCTCGCGCAGGCCGGACTGAACCTGATCCTGGTGGCCCGCAAGCCCGGGCCGTTGGAGGCGACCGCGCGGGTGTGCCGCCAACTGGGGGTGCAGGTGCGCACCCTGGCCACCGACCTGGTCGACGCCGACAGTGCCGCGAGCCTGATTGCGCTGACCGACGGCCTCGAGGTCGGACTGCTGATCTACAACGCCGGAGCCAACACCTGCAGCGCGGAATTCCTCGACGGCGACCTCGCCGACTTCCAGCGGGTGATCGACCTGAACATCACCACGATGATGACGCTGGCCCAGCACTACGGCAGGGCGATGCGGGATCGTCGGCGCGGCGGAATCCTGTTGGTCGGATCGATGGCCGGTTACCTGGGTTCGGTGCGGCACACCGTCTACGGCGGGGTGAAGGCCTACGGCCGGATCTTCGCCGAGGGGCTCTGGCTGGAACTGCGCGACCACAACGTCGACGTGCTCGAACTGGTGCTCGGGGTGACCCGCACCCCGGCGATGGAACGGGTGGGCCTGAACTTCGACGTTCCCGGCATGCGGGTGGCAGACCCGGCGGAGGTGGCCCGCGAAGGCCTGGAACACCTGGCCCGGGGCCCGGTCCACGTGGCCGGCGGCAACGGCGACGACGTCGCACGCCGCAACGGCCCGGACCGCGCCAAGGTCGTCGCGGGCACCCACCGGATGATGCAGCGGCTACTCGGCCTGGATTGACCTACCGCCGCTAGGGCGGCCCGATGATGTTCTGCGCAAAGGCTTTCCGACGATCACATCGGATCGGCACTGCGCTCTTCGATCAGGTCGGGCGCAAAACCCTTGACGTGAAACGTCATTCGGCCGGATCGCGGCCGAACCGAGGTCAGGATTGGATGACGTTGCCGTACGGGTCAACCGTGAACGTCACCGGCCGTTGGCGCTGGGTCACCAGGATCAGCAGCCAGATCGGCAACCACGTCCCGCAACTGAAAACGGTGATGATCGCGTGCAGCACGTTGTCGTGCAGCCAGTCGTTCGGCGGGTCACCATAGGTGAGCACCGCTTGGAATCGGGTGTGCGACTTGACCCGCGCACCGCTTTGCACCGCGGTGGCCACCGCGGCATCGAGGCGCTGCACCCGTTCGTCGTAGGACAACTGCTCGCCCAGTGGGGTGTACTCGTCGATCCAGTCGTTGCCGTCGAAATAGCGTTGGCGCGCCGCGCCGGAGGGGTCGGGATACCAGCCGGGCGGGGGCGGCTCCGCCGTCACGCTGTCCTCTCCCGCATGGTTCACAGCCTAGATGCTCCGGTGGTGACTCAGCCGCTTATGCCGGTGATTCGCGGTATCGTCCCAGCAAATCGGCCGATTCCCCGCAGTAATGCGACGCGCGGATGTGTCAATCCGGGGCGCCGGCCAGCGCCCGGGCCACCCGGGCGGCACCGGCGGCGACGAGAGGTTGGTAACGCTGGGCGGAAAGCCGGTCCGGCGCGACGATTCCGATCGCCGCGCGCGCCCCGATCGTGGCGGCCACCGACACCATCGGCTCGGCGTAGTCGCCCTGGCGTACGGCCACCCGGCGGCGGGCATGGTGCAGTTCGGCCCACCAGGCCGCGTCGGGCTGCCAGTCGGTCAGGTGCGCCACCTCCGCCATCACCTCCTCGGGTGACAGTCCGGCCAGGGCGGCGACGCCGAGGGCCGCCCCGGGGGCCGCAACCCGTGAACCGACCGAGGTGGGCACCCGCCGCGCCGACGGGCCGCCGAGCTTGTCCAGGTGCACGATGTGGCCCCGGTCTAGCACGCCGAGATGGACCACGGCGCCGGTGCGCAGGTGCAATTCGTGCAACACCGGCGCGGCTGCCGAGCGCAGGCCGACCTCGGGGGACTCCCCCGCCCCCCAGGCCGCGGCCCGGGCACCCAGCCGGTAGCCACGCCCGGCGTGGGTCAGCCACCGCAGCCGGACGAGCTGGTCGAGGATGCGGTGGGTGGTCGACCGGGGCAGCCCGGTGCGGCCGGCGATCTGATCGAGGGTCAGGCCCCCGGCGGCGTCGTCGAAGGCGTCGATGATGGCGGTGAACCGGTCGAGCATCGATGCGGAGACGGTGTCGCTCAGTGCCGCGGTCATCATCGCTCCTGTTCCGATAACGAGAATTCGTTCTACCACCGTAGCGGTCCCGATGACCGGGACGCAAGCATCCGGTCCTCATGTCGGCCGATAGAACAGCACTGTGCGGATCGGACTGTCGACGCCGGTGGTGATGCAGTTGCCCGGCGTCTCCTCCGACTGGGAGCGCGACGCCGAGATCACCGACCTGGCCCTGGTCGCCCGCACCGCCGACGAACTGGGCTTCGACCACCTCACCTGTTCCGAACACGTCGCGATTCCGGTCGAAGACTCGCGGTCCGAATCCGGCCGTCGCGGGGTCACCTACTGGGATCCGCTGTCCACGTTGGGCTTCCTGGCGGCCCACACGAGCCGCATCCGGTTGGCCACCTCGGTGATCGTCCTCGGCTACCACCACCCTCTGGAGATCGCCAAGCGTTACGGGACACTGGACCGGCTCAGCGGCGGCCGGGTGGTCCTCGGCGTCGGGGTGGGGTCGCTGGCCGAGGAGTTCGACCTGCTGGGTGCGGTCTTCGACGGCCGCGGCGAACGCGCCGACGACGCGATCCGGGCGCTGCGGGCGTCGCTGTCGACCACCCGACCCGAGTACGAGGGCCGCTACTTCCGGTTCGGCGGGGTGGCGGTGGAACCGTGTGCCGTCCAGCCCCGGGTGCCGATCTGGGTGGGCGGCCGCACGGCCCGCTCGCTGCGGCGGGCCGTGGAGTTGGCCGACGGCTGGATGCCGTTCGGACTGAGCGCCGCCGAGATGGCGGGGATGCTGGCGCGGGTGGACAAGCCGGCGGGATTCGAGGTGGTGCTGCCGTCCGGGCGTGTGTTCGACGCCATCGCCGACCCGGCGGGCACCGCGGAGCGGCTGGCGCGGCTGCGCGATGCGGGCGCGACGTCGGTGACCTGCTCGGTGGGCGCCACCTCGGCCGCCCACTACTGCGATCAGCTCGCCGCCCTGCGCCGGGTGGGCGAGGAGTTCGAGGAGCACGCATGACCGCCACGACCGATCCGGACCGGCTCGAGCAGCTCGAGCAGCGCCTGCGGGCACTCGAGGACGAACGCACCATCGCCCGGCTGATCGCGTCGTACGGCCCGCTCGTCGACTCCGGTGACGCCGGGGCCGTCGCCGCGCTGTGGGCCCCCGACGGCAGCTACGACGTCGAGGACTGGCAGATGTCCGGACGCGGCGAGATCGCCGCCATGGTGCGCTCCGATGCCCACCGCGGCCTGATCGAGCGGGGCTGCTGCCATTTCTTCGGCCCGCCGGTGATCACCGTCGACGGCGACGAGGCGGTCGCGGTGTGCCAGTCGACGCTGTGGGTACGCCGCGAGTCCCGCGGCTACCAGGTGGCCCGCGCCGGCGTCCATCTGATCCGGCTGCGGCGCGCCGAGCCCGGATGGCAGATCGTCACCCGCACCGCCCGGCAGCTGGACGGCGGACCGGCCGCCCTCGACCTGATCCGCACCGGCTTCGGCGGCGGTTCCCGGTGAGCGGCGCACTGAGCGGGCGGGTCGCGCTGGTCACCGGCGGCGGTGCCGGCATCGGTGCCGGGATCGCGCGGCGTTTCGCCGACGAGGACGCCCGCGTGGTGGTGGCCGAGTTCGACACCGAAGCCGGAGCAGCCGTCGCGGACGAGATCGACGGATTGTTCGTGCAGACCGACGTCTCCCGGCGCGAGCAGGTCGAAAACGCCGTCGCCGCCACGCTTTCCGAGTACGGCGCCCTCGACATCCTGGTGAACAACGCGTGGGGCGGCGGGGCGATCGGCCGGGTGGAGAACAAGACGGACGAACAACTGGCGCACGGATTCGCCGTCGGCTACTACGGCCCGTTCTGGGCCATGCGCGCCGCGCTGCCGTCGATGAAGGAGCGCGGCTGGGGCCGGGTGATCAACATGTGCAGCCTCAACGGCGTCAACGCCCACATGGGCTCGCTGGAGTACAACGCCGCCAAGGAGGCGCTGCGCGCGCTGACCCGGACCGCGGCCCGGGAATGGGCGCCGACCGGGGTGACCGTCAACGCCATCTGCCCCGCCGCCAAGAGTCAGGCCTTCCTGCGGGCGATGGCCGACTACCCCGGCATGGAGGCGATCGCCGATGCCGCCAATCCGATGGGGCGGATGGGTGATCCGTACGAGGACATCGCGCCGGTGGCGGTGTTCCTGGCCGGCGAGGGGTCGCGGTATCTCACCGGCAACACGTTGTTCGTCGACGGCGGCAGCCACATCAACGGCGTCGCCTGGGCACCCGACCTGGGGCCCTGACCTCAGCGCAGCGGCATCCCGGTCAGCGCGCGGCCGATCACCAGCCGCTGAATCTCGCTGGTGCCCTCGAAGATCGTGAAGATCTTCGCGTCACGGTGCATGCGCTCCACCGGATAGTCGCGGGTATAGCCGTTGCCGCCGAGGATCTGGATGGCCTCGTCGGTGACGTACACCGCCGTCTCGCTGGCGTACAGCTTGGCCATCGAGCCCTCCGCGGAGGCGAACGGCTTGTTGGTGCGCTGCATCCAGCCGGCCCGCCAGACCAGCATCCGTGCGGCGTCGATGCGGCTCTTCATGTCGACGAGCTTGAACGCCACCGCCTGGAAGTCGGCGATCGGGCGGCCGAACTGCTCACGCTGACAACCGTATTCGAGCGCGTACTCATAGGCGGCCCGCGCGACGCCGAGGGCCATCGCCCCCACGACCGGACGGGTGCGCTCGAAAGTCTGCATCGCGGCCTGGCTCGAGGTGCGCGTGCCCTCGCGGGCGCGGGCGATCCGGTGCTCGAACCGGTCCATGCCGCCGAGGATCAGGTTGCCCGGCAGCCGCACCCCGTCGAGCACCACCTCGGCGGTGTGTGAGGCGCGGATCCCGTGCTTCTTGAACTTCTGGCCCTGGGACAGTCCCGGGGTGTTCGGCGGAACGATGAACGTCGCCTGCCCGCGGGTGCCGAGTTCGGGGTAGACCGATGCGACGACGATGTGCACGTTGGCGATACCGCCGTTGGTGGCCCAGGTCTTGGTCCCGTCGAGCACCCACTCGTCGGCCGCCCGGTCGTACCGCGCCCGGGTGCGGACCGCGCCGACGTCGGAGCCCGCCCCGGGCTCCGAGGAACAGAACGCGGCGAGGTACGGATCACCGGGGGTCCCGAACATCTGCGGCAGCCACTCGCCGAGCTGCTCGGGGGTGCCACTGGAGGCCAGCGCGGCGGCGGCCAGCCCGGTCGCCAGGATCGACAGCGCGATGCCGGCGTCACCCCAGAACAACTCCTCGAAGACCGTCAGCAGTCCGATGCCGGACGGCTCGGCGGACATCTCGGCGAACAACTCCGGGGTGTACAGGCCGACCTTGGCCGCCTCCTGGATCAGCGGCCAGGGTGTCTCCTCCCGCTCATCCCATTCGGCGGCCGCCGGGCGCACCACGTCGGCCGCGAACTCGTGCACCCAGTCGCGCACGTGCAGGACTTCGTCGGACAGGTCAAGGGAGAACGTCATGGGTGAAGCTCCGATTCATGTCGTACCGCGTCATCGGCCGCACGGGCGGGCGTGGGACTGCCGTCGGTTGCCCCGATCTTCTAGTGAACGACTGTATACCCAAATTGCGGTCGTCGGCCTGCGACCTGCGTCACATGTGGCCGGGCCGGACGGTCGGCTCAGGTTGGGTGGGTGACGAAGTCGATGAGTTCCTCGACCCGCCCGATCAGTTCCGGCTCCAGGTCGGTCCAGTCGCGGACCGAGCCGCGGATGCGCTGCCAGGCCTGGGCGATGTCGGCCTGGGTGCGATGCGGCCAGCCCAGCGCCTGGCAGATGCCGTGCTTCCATTCGACGGTGCGGGGCACCGCCGGCCACGCCGGCAGTCCCACCCGCGCGGGTTTGACCGCCTGCCAGATGTCGACATAGGGATGGCCGACCACCAGGGTGTGCGGCCCACCCGGACCGGTGCGGACCGCCTCGGCGATACGGGCCTCCTTGGAACCGGTCACCAAGTGGTCGACCAGGACGCCGAGGCGCCGGCCCGGGCCGGGCCGGAACGAGTCGACGACCGCCACCAGATCGTCGACACCACCGAGATATTCGACGACGACGCCTTCGACGCGGAGGTCATCGCCCCAGACCTGTTCGACGAGTTCGGCATCGTGGCGGCCTTCCACGTAGATGCGGCCGGCCAGCGCGGCCCGGGCGCGGGCGCCGGTAACCCGCACCGAACCGGATGCGGTACGCGCGGCGGGCCGGCTCTCCCGCCGGGGGACGGTCAGGATCACCGGGCGGCCCTCGACCAGGAATCCGGGGCCCAGCGGGAACACCCGGACGCGGCCGTTGCGGTCCTCCAGTTCGACCCGGCCACCCTCGACCCGGACGACGGCCCCGACATAGCCGGATTGCGGAACCTCCACCACGAGACCGGGTTCCACCGCCTGCTCGACCGAGCGCGGGGTGCGGGAGCGGTGCGGGTCGTCGGCGAGTACGTCGGTGCCATAGCGATCAGCCACCCGGTGATCGTAGGGACTGGAGCGCGCGCCGCGGCGCACCGCGAGCGGTGGTTCGATCACAAGTCGGCAACGCCCCCACGCCTGGGAATCGGCGGCGGTAGGCCACCTCCCAACCTCGGAGGCGGCCAGTCCGGGTGTTATCAGCAAATGATTCTTCCGACCTCTCGGGACCTCGATGACCACATTCGCGCAGTGCACGCCCATAGGTCGGCAGACGTAGGTCCGCAAGGAGCTTGCGTCGCAAAGATCTGTTCGGTTATGTTTGCAACCGCTCGCAAAGAGTTGCGCTCCTCACGGCGGCTCTGAGCGGTTGCCGACTCCCTGTTCTGATACGAAACCGCGTGTATGTCCGAATCGGCGATCTTCCCTGGACGAGACATACACGCGGCAATTCCCACGCGCCGTGTCGACAGCCCGCGCCGGATCAACCCGGGCGGGTTCGAAGGAGACACTTGTCGTGACGACCTTGGTCACGTCGTCCGCCCGGCAGCGGGTGGCGAAGTCATTGGAGAGTGAATCGGCCTCCATCGTGGTGATCCTCGGCGGTTTCGCCGTGGTCGCCGCGACGATCCTCGGGGCCGGTCTGTCTCGGCAGTCTCCCGCGGAAACCACCCTCGCCGTCGCGGCCGTCCAGGCGGTCGACGTTGAGCACGGCGATGGGACCACTTCCGGTTCGGCAACCACCCGCCCGATCGCGGCAACCACCGAGTTCGACCACGGCGCCGAAGTCGGCTACCGCGGCGGTGTCCTCTTCTCCTCGAGGGACACCGGGGCGATGGCCATGCAGCAGGCGATCGCCGTCGGAATGCCGAGCTCCACCGAGATCCGGTTGACCGGTGGCGGACCCGCCGCGCCCGCGCCGCCCAGACACAGCCAGTGGTGGTGGATGCCGGTCGGCCTGGTTACCGCCGGAGCCGCCGTCACGGCGTTACGGGCCGGGCTGCGGCGCCGACAGACCGAGTCGGGTTTGACTCCCAGGGACGTCGCGAGCGAGTTCGCGGCGAACTGACGCCGGCGGCGCGATGGCCGGATTACTGCTACTGGGCGCTGGCCGCGACCTCGAGTTTCGCCGGATCCGAGGTGATCTCGTCGACCACGGTGTGGATGAACCGCATCTTCTCCAGCACCGGAACCGGCAGCACGAACGGGTACAGATCGTCCTTGCCCATCGACCGGTTCACCATGTTCAGCGCCCACGACATCGGCAGCCACATCTCGATGATGGTGTCGAATCCGCTGGGGCCCAGGTGCCGCCGGTCGAACGTCGCGTTCGCGGGCGCGAAGCTGAACGCCGCCGCGGTGTCCAGGGTGTCGCGGATGTGCAGGTAGTGCGCGAACGTCTCGGCCCAGTCCTCGGCCGGGTGCATGGTGGCGTACGAGGAGACGTAGTTCTGCTTCCATCCCGGCGGCGCGCCTTGGCTGTAATGCCGGTCTAGAGCCTCCTGGTAGTCGGTGTCCGGGTCGCCGAACAATTCGTTGAACCGCTGCAGGTAAGCCGAATTCGTGCCGATGAGGCGATAGAAGTAGTAGTGGCCGATCTCGTGGCGGAAGTGGCCCAGCAGCGTGCGGTACGGCTCGTCCATCTCCACCCGCAACTGCTCGCGGTGCACATCGTCGCCCTCGGCGAGATCGAGGGTGATCAACCCGTCCTCATGACCGGTGAACACCTGCTCGGTGGCGCTGGAGAGCAGGTCGAAGGCCAACCCGTACTGCGGGTCGGCGTCGCGGCCGACGATCGGCAGCTTGAGCTCGTGCAGTTCGGCGATCAGCCGGCGTTTGGCCTTCTCGGCGACCGCGAACGCCGCCATCGCGGCCGTGTCGGCGTCCGCGGGCCGGGTTCGGGTCAGCGCACAGGACTGGCACAGCCGACGAACCGGGGCCACCTCGACGAGCCAATTGCATTCCGCGGCATGCAGATTCGCGCACAGCTGGTACTCGCTGGCATCCACTGCCCCGCCGTGCGCGCTGTCCTGACCGGATGCGATCACCAGGAACGCCATCTTGTCCAGCGAGAAACCCAGCCTGCTGTCGCACGACAGGCACACCGAGTTCTCGAAGGCCAGGTGCTGACCGCAGTTCGGGCAGATGAAGTCACGCACGGGCCACCTCGCCCTCGAACGGTGCGACGTCGACCGAAACGTCGATGACACTGCGCTCGGATTCGGTGTAGATGATCCCGCGCAGCGGCGGCACATCGGCGTAGTCGCGGCCCCAGCCGACGACGATGTAGCGCTCGTCGATGAGTTGGTCGTTGGTGGGGTCCAGGCCCAACCAGTGGTTCTGCGGGGTCCACACCGCGGCCCAGGCGTGGGTGGCGTCGACGCCGAACATCCGTTCCTTTCCGGGCGGCGGATCCGTGGCGAGGTACCCCGACACATAGCTCGCCGCCAATCCGTTGGCGCGCAGGCAGGCGATGGCCAGCCGGGCGAAGTCCTGGCATACCCCTTCTCCGGCCGCCAAAACCTGGTTCACCTGTGTCGATACCGTCGTGGACCCCGAGCGGTAGGTGAAGTCGGAGAAGATCCGTGCGTTCAGATCACGCAACACCTCGATCAGGGGGCGTCCCGGGGCGAAGCTCGGCGCGGCGTAGTCCCGCACCGCATCGGTGATCTCCGGCGGGCGCAGATCCAGCGTGAACTCGGCCGCCAGCACCCCGTCGCGGCCCAGCGGGCGCGCGGACTCCCACGGCGCCATCGCCGAGCCGGCGCCGTAGAGGCCGGCCTGTGGCGGATCGACTTCGACGACCGAATTGCTGGTGACCGTCAGGGTGTGGTGGCGCTCGGTGACATGGAAGTAGGAGCTGATGTTGCCGTAGACGTCACGGGTGGTGGACCGGTCGGCCGGCTCCGGATCGATGTCGAGCGCGTTGGCCAGGCAGCGCTGCCGGTCGGTGTCGCGGGGGGTGAGGTGACCGCGGCCGTAGGAACTGGTCACCACATCGGAGTAGCGGTACTCGGTGCGGTGGGTGACCTGGTAGCACCGGGGCGGGGGCGCCGTTTCCGCCTCCCCGCGCTCGCCGATCATGGCATCACCCGGCGCTGGTCGGGACCCCACAGCGGCTGCATGTCGCCGGGCAGCGACAGCTGCGCGCTGGTGATCAGGTCGGACAGGTCGCGCAGCGCCTGGTGCATCGCGCCGAGCAACCCGTCCAACTCGACACGTCTGCCGTCGTCGACCTGCTCGAGGTCCGCCGGGTCGAGGCGACGCAGCCGTGTGCTGATCTCGTCGACCAGGCGCTCGGGGCGCGAGGACCCCGACGCGCCCGGCAGCGCCCGCAGGTTGGCCCGCAGCCGTTCCAGTTGGTAGACCAGCGATCTCGGGTTCTCCCCGTCGAACAGCACGAGCTCGGCCACCGCGGCCACACTCACCTTGCCCAGGTTGCGACGGCGGTAGATGACCGACGATTCGCAGGCCACCAGAGCGGACTCGGTGATGGTCTGCTCGGCACCGGCGCTGCGCTCGGTGGTCAGCGTCGCACGCAACAGCGCGGTCAGCGCCAGCCCGCGCTCGATTCGCTTGCCGATGTCCATCATCGTCCAGCCGGCGTCGTGCACCATCGACTCGCCGGCCACCCCGGCCAGCGCCAGCATGCCGGCCAGCGTCTGCTGCTGCGCGGCGGCCAACTGGGTGTCGTCGGCCACCCGCGAGCCGCGCTGCGGCTGCGGTGGCGCCCCGGCCTGCCCGATCGCCCGTTCCACCCCACCGAGCACCATCCAGGTGTCGTTGGACATCTGGTCGCGCACCGATCGGGCGGCCAGGCCCAGCCGCTCGATCGACTGGGCCAGCGATCCGGAACGCTCACGGTCGACGGTCAGCGACCACAGGGTGTGCTGGGCGCCGGCCACGGCGTCGGCGTAGGACCCGGTGGCGCCGCTGCCGGTGCCGGTCATCGACTCCAGCGCCGACAACAGCACCGGCACGCACTCGCTGCCCGTCATGTCCTGACGGTAGCGGTATTCGTGGTAGCGCTCGCGGGTCACGATCAGCAGCCGGGCCAGGTTCTCCGCGCGCTCACCGTAGCGGCCCATCCAGAACAGGTCGGACAGCACACGGGGCGAGCTGATGAACCGCGTGCCGCTGGGCAGCTCCACCGACGGAATGGTCAGTGTCGTCTCGGCCTTGGCGCGGGGCGGCGGTCGGACCCAGATGTCCTTGGCCGCAACGCTGTTGAGCTTGTAGGCCGCGTTGCCCGGCGCCAGCACGTAGCCAAGGCCGCCGACCATCGGGGCATAGCCGCCGCTCTGCGACACCGTGAACAACCGCATCCCCACGCTGGCCGCCGTCAGCCCGCCCGGGTAGTGGTCGGTGGGCGCCGAGGAGAACTGCGCCAGCTCCTGGCCCACCCACTGCCACGGCGCCGCCTCGATCCGTGCCGTCAGGTCGGCGAGCTGCCTGTTCGACAACGCCGGGCCCACGATGTTCGCGCCACCGACCGTCGGCTTGATCAGCAGCGACGACAACCGGGCCAGCAGATGCGAACGCTCGCGCTCGAACCCGCCCCAGTACAGCTGCGGGGTGTCCAGCAGCGGCTTCTCCCCCAGCAACCGTTCGGCAAGCTGCGGCAGAAAGCGTTGCAGCCCAGGGCTCTCCAGGACTCCGGCGCCCAGGGTGTTGACGACGGTGACCGCGCCACGCCGCTGCACCTCGATCAGGCCGACCACACCCAGACGCGAATCCGGCCGCAGTTCAAGGGGATCGGCGTATTCGGCGTCCACCCGCCGCAACACCACGTCAACCCGTTTCAGCGTGCCCAGCGAGCGCATCCACAGCTTGCCGTCGCGGACCACCAGGTCGGCGCTCTCCACCAGCGGAAAGCCCAGCACGGTGGCGAGATAGGCCTGGTCGAAGGCGGTTTCGGAGTGGATGCCGGGGCTGAGCACCACCACCACCGGATCTTCGGCGGCCTCCGGGGCGGAGTCGATCAACGCCAGCCGCAGCGCCTGGGCGAACGGGGAAGCCGGCCGCGGCCCGATCCGCTCGTAGACGTCGGGGATGGCGTGGGCGACGACGCGGCGGTCGGCCAGCGCGTAACCGGCACCGGACGGGGCCTGGGTCCAGTCGGCGTTGACCAGGAACCGGCCGTCGGCGGCGCGACTGACGTCGCAGCCGAGCATGAACAGCTGATGGCGGCCGGGGTTCTCGATCCCGCGGGCCGCGCGGATGTAACCGGGGTGGCCGAACAGCAGCTGCGGGGGCAGGATGCCGCTGGTGATCGCCCGGCGCTGACCGTAGAGGTCGGCGAGCACGGCGTCGAGCAGGCGGGAGCGCTGCACGATGCCGGCCTCGAGGGTGTCCCAGTCCGACGCCGACAGCACCAACGGGATGCCGTCCAGATACCACGCGCCGGGCATCGCGATGCCCTGACCGTTGGTGACCATGTCGCCGTGGTGGTCGACCTCGATGTAGGAGATGCCGTCGTTGTCGACGAGGCTGCGCACCACCCCACGCAGCCGCTCCAGGCCGTTGCGGCCGCGCTCCCCGATGAGGTCGGCCAGTTCCTGCCAGGCCGGCCGGACGTTGCCGCCCGAGTCGACGAACTCGTCATAGCCGGTGCCCCCGAAAGCCCCGGACACCGCCGGACTCGGCGGGCCGGCGCCCCCGCGCAGGTCGAACAGGGTCTCCTGGGTGCGGGCGGCGCGGTAACCGGCAAGCAGTCGGTCGGGGTCGTGACTCGGCCTGCTGACCTCAGCACCGGCGGCCGACAGCGACAATTCCCCACCTCCTGACTTTCATCCGCCTGCAACTATGCGGTCCCACCGCGCCGGAGGATATCCGGGGCGGCCGGCCCATCAGTTCTGCAGCACCGTACGCACCCGCCGCAGGTCGAGGATGCCCGGCGCGCCGACATCGATGGACTGCCGCGCCTGCTTCTCCCGGATGTCGGCGACATCGACCGTGCCCGGGGTGAAGCCGGTCGCCTCGAACCGCCTGCCGCGCCGCGACTCCGCCTCGACGGCGTTGACCGGCGGGGTGTCGTAGGCCCGGCCGCCGGGGTGCGCGACGTGGTAGGTGCAGCCGCCGCGCGACGCGCCGCTGGACATGTCGACCAGTTCGAACCGCAACGGGCTGTCGACGGTGATGGTGGGATGCAGCGCGCTGGGCGGCTGCCAGGCCCGGTAGCGCACCCCGCCGACCGAGACGTCGGGGTTGTCGGTGGCGACCATCGGGATCGGATAGCCGTTGCAGGTGATGACGTGCCGCTGCCGGTCGGCCCCGATGGTGCGCACCTGGATGCGTTCCACCGACGAGTCGACGTAGCGGGCGGTCCCAGTGCCGGTGGATTCCTCGCCGAGGGTGTTCCACGGCTCGATGGCGCCGCGAAGTTCGATCTCGACGTGGTCGAAGACGGCGGTGCCGATCCGTGGGAAGCGGAACTCGGTGAACGGGTCGAGCCAGCTGGTCTCGAACTCGATGCCGTGTGCGCGCAGGTCCGCGGCGACATCGGCGATGTCGTGAATGATGAAGTGCGGCAACAGGTATCGTCCGTGCAGGTTCAGGCCGTGCCGGATCAGCGGGGCGCGCAACGGCTCGTCCCAGAACCAGGACACCAGAGCGCGCACCAGCAGCGACTGCACCATGGCCATCTGATAGTGCGGCGGCATCTCGAAGCCGCGCAGTTCGAGCAGGCCGAGCCGGCCGCGGGTGCTGTCCGGGCTGTAGAGCTTGTCGATGCAGAACTCGGCCCGGTGGGTGTTGCCGGTGATGTCGGTGAGCAGGTGGCGCAGGGCCCGATCGGTGACCCACGGAGCGGAGCTTGCGGAGCGACCATGTCCCGGAGCGGAGCTTGCGGAGCGACCATGTCCCGGAGCGGAGCTTGCGGAGCGACCATGTCCCGGAGCGGCCGACGCCCCCGAGCCGGTGAGCCGGGCGATCTCGGCGAAGGCGATCTCGAGTTCGTAGAGCGCCTCGGAACGGCCCTCGTCGACCCGGGGGGCCTGCGAGGTGGTGCCGACGAACCGCCCGGCGAACAGATAGGACAGCGACGGGTGACGTTGCCAGTAGGTCAGTAGCGAGACCAGCAGGTCCGGCCTGCGCAGCAGTGGCGAGTCGGCCGGGGTGATCCCGCCCAGGGTGATGTGGTTGCCGCCGCCGGTGCCGCCGTGGGTGCCGTCGAAATCGAAGGACTCGGTGGACAATCGGGCCAGCCGGGCCTGCTCGTATAGCGTCTGCAACTGCTCGCATTGGGCTGCGAAACTCGCCGTCGGGGCGACATTGACCTCGATGACACCCGGATCCGGGGTCAGCGTCATCGATTCCAGCCGGGCGTCCGCCGGTGGCCCGTAGCCCTCGACCACGACGGCGCAGCCCACCTTGGCCGCCGCGGCCTCGAGCCGGCCGATCAGGTCGACGAAGTGTTCCAGCGCGTCGGTCGGCGGGATGAAGACGTACAGCAGCCCGTCCCGGACCTCGGCGACCATCGCCGTGGGCGGCGGCGCCGTGTCGTCGTCCTCCAGGTCCTCCTCCAGTACCGCGTCGTCGGGCTCGGCCTCGACCGGCAGGTCGGCCCCGGCCGTCGCCAGCGGGTCGGCGGGGAACGTGGTGCGCGGCGGGCGCCAGTTGATCGAGTCGAGCGGCAGCCGCAGCCCGGCCGGTGAGTCGCCCTCCACCAGCACGATGCGACCGCGGCGCAGCCGCCAGTCGGCGCTGGCCCACCCGGCGTCGTCCTCCCGGCGATGCAGGGGCAGCACGTAGGCGCCCGGTGCGGTGACCGGCTCCTCCAGCCGGGCCAGCAGTGCGGCCCGGGCCGCGGGGCTGTCGGCCGCCAGGTCGTCGTCCGGCTCGACGGCGGCCCCGGCCGGCTGCCGGACCGAACCGGCTAGCCGGCTCAGCGCATCCTCGTACGCCGGCCTGACCTGGGTGGCGGGCAGGCCCAGGCCGGCGGCAAGCGCGGCCAGCAGTTGTTGGGCGACCTCGGGTTCCACCTCGGCGTTCTCACCGCCCCACGGGTCGGCCAGCAGCGACTCGTCGTTCCACAGCGGCTGACCGTCGCGGCGCCAGTGCAGCCCGATCTGCCAGCGCGGCAGTGGCTCGCCTGGGTACCACTTGCCCTGGTTGCGCTGAACCAGGCCGCGGGGCGCCCACACCGACTTCAGCCGCGCGGCCAGCGCCGAGGCGCGCTCCCGCTTGTGCGGTCCGTCGGCCTCGGTGGTCCATTCCTCGTCGATCTGATTGTCGATCGAGACGAACGTCGGCTCACCGCCGATGGTGAGCCGGACGTCGGCGGCGGCCAGCCGGTGGTCGACCCGCGTGCCGAGGTCGACGATCGCCGCCCATGCCGCATCGGTGTAGGGCAGCGTGACTCGCGGATCCTCGTGCACCCGGGTGACGGTGTTGGAGAAGTCCAGCGTGGTCTCGGCGATCCCGGTGGTGCCGGTGATCGGCGCCGCCGAGGACGGGTGTGGGGTGGCCGCCAGCGGTATGTGGCCCTCCCCGGCGAACAGCCCCGACGTCGCGTCCAGCCCGATCCAGCCGGCGCCGGGAATGTAGACCTCGGTCCAGGCGTGCAGATCGGTGAAGTCAGCCGGCGGTCCGGACGGGCCGTCGAGCGCCTCCACGTCGGAGGTCAGCTGCACCAGGTACCCCGAGACGAACCGGGCCGCCAGGCCCAGCTGGCGCAGGATCGACACCAGCAGCCACGCCGAGTCGCGACAGGAGCCGATCCCCGTCTGCAGGGTGAAGTCCGGGGTCTGCACACCCGGTTCCATCCGCAGGCTGTAGCCGACGTCGGCGTTGACCGCGTGATTCAGCGCCACCAGGAAGTCGATGGTGCGGGTGCCTGGCGCGACGGTGAAGTTGCGCAGCCACGAGGTCACCAGTTCGCCGGGGCCCGAACCCTCCTCCCCCTCGTCGACCGGGCGAAGGTAGGGCTCGAGGTCCTCCCTGAGCGCCTTGGGGTAGCTGAACGGGAAGGTCTCGGCGTAGTCCTCGATGAAGAAGTCGAACGGATTGATCACCTTCATGTCGGCGATCAGCCCGACCTTGATCGTCAGGTTCCGGGTTCGGGTCGGAAAGACCAGCCGGGCCAGGAAGTTGCCGAACGCGTCCTGCTGCCAATTGACGAAGTGGTCGGCGGGTTCGACCTCCAGCGAGTACGCCTCGATCGGCGTGCGGGAATGCGGCGCCGGCCGCAGCCGGACGACGTGCGGGTGCACCTCGACCAGCCGGTCGAAGGTGTAGCTGGTGCGATGCTCCAGCGCCACTTTGATGCCCATAGGCCGCAATCCCACCACAACCAAAAGGCCTGCGCAGGCCACACGTCAGTTCGTTGCCACTCAGCCGCCCCCAGCCACTCCGGGCTGGCGGGCGTGGCGGCGGCGCACCGCCAGCACCAGCACCCCGGCCAGCGTGATGCCGACCAGGTTGACCGCCAGCTGAGCGGCGGATTCGGCGGCGATGTCCCAGTCCCCGACCGAGGCCGCGACCACCGCGAACCCGGCGGCGGGCACCGTGGTCACCGAGATGAACACCCCCACCAGCGCCGCCGACTTGGCCGACACCAGCGACAGCATGCCCGCCGCCCCGGCCAGCAGCGCAACCACGAACGACAGCGGGCCGACCTGGAAGATGAAGTCGACGTCGGTGAGCTCACGGGTGCTGCGCAGCGTGATCCAGCCCAGCGCCTCCCCGCCCAACACGAAGGCCGCGGTGGCGGCCATCGCCACCGGGAAGCCGACCAGCAGCGCGATCGACGCGCGCCGGGCCAAATTCATCCGGCGCCGCACCAGCGCGACCGCCAGCGCGGCCAGTGGGCCGAACTCCGGGCCGACCACCATGGCGCCGACGACGGTGACCGGCGAATCGGTCACCACACCGACCGCGGCGATCATGCAGGCCAGGCACAGGAACATCAGGAACGTGACGTTTAGGGTGGACTCCTCGCGGGTGCGGGCGGCCAATTCCTCCCAGACGATGGCGTCTCCGGGGTCGCCGTCGGCCTGCTTCTCGGCGCGGTAGGCGGCGGTGGACAGCACGGTGTCGACGACATCGAGGGTGATCGCTCCGCTGCGGCGCAGGCCGAGCGCCTTGAGTTCGTCGACGACGTCGTTGGCGCTCTCCCTGGCGATGTCGGCGGTGATCTCATCGCCCGGCGGGTCCAGTGAGGCGTTGCGGTGCAGCACAATATGAGTGACGCCGGGCTGGCTGCGCAACGCGCCGATCACCTGATCCTGCAGTTCCACCGGAGCGATCACCCGCAAATGCAGCACACCGCGACCCTACTGCGGGGTGAGTGGGAGAATCTCGCATCGTGGACGCGCAGAGTTCGCGGTGGATCCCGAAGTCGTTGCGGCCGTGGCTGGCCAGGCGGTGGGTGCGGGCGATCCTCGTGCTGGGGGTCTTCGCCGCCGTCGGGGTGATCCTGATGCTCGGCGCGGACCGCAAGGACACCGGCTACTGGGCCGGCTACACCGACGGGCAGCGCTGGGTGCACGAGGGCGGATACCGGGCGCGCGAGGAGTCGATCACCGCGTACTGCCGGGCACAGGCCGCGACACAACGGGCCGGGACCTTCGAACACGGCTGCGTCGACGGGGCGCGTAACGCGATGAAGTGAGCGCGACGGACGCGCCGGTGATTCGCCCCTTTTCCGCACTGTCAACTGCGTAAACTCCGGTCGTGCGGGTTCAGGATTGGCCCATGGTCCCACGCGACCGGGAAGTCACCGCGATCCGCGCCGCCCTGGACTGCCGGGCCGATGTCTGCGGTGTCCTGATCTTCGGTGAACCCGGTGTCGGCAAGACCACGCTCGCCCGTTCGGTCACCCAGTCGCTGCGCATGCCCGCACATTGGGTGGCCGGCGCGGAGTCGGCCCGGTCGGTGCCGCTGGGCATCTTCGCCAATCTGCTCAGCTCGCCGATGTCCGGTGACCCGGTGGCGATGCTGGCCGATGCCTTTGAAACCGTTCGGCGCGAGCACTTTTCGGTGCTCGGGGTGGACGACATCCACCTCGTCGACCCCCTGTCGGCCACCCTGGTGCACCAGCTCGCGGTCGAGGGTTCGGTGCGCATCGTGGCCACCGCGCGCATCGGGGAGCCAATCCCCGACACCATCACCGCACTCTGGAAGGACGGCTACCTGACCCGGCTGGACGTCGGACCCTTCGACAAGACCGAATCGGTCGAGCTGATCGAATCGGCGTTGGCGGGCCGCCTCGAGCGGCTCTCGGCCGACCTCGTCTGGGAAGCATCGGGCGGCAACGCCCTGTTCATGCGACACCTGATCGACGGCGCCCTGGAGACGGGTGCGCTGCGTCAGGTCAACGGCGTGTGGCAGTTGCGGGGCCAGACGACCGTCACCTCCCAACTGGCCGAACTGCTCAGCGACCGGGTGGACCGGCTGCCCGACGACGAGAAGCGGGCCCTGCAATTCCTGGCCGTCGCCGAACCCCTGGCCCTGGGGATCCTCACCGAGTTGGTCGCCCCCGACACGCTCGAACGCGCGGAGCGCCGCGGCCTGATCCGCATCGACGACGGCGGCACCGACGTCCACTTCACCCATGCCCTGCTCGGTGAGGTCATCCGGCACGGCCTCGGCGCGGTGGCCGGCCGGCGCGTCAAGGCCGAACTGCTCGCCGCGATGACGGGCCACCCGCCCCGCACCCCCGCCGACCGGATGTCGCGAGCCGAGATGACGGTGCAGGCCGGGCTTCCCCTCGACAGCGCCGAATTGATCCGGGCCGCCGAGGACGCACTCGCGCTGACCAACATCCCCCTGGCCGAGCGGCTGGCCCGCGCGGCCGTCGACGCGGGCGGCGGCCTGCTGGCCGGCGAGGTGCTCGCGAGATCACTGATCTGGCAGGGCAGGACGGTCGAGGCCGAGGCCATCCTCAACGGCTACGACCCCGAGTCGCTGAGCGAGTTCGAGCTTGCCCGGTGGGGCATCGCCCGGGTCGCGAACCTGCAGTGGGTGATCGGTGACACCGATGCCGCCGCCGACGTGCTGGCGATGCTGCAACGCCGGATCGTCCATCGCGGGCTGCGCCTTGTCGTCGACGGCCTCGCCGCCGCACTGCTGGTGCTGGACTGTCGCCTGCCGGAGGCCCTGGAGTCGGCGCACCGGGTCGTCGACGAACCCGACGCCCCGCCGGTCGCCATCGGGTGGGCGGTGTTCGGCGGCGCCATGGCCGCGGCGCTGATGGGCCGCACCGCCGAGGCGGCGGAACTGTTGGCCCGCGGCCACGACGTCCAGGACCGGATCGACGGGATGTCCCGCTTCCTGATGGCGTTCGGTGAGATCCGGTCGCTGACCCTGGCCGGTGAATTCGATGCCGCACAGGCCCGCTCCGGTGACGTGGTCCGGATCACCTCCAACGGCCAGTACCGGGCCCGCGCGATGGCCAACGTGCTGGCCGGCACCGTGGAACTGGGGCGCGGGCAGTTGTGCGCCGCGATCGGCAGGCTCGAGGAGACGATCGCCTCGCTGCACGACGAGACCGCCGCTGCCTGGAGCCTGCCGGCCCGGCTGCTGCTGGCCCAAAGTTATTGCGGCCTAGGCCGATACGCCGATGCTGCCCCGCTCGTCGCGGAGCTGCGCGAGCACGCCGAGCGCGGCGGCACGATGTTCCAGGCGCCGGTGCGGATCGCCGAATCGTGGCTGGCCGCCGCCGAGGGCCACCTCAGCGGCGCGATCGCGACCGCACTGCACGCCGCCGACCTGGCCGCCGAAACCGGACAGCGCGCCATCGAACTGATGGCGCTGCACGCCGCGGCCCGTTTCGGCGACCGCTCCTGCCTGAACAGACTTGTCGATGTCGCCGCGTCGATCGACGGGCCGCTCGCTGTCGCGGATCGCGCCCATGCCGTCGGGCTTTTGGATTCCGATGGCGCGGCGGTGTTCGCCGCGGCCGCGGAATTCGAACGCATCGGCGCGCACCTGTCGGCCGCCGACGCGGCCGCCCAGGCGGCGGCGCTGTTCGAACGGGCCGGGCAGCGTCGTCAGGCGCTAGAGGCGGCCGCTATCGCCAACCGGCTGGCCACGAATTGCGGCGGTCTGCGCACCCCGGCGTTGTGCGCGGCCTCCCAACCCCTGCCGCTGAGTCCGCGTGAACGCGAGATCGCCCACCTGGTCTCCCTCGGGATGACCAACCGCGAGATCGCCGAACGGCTCGTGGTGTCCGCCCGAACCGTGGAGAACCACCTCTACCGGATGTTCGCCAAACTCGATGTGACAGACCGCGACGAACTGGCCGCGTTGATCCGGAGCGGTGGATAGGAACTGCGGCGCAACGGGTTACGCGTCGGCGGCGGCGTGCTCCGCAGGCGCCGCCCCGGTCGTGACCGAGGGCCATGGCTGCGGCACCGGCCTCGGACGAACCCGCTGCGGCCACCAGAACCAGCGCCCGAGCAACGCCGCGATGGACGGCGTCATGAAGGACCGGATCACCAGGGTGTCGAACATCAGGCCCAGCCCGATGGTGGTGCCCACCTGGGCCAGGACGCGCAACTCGCTGAACGCCATCGCCGCCATCGTCACGGCGAACACCATGCCCGCAGAGGTGACCACCGAACCGCTGCCGCCCATCGCCCGGATGATGCCGGTGCTCAGCCCGGCGTGGATCTCTTCCTTGAACCGGGCGACCAGCAGCAGGTTGTAGTCCGAGCCCACTGCCAGCAGGATGATGACCGACATCACCAGCACCATCCAGTGCAGCGGATGGCCCAGCAGGTCCTGCCAGATCAGCACCGACAGCCCGAACGACGTGCCCAGCGAGAGCAGCACCGTGCCGACGATCACCGCCGCGGCCACCACGCTGCGGGTGATGATCAACATGATCACGAAGATCAGGCCCAGCGCCGAGATCCCGGCGATCAGCAAGTCGTAGTTGGCGCTCTGCTGCATGTCCAGGTAGCTCGCCGAGGTGCCCGCCAGGTAGATCTTGGAGCCTTCCAGCGGGGTGCCCTTGATGGCCTCGAATGCGGCGTTGCGGATGGTGGGGATGTCCTTCAGGCCCTCCGGGGACATCGGGTCACCCTCGTGAGTGATGATGAACCGCACCGCTTTTCCGTCCGGTGACAAGAACATCTTCATGCCGCGCTTGAAGTCGGGATTGTCGAACGCCTCGGGCGGCAGATAGAACGAGTCGTCGTTCTTGGCGGCGTCGAAGGCCTTGCCCATCGCGCTCTGGTTCTCCTGCATGGCCGCGATCTGGTCGAACTGACCCGACTGGGTGCTCTGCATCGTCAGCTGCAGCGTCCGCATCGACTGCATGGTGGAGATCATCGGCGGCATCAGGGTGCGCATCTGTGCGGTGAGCATGTCGAGATTCCGCAGATCCGGCAACAGGGCCTGGAAGTCGTCGGTCATCGTGTCGATGCCGTCGAGGGTGTCGAACACCGACCGGATCGCCCAGCACACCGGGATGTCGAAGCAGTGCGGCTCCCAGTAGAAGTAGTTGCGCAGCGGGCGGGCGAAGTCGTCGAAATCGGAGATGTGGTTGCGCAGGTCCTGGATGTCGCTCAGGGTCAGATCCATCTTGCCGACCATGTCGTGGGTGACGGCGTTGAGTTCGCCCATCAGGGTGTACATCTGCTGCATGTTCGCGATGGAAGCCGCCATGTCGTCACCCATCTTGAGCATGTCCTTCATCCGGTCCTGCATGTAGGACTGGTTCAGGGTCTGGGTGGTGCCCTGCATGCCGAGAATGAACGGGATGGAACTGTGCTCGATCGGCGTGCCCAGCGGTCGCGTGATGGTCTGCACCCGCCCGATCCCCGGCTGATGGAACATCGTCCTGGCCACCCGGTCGATGACCAGGAAGTCGGCCGAGTTGCGCAGGTCGTGATCGCTTTGGATCATCAGCAGCTCCGGGCTGAGCCGCGCCGCGGGGAAGTGCCGCTCCGCGGCGGCGAAACCCTCGGCGGCCGGGATGTCCGGCGGCAGGTAGTGCCGATCGTTGTAGTCGGTGCGGTAGCCGGGCAGCGCGAGCAAGCCGATCAGCGACAGAGCCGTCGCCGCGATCAGGATCGGTCCGGGCCAGCGCACCACCGCAGCGCCCACGCGCCGCCAGAACCGTTCCCGCATGGCGCGTTTGGGCTCCAGCCGACCGAAGTGGGTGGCCACTGTCACCACCGCCGGACCCAGCGTCAATGCCGCCAGCACCACCACGACCATGCCGATGGCCAACGGGATACCGAGCGAGTTGAACATCGGGCTGCGGGTGAAGTGCAGGCAGAACATGGCGCCGGCGATGGTCAGCCCGGACCCGAGGATCACGTGACCGGTGCCGTGATACATCTCGTAGTAGGCCGACTCCTTGTCCTTGCCCTTGCTGCGGCCCTCCTGATAGCGCCCGAACAGGAAGATGACGTAGTCGGTGCCGGCCGCGATCGCGAGCATCGTGAGCAGGTTGACCGCGAAGGTGGACAGCCCGATCAGGTGGTAGTGGCCCAGGAACGCGACCACACCGCGGGCGGCGGCCAACTCCAGGAACACCATGAACAGCGCCAGCAGCACGGTGACGATGGAGCGGTAGACGAACAGCAACATCACCGTGATGACACCGAACGTCAGCAGGGTGATGAGCTGCAGGCTGCGGTCACCGGCGATGTGGGTGTCATTGATCAGCGCCGAGGGTCCGGTGACGTAGGCCTGGACGCCTGGCGGGGCGGGAACGCTGGCCACGATTTTCTTGGCGGCCTCCACCGATTCGTTGGCCAGCGCCTCGCCCATGTTGCCCGCCAGGTAGACCTGGACGTAAGCGGCCTTGCCGTCGGCGCTCTGCGAGCCGGCCGCGGTCAGCGGGTCGCTCCAGAAGTCCTGGACGTGCTCGACGTGTTTGGGGTCGGCGATGAGTTTCTTGACGATCTCGTTGTAGTACTGGTGGGCGGCCTCGCCGAGGGGCTGGTCGCCCTCCAGCACGATCATCACCGAGGTGTTGGACTTGAACTCCTGGAACGTCCGGCCGATCTGGTTCATCGCGACGGTGGACGGCGCGTCGGCCGCGGCCATCGGTACCGACTGCTCCTGCCCCACCACCTCGATCTGCGGCACCAGGGTGTTCGTGACGACGGTCAGCGCCAACCAGCCCAGGATGATCGGCACCGACAGCCAGCGGATCCAATGCGCGATGTGTGGCCGCTTGCCCTGCTCGTCGGTCTGTGGCCGCTCGCCCTTGGACAGGGTGATCATGCGGATTTGACCAGGCAGAAGGTCTGCGCGTTCACACCGGTCGAGGTCTTCTCATCCTTGAGCTCGCCGTTGACGGTGATCCGACAGCCGATGGTGTCGGTGTCGCCCTGCGCGACGATGTTCGCGCTGGCCGCCGGGGCGGTGGTGGTCAGGGTGAGCGACCACGGCAACGAGACGTCGCGCGCGATCTGCGGCTGGGCGTCCAGATCCAGGTAGTTGATGGTGGCCACCGCGCCGGGCGGTCCGAAGATCTCGTAGGTGACCGTCTTGGGGTTGAACGGCTTGGTGTCATTGGCCAGGCCGCTACCCTGCCGGGTGAGCTCGGTCTTGCCGAACACCCCGTGCAGCCGGTACACGCCGAACGCGGCGATGGCGACGACCACCAGGATCAACAGTGGCAACCAGGCCCGGCGCAGCGCCCGCATGGCCCAGCCCCGGCGGGGCTTGCGCCGGGATTTGGCCGCGGGCGCGGTGGGCAGATCCGCGGTCTCACCGGTGGCTGCGGCACCGGGTTCCACCTCGGTGGCCGCGGTCTGCTCGCCATAGGTCTGGCTGTGGAGACTCACGACCGATCCCCCTCTGTCTCGTGCAGTTCAGCGCCTGGATCCCGGACTGCTATTAGCACCGCTACATAGTAGAACTAACGGAGTTCTCATCCTAGCCCCTGTGACAGGCGTCATGGGTTGGTCAGGGTCGGCTCGGGCTGGCCCCGCCGCCACCCGGCGCCGGGTGACCACGCCGATTTCCGCTGGTGGCGAGCGCCCTAGGTGCGCTGCAACTCGAACAGTGGGATGACCCGGTTGGTCTTGGCCTGGTAATCACCGAAGGTCGCGGCCAATTCGACGATCTTCGGGTAGGTCGCATCGCGCTCGTCGGCGGGCAGTTCGCGGGCCACCACGTCGTAGGCGTCGGTGCCGACCTCGATATGCGCGCGCGGGTTTGCCCGCAGATTGTGCACCCACGCTGGGTTGGTGTCGGCGCCGGCCTTGGACCCGACGATGATCATCTTGTCGTCGATGGTCAGGTAGGCCAGCGGACTGAGGCGGGGCTCGCCCGACTTGGCGCCGGTGGTGGTCAACAGCAACAGGGTGGCGCCCTCGAACGGGCCGCCGACGACGCCCTTGTTGGCGCGGAACTCCTCGATGATGGGTTGGTTGAACGCGTCCAATGCAGACTTCGAAGTGTCCATGACCTCTCCAAGCTACTCCGGCTTGGCGTCTATTCCGGATTGGAGTAGTCGGCTACTCGTGACACCCGTGCGGCAAGGGTCGATGATCGGACCAGGCCACCGTCCCGACCGGCCGGGCGGTTCGCTCAAGGGGGTACCGATGACGAACACACCATCCTCCGCAGCACCCGATACCGACGTCATCGTGGTCGGCGCCGGGTTCGCCGGCCTCTACCTGATTCACTGCCTCAAGGCGGCAGGTCTGAGCATCCGCGTCTTCGAGGCGGCGCCCGATCTCGGCGGGACGTGGTACTGGAACCGATATCCGGGCGCCCGGGTGGACGTGCCCAGCCTGGACTACATGTACAGCTTCGACCCCGACTGGCGAGACGACTGGCAATGGTCCGAGAAGTACGCCACCCAGCCGGAGATTCTGCGCTATCTGAATCATGTCGCCGACAAGCACGATTTGCGACGACACATCACCTTCGACACCCGAGTGGAAAGCGCGCGCTGGGACGACGATGAGTCGGTGTGGCACGTGCGCACGCGACACGATCCCGATATCACCGCACGGTTCCTGGTGATGGCAACCGGATGCCTCTCCGTGCCCAAGGAGATCGACATCGACGGGATCGACAACTTCATCGGCGATGTCTTGCTGACCAGCCGGTGGCCGCACGAGGCGGTTGATTTCACCGGCAAGCGGGTGGCCGTAGTCGGTACGGGTTCCTCGGCCGTGCAATCCATTCCGATGATCGCCCGCGAAGCACGGGAGCTCGTCGTCTTCCAGCGGACACCGACGTTCAGCATCCCGGCCGGCAACGGCCCGGTCCCCTCAGACAAGCTGGACCTGCTCACCGCCGACGAGGCGGCCTACCGCCGGGCAGCCCGCATGTCCCAGGGCGGAGTCCCCGTCGAGCGCTCCCAAACCTTCACCGCCAGCGTGTCCGAGAGCGAGCGCGCGGCGCGCTACGAGAAGATATGGCGCAAGGGCGAACTGCTGGAGACGCTGAACGTGTTCGCGGACCTGATGACCAACCAAGACGCCAACGAGCAGTTCGCGGAGTTTGCTCGCGGGAAGATCCGCGCGACAGTCACCGATCCGGCGACAGCGGACGCATTGTGTCCCAAGGGCTTTCCGTTCGGCTCCAAACGACCCTGTCTCGACACCGACTATTACGCCACGTACAACCTCCCGCATGTCCGGCTCGTGGACCTGCGCGCCACACCCATCCGGCAGGTGACCGCAACCGGGATCGACACCACCGACGAGTCCTTCAGGTTCGATGCCGTCGTCCTGGCCACCGGGTTCGACGCCGTCACCGGCGCGATCGCCGCCGTCGACATCCACGGCCGGCGCGGTCTCGTCCTCAACGAGAAGTGGGCCGACGGGCCGTCGACGTACCTCGGACTGATGACCGCCGGCTTCCCGAATCTCTTCCTGATCACCGGCCCGGGCAGTCCGTCGGTGCTGTCGAACATGCTGGTCTCGATCGAACAACACGTGGAATGGTTGGTCGACTGCATCACCGACCTCCGGCGCAGTGGCTTCGAGGTCATCGAGCCCACCGAAAGCGCCGAGGCGGGATGGATGGCCCATCAGGCCGACTCCGCTGCGATCACGCTCTTCCCGAAAGGCGACTCCTGGTACGTCGGTGCGAACGTTCCCGGTAAGCCTCAGGTCTTCCTGCCCTACCCCAACGGTGTCGACTTCTACGGCGCGGCCTGCGCGGAGGTCGTCGAGCGGGACTATCTGGGGTTCGCCCGCACGGGCCCGGCCGGATCACGGTGCAACGACGGTGTGGTTCGCCGGCTGCAACCCGATGCGCAGATGGTGCTCGACCAGATGGCGGCGCTGAACCTGCCCCCACTCGAGGCGATGACCGTGGGCGACGCCCGCGCCTTCTACGCATTGTCGCGGGCGGCCCTTCCACCCGGACCCCAGGTCGGGTCGATCGTCGATGGTGTGCTGCCCGGCGCGGGCGGTGACCTGGCCTACCGGCTGTACCGGCCGGCGACCCCCGGTCCGCATCCGATCCTCGTCTACTTCCACGGCGGCGGCTTCGTGATCGGCGATGTGACCACCGACGGCGCGCTGTGCCGCGACATCTGCACGCGATCCGAGGCGATCGTGATCTCGGTGGACTACCGCCACGCGCCGGAGCATCGGTTCCCTGCGGCAGTCGACGACGGCTTCGCCGCGGTGCGTTGGATCGCCGACAACGCTGCGGCTCTGGGCGGTGAACCGGGCCGACTGGCGGTGAGCGGGTGGAGTTCGGGAGCCAACATCGCCGCCGTGGTGTGCCGGCTGGTCCGGGACACCGGCGGGCCCGACGTCGCGGTTCAGCTGCTCCTGACCCCGGCGACCGACTGGGCGGCGATGCTGCCGTCGCACGTCGAGAACGCCGCCGGTTACGGCCTCACGACGGCGCTGGTGCGCTGGTTCGGCGAGCACTACGTCGATCCCGCCGATCGGGGCGATCCCCGATGCTCACCACTGCGCGCAACCGACCTCACCGACCTACCGCCCGCCATCCTGGTCACCGCGGAATTCGACCCGGTACGCGATGAGGGTGCCGCTTACGCCGCCGCCCTGGAGTCAGCGGGCGTGCCGACGCGGCACATCCGGGCGCGCGGCCACACTCACGACTCGTTGACGATGGTCGACCTGGTGGTATCCGGCGCGCAGATCCGAGCCGAGATGGCCGATGGGCTGCGGGACTTCCTCGCGGTGCGGCCCAGCGCCGTAGCCTAGTTATCGCTCGGTGGTGGTTGTGGTTGGAAGGGTTGGTACCACCACCAGTCGGCGCGTTCGCCGGTGGGGCC
>JAGQTU010000060.1 GCA_020438865.1 Mycobacterium sp.
TCCACGTCGCCTTCACGGCCGCCGACTCCGGCGCCGTCGACGCCTTCTACGCCACCGCACTCGGGCTCGGCGCCGAATCGCTGCACGCGCCTCGACTGTGGCCCGAGTATCACCCCGGCTACTACGGCGGGTTCGTGCGCGATCCCGACGGCAACAACGTCGAGGCCGTCTTCCACGGCGCCCAGCCCGCGGCTCAGACGCCCACCAACTCCGCGTAGCGTCAGGTCCATGGCCGATTCAGATGCAACCGCCGCCCGCGAGCTGCTGCGCGATGCGTTCACCCGCCTCATCGAGCACGTCGACGACCTCACCGACGACCTGACCGAGGAGGTGTCGCTGTTCCGGCCCACCCCGACGGCCAACAGCATCGACTGGCTGATCTGGCACAGCGCCCGCATCCAGGACGCCCAGGTGGCGCACATCGCGGGTACCGAGCAGGTCTGGTTCAGCGGTGGCTGGGTGGACAGCTTCAACCTGGATCTGCCCCGTGACGCGCACGGCTACGGCATGTCCGCCGAGGACGTCGGCAAGGTGCGGGCCCCGGCCGATCTGCTGGCCGGCTACTACCACGCCGTGCACAAGGCCACGCTGGAGTACCTCGCCGGGGTCACCCCGCAGGAGTTGGCGCGCGTCGTCGACACCAACTGGGACCCGCCGGTGACGGCGAGTGCCCGGCTGGTCAGCATCTTCGACGACTGCGCCCAGCATCTCGGGCAGGCGGCCTACATCCGGGGCATTGCGCTCTGACCGGTAAGGCGATCCGGTTGTGGCCCGTCGTGGCCCTGCCGTTGCTGGTGCTGCTCGGCTGGGCCGTCGGCGACGGGTCCACGCCGATCGACGACTGGTTCCAGCGCGGCCGCGGCAGCGCCGCCCGCTGGCTGCTGTTCTTCACCGACTACCGCACGATCGTGGCGATCTTGGCGGCCACGGTGGTCTACGCGCTGTACCGCCGGCGGTGGCCGGCGGCACTGCTCACGGTGGTGACCCCGGTGCTGGCGGTCGAGTCGGCGAGGTGGGCCAAGCGCTTCTTCGGCCGGCCGAAGGGCGATGCCCTGGCCTACCCGAGTGGGCACATCACCTTGATGGTGGTGGTGCTGGGCATGGTCATTCTGGTCGTCGGCGCGCGGGTGTGGCTGGTGCTCGCTGCCGCCGGGTGGGCCGTGCTGGGTGTGCTCGGCCAGGCAGTCACCTACCACTACTTCACCGACACCCTCGGCGGGGTGCTACTGGGCACCGCGCTGGTGAGCATCGCGGCCGAGATCATGCGCCGTGCCTCGTTCACTGACGCGTCACCCTGAGGTCGAACGCGGGCGATATCTTGCGCCCGTGTCAGTGGATCTGAATGCCTACACCATCTTCGACGACGACGATGACGACCCGGTGCTGCTCGACACCGCCGGGATGGCCGTCGACACCTGGCGGGAGAACTATCCATACGACGCCCGCATGTCGCGCAACGACTACGAGGAGCAGAAGCGCCTGCTGCAGATCGAACTGCTGAAGTTGCAGAAGTGGACGCAGGCCAACGGGCTGCGGCACGTCATCGTCTTCGAGGGGCGTGACGCGGCCGGTAAGGGCGGCACCATCAAGCGGTTCATGGAGCACCTCAACCCCCGCGGGGCCCGCGTGGTCGCCCTGGAGAAGCCGACCGAGAAGGAACGCACCCAGTGGTACTTCCAGCGCTACGTCAACCATCTGCCCGCCGCCGGCGAGATGGTGATGTTCGACCGGTCCTGGTACAACCGGGCCGGAGTCGAACGAGTGATGGGCTACTGCACGCCCAAACAGCACGCCGAATTCATCCGCCAGGCGCCACTGTTCGAGCAGATGCTGGTGAACGACGGCATCAGCCTCACCAAACTGTGGTTCTCGGTGTCGCCGTCCGAGCAGCGCACCCGGTTCACCATCCGCCAGGTGGACCCGGTCCGGCAGTGGAAGCTCTCACCGACCGACCTGGCGTCGTTGGACAAGTGGCACGACTACACCCGGGCCAAGGAAGACATGTTCGCCTGGACCGACACCGAGACGGCCCCGTGGACCGTGATCAAGAGCAACGACAAGAAGCGCGCCCGGATCAACGCGATGCGGCATGTCCTGAGTAAGTTCGAGTACGACAACAAGGACCATGAGGTGGTCGGACATCCCGACCCGTTGATCGTGGGCCGCGCTACGTCTCACTCGGATTGAGATCGGGCGCGTCCCCGCCGAGGAGGACGCGTGCGGTTCGTGGCGACGATGCTGCTGTGGCTCGTCACCACCGTGCTGTTGGCCGCCGCCGTTCCCGCCGCCTGGGCGCAACAGCACCTCGTCGAAGAGGGCGGGTTCGCAGCCCTGGCCCAGAAGGCCGCCGGTACGACGCAGTTGCAGGACGCGATGGCCAACGAGATCGGCGCCCAGCTGAAGACGGTCGTGGCCGGCTCCGGCTACGACCTGCCCACCGGCCAGCTCGTCGACGCGGCGTCGATCTACACCGGCAGCTCGTCGTTCCCCGGCCAGTTCGCCCAGGCGAATCGGCTGGCGCACCGCTGGTTGTTCACCAGCGCGGTGCGGGGCACCGATGCGTCCGGCCGGTGGCAGCTCGACCTGTCCCCGATGCTGGCCGACTCGTCATTCCGCAACACCTTCAAGGCATTCGGCATCGAGCCGCCGTCGACCCTGGCGATCCCGTTGACCGACAACGCCCCGCAGGGCCTGCGTCCCGGCCGGCTGCGGGCGCTGGCGACGTGGGGCCCCTGGGTCAGTGTCGGCCTGGCGGTGCTGGCCGGCGTGTGCGCGGTGCTGACTCTGTTCGTCGCGCGCAGCCGCGGCAAGGCCATTGCGGCCCTGGGGGTTTCGGGGCTGCTGGTCGGCGCGGCCGGCTGGGCCGGCATCGAGTTCGGCCGGCGCTACGTCAACGACGCCCTGATCAACACCACCGGTGAGGTCCGGCGGATCGCCGACGCGATGGTGAGCACGGCCGAGGCCAGCATGCATCAGTGGCTCAACATCACCCTGATCGTCGGCGGCGGCCTGGTGATCATCGGAGTGATCGTGTCGCTGCTGGCCGGCCTGGCCAAATCGCCGCAGGGCTAAGGCTCGATGACGTGCGTGGGGTCGGGCCGCTGGTCCGAAGGGGCCTGGCTGTAGGGGCGCTGGTTCACCCCGGTCCGGTCCAGCATGCGGTGCAGGAACGAGTAGCTCAGCGCCGACTTGAACGCCGTCTGTGCGTTGTCCGCCGCGCCGGCATGGCCGCCCTCGATGTTCTCGTAGTACCAGACCGGCTGCCCGGCGGCCTCGAGCGCGGCCGTCATCTTGCGGGCGTGGCCGGGATGCACCCGGTCGTCGCGGGTCGAGGTGGTGATCAACACCGGGGGATAGGCCCGATCCTCCGAGACATGTTGGTAGGGCGAGTATTCGGCGATGAACTCCCAGTCCTCGGGGTCGTCCGGGTCGCCGTACTCGGCAACCCAGGACGCCCCGGCGAGCAGCAGATGGAAGCGTTTCATGTCCAGCAGTGGCACCTGGCACACCAGCGCGCCGAAGCGCTCCGGGTACTTCGTCAGCATGATGCCCATCAGCAGGCCGCCGTTACTGCCGCCCTGTGCGCCGAGTTGGGGCACCGAGGTGATACCCCGGTCCACCAGGTCGCGGGCCACGGCGGCGAAGTCCTCGGCCACCTTGTGCCTGCCCGCGCGCATCGCCTGGGTGTGCCAGCCCGGGCCGTACTCGCCGCCGCCGCGGATGTTGGCCAGCACGTAGGTGCCGCCACGCGACAACCACAGCCGGCCGAGCACCCCGTCGTAGCCCGGTGTCCGGGACACCTCGAAACCGCCGTAGCCGCCCAGCAGGGTCGGCCGCGGTGACCGGTCGTGGCGGTGCCGCACCACGAAGTACGGCACGGCGGTCCCGTCGTCGGAGGTCGCGAAGTGCTGCGCGACCTCCAGATCCGCGGCGTCGAAGAACGACGGCGCCCGCTTGATCTCGGTGAGCGCCCCACCCGCGACGCCGTGCAGCAGCCGCGACGGGGTCAGGAAGCCACTGGAGTCCAGGAAGACCTCGTCGCCGGTGTCGTCGGCGGCGGCGATGACGGTGTTGTCGGTGCCCTGCGGCAGGCCCGGCACCGGCTCGCGGGTCCAGCCGCCGGGGGTGACGACCTCGACCCTGCTCGCGACGTCGACGAGCGTCACCATCAGCAACTTGTCCCGCGTCCAGGCGTACTGATGTAGGCAGGTGTGCGCGTCGGGTTCGAAGACGACGGTGAGATCCGCTGTGCCGTCGAGGAACCGCTCGTAGTCGGCCGCCAGCAGCGAGCCCGCCCGGTACTGCGCCGAGCCGGTGTACCAGTCGGTGCGGAGCTCGATCAGCAGCCACTCCCGGTGCACCGACAGCGACGCGTCGGTGGGTGCGTCGATCCGCACCAGTTCGCCGCCGCGCAACTCGAAGACCTGATCGTTGAAGAAGTCGACCGCCCGATGCACCAGCGTGCGCTCGTATCCGGGGGTGCGGTCCACCGATGCCGACACGATCACGTCGGTGACCGGCCCGGAGAACACCGTCACCGCCTCCGACAGCGGCTGGCCGCGCCGCCAGCGCTTGACCACCCGCGGGTACCCGGACTCCGTCATCGAGTCGGGACCGAAATCGGTTCCCACCAGCAGGGTGTCGGGGTCTTCCCAGCAGACCTGCGACTTGGCTTCCGCAAGCTCGAACCCGTCGGCGACGAATGTCCTTGTCGCCATGTCGAATTCGCGTACGATCGCCGCATCAGATCCGCCGCGTGACAGGCTGATCAGCGCGCGGGTGTGGTCGGGCTCGATCACGTCGGCGCCGGCCCACACCCAGTTGGCGTCGTCGGCGCGGGCGAGTTCGTCGACGTCGATCAGGACGTCCCAGTCCGGTTCCTCGGATCGGTACTGCGCCAGCGTGGTTCGCCGCCACAGGCCGCGGGGGTTCTCGGCATCGCGCCAGAAGTTGTACAGGTACTCGCCGCGCCGCCGTACGTAGGGGATGCGGGCGTCGGTGTCGAGCACCTCGAGGGCCTCGGCCCGCAACTGCTCGAAGCGCTCGTCGCGGAACTCGTCGATGGTCGGGTCGTTGTGCCTGCGCACCCAGTCCAGGGCATCGTCGCCGGCGATGTCCTCCAGCCACAGATACGGGTCGTCCGCCATAGCTGCCATTGTGGTCACGGCGGTACTGTGAGCTGGGTTACACCGCCCTGAACGCACAGGAGTCCCGATGGTCATGAGCAGCGCCCCGCCGCGGGCCCTCATCACCGCGGCGGCCGCCGACCTCCTGCACGACCTGCAGCGGCGGCACGGGCCGGTGATGTTCCACCAGTCCGGCGGCTGCTGCGACGGCTCGTCGCCGATGTGCTATCCGGACGGGGAGTTCATCGTCGGCGACCGCGACGTGCTGCTCGGCATCCTCGAGGGGGCGCCGGTGTGGATCTCCGGGTCCCAGTTCGAGACGTGGAAGCACACCCAACTGGTCATCGACGTGGTGCCCGGCCGCGGCGGCGGATTCAGCCTCGAGACGCCGCACGGCCTTCGGTTCCTCAGCCGTGGCCGGGCCTTCACCGACGCCGAGAACGAGTTGCTGGCCATCGCCGCGCCGCTGACCGGAGCGGACTACGAGCGGGGCATGCGGCCCCCGGAACAGGCCGGTCTGGTGGTCGCGGAGGCGGCGGACGCCTGCACAATCCCTGGTCGGCGCGCCGAGGTCGTTGAGCCGTAGTCCGGCCGTGGCCACGTATCGTCAGATGCGTGATACCCCTGCCTCGGGCATGGCTGCTCACAAGTGCATTGCTGATCGGTTGCGCGACCGGTCAAGTGGCCGCGCTGTTGGCCACCGTCGCCGTCACCGCGAAAGTCCGTCCGGATCTGGTGGTCGGACTGGTCGTCGGGGTGCCCAGCGCGATCGGGATGCTGGTCATCCTGCTGTCGCGCCGGAGTTGGGCCACCGCGCTCGGGGCGTTCATTCTGGCGATCGCCCCCGGGTGGCTGGGTGTGCTGCTCGTGATCCAGGTGGCCTCCAGTGGCTGAGCGGACCTCGCTGCCCTCGACGGAGCCGCATCCGGCGCCGATCTTCGACACCGGCCCGCACCCCGGTCCGCTGCGTCCGCTGGGCTTCACCGGGCTGGCGACCTTCGACGCCGACGCGTTTCTGCACCCGGTCAACGGCCACGCCGAACCGGTCGCGGTGCCGGCCAAGCCCGCCGCGGTGGCCGCCCCGTTCGCGCACGTCAGGCGCTGGCAGTTCGTCTTCATCGTCGCCGCGGTGTGGGTGCTGGCCGCGGCGGCCGGGCTGGGCTTCTACTTCTGGTGGTACACCTCGCTGCACAAGACGGCGCCGTTGTTCGGCGTGCTGATGTACCTGATCGTGTGCACCCTGGCGGCGATGCTGACCTCGATGGTCCGGCGCAGACCGCCGGTGACCGCGCTGGCGATCGCGCTGATGTCGGCGCCGCTGCCCTCGATGCTCGCCGCCGCCGTGCTGCACGGCGCGTATTACTTCGAATGGATCGCGCGCCCGGCCGTCGGCTGAAGCTAGGGTAGCGAGCGTGACTCACTATGACGTCGTCGTTCTCGGAGCGGGCCCCGGTGGATACGTCGCGGCGATCCGCGCGGCCCAGCTGGGCCTGAACACCGCCATCATCGAACCCAAGTACTGGGGCGGGGTGTGCCTGAACGTGGGCTGTATCCCGTCGAAGGCGTTGCTGCGCAATGCCGAACTCGTCCACATCTTCACCAAGGACGCCCAGACCTTCGGGATCAGCGGCGAGGCCAGCTTCGACTACGGGGCCGCCTTCGACCGCAGCCGCAAGGTCGCCGAGGGCCGGGTGGCCGGTGTGCACTTCCTGATGAAGAAGAACAAGATCACCGAGATCCACGGGTACGGCGTCTTCACCGACGACCACACCATCTCGGTGCGGCTCAACGACGGCGGAACCGAAACCGTCACCTTCGACAACGCCATCATCGCCACCGGCAGCAGCACCCGGCTGGTGCCCGGCACCGGGCTGTCGAAGAACGTCGTGACCTATGAGGAGCAGATCCTGTCGCGGGACCTGCCGAACTCGATCGTCATCGCCGGCGCGGGCGCCATCGGCATGGAGTTCGCCTACGTGATGAAGAACTACGGGGTGGACGTCACCATCGTCGAGTTCCTGCCGCGCGCGCTGCCGAACGAGGACGCCGAGGTCTCCAAGGAGATCGAGAAGCAGTACAAGAAGCTGGGCGTCAAGATCCTCACCGGCACCAAGGTCGAGTCGATCACCGACAACGGGGCCGATGGTGTCATCGTCGCGGTCAGCAAGGACGGCAAGACCGAGCAGATCAAGGCCGACAAGGTGATGCAGGCCATCGGGTTCGCCCCCAATGTCGACGGCTACGGCCTGGACGCGGCGGGCGTGCAGCTGACCGAACGGCGGGCCATCGGCATCGACGACTACATGCGCACCAACGTGCCGCACATCTACGCCATCGGCGATGTCACCGGAAAGCTGCAGCTCGCCCATGTGGCCGAGGCGATGGGTGTGGTGGCCGCCGAGACCATCGCCGGCGCGGAGACGCTGGCCCTGGGTGACTACCGGATGATGCCCCGCGCGACGTTCTGCCAGCCGCAGGTGGCCAGTTTCGGGCTGACCGAGGAGCAGGCTCGCGAGGAGGGCTACGACGTCAAGGTCGCCAAGTTCCCGTTCACCGCCAACGGCAAGGCGCACGGGTTGGCCGATCCGACCGGCTTCGTCAAGGTGATCGCCGACGGCAAGTACGGCGAACTGCTCGGCGCCCACCTGATCGGGCCCGACGTCTCCGAACTGCTGCCGGAGCTGACGCTGGCGCAGAAGTGGGACCTCACCGTCAACGAGTTGACCCGCAACGTGCACACCCACCCGACGCTGTCGGAGGCGCTCCAGGAATGCTTCCACGGCCTCGCCGGCCACATGATCAACTTTTGAGCCCCGCCAAGACCACCGAGGCCGTCGTCGCGGGTATCGGCGGTTTCGTGATCGGCCACATCCTGTGGCTGATCGGCATCTCGACCGCGACCTCGGCCTACCGGGTCAATTTCTGGGTGCTGGTGCTGTCGGTGCTGATCTTCCTGGCCGCGGCCGCGGTGGGTTACCGGGCCTGGCAGATGTATCAGCGCAAGCGCCTGGTGTGGGCGGCTTTCCTTGGCTGCTTGCCGATCTCGCCGGTGATCTTCACCCTCATCGTGCTGGGCGTGACCTACCTGTAGGTAGTGATCCCGGTGACGAAAGTCCCCGAATTCGATGCCCATCCGTCGCGCACTTCCACCGCGACCCGATTACCGTGGTCCTAGGCTGCCGCTCATGAGAATTCGCGGCGCAGTTGTTTCGGCAGTTCTGATCCCTCTGGTGGTCGCCGGGTGCAGCCACACCCAGTCCGCTACCCAGACCGGCCCGACGTCGGCTACCACACCGGCCTCGAGTGCCGCGGCGCCCACCTCGACCAAGGCCTACGATCTCGGTCGCCACGAAATCGGCAACGTGGCGTTCTGGCAGTACAACGGGACCGCCACAGCCCCGCAGAAGGCCTGCGAAGCGGTGGTGGACACCTGGACCGCCGCGGACAAAGCCCAGCCATGGTGGAACCGCGAGGAGGTGCTGCGGGGCTGCCTCGACCGAGTGAATGGGCCGGCCGATTCCACGTCGCCCACCGCCCCGGCGGCCCCGGCCCAAGCTGTCAAGGAATGCCCGGCGCAGGGGGGCAACCAGATCAAGATCTACAGCGGTGACATCTCGTGTGCCGACGCTTATCTACTCGCCGGCAAGTATGACCTCCAGGGCCAGAAGTACCAGCAGATCAATTCGGTCGACACCTGGACCTGCTACACCGGAACTGCCGACACCCGTCCCCTGGTGGTCTCCTGCGTTTCAGAGAACAACGCCGAGTTCGGTGTCTACTCCGCGCCGTGACGAAGGGGATGGTCGGCTCGGTCAGTCCGGGTAGTCCATCGGAACCCGCAGCGCAGCCAGGATGACCGCGATCGCGTCGTAATGGCCCGCCAGGGCGCAGAATTCGGTGACCTGCTGTTGGCTCAGGTGCCGGGACAGGGCGGCAAAAGTGGTGTCGGACAGGTCGCGGTCGCCGATGAGCTCGTCGACCGCCATCAGCAGCGTGCGCTGGCGGTCCGTCAGCCCTTCGGCATCGGGTCCGGCGAAAATCCTGTCCTGCAAAGCATTATCGACACCCCGGGTGCGCGCCAGCCGGCGGTGTTGCTGAAGTTCGTACTCCGAGTCGCGCAGGTGGCCCACCCGGAGGATGACCAATTCCTTGTCCTGCTTGGACAGCTTGCCGCGATACAGCAGGAAGGCCCCGTAGATCAGGAACGGCGGCAGCAGTGCCTTGTGCTGGCCCAGTGTGGTCATCAGATGGAACTCCGGTACCCGCAGCGTGCGCGCCGCGATCTTGGCCGTGATCCAGTTGACCAATCCCAATTCGCGGAGAGTGGCCGGCGGAATGCGTTGCGGCATCAGGGCTCCTTGACCAGGTAGGGCGACACCGTGCTGCGGTGCTCGTCGATGTCCAGGGCCCGGCCCAATGCGGGAAACGCGCGCTGCGGGCAGTTGTCACGTTCACACACCCGGCACCCGGCGCCGATCGGCGTCGCGCTGCCCGACGACAGATCCAGGCCCTCCGAGTACACCAGCCGGTTGGCGTGCCGGATCTCGCAGCCCAGTCCGATGGCGAACGTCTTGCCCGGCTGTCCGTATCGGGACGCGCGCCGCTCGATGGTGCGCGCCACCCACATGTAGTTGCGGCCGTCGGGCATCTGCGCGATCTGCACCAGGATCTTGCCCGGGTTGGCGAAGGTCTCATAGACGTTCCACAGCGGGCAGGTGCCGCCCGAGGAGGAGAAGTGAAAGCCGGTGGCGGACTGCCGCTTTGACATGTTCCCGGCCCGGTCGACCCGGACGAACGAGAACGGCACCCCACGCATCGACGGCCGCTGCAGCGTCGAGAGCCGGTGGCAGATGGTCTCGTAGCTCACCTGGTAGAAGGCCGAGAGCCGTTCGATGTCGTAGCGGAAGTTCTCGCTCACGTCGTGGAACTGTCGGTAGGGCAGCACGGTGGCCGCGGCGAAGTAGCCGGCCAGCCCCAGCCGGGCCAGCCGCCGGGCGGCCTCGCTGGTGAACTTGCCCTCCTGCACCTGGGCGTCGATCAGCTCGCCGAACTCCAGATAGGCCAGTTCGGTCGCCATCTTGAAGACCTGCTGGCCCGAGGACAGGTGGTTGCTGATCTCGAGGGTCCGCGTCGCCGGGTCGTAGCGGTGCAGCACGGTGTCGCCCAGATCGGCCCGCCGGATGATGTGCACGCCGTGCACCATGGTCAGCCGGTCGGACAGTTCGCGGGCCAACTCGGCGCGGTGCATCCGCATCCGGACCGTCAGGTCTTCGGCGGCGGTGTCGAGTTCGTGCAGATAGTTCTGCCGCTGGTAGAAGAAGTCCCGGACCTCCTCGTGCGGCATGGTGATCGCGCCGGTGCCGCTGCCCCCGATGTTGAGGCTGAACCGGTCCTCGGTCGCCTCGGCCAGCTGTGCGGTGGTGATCCGATAGCGGCGGTGCAGGTTGACCATCGCCCGGGCGAGGGCCGGATGGGCGGTGACCACCTCGGCCACCTCCGCCATGTCGACGTCGAGGTCGAGGTCGCGGTCCATCGTCACCTCGCGCAACTCGGCGACCAGCCGGGTGTCGTCCTGGGAGGCGAAGAACGTGGCGTCCACCCCGAACACCTCGGTGATCCGCAACAACACCGCGACGGTCAGCGGGCGGGCGTCGTGCTCGATCTGGTTGAGGTAGCTGGGCGAGATCTCCAGCATCTGCGCCAGCGCGGCCTGGCTGAAGCCGCGTTCGCTGCGTAGCTGCCGCACCCGGGAGCCGACGAACGTCTTGGCCACCCGTCCAGCCTACGACCTTCTGCGAAGGTCCACTTCGCACCGTTGGCAAGCCTTGGGGCGGTTGGCTTTCACATGGGCCTTTGGCATGATCGCTTCCAGGGACAGGGTGCACGGGAGAGGTATGAGCAGGGAAACAGGCGGCGCCGGCGGCGGTTTGGCAAAGGCGTTGATGCCGGTCCCCGATCCGCACCCCGATGTTTTCGATCGCGAATGGCCGCTGCGGGTCGGCGACATCGATCGCGATGGGCGGCTGCGCCTGGACGCCGCCTGCCGGCACATCCAGGACATCGGACAGGACCAGCTCCGCGAGATGGGCCACGAGGAGACGCACCCACTGTGGATCGTGCGTCGCACGATGGTCGACCTCATTCGGCCGATCGAGTTCCAGGACATGTTGCGGATGCGGCGCTGGTGTTCGGGCACCTCGAACCGGTGGTGCGAGATGCGGGTCCGCATCGACGGGCGCAAGGGCGGCCTGATCGAGTCCGAGGCGTTCTGGATCAACATCAATCGGGAGACGCAGGGCCCGGCGCGCATCTCCGACGACTTCATGGAGGCGCTGCGGCGCACCACCGACGTCGACCGGTTGCGCTGGAAGGCCTACCTGACCGCCGGCTCCCGCGCGGACGCCAACGAGATCCGGGACTTCCCCATCCGGGTCAGCGACATCGACCTGTTCGACCACGTGAACAACTCGGTGTACTGGAAGGTCGTCGAGGAGTTCCTGGCCGACTACCCCGAGCTGTTCGAGGCGCCCCTGCGGGTGACCATCGAGCACGATCTGCCGGTGGCGTTCGGCGACAAGCTGGAGATCCTGCTGCACGTGTACCTGCCGGGGACGACCGACAAGTTCGGTCCGGAGTTGGCCGATCGCACTGTTAGAACGCTCACATACGTGGTCGGCGATGAGGTCAAGGCCGTCGCGTCGATCTTTCCGCTCTGAAGCGAGCCGGTTAACAGTACGAGCGTACTGACCAGCGAAAAGTCGCTACCGACCGGTAACTTCTGAACCGGTCAAGGCGTCGTATGCCTTCGCAAACTTTGCAAAGTTCCTGCCCGGATTGGCGAAAATTGGCAGCTACGGCGGCTTGAACTGGGCTGATACGGCGAGGCATGCTCGAACAAGCACATCGCTGAAACCACGTCGACGTTTGCAACCTAGTTGTCGTCGACGGCTGAAGACGACAAAGAAGGAGCAGCCGGTATGTCCAACGTTGGCAAGCCGAAGACCCCCGAACAGATCCAGCGCGAATGATGAAGTCCGCCTTGCGGTCGGTGATGGTCAGATACCCGTCGGAGTCGAGGATGCCGATGTCACCGGTGTGATACCAGCCCTCGTCGTCGAACGCCCGCTTGGTGAGTTCGTCGTCGGTGTAGCCCAGGCACAGGTCCGGCCCACGGGAGAGGATCTCGCCCTCCTCGGTCAGTTTGATCTCCACGCCCGGACGGACGTTGCCGTCGGTGAGCAACCGCTTCTCCTCCGGTGCGTCCTGGCGCGAACCGGTGATGGACGGATGCTCGGTGCTGCCATAGGACCGGAAGACGTGGATGCCCAGATCGGCGAGTCGGCGGGTGACGGCCGCCGGCACCGTCGATCCGCCGAGGCCGACGTGCTTGATCCGCTTGAGGTGTGCCTCGGTGAAGTTCGGGTGGTCGAGCAGGCTGGTGACGAAGAACGGCGGCCCGCCCCCCATCGACATGCCCTCGCTCTCCATCAGTTCCAGCACCCGGCCGGGATCGAACACGTCGCACAGGTCGACCGGCGCGCCCTCGATCACCGGGATCAGGAACGCGCCGACCATGCCGATGAAGTGGCCGACCGGGGCGGCGGTGATCTGGCGGCCGCGGTCGGTCGCATAGTTGGCCAGCAGCTGGCGGGTCTCGCAGCTCAGCGTCTGGTGACTGTGGACGACACCCTTGGGGTCGCGGGTGGTGCCGGAGGTGAAGGCGATCAGCGTCGGCGCGGCCGGGTCGGTGTGCAGTTCGCCGCTCATCGGCTCGTCGGCGAGCAGGTCGTCGAAATCGCCGCCCACCAGCCCCACGATGGGGATATCGGCGCACAGGTCCGAATGGAACTCCAGGTGGCGGAAGTGCGCGGTGCTGATGAACACCTTCGGCTTGACGGTGTCGATGATGTAGGCCAGTTCCTTGCGGCCGTAGAAGTGCACGATCGGCACCACCACCGCGCCCAGGAATGCCGACGCCCAGAACGTCACCGCGGCTTCGACCCAGTTGGGCAGCTGGAACGCAACTATGTCGCCGGGCCCGACCCCGCGCGCCCGCAGGCCCGCGGCCAGCCGGCGGGCCATGATCTCCACATCGCGGAACGTGCCGCTGTACGGCCGGACGTCGGAATGCACCGAGAAGCCGGTGTCGGGGTTGGCCGCGAGGCCGCGGGCGAGGAGCTCACCGAGGGTGTCCTGGGTCCACCACCCCTGTTCCTCGTAGTGTTTCCTCAGCTCAACCGGGATGTTCCGCATCGTGATGGCGATGCTATTCTCGCAAGACGAGAATGCCAATACCGAAATCGGAGAATCAACGATGGTCGATGTCGAGTGGAGCGACGGCCTGGCGGTCCTGACGATCGACCGTCCGCACGCCCGCAACGCCATCGCACTGTCGACCATGGGCGAACTCGAGGCGGCCCTCGACTCCGCCGCCGGCGCCGCCGCGCTGGTGATCCGCGGGGGTGGTGACCGGGCGTTCGTCTCCGGCGGTGACCTCAAGGAGCTCGCCGCGCTGCGCACGCTCGACGAGGCCGCCGGCATGGCTCGTCAAATGCGCGCGATCTGCGACCGCATCGCGGCGTTTCCGGCCCCGGTCATCGCCGCCCTCAACGGCCACGCCCTCGGCGGCGGCGCCGAGGTTGCGGTCGCGGCCGACATCCGGGTGGCCGCCGACGACGTGAAGATCGGCTTCAACCAGGTGTCGCTGGCGATCATGCCGGCCTGGGGCGGGGCCGAACGGTTGGCCGCGCTGGTGGGCCGCAGCGAGGCACTGTTGCTTGCCGGGTCGGGCACCGTACTGTCCGCCACCGAGGCGCACCGCATCGGCCTGATCAACCGGGTGGTTCCGCGGTCGCAGTTCGATGCCGAATGGCGTTCGGTGGCGCAGTCTTTGGCGCACCGATCAGCCGGTGAGATCAAGCGGGTCCTCGCCGGGGCGTCTCCGGAGGAGGCGGTCTCAGCGTTCGCCGGCCTGTGGGTGTCCGACGAGCACTGGGCCGCCGCCGACCGGGTGATGAACCGGGCGAAGTAGGCGTGCCGAGATCACGGGTTCGCCGGTGGGCGAACACGGCCAAGCCCTACAATCGCCGAATAGCTTCTCGTGAAGGAGGCGGCGTGCCAGGCAGTGCCATGAGGTCCGTCCGGTTCGGTGCTGCGGTCCTGCTCGCGACCGCAGGGGTGGCCGCCACCGCGGTTCCCGCCGCCGCCGACGAGGCGGTGATGCATCAGATCACCTACAGCGTCTTCACCGAGCAGCCGTTCCGCGGCGCAGCGATCTACTACCGCGACACCGACCCGCCGTCGTGGGCCGACTACAGCCACGATCCCTACCTGTTCAGCCCCAAAGTCGAAGCGGACCTGGGCCCCGGGCAGCAGTGGACGATGAACGTGCAGCTGGCCAACCCCGACGAATGGGCGATGGTGATGGCGACCAGCGGGCGGTCGAAATTCCCGCCGAACTTTCACTGCGTGCTGGCCGTCGATGGCGTTGTGGTCTCGCAGAACTCCGGCGCCAAGGGTGCGCTGTGCTCGTTGCGCCACTGGTGAGCTGAGTCCCCCTCGGCGGGCTCGCCCTCCATCAAAGTCAGATACCGCTCGACGACCTCGAGGGTTTCGGCGTGCCCGGCGGTGACCCCGAGGGCCTCGCCCATCATGACCACCGTCGACACCCCGGTGAGCAGGATCGACCACACGATCGGCGGTACTTCGTCCGGTAGCACACCGTGCCGCTGCAACGCGGTGACGAACGCCGCGCGCTGCTGCTCGCGGAATACGACTGCGTAGCGGGCGATCTCGGTGCGCAACTCCTTGCGGTGATTGGCCAGCGCGGCCATCTCCATGGTCAGCCGGCTGGCCGCGGGGTTGATGCCGAACCGCCACAGCGCCCACAGCGGCTGAGCCGATTCCAGCGCCTGTCGATGGGCTTCGATACCCAGGTCGGCGTACCGGCGGAACACCTCGAGGAAGAGGTCGTCCATGGTGCGGAAGTAGTAGTGCACCAGTTGCGGTTTGAGCCCGGCCTTCTCGGCGACCCGGCGGGAGGTCACCGCGGCGTAGCCGTCCTCGATCATCAACTGTTCGGCAGCGTCGATCAGTGCGGCGCGATTCTTCGCGTCGGGCGCCCCGATGCGTCGCGCCGATGCCATGATCACTCCGTTCTCGACTGAACACGCCGATCGTACGTGGGCGTTGGCGGCCAACCTTGACCGTGCACTTTACGGCATGCTAAGCAAGTGCTCAGCATTTCGCGCTCCCCGGGAGGACTCACGCATGACCGATTACGCCGGCCTTGATTTCCTCACCGATCAATCGCTGGTTGCCGATCCCTACCCGTATTACGACTATCTGCGGGAGCGGAGCCCGGTGCTCCGGCTGGAACCGCACGGCTTCGTTGCGGTGACCGGATACGACGAGGCGCTCGGTGTCTACAAGAACGTCGAGGACTTCTCGTCCTGCGTGGCGTTGGGCGGGCCGTTCCCCCCCTTGCCGTTCACCCCCGAGGGTGACGACCTCAACGCCCAGATCGACGCGCACCGTACCGCGTTCCCGATGTACGAGCACATGGTCACCATGGATCCCCCCGAGCACACCAAGGCCCGGTCGCTGCTCAGTCGGCTGCTGACGCCCAAGCGGCTCAAGGAGAACGAGGACTTCATGTGGCGGCTGGCCGACCGCCAGCTCGACGAGTTCCTCGCCGAGGGCCACAGCGAGTTCCTCGCCGAATACGCGAAACCGTTCTCGCTCTTGGTCATCGCGGATCTGCTCGGCGTACCCGAGGAGGACCACCAGCAGTTCCGCGTGGTGCTCGGCGCCGAGCGGCCGGGAGCACGCGTCGGCTCGCTCGACCACGAGACGGTGGGCCGCAACCCGCTGGAGTTCCTCGACGAGAAGTTCAGCGGCTACCTCGAGGACCGCCGCAGCAACCCGCGAGACGACGTGCTGACCGACCTGGCGACCGCGAAGTACCCCGACGGGTCCACCCCGGAGATCATCGACGTGGTGCGCACCGCGACATTCCTGTTCGCGGCCGGCCAGGAGACGACCGCCAAGCTGCTGTCGGCCGCGATCAAGGTGTTGGCCGAGCGGCCCGACATCCAGCGGGCGCTGCGCGGGGACCGCAGCCTCATCCCCACCTTCATCGAGGAGTCGCTGCGGCTGGAGAGCCCGGTGAAAAGCGACTCCCGGCTGGCCCGCCGGACGACGCAGGTCGGCGAGTTGGACGTCAAGGCCGGCACCGTGGTGATGGTGCTACCCGGGGCGGTCAATCGCGATCCGCGCCGGTTCAGCGATCCGCATGAGTTCCAACTCGGCCGCCCCAACGTCCGCGAGCACATCGCCTTCGGCCGCGGCGCGCACTCCTGTCCGGGCGCGCCACTGGCGCGCGTCGAGGGCCGGGTGTCGCTGGAGCGCATGCTTGACCGGATGGGCGAGATCACCGTCGACGAGACGTTCCACGGGCCGGCAGGCGCGCGGAGCTACAACTACGAACCGACCTACATCTTGCGGGGGCTCACGGACATTCACGTCCGGTTCACCGCGACAGGCTGAGCGTCAGGCGTCCCCGCGGACCCAGATCGACTCGCCGTTCTGGGCGGCGCAGGACAAGAACAGGCCGTCCGGCGCCTGCGCGACGTAGGTCTCGTAGCCGCTGCAGTTGCTGTTGAACTCCTTGACGCCGACCATGGGCGGCGACCGGAAGTAGCGCGGCTCGTAGCGCCGCGGCGAACCGCAGAACACCAACCGGCCCCAGTTGTTGCGGGTGTCCACGCCGAACACGTAGTAGCCGGTGTCGCTGCACGGCGCGCCGAGCTCCACCCCGGCGGTGATGCCGGGTGTGCAGAACGCGTCGTTGCATTCGTTGGCGTTGATGGGCGCCGGCGCCGGCGCCGGCGCGGGGTCCGCGGCGGCCGGGGCCGGCATCAACAGACCGGCGGCCAGGGGCGCAGCAAGAGCTGCCACGGTCATGCGCACCCGAATACTTTCCCATACTCGGTAAGCGAATTCTCCCCCTCCGGGAAGAAAAAACAGTTGCTGTGCAATGCTGGGCGGCAGTGCTAGACGAGGAGGTCGTAATGCCGTCCGGCAAGCCCGAGTCCGAGACTCCCGACGCCGACGGCGCCGCATCGGCCGAGGCCGCGGAGGCCGCCGCCGCCGAGGCCGAGGCGCGGGCGGAGGCCGCCCGCGCCCGCGCGGACGAGTTGCGCCGCAAGTTAGCCGCGGAAGGCGGCGAAACGGCCCCAGCCGCGGGAGGCGGCGACACGGCCCCAGCCGGAGGCGGCGAATCCGCTGAGGTCGAAGACACCACCACCGACTACGAACTCGCCGAATCCACCGGCGAGGCCGCCGGGGCGGCCGCTGCCCCGGCGGACAAGCGGCGGCGCCGACTGCCCGGCCGCAGGGCGCTGGCCGCGAGCCTGATGCTGCTGGCGGTCGCCGGCCTGCTGGGCGCCACCGGTTGGATGCTGTGGGAGCACCGCAAGGCCGACGCGGAACGGCACCGCACCGCCGAGTACGCCGCCGCGGCCCGCCAGGGCGTGGTCAACCTGATGTCGATGGATTACGCGCATGCCCAGGAGAGCGTGCAACGCGTGATCGACGACTCGATGGGCAAGATGAAGAACAACTTCGAGGACACCTCGAAAGATCTGATCAAGGCCCTGCAGGATTCCAAGATGGTCACCAAGGTGACCGTCAACGACGCCGCCGTGGAGTCGATGGACGAGGAGACCGCGACGGTCCTCATCGCCGCGACATCGCACCGTGAGGGGCCGAACGCCCCCAAGGAGGACCAGCAGCCGCGGGTGTGGCGGGTGGTGGTGACGGTGCAGCGCGACGGCGGCCAGATCAAGATGTCCGACGTCGAATTCGCCTAGGGCGCGGACGCTTTACTGGATGATGCGCTGCATTCGCACCGGCATCTTGATCACCAGCGGCATGTTGCGGCCGCAGGCACCGGACAGACCGTAGGTCTCGTCGTAGCCGCCGAAAGTCGACCCGTCGGTGGGATAGCGCTGACCGTTGGAATCCACCGGCCAGAACCGGAACTCCTGTCGGCCCGGTGCGGCCGTGCCGTCATAGCAGGGCTCCCAGTTGGGAATTGTGCGACGTACCACCCAGCGATCCTCGGTGTAGACCATGTCGGCTTCCCAGCCGAGGCTGCTCGTCAGGTGGCCGGTGCAGGATGTGGGGCTCTCGCAGCTCGAGGAGGTGGTCCACACCTGCCGAACCACCTGCTCGTCGTGAAAGACCTCGTTGGTCTTGGACCACTCGCCGTTGGAGGTGACGAGGTAGCGGCCGTTGAGCTGCAGGCCGGTGGTGTCGTCCGCGTGAACCGGTGCCGCGATTCCCGTTGCGGCGACCAGGCTTACAACACCGGAACCAACCAGTGCCCTGACCGAGCGCATCACGTCGTCTCCCATCCCTCCGGACGCACCGCCTAGGTAGGCAGCAGGTCCTTCCATGTCTTGGCCGGACCGCCGGCCGTCACACTGGTCTGCTGCCGGTACTGACCGTCCGGCGTCAGGTAGCGACCGTTCTGCGGGTCGTAGTAGGCCACCGCGACCGGGGGCTTTCCGGTTGGGTTGGCGCCGTAGGCGCTCGGGGCCGCCGGCACCGCGCCGCCGTCGGGCGCCGGACCGGGCAGTGGACCCGTCGGAGCACCCTGGGGGGCAACACCTTCCGGCAGCGGCAACTGCCCGGCGGCCGGGGCCACCGGTGCCTGCGCGGGTGCCGGCGCCGCCGGCGGCGGGCCCGGTGGTCGCGGCGTGCCGTCGAGGGGCCCGTAGATGTTGTCGTTGAGCGTCACCCGGTCATCCGGGGGGATGCCCTGCGAGATCAGGCTGGGATCCAGGGGGTACGGACCGGTGGCATGCTGGCGCATCGCCAACGGCTCATACGGCATGTCGCTCTTGCAGATCTCCACTGTCGGCGCCCGCTTGCCAGGCTTGTCCATGCAGGGGATGTTGCGCGCCCCGCGCACCGAGATCGGGGAATCCTGGGGCAGTTTGCAGTACAGGCCGTCCGGGGTGTCGATATCGGAGAGGTCCGCCGGTGAACGCCACTGCGACGGCGGCAGGAAGCCGACCGTGCACGGCGGCGGGTCACCGAACATCGTCGCGAACTCGCCCAACGGCAGGCCGGTGGGATTGTTCTTCGGCAGGCCGAACGACTCCTGGGCGGCGATGTAGGCAGGCAGGATCACCAGCAACTGCTCGATGCCCGGGTTGTAGGTCACCAGGACCTGACCCACCGTGTTCAGGTTGGCGAGCAGCACCGGCAGGGTGGGCTTCACCTGGTTGAGCAGTGCCGAAACCTCGCTCACCGCACCGGGTCCGGTCTGCAGGATGTTGCGGATCTGCGGGTCGTTGGTGTGCAGCGAGTCGGTGATGCCGGCGAAGCTGCGCGCCCAGATCTTGATCGAGTCGCTGGTCTGCGCCTGACCGTCCAACAGCGGTCCGCTGTCGTCGACCAGCGCCCGGGTCTGGTCGGAGACTCCGTTGAGATCTCCGGACAGCTTCGACGAGGAATCCAGCAGCGACTGGATGTCGAAGCCCGCGCCGTTGAACGCTTTGAACGACTCGTCGAGCAGCTGCGCGATCTTGTCCTGCGGGATGGTGTCGAGCAGCTTGCTGACCTGGTCGAGCATCGGCCCGACCGGCTGCGGCACAGAGGCCTCCTTCGCCGGGATCACCGAGCCGTCACCGAGGTACGGCCCGGACTTGGTGCGCGGCACCAGATCGACGAACTGCTCGCCCACCGCCGAGATGCTGCGAATGTTGGCCTGCAGGTCGGACGGAATCTTCGGCGAGGTGTTCAGCGACATCGTCGCGACCGCGCCGTCGTCGGTCAGGTCGACCGACGTCACCTTGCCGATCTGAACCCCGCGGTAGGTGACGTTGGCGAACCGGTACAGCCCGCCACTGGCGGGCAACTCCAACTTGACGGTGATCTTGCCCAGCCCCAGCAGCGTCGGCACCTGCATGTAGACGAAGACCATCGCCGCCACACCGATGATCGAGGCGATCGTGAAGATGATCAACTGGTTTCGGACGAAACGCGTGAGCATCAGTTTCCTCCGGTCGGGCTGGGGGCGCTGGCCGGCGTTGCTGCAGCGGGCTGCGGCTGTCCGCCCTGGGCCGGGTACGGGCCGGCGAAGATCTGGTCGACCGTCTCCTGGCTCGGCACCGCGAACAGCCCACCGAAGGGCTGCGGCACGACCGGCAGGATGGGGCCGTCCACCGGCGGCAGCGGGGCCGACGCAGCGTTGACCGGAGCCGCGTCGTCGAACTGGGGCGGCGGCGCCACCCCGGCAGACAGCGGGTCGTAGCTGTAGTTCAGGTACCACGGATCTCCGGGCGCGGGAACGAGTTTCGCGTGCTCCTCACCCCACCGGGTGCCCAGGAACAACCCGCGCTTGAGCCGGGGAACCGTGAAGTCCAGCACGGCATAAAGATTCATGTAGTCGCCGCGGACGCCTCGGTCGATCAGACCCTGGCTGTACGGGAACGTGGTCAGATAGGGAATCGCCTTGCCGAGGTCGGGGCCGATATCGGCGAGTCCCTTCAGCGCCGGCTCCAGGTTCTTCAGGTTCTGCACCAGGTCGGTCTGGGTGTCGTTCACCAGAGCGGTCGCGGTGTCGCTGAAGGTCCCCAGCCGCACCAGGGCGGTGGTGAGTGCGGGCCGCTCCTTGATCAGGACGTCGAGCGCCGGGGGCAGCTCCTTGAGCACCCGGTCGATCGCGTCGGTCTGTCCGGCGAACGTTCCGGAGAGCCGGTTCAGCGACTGGATCGAGGCGACGATGCTGTCGCGTTGTGCGTCGAGCACACCCACGAAATCATCCAGGCGGATCAGCAGGTCCCGGACATCGCTCTCGCGCCCGGCCAGCGCCGTGCTGAAGTTGTGGATGATGTCACCGATCTGACCCAGACCGCCGCCGTTGACCACGGCGGCCACCGCGGACAGCGTCTGCTCGGTGGAGGGGTACTTCGACGACTGTTTCAGCGGGATGGTCGCGCCGGGGACCAGCCGTCCGCTGGGGGCCTGGCCCAGTGGCGTGCGGAGCGCGACGTGCATCGAGCCCAGCAGGCTGGTCTGCCCGACGGTGGCCACCGCGTTGGCGGGGATGCCGACGTCCGGCTTGACCGAGATCTCGACGTCGGCGTGCCAGCCCTTGAGCTTCATCGCACCGACGCTGCCGATCACGACATCGTTCATCAGCACCGGCGAATTCGATTCCAGCGTGCCGACGTTCTCGAGTTCGACGTGGTAGACGTTCGCGCCCGGACCGCGGCCGACCGCACCGGGCAGTGGCAGCGAGTTCAGGCCCTGGAACGCGCAGCCCGAGGTCAACAGCGCGCCGCAACCCACGACGAGCAACCGCCGGACGGAAGTTCTACGCATCACGGTGTCCCTTCCGCGGGTAGGGGCGGTCCCGGCGGTACCGCCGCCGGCGGCGGCGGCCCGACGTACGACGGATCGCGAACCGGGCCGGTCCCGCCCGGCATCAGCATGCCTGGCAGGTTCGACACCGTCGGCACCTCCTGGCCCGGCAACAGCGCGGGCGAGGGATACGCCGGTGCGTGCGGGACGTCCGGCGCCCCCGGCCCGGGCGCGATCGCCGGCGGCTGTCCGTAGTTCTCGGGCGCGCCGACGTCGTTGTTCAGCCCGGTGTAGGCCGAGATGGCCGGCGCGTCCTCCGGCGGACGCACCGGACCCGGACCGCCCGGTGCCAGCGACGGATCGGCGTAGACGATGTTGTTCGGGTTCGCCGACCTCATCAGGTAGGGGTTGGTCGGAATCGGGATGTAGTTGAAGTTCAACAGCCGCAGCGCCGGACCGAGGTACTGGGCGCACAGCTTGCCACTCTCGGCCGCGGTGACGTTCTCGATCGCGGCGATGGAACCGCAGACGAACTCTGCGGGACTGGAGAAGTTCGGCAGGGTGAAGCCGCCGCCGAAGTCACCGGTGTCCGGGTTGTAGATGTTGTAGCCGTTGGCGAACGCGGTCGGCGAGATGTGCAGCACGTTCTCCAGCGCGGTCTTGTTGTCCACCAGGATCTGGGTGACGTTCCCGAGGCGCTGGATCTGCTCGGAGGTGGGGTCGCGGGTCTCGGCGATGAAACGCTTAACCTCGCCGATGGCCACCGACAGGTTGGCGATCGCGCCGTCGAGATCCGAATCGCTGTCGTTGATCACACTGGTCAGCGTCGCCAGCCGGTTCTGGAACGCGACGATCTGAACGTTGCTGTCCCGCAACGTGGTCACCACGGTCTGCAGGTTCTTGATGACATCGACGATGTTGCCGCTGCCCTCGGCCAGCACCCGGCTGACCCCGGACAACTGCGCGATGGTCTGCCGCAGCTTGTCGCCGTTACCGTCCAGGGCATTGGCGGCGCTGTCGATGAACCTGCTCACTGACGTGGCGGACACGTTGCCCTTCGGGCCGAGGTCGGTGGCCAGCCGCATCACCTGGTTCTTGACCTCGTCCCACTCGACCGGCACCGCGGTTCGATCGATCGGAATCACCGCGCCGCTGGCCATCTTCGGGCCGCTGTTGTGCCGGTAGGCCGGCGTCAGCTGGACATAGCGGGCCGCGACCAGGTTCTGGGCCACGATGACCGCCTTGGCGTCGGCGGGGATCGGCACGCCACGGTCGATGCTCATGGTGATCCTGGCCTGGGTGCCGTCGGGCTCGATCGAGTTGATCTTGCCGACCTTGACCCCCGACACCCGTACCTCGTCACCGGCGTAGATACCGGTCGCGCTCGGGAAGTAGGCGGTGACCTTGGTGGGCGCGTAGAACACGTTGCGAACCAGGAAGCCCACACCCACGAGCAGCAGCACGGCCAGCACGGCCGCCACCGCTATGGCGAGTCCCCTGCGCTTCATGGCTGGCCCCACCGTTCGTTGGGTTGCGGAATCCCGTTGTACGGGAACGGGATCTCTGCGCGCGGCCCGGCGTTGTCCGGCGGCTGGCCGGCGTCGGTACCGCGCCGGAAGCCGAAGGCGTAGTCGAAGAACGGCTGGATCAGCTGGGGCGTGATGACGTTGGGCACGTAGGCGTTGTAGTAGAAACCGCTGGACACCGTCTCGCCCTGGGTGAGCTCGAACTTCGCCAGACCAGGTAGCGCCTTGGACAGGTTGTCGCGCTGGTTCTCCAGCATGGCCAGCACCGAGTTCAGCCGCTGCAGGGTCGGCGCCAGTGTGGCCTCGTTGTCCTTGACCAGACCGGTGAGCTGCTGTGCCACCACCGAGGTGTTGGCCAACAGGTTCGAGATGGCGAGCCGCCGTTCGTTCAGCACGCCGAGCAGATCGTTGCCGTTGAGCAGGAGGGTGTTCAGCTTGTCGCTGCGCTTACCCAGCACCTTGCTGACATCGGCGGCGTTGCGCAGCAGCGACGCCAGCGAGTCGTTGCGGGCGTTGAGCGACCGCGACAGCCGGCTCACCCCGTCGAAGGTCGGACCCAGTTGCGGCGCCAGCTGATCCAGTGTCTCGGACAGGGTGTCCAGCGATTGGTTGAGCGCCTTGGTGTCGGTGCCCGCGGTGTTGGTGGTCAACTCACTGACGGCGTCGGTCAGCGAATACGGTGACGAGGTCCGGGTGATCGGGATGAGGGTCTGCGGCTTCATCGTGGTGCTGCCGGCCGATTCCAGGGTCAATACCCGCTCACCGAGCAGGGTTCCGGTGCGGATGTGCGCGGTGGTGTCGCTTCCCAGCTCGACCGCACCCTTGACCAGGAAGGTGACCAGGGCGTCGCCGTCGTGCAGCGAAACATTCTGAACCGTGCCCACTTTCATGCCGGACACCGTGACGTCGTTGCCCGGCATGATGCCGCCGGCTTCGCTGAACAACGCCTGGTAGCGGACGTTGGTCGCCATCGACAGCAGCTTCTCGGGCTGCAGGCCGACGAGAATCACCAGGATGATCAGCACCGCGCCCAGGAAGCCGGCCCTGACCAGATTGGATCCGTGGTACTTGAGCATCAGGGTTCGGTGCACCTTCCGGTCTCTTGCTTGACCCACGGGAAGACCACGGTCCGGCCCTGCAGGTCGGTCGCGCGGAAGGACAGGCCGCAGATGTAGTACTGGATGAAGCTGCCGTAGGCGCCGAGTCGCTGCAGCTTTCGGTAGTTGCCCGGCATCCGCTTGATGCCGGCCTCCAGGCCGTCCTTGCTGTTGTACAGCAGCGGCGCGAGGCGGTTGGCCTGCTCGACCGCGCCCGCCAGGGGTTGGCGGGCCTCGCCGAGCAGGCTCGCCAGCGAGGCGGTGCCGTTGTCCAGCGATGTGATGGCGGTGCCGATCGGGTCGCGCTCGCCGGATAGCCCCGAGATCAGCTGTTCGAGCTTGTCGATCGACGCGTCGAACTGCCCACCGTCCTTCGCCAGCACCGCGACCACGGTGTTGAGGTTGTCGATCAGCTGCTGGATGGTCTGGTCGTTGTCGGCCAGGGTGTTGGAGAACGACGACGTCTTTGAGAACAGCGACGACAGCGTGCCGCCCTGGCCCTGGAACGCCTGGATCAGCGAGGACGTCAGCGCGTTGACATCCTGCGGATTCAGGCCCCGGATAACGGGTTTCAGGCCGCCGAGCAGCAGGTCAAGGTCGAGGGCGCCGGCGGTGCGGTCGGCCGGGATCTGTGAGCCCGCGGGCAGCACTTTCGTCGACCCCGGGCCGTCCACCAGCTCCAGGTAGCGGTCGCCGACCAGGTTGAGGTAACGCACGGCGGCCTTGGTTCCGGTGGTCAGCACCAGGTCGCGATCGGTGTCGAATTTCACCAGCACGGTCTTGTCGGACCGCAGTTCGAGATCGTTGACGGTGCCGACCCGGATGCCGGCCACGCGTACCGTGTCCCCGGTCTTCAGCCGGGAGGCGTCGGCGAAGACGGCGGAGTAACCGTTGGTGGAGCCGGTGCGGTACTGCCCGAAGATGAAGAACAGCGACGCGGTCAGCAGCGCCATCACGATGGCGAAGGAGACGAACTTGATCAGGGTTCCGTGTCGGCGCATCATCCGGGCATCCCGATCTGCATCGAGTTGCGCGGCGGTCCGTCGATCGGTCCGAACAGGAACTGCTTGAGGCCGTCGGAGTTCAGCAGGATGCCCTGATTGCCGTACCGCCACGGGTTGGCGCCGACATCGGCGACCAGCATGGGCGGCACGTACTCGAACGGCACGTTGGGCAGTCCCATCTCTTTGCAGATCGAGCGGTCGAGTTTGGCATTGACCTTCGGCAGGTCCTGCGGGTAGCGGTAGCGTTCGATGCCGAGCAGGAAGCTCACCGACACCAGCACGCCGGGAACCGGCAGCGGCGGCGAGGTGGCGAACGTCGCGATACCGCCCAGGCCGCAGGAGATGTTCTCGTGGTACTTGGCCAACAGCGAGGTCGTCGGCAGCAGCACGTGAATCGCATCGGCGAGCCCCTGCCGGTTGTCGCCGATGACCTCGTTGCCGAGGTCGGCCAGCCCGGTCGCGCTGATCAGCAGGGCGTCGAGGTTCTGCTGTTCGTCGACGATGGACCGGCTGATCGACGAGGCGTTGTTGACGGTCCGGATGAGATCGTCGGAGGCGTCGGCGTAGGTGTTGGCCACCGCCGGGAAGACCTCGATGTCGTGTTTGAGGTTGGGCAGGCTGGGATCGAGCTTGGCCAGCAGTCGGTCGAAGTCGGTCAGGGTCTGGCCGATCTTCTCACCGCGGCCATTGAACGCCTTCGCGATGGCGCCGAGCGTCTCGTTCAGCTTGGCCGGATCGAGCTTGTTGAGCACCGAAACCAGTTGCTGGAACACCGTGTTGATCTCGACGGTGACATGGCGGGCGTTGACCACCTGGCCGGAGTGCATCCGCTTCGCCGAGGGATCGGCCGGCGGTAGCAGTTCGACGAACTTGGCGCCGAACACAGTGGTCGATGCGATGTCGACGGACACGTTCTCAGGGATGTGCCGAAGCTGGTCGGGGTCCATCGCCAGGTGCAGGGCCGCGGTTCCGTCAGCGCGCGGTTCGATCGAGGCGACCTTGCCGACCTGCACGCCGCGCATCTTGACCCGGGCATCGGGGTTCATCACGAGACCGGCGCGGTCGGAGATGACCGTCACCGGAACGGTTTTGGTGAAGGTGCCGCGGAACAGTCCGACCGAGAGCGCGACGACGACCAGGATCGCGACCACGGTGGCCAGGCCCGCTAACGGGCGGGCATAGCTGCGGGCGCCGAAGCTCTGACCGGGCCGCGCGGCGACCGGCGCTGCGGCGCTGTCGGTTTCGGATCGGTCGGCCGGACCGGGACCGAGGTTTCGCGTCACGTCGTCCCTTCTATCCGGAGAGGTTGAAGTTGCCGTTGGAGCCGTAGATGGCCAGGGAGACCAGCAGGGTGACCGAGACGACCACGA
>JAGQTU010000061.1 GCA_020438865.1 Mycobacterium sp.
GTCGGCGTGGTGACGGATGCGCTGCGCCGCCAACCGGTGACCGCGCTGGACACCCGGCCGGTGTTCAGCCCGGTGGAGGAACTCGGGCCGGGCCCGTACGTGCAGTTGTGGCCGCACCGGCACGGCACCGACGCGATGTTCGCCGCTGCGCTGCAGAAGCACGACTGAGGTGGCCTTAAGGTGGCAGCCATGGCGACACCGTCCCGACCGCTGATCGCGCCCTCGATCCTGGCGGCCGATTTCGCCCGGCTGGCCGACGAGGCCGCCGCCGTCGAGGGCGCCGACTGGCTGCACGTCGACGTGATGGACGGGCATTTCGTGCCCAACCTGACGTTGGGACTGCCGGTGGTGGAGAGTCTGCTCAAGGCGACCGACATCCCGATGGACTGCCACCTGATGATCGAGGACCCCGCCCGCTGGGCGCCGGGCTACGCCGAGGCCGGCGCCTACAACGTCACCTTCCACGCCGAGGCCACCGACGACCCGGTCCCGGTGGCCCGCGACATCCGCGCCGCCGGCGCCAGGGCCGGGCTGTCGGTCAAGCCGGGCACCCCGCTGGAGCCGTACCTGGGGATCCTGCGCGACTTCGACACGCTGCTGATCATGTCCGTCGAGCCGGGTTTCGGCGGGCAGAGCTTCATCCCGGAGGTGCTGGTCAAGGTTGCGACCGCCCGCCGGCTTGTGGACTCCGGTGAGTTGACGATCCTGGTGGAGATCGACGGCGGGATCAACGCCGAGACCATCGAGATGGCCGCCGAGGCCGGTGTGGACTGCTTCGTGGCCGGCTCCGCGGTCTACAGCGCCGAGGACCCGGCCGTGGCGGTGGCGGCGCTGCGCGACCGCGCCCGCCGCGCCTCGCCGCACCTGCGGCCGTGACCGCACCCGGCGTCGAGGCCGCGATGCGGCTGGCCGTCGACCAGGCCCAGCGGGTGAAGGGGTCGACCTATCCCAATCCGCCGGTGGGGGCGGTCATCCTGGATGCCGCGGGCGACGTCGTGGGCACCGGCGGCACCGAACCCGTCGGCGGCCCGCACGCCGAGGTGATCGCCCTGCAGGCCGCGGGGGAGCGCGCCGCGGGCGGCACCGCCGTCGTCACGCTGGAGCCCTGTAGCCACCACGGCCGCACCCCGCCCTGCGTCGACGCGCTGCTGGCGGCCGGGGTGGCCACAGTGGTCTTCGCCGTCGCCGACCCCAACCCGGCGGCGGCCGGTGGGGCCGAGCGGCTGCAGTCCGCGGGGGTGATGGTCACCGGCGGGGTGTGCGCCGACGAGGTGGCCGCCGGTCCACTGCGCGAGTGGCTGCACAAGCAGCGCACCGGATTGCCCCATGTCACCTGGAAATTCGCCACCAGCGTCGACGGCCGCAGCGCCGCGGCCGACGGCTCGTCGCAATGGATCACCGGCGAGGCCGCCCGCGCCGATGTGCACCGCCGCCGGGCCGCGGCCGACGCCATCGTGGTGGGCACCGGGACGGTGTTCGCCGACGACCCCACCCTGACCGCGCGGCTGCCCGGCGGCGGGCTCGCCGAGCACCAGCCGCTGCGCGTCGTCGTCGGCCGTCGTGAGATCGCACCAGAAGCCAATGTGCTCAACGATGATTCGCGCACCATGGTGATCAGCACGCACGATCCGGATGAGGTGCTGCGTGCCCTGTCGGATCGCACCGACATCCTCATCGAGGGCGGCCCCACCCTAGCCGGGGCGTTCCTGCGGGCCGGGGCGATCGACCGGATCCTGGCCTACGTGGGGCCCATCCTCCTCGGCGGGCCGATCATGGCCGTCGACGACGTGGGAGTGCCCACCATCGCCCGCGCACTGCGCTGGAGCTTCGACGGGGTCGAGCGGATCGGGCCGGACCTGCTGCTCAGTCTGGTTCCGGGGTAGCGCCCCGGTCCCCGGCCAGGTCCGAGCCCAGTGGGCGGTGCTCGACGATCTCCCGGGAACCGGTGGCGCCCAACTTCTCCCGGAAGGCCTGCACGGTATAGCCGACCACGGTCGCGGCCGTCAGCGCCCGCACCGTCGCCGATCGGGGCAGCCCGAACACCGGTCCCATCTCACCGAAGTAGTCGCCGGGGCCGGCGACCTTCAGCACTTCCTCACCGCCGCTTGCCAATTCGCGGACGATCTCGATCTCACCGTCGGCCACCACATAGATGCAGTCGCCCATGGTGCCCTGCTCGAAGAGCGTCTCGCCGGGCCGCAGTTCAACGGTCTCCGGCTCGTGCTCGGTGTAGGTGACGTGCGGCATCAGCTCGACCACCCGGTCCGCGAGCGGCAGCATGCGGGTGTCGTGGGTGGCGACCACCACCACGCGTTCGCCGGAGGCCAGTTCGCGGATCAGCCGCAGCACCTCCTCGACCTGGATGTAGTCCAGGTGCGCGGTGGGCTCGTCGGCCAGGAGCAGCGGGGGATCCAGGGCGATCGCACGGGCCACCGCGACCCGCTGCTGCTGGCCGCCGCTGAGGTCACCGGGGCGATGCCCCATCCGCTGGGCCAGCCCGACCCGGTCGAGCAGCTCCGCGGCCCGCGCGCGGGCCTCGTGGCGACCCACCCGTGCCGCGCGCAGCGGCACCATCACATTCTCCAGGGCGGTGAGGCTGGGCACCAGGTTGAAGGCCTGGAAGACGATGCCGACGGTGTGGCGCCGGTACTGCGAGAGTTCGCGCTCGTCGAGCTTGGTCAGGTCGATGTCGCCGAACTCGATCCGGCCCGCCGACGGACTGAGAATCCCGCCCAGGCAGGACAGCAGGGTCGTCTTTCCGCAGCCGCTGGGGCCCAGCAGGATGGCCAGCGAGCCCTCGCCGACGTCCAGGCTCAACCCGTCGATCGGGCGCACCCGGTACTCGCCCTTGGCGTACTCCACGACGAGATCCTTGATCCGCAGGTCGGCCATCACGGCCCCCCAAACGCCAGCGCCGGGTCGACCGTCACGGCGCGCCGGATGCCGGCGACGCTGGCCAGCAGGCCGACTCCCACCGCGAGGACCGGCAGCAGGATGAACGCCAGCCGCGGGATGTCCACCCGCATCGGGAACAGCGGGCCGAGCAGGACCGAGAGCACCCCGCCCAACAGGGCCGCCAGCAGCGCGACGATCACCGCCTGCATGGCCAGACCGCTCAGGATCGACCGGGTCGGCACCCCGACGGCCTTGAACACCGCGAAATCGCGGGTGCGTTCCAGGGCCGAGACATAGATCATCGACCCGACGATCATCGCGGCCACCACCCACAGCAGCCCGGCCATCAGGGCGATCGCCTGACGCGCACCGTTGAGCGCACGGGACAGGTCCTCCACCGCGCCGGCCCGGTCGACGATCCGGTAACCGTCGGGCACCTGGGCGGGGACCCCGCGCAGGCCGATCGAGGAGATCAGCTGCTGACCGGAGAACAGCAGCTGCTGTGCCCCGGCAATTGTCAGGAAGATGTTGGGCTGGCGGGCCAGCGCTGTGGAGTCGTGCACGATGCCCACGATCTTCATTGTGCGGGAACCGATTTCGACCGTGGAACCGACCGGTTTGCGCATCGTGCTCGACACCGCGACTTCGTCCGGCGCCGACGGCGCCCGTCCCTCGCTCAGCACCGGCATGCCGGGCCCGCGCTCGGGTGCGCCGAACACGTTGACGTTGCGGGCCGAACCGCGGTCGGGCATGGTGGCGCTGCCGTAGACCAGCGGCACGGCGGTCTGCACCCCCGGCAACCGGCCCACCCGTTGCACCTCGGCGGCCGGGAACGGTGACGAACCGAGGAACGGTCCGGGCGCGCCGCTCTTGACGAGGTAGTTCTGCAGGCCCAGCGCATCGACGGTGCGATTGGCCTCGACGCCGAAACCATTGGCCAATCCGGTGAGAACCAGGGTCATGGCGAACACCAGCCCGGTGCCGACGATCGCGATCACGAACCGCCGCTTGCGCCACTGCAGGTCACGCAGCGCCGCGATCAGCACGTCGTCGTCCCCGGCATGGGGCGAGGTTACCGATCCACCGGGCTATCCGGCGAAGGCTTCCACCAATTCCACCCAGAATGCCGGCAGATCCCGGCCCGCACCGTCGTGTGACAGGGTTGGAGCCGTGCGCGACCCGGCGGTGCTCGACCTCTTCCCGCCCGGCTCCTCCGTGGGGGCCGACGGGACGCTGTCGGTGGGCGGGTGCCGCCTCGACGATCTCGCCGAACAGTTCGGCACCCCGGTCATGGTGGTTGCCGAGGACGCGGTTCGCGCCCGTGCGCGCGAGTACCTCGCCGCCTTCCGCAACCGCTGGCCCCACGCCGACGTGGCGTTCGCGTCGAAAGCATTCCCGTGCACCGCCATTCAGCGGCTGATGAGCCAGGAAGGTCTGCTGCTCGACGTCGCGGGCGGGGGAGAGATCGTCACCGCGCTGTCCGCGGGCGCCGACCCCGCCCGAATGTTGTTGCACGGTAACGCCAAAACCGACGAGGAGTTGGAACTGGCCGTCGGAAACGGCGTGGGGCTGGTGGTGGTGGACAACTTCGACGATATCGATCGGCTCGAGCGCATCGTCGAGCCCGGCCACCGCCAGGCGTGCCTGGTGCGGGTGATCCCCGGTGTGCAGGCGACCACCCACGCGGCGGTCGCCACCGGGCACGCCGGCTCGAAGTTCGGTCTGCTGCCCGAGGACGCCAGGGTCGCGATCACCCGGATCAGGCGCAGCCGGGTGCTGCGCTGCGACGGCGTGCACACCCACGTGGGGTCACAGCTGCTCGACGCCGGCCAGCTGACCGCCGCGGTGGCCCCCATCGCCGAGATCGGCGCCTTCGACGTCTACGACTTCGGCGGCGGACTCGGCGCCCGCTACACCTACGCCGACCATCCGCCGACCGTCGATGCCTACGCGCAGACCATGATCGACCGCGCCCGCGAGCTGATTCCGGCCGGTGCCCGCATCATCGTCGAACCGGGGCGGTCGATGACGGCCGCCGCGGCGTGCACGGTCTACCGGGTGACCACGGTCAAACGGAGCGGCGCGGGCCGCGACGTCAAACACGGGCCGGTAACCCACGTCGCCGTCGACGGCGGTATGGGCGACAACCTGGAGGTGTCGCTGTATGGGCAGCGCTTCGAGGCGGCGCTGGTGAACCGCGTCGGGAGCGGGGCCGCCGGTGGGGAGACGGTCACGGTCGTTGGCCGGCACTGCGAATCGGGGGACACGCTGATCGACGGGGTCGCGCTGGACGATCCCACGGTCGGGGACCTGCTCGCGGTGCCGGTGACCGGGGCCTACTGCTACACGATGTCGAATCAGTACAACGGTGCGCGGCGCATCCCGGTGGTGTTCGCCGCCGACGGCCGGGCCCGCCTGGTGGTGCGCCGCGACACCTGGGCCGACCTGCTGGCCCGCGACGTCGCGCCGGACGACGGTTAGCGCAGGGCCGGCGCCGACTCCTCGGCGTGTTCATCGGCGGCGTGCGCCTGCCGCCCGCCGATGAACAGCGCGAACACCGCGCCGACCAGGCAGACGATGACGGTGATGAAGAAGATCGAGCCGTACTGCATCGCGTAGGCGGTGCGGTAGCGCACCGCCTCCCCGGCCAGCTTGGCGGCCAGGCTGTTACCGCCGGTGACGGGCAGCGTCGCCAGGATCTGGTTGAACCGGTACAGACCCCAGGCCGACAGCGCCGCGACGCCGATCAGCATGCCGGTCATTCGGGCGACCACCACCAGCGAGGATGCGATGCCGTGGTGCCGCGACGGCACCGAGCGCAGCGCCGCCGACGTCAGCGGCCCGATGACCAACCCCAGGCCGACGCCGGCCAGGGCGAGGTCGGTGTCGAACACCGGCAGGCTGACCGGGCCGAGGTTGTGCCGCGCCGACATCACCTCGGTGCCCCAGTGCGAGACCAGCCAGTAGGCGTACGCAGCGATCAGCATGCCGACCACGGCCACCACCCGGTCGCCGATCCGGGTGGCGATCCAGCCGCCGATGATCGCGGCGATCGGCAGCGCGATCAGGAAGTGCAGCAGCAGGAACGCCGCCCCGGTCTGGTCCTTGCCGATCACGGCCTGACCGAACAGTTCGACGTTGACCAGCGTCACCATCAGCGCCGCGCCCGCGCACACCGAGGTGGCCAGGGCCGCGAGGAACGGGATTCCGTCCACGCCGCTGGGCTCGATCAGCCGGGTGCGGGCGAACCGTTCCCACAGGGCGAACAGGATGCCGACGGCGGCGGCGGCGATGACCACCGGGACGCCGTAGCTGGGCAGCACCTTCTGGCCGTCGGGGGCGGGGTTGTACAGGCCGATGACCGCCAGACCCAGGGCGATGGCCAGCAGTACACCGCCGACGACGTCGACGCGTTCGTGGTCCGAGTCGCGGTCCCGGGCCGGCAGGCTGAACTGGATCATCACCATCGCCAGGATGGTCAGCGGCACGTTGATCCAGAACACGTACTGCCAGTGGCCCAGGGCCAGCACGACGGCGATGCCGTAGAGCGGGCCGAGCACGCTGCCGAGTTCCTGGGCCGCGCCGATCCCGCCGAGGACCGCGGCGCGGCTGCGCGCCGCCCACAGGTCCGCCGCCAGGGCGAGCGTGACCGGCAGCAGGGCGCCGCTCGCGGTGCCCTGGATGACCCGCCCGATGACCAGCATCGTCAGGTCGGTGGACAGCGCGGTCACCACCGAGCCGATCGCGAAGGCGGCGAGGCTGGCCTGCAGCACGAGCCGCCGGCCGAACCGGTCGGACAACCGGCCCAGCAGCGGCATCGCGGCGATGTAGCCGAGCAGGTACCAGGTGATGATCGGCGTGACGCGCTGGATCTTGTTGATCGGGATGCCGACGTCTCGCATGATGTCGACCATGATCGTGATCACGACATAGGTGTCGAGCGCGCCGAGCAGCACCGCCAGGCTGCCCGCGCTGATCGCGATACGGCGGCTCCGGTTGGTGGTCTCGACCCGATCCACCGCCGTCCGGGGGGCCGTGGTCATCAGACCGCCGGCTTGGTGACGGTGACCGGCTTGTCCCAATCGGAGAGGGTCAGCTGCACGGAGTCACTGTCGGTCTGGTTCAGCTTGGCCTGCACCAGCTGGTGCGGTTCGTCCTTCTGGATCCACACCGAGGCGGGCATCGGATTGGTGGCCTTGAGCTGCGGGATGATCTTGTTGACCGCATCGGCACTGACCTTGCCGTCCACCCGGACGGTCTGGATGCCGTCGATGGTCTCGCTGGCCGCGGACTTGGCGTCGGAGAAGCTGGTCAGCATGTTGGCCAGCCCGGTGTCGGGGTTGAGGATCAGCGACGGGTCGTAGATGTCGGCCGCCGGACCCATGTCCAGCCAGTTGTTCGGGGTCAGCGCGGCGTAGAGCGTGCCGCCGAGCACCACGAGTTGGATGTCGATGTCGCTGCCGCCCATCGTGATGGTGGAGTTGCCGGAGATCGCGACGGCGGGCACGTTGGTCAGGTCACCGGAGAGCTTCTTGACCGGCAGGCCCTCGATCTTGCCGTTGATGGTGAGCTCCAGGTGGGCGCTCTTGACGGCCTTGGTGGCGGTTGCCGCTTGCTGGAGCAGTCCGGCCGCGTCCGGCAGTGGCTCGGTCGGCTTCGACGACGAGCAGCCCGAGAGGAGAAGGGCCGTGGCGGCGAAGAGGGTGACAAGGACGGCGAACATTCGGCGGCACGTCTGCATGGCTACATCGTAGAGGGTCGCGGTGATGCACCCGCATCGGCGCGGGGCCGCGGGCCCGTCCGGTGCGGCCTCCCGATCGGTGGGTCGATGGCCGGTGAGCTGCCGTTTTGTCCCTTCGGCGAGGGACGGCCGGGCCCGCGGGGCATCGGCGGCGGCGAGACCTGATCGCTACCGGGATATGCCCGCCCCGAGACCCGGGCCGGGCCGGCGGCAACGTTGGCCGGTGGGCCTCCCGGGGCGCGCGCCCGGTGGCAAATTCCGGCCCGGGCCGCGGAGCGGCCCCCGCCGGCCGGCGACGGCAGGAGCGGATCCCGACCGGTAGCGGCTAGATTAGCCAGCGTGTTCACCGGAATCGTCGAAGAACTGGGCGAAGTGGTCGGCAAGGACGACCTCGGCGACTCGGCCCGGTTCGTCATCCGCGGGCCCGTCGTCACCGCAGATGCCCGTCACGGCGACTCGATCGCCGTCAACGGCGTGTGCCTGACCGTGGTGGAGGTGCTCCCCGGCGGCCAGTTCAGCGCCGACGTGATGGCCGAGACGCTGAACCGCTCCAGCCTGGCGGCCGTCGTGGTGGGCAGCCGGGTGAATCTGGAACGCGCCGCGGCGCTCAACAGCCGCCTCGGCGGCCACATCGTGCAGGGCCACGTCGATGGGCGCGGGACGGTGATCTCCCGCACGCCCTCCGAGCACTGGGAGGTGGTGCGCATCGCGCTGCCCCCCGGGCTGTCCCGCTATGTCGTGGAGAAGGGCTCGATCACCGTCGACGGGATCTCGCTGACGGTCTCGGGGCTGGGCGCGGACTGGTTCGAGGTGTCGTTGATCCCCACCACCCTGGCGTTGACGACACTGGGCCGGGCACCGGTGGGCGGCGTCGTCAACCTCGAGGTGGACGTGATCGCCAAATATGTCGAGCGGCTGCTGGCCGCCAACCCGGAACCGCAGGCCTGAGAAGCGGTGGCCGCCGTGCGTGACGGGGGTCACAGCCCTGGGCGGGGAATGGGCTGCCCGGTGAACGGGGACAATAGTCTGCGCTCGGCGTTGGTTCATACTGTGTGCAGCAGCAGCACTTGGGACAGGCGGCAACGATGACGAGGTTGGACACCGTCGAACGGGCGGTCGCCGATATCGCGGCGGGCAAGGCTGTCGTCGTCGTCGATGACGAGGACCGCGAGAACGAGGGTGACCTGATCTTCGCCGCGGAGAAGGCGACACCGGAACTGGTCGCGTTCATGGTCCGCTACACCTCGGGCTATCTGTGTGTCCCACTGGACGGCGACATCTGCGACAGGTTGGGCCTGTTGCCGATGTACGCGGTGAACCAGGACAAGCACGGGACCGCGTACACGGTCACGGTCGACGCGAAAAAGGGTGTCGGAACAGGCATCTCGGCATCGGATCGGGCCACCACCATGCGGCTGCTGGCCGACCCGGCGAGCGTCGCCGACGATTTCAGCAAGCCCGGGCACGTCGTTCCGTTGCGCGCCAAGGACGGCGGCGTGCTGCGCCGGCCCGGCCACACCGAAGCCGCGGTCGATCTGGCCCGGATGGCCGGCCTGCAGCCGGCCGGCGCCATCTGCGAGATCGTGAGCCAGAAGGACGAAGGCGCGATGGCGCAGACCGACGAGTTGCGGGTCTTCGCCGACGAGCACGGCCTTGCGATGATCACCATCGCCGATCTGATCGAATGGCGCCGCAAGCACGAGCGGCACATCGAGCGGGTGGCCGAGGCGCGCATCCCCACCCGCCACGGCGAGTTCCGCGCGGTCGGCTACACCAGCATCTACGACGAGGTCGAGCACGTCGCCCTGGTCCGCGGTGACATCGCGGGACCGGAGAACGACGGCCACGATGTGCTGGTCCGGGTGCACTCCGAATGCCTGACCGGCGACGTGTTCGGCTCCCGGCGCTGTGACTGCGGCCCGCAACTGGACGCCGCGATGGCGATGGTGGCCCGCGAGGGCCGGGGCGTGGTGCTCTACATGCGTGGGCATGAGGGCCGCGGAATCGGCCTGATGCACAAACTGCAGGCCTATCAGCTGCAGGACGCCGGCGCCGACACCGTCGATGCCAACCTGGAGCTCGGGCTGCCCGCCGACGCCCGCGACTACGGCATCGGCGCCCAGATCCTGGTCGATCTGGGGATCCGGTCGATGCGGCTGCTGACCAACAACCCGGCCAAACGCGTCGGCCTGGACGGGTACGGCCTGCACATCATCGAGCGGGTGCCGCTGCCGGTGCGGGCCAACGCCGAGAACATCCGCTACCTGATGACCAAGCGCGACCGGATGGGTCACGACCTGTCCGGACTCGAGGACTACGACGAGACGGTGCGGCTTCCGGGCGACATCGGGGGAGCGCTGTGACGCGCCCGCACGGGGCGAACGGATGAGCGGGGCCGCCGGCGGTATCCCCGAACTGCCCGATATGGACGCCTCGGAGCTGTCCCTGGCCATCGTGGCCAGCACCTGGCACGCCAAGATATGCAACGCGCTGCTCGACGGCGCCCGCAGGGTGGCCGACGACGCCGGGATCCCGGAGCCGACCGTGGTTCGGGTGCTCGGCGCTATCGAAATCCCGGTGGTGGCACAGGAATTGGCCCGAAACCACGACGCCGTCGTCGCACTCGGGGTCGTGATCCGCGGCCAGACACCGCATTTCGACTACGTCTGCGACGCCGTCACCCAGGGGTTGACCCGGGTGTCGCTGGACGCCTCGACCCCGGTCGCCAACGGGGTGCTCACCACCGATAACGAGAAGCAGGCACTCGATCGCGCCGGGCTGCCGGACTCCGCGGAGGACAAGGGTGCGCAGGCCGCCGCCGCCGCCCTGTCGACGGCGCTGACGCTGCGCCATCTGCGCGGGGTATGAGCACAGAACCCGGCACGCGGGACCCGCAGTGGGACGTCGTGCTGCGACCGCACCGCACCGCGTACCTCGCCTACGGGATCGCCGCCGTGATCGCGATCGCGGGGATCGTCGTCGGGGTGCTGTCGAAGGTCGCGGGGACCGGCGCCTACTACCGGCCCGCCGACCAGGTGTCGCTGGCCGGCCTGGCCCTGATCATCGCGGCCGCCGTCCTGCTGCTCACCCGGCCCCGGCTGCGCGTGGGAGCCGCCGGCGTCGCGGTGCGAAATCTGCTGGGCTACCGGCTGATCCCGTGGAACGAGGTCGTCGACGTGTCATTCCCGACGGGGGCCCGCTGGGCGCGGGTGGACATCGCCCACTACGAGTACGTGCCCGTCCTGGCGATCCAGTCCTTCGACCGGGAGCGGGCGGTGGCGGCGATGGAGACCGTGCGCACGCTCATGGCCCGTTACCGGCCCGACATCACCCAACCCTGAGCGGCGCCCCACGTCGCCGCCGGGCCCGACCGGCCGGTCCGGCGCGTCGGGCCGCGGTACTAACCTGAAGAGCGTGCCCGATCCTGCGACGTACCGACCGGCGCCCGGGTCGATTCCCGTCGAGCCGGGCGTCTATCGGTTCCGGGATCCGCACGGACGGGTCATCTACGTCGGCAAGGCCAAGAGCCTGCGCAGCCGGCTGACGTCCTACTTCGCCGACATCAGCGGCCTGCACCCGCGGACCCGGCAGATGGTCACGACAGCGGCCAAGGTCGAGTGGACCGTGGTCAACACCGAGGTCGAGGCCCTGCAGCTGGAATACAACTGGATCAAGGAGTTCGATCCGCGGTTCAACGTCCGCTACCGCGACGACAAGTCCTACCCGGTTCTGGCGGTCACACTCAACGAGGAGTTCCCGCGGTTGATGGTCTACCGCGGTCCGCGCCGCAAGGGCGTCCGTTACTTCGGCCCGTACTCGCACGCCTGGGCCATCCGGGAGACCCTCGACCTGCTGACCCGGGTGTTCCCCGCCCGGACCTGCTCGGCCGGAGTGTTCAAGCGGCACAGCCAGATCGAGCGTCCATGCCTGCTCGGCTACATCGACAAATGCTCGGCGCCGTGCGTCGGGCGGGTCAGCGCCGAGGAGCATCGGCGGATCGTGCTCGACTTCTGCGACTTCCTGTCCGGCAAGACCGACCGGTTCGCGCGTGAACTCGAACAGCGGATGACCGCGGCGGCCGGTGAACTCGACTTCGAGCGGGCCGCTCGGCTGCGCGACGACCTCGGCGCGCTCAAACGAGCGCTCGAGAAACAGGCCGTGGTGCTCGGCGACGGCACCGACGCCGACGTGGTCGCGTTCGCCGACGACGACCTCGAGGCCGCGGTGCAGGTGTTCCACGTGCGCGGCGGCCGGGTGCGCGGACAGCGCGGCTGGATCATCGAGAAGCCCGGCGACCCCGGCGATTCCGCGGAGGCGCAGCTCGTCGAGCAGTTCCTCACCCAGTTCTACGGCGACCAGGCCGAATTGGACTCCGAAACCAACCAAGCCGCAGACGAATCCACCAACCCGGTGCCGCGCGAGGTGCTGGTGCCGTGCCTGCCGCCCAACTCCGATCAGCTGGCCAGTTGGCTGTCCGGGCTGCGCGGGTCGCGGGTGGCGTTGCGGGTGCCGCGGCGCGGCGACAAGAAGGCCCTGGCCGAGACCGTGCACCGCAACGCCCAGGAGGCGCTGCAGCAGCACAAGCTCAAGCGGGCCGGTGACTTCACCGCCAGATCCGCTGCGCTGCAGAACATTCAGGAATCGCTCGGGTTGGCCGACGCGCCGTTGCGGATCGAATGCGTCGACATCAGCCATGTGCAGGGCACCGACGTGGTGGCCTCGCTGGTGGTTTTCGAGGACGGTCTGCCGCGCAAGTCCGACTATCGGCACTTCGCGATCCGGGAGGCCGCCGGCGAGGGCCGTTCCGACGACGTCGCCTCCATCGCCGAAGTCACCCGGCGCCGCTTCCTGCGGCACGTGCACGACCAGCGGCCGGACCCCGGTGAACTGGCTCCGGACTCGAATGTCGCCGGCCAGGCGGCTCCGGATCCGAATGTCGCCGGCCAGGCGGCTCCGGATCCGAATGTCGCCGGCCAGGCGGCTCCGGAAGGCAAGTCGCGTCGCTTCGCCTATCCCCCCAACCTCTACGTCGTCGACGGTGGTGCCCCACAGGTCAATGCGGCCCAGGCCGTGCTCGACGAGCTCGGTGTCGACGACGTCGCGGTGATCGGGCTGGCCAAGCGGCTGGAGGAGGTGTGGGTGCCCCTCGAAACAGACCCGATAATTTTGCCGCGCAACAGCGAGGGCCTTTACTTGCTGCAGCGGGTTCGCGACGAGGCGCACCGCTTCGCCATCTCCTACCACCGCAGCAAGCGGTCCAAGCGGATGACGGCCTCCGCCCTCGATGCGGTCCGCGGGTTGGGCGAGGCCCGGCGCAAGGCGCTGGTGACGCACTTCGGCTCGCTGGCCCGGCTGCGGCAGGCCAGCGTCGAGGAGATCACCGCGGTGCCCGGGATCGGCGCCGCCACCGCGGCCGCGGTGCTCGAAGCGCTGGGTGTGGAGCCGGATTCGCCCGGTTCGGCTGCACCGCAGGAGCCGGTGGGCCATGATCTGACTGCTGAACAGGCATCGCGATGACAGAACAGAACACAGGCGAAGACACCCACCGTCCAACCGGCGACCCGGGATCGGGCATCGACGTGGTTCTGGTGACCGGGCTGTCCGGCGCGGGCCGGGGGACCGCCGCCAAGGTGCTCGAGGACCTCGGCTGGTACGTCGCCGACAACATTCCGCCGGAACTGATCGCCCGGATGGTCGACCTCGGCCTGGCCGCCGGCTCGCGCATCACCCAACTGGCCGTGGTGATGGATGTCCGCTCCCGGGGATTCACCGGCGACCTGGAGTGGGTGCGGAAGGATCTCGCCACCCGCAACATCCACCCGCGGGTGCTGTTCATGGAGGCCTCCGACGAGATCCTGGTGCGCCGCTACGAGAACAACCGGCGCAGTCATCCGTTGCAGGCCAACCAGACTCTCGCGGAGGGCATCGCCGCCGAACGGGCGATGCTGGCGCCGGTGCGAGCCTCGGCCGACCTGATCATCGACACCTCCACGCTGTCGGTGCGCTCGCTGCGGGAGAGCATCGAGCGGGCATTCGGCGGCGAGGCCATCGCGCAGACCAGCGTCACGGTCGAGTCGTTCGGTTTCAAATACGGGCTGCCGATGGACGCCGACATGGTGATGGACGTGCGCTTCCTGCCCAACCCGCACTGGGTGGACGAGCTGCGGCCGCAGACCGGCCAGCATCCGGCGGTACGGGACTACGTCTTGAGCCAACCCGGCGCCATGGAGTTCCTGCAGACCTACCATCAGCTGCTGGACCTTGTCGTCGACGGTTACAGCCGGGAGGGAAAGCGATACATGACTGTGGCCATCGGCTGCACGGGGGGCAAGCATCGCAGCGTCGCGATCACCGAGGCGCTGGCGGCTTCGCTGGAGAGGAATCAGCGACTTTCCGTGCGGGTGCTGCACCGCGATCTGGGTCGCGAATGACGCACGCGATCGGTAGCAGCGCGGTGGCCGGCGAGATCCCACCCCGAATCGTGGCGCTCGGTGGCGGCCACGGCCTGTACGCGACGCTGTCGGCGGCGCGCCGACTGACCCCGCATGTCACCGCGGTGGTGACGGTCGCCGACGACGGCGGCTCCTCGGGACGGCTGCGTTCCGAGCTCGGTGTGGTTCCGCCGGGCGATCTGCGAATGGCGTTGGCGGCCTTGGCATCCGACAGCCCGCACGGCCGGCTGTGGGCCACCATCATCCAGCACCGATTCGGTGGCAGTGGCGCGCTGGCCGGGCATCCGATCGGCAACCTGCTCCTGGCCGGGCTCACCGAGTTGCTCGCCGATCCGGTGGCCGCGCTCGACGAACTCGGCCGCATCCTCGGCATCCACGGCCGGGTGCTGCCGATGTGCCCGATCGCCCTGCAGATCGAGGCCGACGTGGCCGGCCTGGAATCGGACCCGAGGATGAGCCGCGTGATCAGCGGTCAGGTGGCGGTGGCCACCACACCGGGAAAGGTGCGGCGGGTGCGGCTGCTGCCCGGGGATCCACCGGCCACCCGGCAGGCCGTCGACGCCATCATGACCGCCGACCTGGTGGTGCTCGGCCCGGGCTCGTGGTTCACCAGCGTCATTCCGCACGTCCTGGTGCCGGGACTGGCGGCCGCGTTGCGGTCCACTACCGCGCGGCGCGCCCTGGTGCTGAATCTGGCGGCCGAGCCGGGCGAGACCGCCGGGTTCTCCGCCGAGCGGCATTTGCACGTCCTGGCCCAGCACGCGCCGGATTTCACCGTGCACGACATCATCGTCGACGCGGCCCGGGTGCCGTCGGACCGGGAGCGCGAGCAGCTGCGCCGGACGGCCAGCCTGCTGGAAGCGTCGGTTCAATTTGCTGACGTGTCCCGACCTGGTACACCTTTACATGACCCGGCGAAGTTGGCCGCAGCGCTCGACGGTGTGCGCGTCGGGGGATCGGTTCCCCCGCCACCGAACCGTCCGCCTGCGGCACCCACGCCGACCACGGACTTGCGACAGGGGGGCGGGGTGCCGGGACCGACTCGCGATGTGCAAAGAGGTGACCAGCCGTGGCGATGACTGCCGAGGTCAAGGACGAGCTGAGCCGCCTGGTCGTCAACTCCGTGAGCGCCCGTCGCGCCGAGGTCGCCTCGCTGCTGCGGTTCGCCGGCGGCCTGCACATCGTCGCCGGACGCGTCGTCGTCGAGGCCGAGGTGGACCTCGGCATCATCGCCCGTCGGCTGCGCAAGGACATCTACGACCTCTACGGCTACAACGCCGTCGTGCACGTGCTGTCGGCCAGCGGTATCCGCAAGAGCACCCGCTACCTCGTCCGGGTTGCCAAGGACGGTGAGGCGCTCGCCCGCCAGACCGGCCTGCTGGACATGCGGGGCCGCCCGGTGCGCGGCTTGCCCGCCCAGGTGGTCGGGGGCAGCGTCGGCGACGCCGAGGCGGCCTGGCGCGGGGCGTTCCTGGCCCACGGTTCGTTGACCGAGCCGGGACGATCGTCGGCCCTGGAAGTCAGCTGCCCGGGTCCGGAGGCCGCGCTCGCCCTGGTGGGTGCCGCCCGCCGGCTCGGGGTGAGCGCCAAGGCCCGAGAGGTGCGCGGCACCGACCGGGTGGTGGTGCGCGACGGTGACGCCATCGGCGCGCTGCTGACCCGGATGGGCGCCCAGGACACCCGGCTGACCTGGGAGGAACGCCGGATGCGCCGCGAGGTGCGGGCCACCGCGAACCGGCTGGCGAATTTCGACGACGCCAACCTGCGCCGCTCGGCCCGCGCCGCGGTCGCCGCGGCGGCCCGGGTGGAACGTGCGCTGGAGATCCTCGGCGACTCGGTACCCGAGCATCTGGCCGCCGCCGGGCGGCTGCGCGTCGAGCACCGGCAGGCTTCGCTGGAGGAACTGGGTCGGCTGGCCGATCCGCCCATGACGAAAGACGCGGTGGCGGGCCGGATTCGGCGCCTGCTGTCGATGGCCGACCGTAAGGCCAAGCAGGAGGGCCTGCCCGACACCGAGTCGGCCGTCACCCCCGACCTGCTCGAAGACGCCTGAGCCGCAGGCCTACTCGGCTTCGGCGAGCGAAGACTCCTCTGTCGCAACGTCTTCGATCGCGTTGGCTGACAACGCCCAGCGGATCGCTCCGACCAGCACTCGGCCCGCGAGCCGGATCGCGGTGCTTTCCACCGGCGGCAGATAGGGCAACCGCAACGGCATCCGGGCCCACGCGGGCAGCATCGACACCGAGGTGGCGGCCAGCACGCCGTACGGCGCCCGGGCCAGCACCGGCAGCGGCGGGGTGAGCAGCAGGAAGCGGGCGGCCTCCCGGGCCGCCTCGGTGCCGCGCAACTCGCCGCGGTAGGACGCGATCCGCTCGGCGAGCTCGGCCTCGGTGCGCGGCGGGTCTGGAACACCGAGGGCGACGGCGGTGCGGGCGGTGTCCTCGACGTAGGCGTCGCGGCCGTCCTGATCGAGCGGTGCCGCGCCGTAGCGCTGATGGGCCAGCAGGAAGCTGTCCACCTCGGCGATGTGCACCCACTCCAGCAGATGCGGATCGTCGGCCCGATACGGCCGGCCGTCCGGGGCGACGCCTTGCACGCGGCGGTGGATGCCGCGCACCCGGTCCACCGCGCGCTGGGCATCTCCGGACGTGCCGAACGTCGTCACGGCCAGGAAGGTGCTGGTGCGCTGCAGCCGCCCCCAGGGATCGCCGCGGTAGTCGGAATGCTCGGCCACCCCCGCCATCGCCAGGGGGTGCAGCGACTGCAGCAGCAGGGCCCGCAGGCCGCCGACGAACATCGAGGCGTCGGCGTGCACGCGGCGGATGGGCCGGTCCTCAGCGAACCAGCGCGGACCCGGTCTGGTGTGGATCCGCGTCCGGTTCGCCGGACCCTCCGGCCCGGCGACCATCGCGAACAGGCCCTGACCCAGGCGCCGGCGCACCTTGCCCAGATCCGGGCCCAGCCCCAGCGGCATCGTCATATTCCGACGGTACGCGGTCCATCGCAGTAGGCCGCCGGACCCTGCGCCGTGGTCGTCGTGTTCCTATGATCGGACCGTTGTCCGAAACACTCGCAGTGGCGCTGCGCAGAGCGTCGTCCCGGCTCGACCCACCTCCGACCCCCATCGTGAGCATCGCCGTCCACGTTGCCGTGTTCGGGACATGGGTCGCGCTCTTCCTGTTGGCCTTCGGTAGGGGCGGCATCATCGCCTGGTCGGTCGGCCTCGCTTATCTCGGGTATGACATCGCCCTGCAGTTGTTCACCGGCTGGCAGATTCGGGGGATTCCGGACCGCGTCGACCGCACCGTGCCGCGGACGGCTGGCGGCGCGCGCGCGAGCGTTGCGGTCATCGTCGCGGCGCACAATGAGGTCGCTGTCCTTCCTGCCACATTGGCGGCGCTGCTCGACCAGACCGACGCACCGGATGAGGTACTGATCGCCGATGACGGTTCCACCGATGGCACCGCTGAAATGCTTTGCGCTCGATTCGGTTTCGGCATGCCGGAGTCGGGCGGCAGCACTCCCGCGGTCCGGGTCGGGGCCACCGCGCTGCGGTGGTTACGGCTGGCCCACGGCGGCAAGGCGGCCGCTCTCAACGCCGCGTTGGTGCAGACGGCCGCCGACCTGATAGTCACCGTCGACGCGGACACCGTGGTGGGCGCCCCTGCGATCGGCGCTGTGCGGAGCGCCTTCTCGGGTGAGCCGGAGTTGGTGGCCGTGACCGGGGTCATCACCCCGGGCTGTCGTCCTACGCCTGTGGGCCGGGTGATGCAGTGGTTCCAGACCTACGAGTACATCCGCAACTTCACGGCCCGCTACGCCTGGATGCGCATTGGTTGTCTACAACTGATCTCCGGCGCGTTCGCGGGTTTCCGGCGAGACGCCGTGTCCCGGGTCGGGGGGTTCGATACCTGCATGGTCGAGGACTACGAACTGGTGGCCCGGATGTACCGCTTCGCCGGAGACCACGGCCTGGACTGGCGGTTCCGGGTTCTGGCCGGCGCGCAGGCACGGACGGAGGCGCCGGCTTCGGTGCCGGGCTTCCTTCGGCAGCGGCGTCGCTGGTTCGGTGGGTTCCTGCAGACCCAGTGGTGGTACCGCGGCATGGTCGGTGACCCCCGGTTCGGCCGCCTCGGCATGATCATGCTGCCGATCAAGGCATTCGACACCGTGCAGCCGCTGTTCGGATTGACCGCATTCGGGCTCCTCACCTATTTCGTGGTCGCCCGGCGGTTCGACGTCGTGGGTCCGGTCCTGGTGATCGTCGCCGTCAAGCTCGCCGTCGATGTGTTGTTCCACCTCTGGGTGCTTGGCCGTTATCGACGGTGGGTCGGTGACCCGCATCGGGCCAGCATTCCGGCCGCCGCGGCCGCGATGGTGGTCGAACCGTTGACCTTCACGCTGCTCCTGCAGACCGGGGCGATCCTCGGCTGGATCGCGTTTCTGGGTGGCTCGCAGCGGTGGGATCCGCAGACCCGCTTCGGCGTCGGCGACTGACCCGGGCGTTACCGTTGCGGGGTGGCCGGTAGCGACGGGACCTTGCGCGTCGGCGCCGCGTTCCCCGACCCGCCGTTCAACGCGGTCAGCTCCCGCCCGCCGGACCCCATCCCCGGGTCGCTTCGCTCCCGCCCGCCGGACCCCATCCCCGGGTCGCTTCGCTCCCGCCCGCCGGACCCCATCCCCGGGTCGCTTCGCTCCCGCCCGCCGGATGGTGACGGCGGCCTGGACATCGACCTGATGAACGCCATCGGCAGGGTCCTCAGCCTTGACGTGGTGTTCGTCCGCTACTCGGGCCGCGATTTCAACGGCATCTTCGACGCCCTGGACTCCGGCGAATTCGACTGTGTCACATCGGGTACCACCATCACCGGTTCACGCGCGCTGAAGGCGGCGTTCTGCGATCCCTACCTGATCTCCGGGCAGGCGCTGGCCGTAGACACCAGCCGCCTGCCGGAGGTCGCCTCGATCGACGACCTCGAGGGCCTGACCATCGGCGTGCAGCAGGGCAACACCAGCCAGCCGATCGCCAACCGGCTGGTCGCCGATGGCAGGGCCGCGCGAGTCCGCGTCTACGACTACGGCAGCATCCGCACCGCGCTGCGCGACCTGAGCACCGGGCGCTGCGATGCGTTCATGAAGCTGGGGCCGGTGCTGACCGAACTCGTGCGCGACCTGCCCGGGATCCAGGTGGTGCAGCGGGGCATCACTGTGGAGAAGATCGCGATCGCGGTGCCGACCAGCGATGCGGCGCTGCTGAGCCGGATCAGGGTGGCGCAGGCCCAGCTGGAGGAGGACGGGACACTGCCGGCCATCCGGCGGCGCTGGACCGGCTCGCCACTCGCCGACCAGAGCGGCCCATGACCCGTGTGCCACTAGGGCCGTTGGTCAGCGCTTTGCGAGGTACTCCAGCGCGCGGGAACGGACCTAGGTGAACTCTTTTCGCCGTCGGCTGACCAGCCTGCGCGACGCCGCCGCCGCCACACTAGGCTGACCCCGAGCATTGGAAGCAACTCAAGGAGACAGACGTGACGATCCGGGTTGGCGTTAACGGTTTCGGCCGCATCGGACGCAACTTCTACCGGGCCCTGGCCACCCAGCAGGCCGAGGGCAAGGCCAAGGACATCGAGATCGTGGCGGTCAACGACCTGACCGACAACGCCACCCTCGCGCACCTGCTGAAGTTCGACACCATCCTGGGCCGGCTGCCCGAAGAGGTGACCCTCGAGGGCGAGGACACCATCGTCATCGGCAAGACCAAGATCAAGGCGTTCGAGGTCAAGGAGGGCCCGGCGGCCATCCCGTGGGGCGAGCTCGGCGTCGACATCGTCGTCGAGTCCACCGGCATCTTCAACGACGCCCGGGCCCGCGGGCACCTCGAGCAGGGTGTCAAGAAGGTCATCATCTCCGCGCCGGCCAAGGACGAGGACATCACGATCGTCATCGGCGTGAACGACGACAAGTACGACGGCAGCCAGAACGTCATCTCCAACGCCTCGTGCACCACCAACTGCCTCGGCCCGTTCGCCAAGGTGCTCAACGACGAGTTCGGCATCGTGCGTGGTCTGATGACGACGGTCCACGCCTACACCGGAGACCAGAACCTGCAGGACGGCCCGCACAAGGACCTGCGTCGGGCCCGTGCCGCCGCGGTCAACATCGTGCCCACCTCGACCGGTGCCGCCAAGGCCATCGGTCTCGTGCTGCCCGAACTGAAGGGCAAGCTCGACGGCTACGCGCTGCGGGTTCCGATCCCCACCGGCTCGATCACCGACCTCACCGCCGAGTTGAGCAAGGAGGCCAGCGCCGACGACATCAACGCCGCGATGAAGGCCGCCGCCGAGGGCAAGCTCAAGGGCATCCTGAAGTACTATGACGCGCCGATCGTTTCCAGCGACATCGTCACCGACCCGCACAGCTCGATCTTCGACGCCGGCCTGACCAAGGTGATCGGCAACCAGGTCAAGGCCGTGTCGTGGTACGACAACGAGTGGGGCTACTCGAACCGCTTGGTCGACCTGGTCGGCCTGGTCGGCAAGTCGCTGTAACCGCGATGGCGGTCAAGACACTCGCCGACCTGCTGGCCGAGGGGCGCGTGGGCCGCGGCGTGCTGTTCCCGTTGCACCTCGAAGCCCTGCCCTACGGTCTCTAAAACCCGACTCCGGGCCGCATCATCGCCTCGGTGCCCACGCTGAAGGCGCTGTCCGATGCCGGCGCCAAGGTGGTGGTGACCGCACATCTGGGCCGGCCCAAGGGCGGCCCGGACCCGAAGTTCTCGCTGGCGCCGGTTGCCACGGCGTTGGGGGAGCAGCTGGGCCGCCACGTCCAGCTGGCCGGTGATGTGGTGGGCACCGACGCGCTGGCCCGCGCCGAGGGGCTGACCGACGGCGACATCCTGCTGCTGGAGAACATCCGGTTCGACCCGCGGGAGACCAGTAAGGACGACGCCGAGCGGTTGGCGCTGGCCAAGGCATTGGTCGAATTGGTCGGTGAGGACGGGGCTTTCGTCTCGGACGGCTTCGGGGTGGTGCACCGCAAGCAGGCCTCGGTCTACGACGTGGCGACGCTGCTGCCCCATTACGCCGGAACGCTGGTGGCGGCCGAGGTCAAGGTGCTCGAGCAGCTGACCAGCTCGACCGAACGCCCGTATGCGGTGGTGCTCGGCGGGTCCAAGGTTTCGGACAAGCTCGCCGTCATCGAGAATCTGGCGGGCAAAGCGGACAGTGTGATCATCGGCGGCGGCATGTGCTTCACCTTTCTTGCCGCGCAGGGTTTTTCGGTGGGCACCTCGCTGCTGCAGGAGGAGATGATCGACACCTGCCGCGAACTGCTGGAGACCCACGGTGATGTCATCCACCTGCCGGTCGACATCGTGGTGGCCGAGAAGTTCGCCGCCGACTCGCCGCCGGAAACCGTTGCCGCCGATCGCATTCCGGACGGCCGGATGGGTCTTGACATCGGGCCGGAGTCGGTGAAGCGCTTCACCACGCTGCTGTCCAACGCCAGAACCATCTTCTGGAACGGCCCGATGGGGGTGTTCGAGTTCCCGGCCTTCGCCGACGGCACCAGGGGAGTGGCCGAGGCCATCATCGCCGCCACCGCCAAGGGCGCGTTCAGCGTCGTCGGCGGGGGCGACTCCGCCGCCGCGGTGCGCCAACTCGGTCTTCCCGAGGATGGTTTCTCGCACATTTCCACCGGCGGCGGCGCCTCGCTGGAATACCTTGAGGGCAAGGTTCTGCCCGGTCTAGAAATCCTCAGCTGAACTAGGAGTCGTGTGTCCCGTAAACCGCTGATCGCGGGCAACTGGAAGATGAACCTCAACCATTTCGAGGCCATCGCCCTTGTCCAGAAGATCGCGTTCTCGCTGCCCGACAAGTACTTCGACAAGGTCGACGTCACCGTCATCCCGCCGTTCACCGACCTGCGCAGCGTGCAGACCCTGGTCGACGGCGACAAGCTCCGGCTGACCTACGGGGCGCAGGACCTCTCGCAGCACGACTCCGGCGCCTACACCGGCGACGTCAGCGGGGCGTTTCTGGCCAAGCTCGGCTGCACGTACGTCGTGGTCGGCCACTCCGAGCGGCGCACCTACCACCACGAGGACGACGCGCTGGTCGCGGCCAAGGCCGCCGCGGCGTTCCGGCATGGGCTGACGCCGATCGTCTGCATCGGTGAGCAGCTCGAGGTCCGCGAGGCGGGCAACCACGTCGAGTTCAACGTGAACTCGCTGCGGGGATCGCTGGCCGGGCTGACCAAGGAACAGTTGGCCGGGATCGTCATCGCCTACGAGCCGGTCTGGGCCATCGGCACCGGGCGGGTGGCCAGCGCCGCCGACGCCCAGGAAGTCTGCGCCGCGATCCGCGCCGAGCTGGCCAACCTGGCGGATCCGCAGATCGCGGGTGGCGTCCGGGTGCTCTACGGCGGCTCGGTCAACGCCAAGAACGTCGGTGAGATCGTCGCCCAGGAGGACGTCGACGGGGCCCTCGTCGGCGGGGCCTCCCTGGACGCCGAGCAGTTCGCCACCCTGTCCGCGATCGCCGCCGGCGGCCCACTGCCCTGACCCCGCCGGCGCATCCGGTAGGCTGACCAGCGTGGTTTTGACCCTGCAGATCATCCTGGTGGTCACCAGCCTGCTCATCGTGCTGCTGGTGCTGCTGCACCGCGCCAAGGGCGGCGGCCTGTCCACCCTGTTCGGTGGCGGTGTGCAGTCCAGCCTGTCCGGGTCGACGGTGGTGGAGAAGAACCTCGACCGGCTGACGCTGTTCGTCACCGGCATCTGGCTGGTCTCCATCATCGGCATGGCGCTGCAGATCAAGTACTCTTAGCCGGACCAGATTTTTCGGCGGGGAACCAGCGCCCCGCGTACACGGTGCCCAGCACCGCGATGTCCTTCAGTCGCAGCGGCTCGACCGCGTAGGGATCCTCGGCCAGCACGGTGAAATTGGCCAGCTTGCCCGCGGTGATGCTGCCGAGTTCGTCCTCCATCCGCCACGAGTAGGCGGCCTCGATCGTCACCGCGCGCAGCGCGTCGTGCACCGAGATGCGCTGATCCGGGCCGGCGGTCCGGCCCGCCGGGGTGCGGCGGTTCACCGCGCACCAGGCCAGCATGAGCGGTGCGGCCGGGCCCATCGGCAGATCGGAGTGCAGCGAGAGCGGAACGCCGCGGCGCAACACCGACGCCGCCCGCACCATCGTGTCGGCCCGCTCGGCGCCCAGCCCGTGCGCGGCGTATTGATCGGCGAAGCCCACCGGGTAGTACGAGTTCGCGGAGACGATGCAGCCCAGCCGGGCGATCCGGTCGATCTGCTCCTCACTGGAGTTGGCGAAGTGCACGATCACCGTCCGGTGGTCGGTCCGGGGCCGGGCGGCCATGCACTCCTCGACGGTGTCGAGCACCAGGTCCAGCCCCGCGTCGCCGTTGACGTGCACATGTAGTTGCCAGCCGGCGTCCCAGTACGCCTTGGCGAACGCCCGGAACGTCTCCGGTTGCATCATCCACTCGCCGTGGTGGCACAGGTCGGGCTGACCGGCGTCATCGAGGTAGGGCTCCCGCATCTGCATGAGCTGGCTGATGATCGCCCCGTCCGCGAACAGCTTGACCTGCCGGGGCAGTAGCCGGGCCTTGCCCGTCGACGCCCGCGCGACCTGGGCTTCGGCGTCGGCCACCGCATCGGCGGGGGCCATGCCAGCATCGGCCTGGCTGCGGGCGTCGACCAGGAACGTCGAGCCGAACGGGGTGTGCTTGTCGGCCAGGATCTGCTGGTACAGCGGCCACGGCTCGACGTCCCACATGATGCCGGGCTCGTTGATCGAGGTGACACCGTTGCGGTGCAGGTAGGCCACCAACTGCCGCAGCCCGGCGGTGAGTCGCTGCGGGCTCATGAAGACTGGGGACAGGGCGGGCAGCAGCAGGTTCATCCCGGTCTCCCACCAGTGCCCGGCCGCGAAGTCGACCATCTCGCTGGCCGGGCCGTGGCCGGTCATGTCCGCGGCCGTCAGCCCGAGCGCATCGATGGCCGCCGTGTTGAGAAACCATTCGTGACAGGATCGCTGCCACACCACGACCGGCCGCCGGGTGCTGATCGCGTCCAGCGCCGCGCGGTCCAGCGGGCCGTGCCAGAGCCGGTGGTAGCCCCAGGAGTACAGCCACTCGTCGGGATCGCTCAACCCGCGTTCCGCGGCCGCGAGCCGCTGCCGGTAGTCCGCGGCGGAGGTCGCCGCCGGGTACGTCCGGTCCGGCAGGACCCAGTCCTCGATGGCGATCACCTCGGTTGTCAGGGTGGTCGCGCCGAGGATCGGATGCAGGTGCTGGTCGATCAGCCCGGCGCACACCACCGCGTCGGCGAAGGTGTCGTCGACGGTTCCCGCGTCGCGTAGGTCCTCGATCGTGCCGACCGCCACGATGCGGTCGCCGCGAACGGCGACGGCGGTGGCGGCAGGTCGGTCCGGATCCATCGTGATAACCCGGCGGGCCGGGTACACCGTGATCTTCTCCTCGGGCATGGACCTGATCCTGCCGCGCCGACGGGTCGACCATCGGCAACTCAACCGGAATCCTCGGTCTCGTCGAGCAACTCCCTCGGACGATGCACCCGGTTGACCTTCGGTGGCCCGGTGCCGTCCGACCAGGCGATGCGACCTCGGTCGGTCACCGTGGTGGTGTATTGCCCACGCGTGACCGTCATGTGGTGGGGCGCACAGGCGAAGTACAAGTTGTCCGCATCGGTCGGGCCGCCTGCATTCCAGTCAAGCGCGTGGTGAACTTCGCTGTGGTAACCCGGCTCGAAGCAATTCGGTTTGGTGCAACCGCGGTCCCGGGCGTAGCAGATCATCCGGTGATCGGCGGTGGCAATCCGCTTGCTCCGGCCGAGGTACAGCGGGCGATCTGAGTGGTTGTCGAATACCGCAAGGTAGTGAATGGCGTTGGCGGCCAATCGGATCAGATCGCGCATCGGCAGGCGGCCACCGCCTCCGGTTCGTGCCGGCCCAGGCATCGGCAGGCCGGGGTCGCCGACCGCTCGGGCTGCCTGTTCCAGTTCGGCGAGCGTCGTTGTGGCGATCACCGTGACGGGCACTCCACGGTGCAGTCCCAGGCCGCCGGATGCCAAGGCCTCTTTGAGTCCCAGCTTGAGCCCGTCGTGGCAGCGTTGTTCAGGACTGCGGGTGTCGCGCTCACCCGTATCGCCCGCACCGTCTGGCTGGTGTCGGCCCGGCCGGACCGCGGCGGTCACCGCCTCGAGATAAGAGCGCGTCTCGGGGTCAAGCCAACCGGAGAGCCGACTCATCCCGTCCGGCCCCTGACGACCCAGCGCGAGGCCCCGGCGTCTGGCGTGGTCTTCGTCGGTGAAGTTGCCGTCCGGGTTGAGGCAGTCGGCGATGGTCGCGCCGATCGTGGTGACGAACTGCGCGTCCTGTGTCCTTGCGTGGCGAATGAGCGTTCGTTCGGCGCTGTCTTTGTCGGCGGGGGATACCGATGCGGGCAGCACGTCGAGCGCCCGGCACACCGCGTCGATGTGGTCGTCGCCCAACTCACCGGCCTCCACGGCGGCGGCCAGCGTCGGCAGCTCGGCAGGTAATGGCGGGCCCGTCAGCGACCGTCGGGGCCGGATGCGCGACGCTACGCGGAACCTGCGCCGGACCTCCCCGGCCGTCAGCCGCAGGCGTGACGCGAGCAGATCCCGAACCTTGACGCCGGCCGGAAGTCCAGGGTCGTCCGTCCCGTCGATTGGCTCGGCGACCTCTCCGAACATCCGGTACGACAACCCGCGATTGGCGCGCTGCTGGGCCTCCAGCCGCCCGGCGACCTCGATGCGAAAGGCGTTTCCCGCCAGATCGGTACAGGTGGATCGCAAGCTGTCGTGGGCGGCGTCGACCGCATCGAGCTGCGCCCGAACCGCGGCGTGCACCGCCTCGGCGGTCAGCAGTTCGGTGCGCCTCATGCGTCCACGTTATCGAACGTATATGCGGCTCCTCAGGTTCTCGTGGGGAGCGTGACGTGCAGTCCTCCTAGGCACAGGTAGATCATCGAGGTCAGTGTTTGGGCACTGTGGTGGCCGTAGCCGCGGGCGTTGATGAGTCGGATTTTGGCGTTGATGCCTTCGATGAGGGCGTTGGAGATGCCCAGTTCGATGGCGGCCAGGATAGCGTCGAAGTACTTCTGGAATCGTTTGCTCAGTGAGACGAACACCGGGATCCGGGAGCGGGCGGCGGCGGTGATCCAGGCTTTGAGTAGAC
>JAGQTU010000062.1 GCA_020438865.1 Mycobacterium sp.
CGGCGTCGAACAGGATCTCGAGGTTGGCGCGCAGCGCCGCCAGTTCCGCGCGCAACGCCGCCACCTCGTCGGCGGCCTGCTCCCGCAGTTCCGAGGCGAGTTCGCGGCGCAGATGCGACTCCACCGACAGCTCGTACTCCCGGCGAGCGGAGATTTCGCGGTCGAGCTGAAGGTCGTAGACCAGTTTCAGATCGCGGGCCCGGGCCTGATCGGCGTCGCTCTGCCTGCGGTAGATCACCGACACGAACGCACCCACGACGGCCGCCCACAACGACAGGATGACCGCGAGCTTCAACAGCTCGACGCGGTTGGTGAACACCAATGCGGAACTGGCGCCGATGGCCAGGACCAGCAGCACTGTCAACAGCAGCCAACCCGGCCTGCGGCCGCCGCGCCGGTTGCGGGCGCCGCGGGACAGAACGGTCATGGGGGTGACTGTACCTGCGGGATGTCCGTGCACGCGCCGTCAAGCTGCGGCGATTCGCCTGCCGGTCTACTCCGGCGCGGGCTCGCCGTTCTCGGTCGGCTCACCGGGCGACCGGCAGCAGTGCTGTAGCCACAGCGCGGCCACCACCAGCGCGAAGGCGCTGATCGCGGCGACCACCGCGCCGGGGGTGTCCGCGCCGGCCACCCGCAACTCCGAGCGGCGCGGCGCCAGGTACACCAGCACGCCCAGCCACCAGCCGAGCACCACCGCGCCCACCCAAGCCGACGCCTTGGCGATCACCACGCTGCGCGCCACCACCAGCGGATGCAGCCGCCCACCGCCGACCCCGACCTCACCGTCACGGATGCGGGCCCGCACCGATACCCCCCAGGCGGCCTCGCCGAACGCGACCAACAACAGCGACAACCCCGTCCAGACGGTGATGGGCGGGAAGTGCCGATAGAGGACATGCACCAGCAGGTAGGCCAGGGCGGCGACGCCGACCACCGCGGCCGTCAGGTCACGCTTGCGGGTGGGCCCCATCAGCGTTCCCGCTCGTCGGTGCGGGCCAGGACCAGATCGGTCGGCCGCACCGCGGTGCGTTCACCTGCGTCGAGTTCGGCCAGCAGCCGGCGGACCGGGCTGGGTCCGCCGGGGCGGGTCAGTTCGGCGTCGGGGTCGACGGCCAGCCAGGGCAGCAGCACGAAAGCGCGCAGGTGGGCCAGCGGGTGCGGCAACGTCAGGTCCTCGTCGTCGCAGCGCACCTCGCGGGCGCCGTCGTGGCAGCAGACCAGGTCGACGTCGAGGGTGCGGGGACCCCATCGAACCTCGCGAACCCGCGCGTTGTCCCGCTCGAGTTTGTGGGCCAGCCGCAGCCAGCCGTGCCCGTCGAGGGTGGGGTCGTCGGCGATGACGACGGCGTTGAGGAACGGGCCCTGGTCGACCCCGCCCCAGGCGTCGGTCTCGTAGACCGGCGACAGCGCCCGCACCGAGGTGCCGAGCCCGTCGACGGCCGCCTGCAGCCGGGCCAGCCGGTCGCCGAGGTTGGATCCGATGGACAGCACCACCCGTGTCACAGTGCTCCCCCGGCGGGCTGGATCTGGCCCCGGCCGCCGCGCCGGGAGCGGCGCGCCACCACGGCGACGTCGGCGAACGTCAGCGGGATCGGCGCCTGCGGCTTGTGCACGACCACCTCGACGGCATGCACCCGCTCGTCGGCCATCACGTCCTCGGCGATCTCGGCGGCCACCGTCTCGATCAGGTTGCGCGCCGGCCCGCCGACGATTGCGGCGGCCCGCTGGGCCAGCACCCCGTAGTCGTAGGTGTCGGCGAGGTCGTCGCTGGCGGCCGCGGCGGCCAGGTCGATCCAGACCGTGATGTCGACTACGAAGTCCTGCCCGTCGCGGCGCTCGTGGTCGAAGACGCCGTGATTGCCGCGGACCGCGAGCCCGCGCAGCTCGATCCGGTCAGCCATCGCCGTCACCGCCGCGGTCCCAGGCCCGCACGACCTTCAGCGCGTCCACGCTGGCCCGCACGTCGTGCACCCGCACCCCCCAGGCGCCGTGCAGCGCGGACAGCGCGGAGACGACCGCGGTGGCGGTCTCCCGTCCGTCCGGCGGGCGGATCGCGCCGCCGGCGTCGGCGAGCAGGGTGCCCAGGAAACGCTTGCGGGAGGCGCCGACCAGAACGGGCACCCCGGTGGCGACCAACTCGGGCAGCGCATGCAGCAACGCCCAGTTGTGCTCGGCGGTCTTGGCGAAACCGAGCCCCGGATCGATGATCAGGTTCGCGTGCTCGACTCCGGCCGCGACCGCGGCGTCGACTCCGGCCAGCAGTTCGTCCCGGACCTCGGCCACCACGTCACGATAGACCGGCACCCGGTGCGGTTGATCGGCCTGCACGGAGCGCCAGTGCATCAGCACCCAGGGCACACCGGCGGCGGCGACCAGGGATGCCATCGCGGCGTCGGCGCGGCCACCGGAGACGTCGTTGACGATGCGGGCCCCGTTCTCCAGGGCCGCGTGGGCCACCGCGGCGTGCATGGTGTCGATGCTCACGGTGATCCCTTGGGCGGCAAGCTCTTTGACCACCGGGATGATCCGGGCGGCCTCAACGGTGGCGTCCAGGCGGACCGCGCCGGGCCGGGTGGACTCGCCACCGACGTCGATGATGTCGGCGCCCTCGGCGACGAGGGTCAAACCGTGCTCGACGGCACGGGCGGGGTCGAGATAGCGGCCACCGTCGGAGAAGGAGTCATCGGTGACGTTGACGACGCCCATCACCCGCACGGGGCCGGCGGGCAGGAGCGCAGCGACCCGGGGAGGGGACTCGGTCATTTGCGCAGGATGAGTTCCAGCGCCTCGGCTCGCGATGCCTTGTCGGTCTTGAACTGTCCCCGCACCGCCGAGGTGGTGGTGGTCGCGCCGGGCTTGCGTACCCCGCGCATCGCCATGCACAGGTGCTCGGCCTCCATGACCACGATCACCCCGCGCGGCTTGAGCTTGCGCATCACCGCGTCGGCGACCTGGGAGGTGAGCCGTTCCTGCACCTGTGGGCGCTTGGCGTACAGGTCGACCACCCGGGCCAGCTTGGACAGCCCGGTCACCCGGCCGTCATCGCCGGGGATGTAGCCGACGTGCGCCACCCCGTGGAAGGACACCAGGTGGTGCTCACAGGTGGAGTACATCGGGATGTTCTTCACCAGCACCAACTCATCGTGCTGCTCGTCGAAGGTGGTCTCCAGCACCGAGTCCGGGTCGGTGTAGAGCCCGGCGAACATCTCCCGGAAGGCCCGCGCCACCCGCGCCGGGGTGTCCTGCAGGCCGTGCCGAGTGGGGTCCTCGCCGACCGCCAACAGCAGTTCGCGCACTGCGGCCTCGGCCCGGGCCTGGTCGAACTGCGGGGTGTCCAGCGTGATCGATTCGGGCTGCGCCATCGACGCTCCGTTCGTCATCAGCCGTTGTCCGGCCGATTGTGCCGACCGCCACCCTCACCCGGCTGGTCCTGCGGCACAGGCCCCTGGCCCGGAGTGGGAGCGGGCTGATACGGCTGCGGGGGGTGGCCCCAGCCCGGCTGCGGCGGATACCAGTAGCCCTGCTGGTTGGGCGGCGGCGGCCAGCCGGGCGCATGCCAGCCGGCGGGCGCACCGTAGTCGGGCTGACCGGGCACCGGCTGCGGCACCGGGTGCGGGCCGGTCGCGCCGTTGCCGTTCGCGCCGTTGGCGCCATTGGCGGCCTGGCCCTGCTGCTCGCGGGCCTTCGCGGTGGCCTCGGCGATCGCGGTCTTGAAGGCCGGCTCGGGCATCGGCTTCGGCCACGGCTCGCCGCGTTCGATGGCCAGCTCGCCCGGGGTCTTGATGGGCGGCTTGTCGGACGGGATGCGACCGCCGAAGTCGTCGAACACCGTCAACCGGGGCCGCTTCTTCACATCGGCGAAGATGTCCTCCAGCTCCTTGCGGTGCAGCGTCTCCTTCTCCAGCAGCTCACCGGCCAGCACGTCGAGCACATCGCGGTACTCGGTGAGGATCGCCCAGGCCTCGGTGTGCGCGGCCTCGATCAGCTTGCGCACCTCGTCGTCGATATCCCGGGCCACCTCGTGGCTGTAGTCCGACTGGGTGCCCATGGTGCGGCCCAGGAACGGGTCGCCGTGTTCGGTGCCGTACTTGACCGCGCCCAGCTTCGCGCTCATGCCGTACTCGGTCACCATCGACCGGGCGATCTTGGTGGCCTGATCGATGTCGGACACCGCACCGGTGGTCGGCTCGCGGAACACCAGCTCCTCGGCCGCCCGGCCGCCCATCGCGAACACCAGCCGGGCGATCATCTCCGACCGGGTCATCAGACCCTTGTCGTCTTCGGGCACCGAGACGGCGTGGCCGCCGGTGCGGCCGCGGGCCAGGATCGTCACCTTGTAGATCGGCTCGATGTCCGGCATCGCCCACGCCGCCAGCGTGTGTCCGCCCTCGTGGTAGGCGGTGATCTTCTTCTCCAGCTCACTGATCACCCGGCCCTTGCGGCGGGGCCCGCCGATAACCCGGTCAACGGCCTCCTCCAGCGCGGCGCCGGTGATGACGGTGCCGTTCTCCCGGGCGGTGAGCAGCGCGGCCTCGTTGATGACGTTGGCCAGATCGGCACCGGACATGCCGACGGTGCGCTTGGCCAGACCGTCGAGGTCGGCGTCGGGAGCCATCGGCTTACCGGCCGAATGCACCCGCAGCACGGCCTTGCGGCCGGCCAGGTCGGGGTTCGACACCGGGATCTGCCGGTCGAAGCGGCCGGGACGCAGCAGGGCGGGGTCGAGGATGTCCGGACGGTTGGTGGCGGCGATCAGGATGACGCCGGTGCGGTCACCGAAGCCGTCCATCTCGACCAGCAGCTGGTTGAGGGTCTGCTCACGCTCGTCGTGGCCACCGCCCAGGCCGGCGCCGCGCTGGCGGCCGACGGCGTCGATCTCGTCGACGAAGATGATGCAGGGCGCGTTCTGCTTGGCCTGCTCGAACAGGTCGCGCACCCGGGAGGCGCCGACGCCGACGAACATCTCGACGAAATCCGAGCCGGAGATCGTGAAGAACGGCACCCCTGCCTCGCCGGCGACGGCGCGGGCCAACAGGGTCTTGCCGGTGCCCGGCGGGCCGTAGAGCAGCACACCCTTGGGGATCTTGGCGCCGAGGGCCTGATACCGCGACGGGTTCTGCAGGAAGTCCTTGATCTCGTAGAGCTCCTCGACCGCCTCGTCGACCCCCGCAACGTCGGCGAACGTGGTCTTCGGCATGTCCTTGCCCAGCTGCTTGGCCCGCGACTTGCCGAAGCCGAAGCCCATCCGGCCGCCGGTCTGCATGCGGGAGAACACCACGAACAGGCCGACGAGGAGCAGCAGCGGCAACAGATAGACCAGCAGCGAGCCCAGCACGCTGCCCTGGTTGACCACGGTGTTGGTCTTGACGTTCTTGGCGGTCAGGGCGTCGAAGACGTTCACCCCGTAACCGGTCGGGTACTTGGTGATGACCTTGGTGGAGTTCTCGGTGGCGTCGTTGCCGTTCTTCAACTCCAGGCGCAGCTGCTGTTCCCGGTCGTCGATCTGGGCGCTGTTGACGTTGCCGGAGTTGATCTGCGACATCGCCACCGAGGTGTCGACGGGCTTGAATCCGCGGGTGTCGTCACTGAAGTAAAAGAACGACCAGCCGAGCAGCAGCACCACGGCGATCACCGTGAGCGTGCGGATCACGTTTTTCCGGTTCATTGAATTCGACGTCCTCGGCTTCATCTCTTACGGCCGGCCACGGCCGGCATTGCCCCGGTATCCGCAGCCGGAATAGTTCAGGCTACCGCTAGCCCAACGTCGAGCAGAGTCCTGTTGGTTTCCGTCAGCGATTGGTTCGAGTTCAGCCCGGGGCGAACCGGGGGCCAATGCCGGCCTTCCGGCGGCCGGCCAGCTGTGCTTGGCTGAGGCCCGTGTCCACCTCGACCCACCGGTCAGTCGACGTCAACGGCGTCACGCTGCGGGTCACCGAGGCGGGTGAGCGCGGCGCACCGCTGGTGATCCTGGTCCACGGTTTCCCCGACCTGGCGTACTGCTGGCGCGACCAGATCCCGGCGCTGGCCGACGCCGGCTACCACGTTCTGGCCCATGACCAGCGCGGTTACGGCGCCTCCTCGCGGCCGGACGCGGTCGAGGCATACGACATCACCGCCCTGACCGGCGACGTCGTCGGGCTGATCGACGACGTCGGCGCCGAGCGCGCGGCGGTGGTCGGCCACGATGTGGGGGCGGTGGTGGCCTGGAGCCTGCCGTTGCTGCACCCGGATCGGGTGGTGGCGGCGGCCGGGCTGAGCGTGCCGCCGATCCCGCGGCCGCTGGTGCCGCCGACGGAGGCCTTCCGCGGCATATTCGGGGACAACTTCTTCTACATGCTCTACTTCCAGCAGCCCGGAGTGGCCGATGCCGAACTGGCGCGCGACCCCCGCCGCACGATGCGGCTGGTCCTGGGCGGCATGCGCCCGCCGGCCGACGAGGCCGCCGCGCTGCGGATGCTCGCGCCGGGACCGGCGGGCTTCCTGGACCGGATGAACGAACCGGAACAGCTGCCGGAGTGGCTGACCCCCGAGGTGCTCGACCACTACGTCGAGGAGTACCGCCGCACCGGGTTCACCGGCGCGCTGAACTGGTACCGCAACCTGGACCGCAACTGGCACATCCTGGCCCACCCGCCGGCCGAGAAGATCACCGTGCCCGGCCTGTTCATCGGCGGCGCCGCCGACCCGGTGCTCAGCTTCACCCGGGTGGACCGGGCCAGGGAGGTCGCCGTCGGCCCGTACCACGAGGTGCTGCTCGACGGCGCCGGGCACTGGATCCAGCAGGAGCGGCCCGAGGCGGTCAATTCGGAACTGCTGACCTTCCTATCGACAGTGGAGTGGACATGACATCGCAGCGGCCCCTGAACTTCGGTGTCTTCCTGACGCCGTTCCATCCGGTCGGCCAATCCCCCACCGTCGCGCTGGAGTACGACCTGGACCGCACCGTCGCGCTGGACCGGCTCGGGTTCGACGAGGTCTGGTTCGGTGAGCACCATTCCGGTGGCTACGAGTTGATCGCCTGCCCGGAGCTGTTCATCGCCACCGCCGCCGAACGCACCAAGCACATCCGGCTGGGCACCGGCGTGGTCTCGCTGCCCTACCACCATCCGCTGATGCTGGCCGACCGCTGGGTGCTGCTCGACCACCTGACCCGGGGCCGGGTGATGTTCGGGACCGGACCGGGCGCGCTGCCGTCGGACGCCTACATGATGGGCATCGACCCGGTGGAGCAGCGGCAGATGATGCACGAGTCGCTGGAGGCCATCCTCGCGCTGTTCCGCGCCGGTCCCGACGAGCGCATCGACCGCCACACGCACTGGTTCACCCTGCGTGACGCCGCCCTGCACATCCGGCCCTACACCTGGCCCTACCCCGAGATATCAACGGCGGCAATGGTTTCCCCATCCGGGCCACGGCTGGCCGGCGCGCTGGGCACCTCACTGCTGTCGCTGTCGATGTCGGTGCCCGGCGGCTACGCCGCGGTGGAGACCGCGTGGGGGATCGTCGCCGAGCAGGCCGCCAAGGCCGACCGGCCCGAACCGGACCGGGCCAACTGGCGGGTGCTGGGCATCATGCACCTGGCCGACACCCGGGAGCAGGCCATCGACGACTGCACCTACGGCCTGCAGGACTTCGCCGACTACTTCGGCGCGGCCGGGTTCGTGCCGCTGTCGAACTCGGTCGACGAGGCGGCCCGGACCCCGCGCCAGTTCGTCGCCGACTACGCCGCCCAAGGCGGGTGCTGCATCGGAACGCCCGACGACGCGATCGCCTACATCACCGACCTGCTGGACCGCTCCGGCGGGTTCGGCACGTTCTTGATGCTCGGTCACGACTGGGCCGACCCGCGGGCGACGTACCACTCCTACGAACTGTTCGCCCGAAAGGTGATGCCGCACTTCAAGGGTCAGCTGCAGGCCGCCGAGGCGTCGCACGAGTGGGCCAAGAACCTGCGGGGGGACCTGCTGGGCCGCGCGGGCGAGGCCGTGCTGAAAGCGATCGGCGAGCACACCTCCGAACGGTCCTAGACCGGTGCGGTTCAAGGCCTACCTCTTCGATGTGCAGGGCACACTGATGGACTTCTTCCTCCCGGTGAGCAGCGCGGTCGGTCGCCACCTCGACGACATCGGAGCCGACCGCGTCGATGCCGCCGAATTCACCCGCGACTGGCGGCACAACTACTTTCACCGGATCGCGCGCAATCCGCCCCAACCCGGCAACTGGCGGCGGGTCCAGGAGCACTACGAAACGGCATTCGTCGACACCTGCGCGCACCACGGTCTTGCCGAACCGCAGCGAGCCGCCACCACGGAAGTCGCGAGCAGTTGGCAGCGCCTGCAGCCGTGGCCGGATGTCCGGTCGGGCATCGCGCGGCTGCGGGAACAGGCCGCCGTGGTCGCCCTGTCGAATACCGATATGAGCACCGCGATTTCGTTGTTCAAGAGCCACGCGATCGACATGGACGCCATCCTCACCGCCGAGATCTTCGAGGCGTTCAAACCGGACCCGAGCGTCTATCGGCGGGCGCTTCGGTACCTCGGCGTGCAGCCGCACGAGGCTGCGATGGTTGCCAGCCACCCGTATGACCTTCAGGCGGCTGACTCGGTGGGGATGGGAACCGTCTTCGTCAGCCGTCCGCTCGAGTACGGAGATCCTGTGTTGGCACACGAGATGCGCGTGGGCAGCGTCGGCCAACACGTCCGGGCGATCGACGAGATCGTGTGACCCTCGATGATGAGTGAGCGCGCTACCGTGGCAGGCATGTCGATATCGCCACGGTTCGTCGGTGTCATGGCAGCTGCCGGAATCACCGTCGCCGCGCTGGCCGGCTGCGACTCCAATGCGGGACCGGTCGGCCAGAACCCGCGTCAGGTCACCGTCGTGGGTTCCGGCGAGGTGCAGGGCGTACCGGACACATTGACCGCCGAGGTCGCGATCGAGTTCGTCGCCCCCGACGTCACGATGGCGATGAACCAGACCAACGACCGCCAGCGGGCCGTGATCAACGCGCTCACCGGCAGCGGGATCGAGAGCAAGGACATCGGCACCACCCAGGTCAGCCTGCAGCCGCAGTACGCCGACAACTCGGTGATCACCGGGTACCGGGCGAGCAACTCGATCCGGGTCAAGATCCGCAAGCTGGACCAGGCCTCGCAGGCGCTGGCGGCGATCATCGGTGCCGGCGGGGACGCCACCCGGATCAACTCGGTGGCCTACTCGATCGAGGACGACTCCAAGTTGGTCCGCGACGCGCGGGCGCGAGCCTTCGACGACGCCAAGGACCGCGCCGGGCAGTACGCCCAGCTTTCCGGGCTTTCGCTGGGCAAGGTGATCTCGATCTCGGAAGCACCCAGCGGCGCCGGTCCGCCCCCGCCGCCGGTGCCGATGCCGCGCGGCGGTGCGATGGCCACCGCAGTGCCACTGCAGCCCGGCGAGCAGACCGTCGGCTTCACGGTGACCGCGGTGTGGGAGCTCGCCTAGCTGGCTGTGGTTGTGCCCGGCTATGCGCGACTCTGGGACGCGCCGGAGCTGAAAGTCGCTGCGAGGCGGGCAACTCCACCGTCACCCAACCCGCTGCCCCTAGTGCTGGTAGACCTTCGGGTCCAGCGTGCCGATGAACGGCAGGTCGCGGTAGCGCTCCGCGTAGTCAAGGCCGTAGCCGACGACGAACTCGTTCGGGATGTCGAAGCCGACGTAGGCGATCTCCACATCGGCGCGCACCGCCTCCGGCTTGCGCAGCAGCGTGCACACCCGCAGCGAGCGGGGATGGCGGGTGGCCAGATTGCGCAGCAACCACGACAGGGTCAGCCCGGAGTCCACGATGTCCTCGACGATCAGCACGTCGCGGTCGTGGATGTCGCGGTCGAGGTCCTTCAGGATGCGCACCACTCCGGAGGACGAGGTGGCCGAGCCGTAGGAGCTGACCGCCATGAACTCCAGCTGGGTCGGCACGGGCAGGGCCCGGGCCAGGTCGGTGACGAACATGACCGCGCCCTTGAGCACGGTGACCAGCAGCAGGTCCTGGCCGGCCAGGTTGTCGACATAGTCGCGGGCGACCAGCTCGGCCAGTTCGGCCGTGCGCTCCCGGATCTGGTCTTGGGACAGCAGGACCGACTTGATGTCCCCGGGATACAGGTCGTGCTCCGACACGCCCACAGCGTGCCATGCGCGGGCCCCGGCGACCAATTACACGGCTTCGGAGTACAGCACCAGCGTGCCGTCGCGGCGCGCGGCGAACAGCCGGCGGTGCCGCTGATCGGAGCCCACGGCCGCACCGCCCTGGCCTCGCCACGCGGTGACCAGCGCGTCGACCGCCCGGATCTGCTTGTCGCTGAGCCCGCTCGCGCCGCCGGTGAGCAGCCAACCGCGGATCACCCGGCGGCGCACCGCGGCAGGCAGCGACTCCAGCACCGCGACGCTGAGGGCCTCCCCCACCCGCGCGGCGGCAAGCGTTCGCTCCGCGAACGCGTCGAGCGCCTCGGTGTCCTCCCGCAGCGCGGTGGCGGTGCGCGCCAGCGCCTCGGCCACCCCGCCGCCCAGCACGTCCTCGAGCAGCGGCAGCACCTCGCGGCGCAGCCGCACCCGGGTGAAACGGCGGTCGTGATTGTGCGGATCGTCCCAGGCGGCGATCCCCAGTTCGGCACACACCGCCCGGGTCTGGCTGCGGCGCACCCCCAACAGCGGGCGGTACCAGGGCGGATCGACGGCGCGCATACCGGCGATCGAGCGGGCACCGGACCCGCGGCCCAGCCCCAGCAGCACGGTCTCCGCCTGATCGTCGAGGGTGTGGGCGAGCAGCACCGGCCTGCCGTCGCGCGCGGCGTCCAGCGCGACGTAGCGGGCGGCGCGTGCGGCCGCTTCCGGACCGCCGGCGGTCCCGACCACCACCGGCAGCACCCGGGCCCCGGCACAGCCCAAGTCGAGTGCCTGCCGTCGGGCCGCCTGTGCGACGGCGTCCGAATCCGGCTGCAGCCCGTGGTCGACGATCAGCGCCGTGGTCGGCCGGACCGGGGCGGCGGTGGCGACGAGGGCCAGTGAGTCCGGGCCGCCGGACAGCGCGACGCACCACGACGACGTGTCGGGAAGCCGGCGGGCCGCGAAACCGGCCACGACGCCACGCAACTCGCTCAGAGCACCCGGTCGATCCACCGCTGCGGGTCTTCGATCTCGTCGGGCAAGGGCAGGGTGTCGGGGCTCGTCCACACCGCGTTGAACCGGTCCATCCCGACCCGGCCCACCACGGCGTCGACAAATGCCTTGCCGCGGGTGTACTGGCTGAGCTTGGCGTCCACTCCGAGCAGCGCGCGCAGCAGCCGCTGCAGTGGCGGTTGCTTGCGGCTGCGCCGTTGGTCGAACCGGTGCCGGATGCTCTCCACCGACGGCACCACCGCCGGGCCCACCGCATCCATCACGTGGTCGGCGTGGCCCTCCAGCAGCGTGCCGAGCACCAGCAACCGGTCCAGCGCCCGGCGCTGCGGCTCGGATTGCACCGCCCGCACGAAGCCGAGGATGCCGGAATCGTTGGGTCCCTGTTCGCCCTTGCGCCGGTCCTTGACGAACGTCGAGAGCCGGGCGATCACCTCACCGACGTCGTCGGCGCCCTCAGAGGTCAACACCGCCAACGCGCTCGACATGTGTTGTGCCAGCCAGGGATTGGCGGTGAACTGCACCCGATGAGTGACCTCGTGGAGACACACCCAGAGCCGGAAGTCCGACGGCGAGACCCGCAGCTGGCGTTCGACGGCGATCACGTTCGGATAGACCAGCAGTAGCTCGCCACCCTTCCCCTCGACGGCGAACGGGTCGTACTGGCCGAGGATGCCGGAGGAGATGAAGGCCAGCACCGCACCCGTCTGCGCCCCCGCCACCCGGCCGGTGACGACGTTGCTCGGTTTGTCGGTGCCGCCGGTCATGACCCGCATCGAATCCGACGCCGCCCGGATCCAGCCCTGCCGGTCGACGATGCGCGCCTCCGGCACCGCGGCGTCGGTGGCCAGCCGAGTGACGTCGCGCACCGGCGCCTCGGCCGCGCGGGCGGCGGTGGCCAGCTCGTCGATCACCTGGCGGCGGGTGTAGTCCGTGGCCGCGGGCCCCGGCCGCGCCAGCCGCGCACCGAGGGTGCCGGCGAACGCCCAGTCGACGGCCCGCCCGACGGTCGACTGCGCGGCGCCAATGCGCGATCCGCCTTCGCTACTCGCTGGACCAATGCGCGATCCGCCTTCGCTACTCCCTGGACCAATGCGCGATCCGCCTTCGCTACTCGCTGGACCGCTCATCCGCCGCAGCCGCAGGTGCGCAGCACACCGGCCAGCGCGTCGATGGCGAGGCGACCGGTGGGACCGGCGTCATTGGAGATGAAGGCGAAGGTCAGCACCCGCCCGCTGGCGTCGGTCACGACGCCGGCCAGCGAGTTGATCGCGGTCAGGGAGCCGGTCTTGGCGCGCAGCCAACCGGCCGACGACGTCCGGGCGTCCCCGGCCAGGAAGCGGTCCGACAGCGTGCCGCTGCCCCCGGCGATGGGCAGCAGGTCCAGCAGCGGCCGCATCGCCGGAAGGTTGGGTCCGGCGGCCGCGGCCACCACCTCGTCGAGGTTCTTGGCGGTCAGCCGGTCCAGGACCGACAGGCCGCTGGAATCGACGAGGCTGGCGCCCGTCATGTCGACCCCGGACGAGGCGAGCTTGCCGGTGACGGCGTCGACGGCACCGGCGAAGCTCAGCGGCCGTCCGGTGGCCTTGGCCACCTCCCGCCCGATGGTCTCGGCCATCACGTTGTCGGAGGCGAGCATCATCTGCCGCAGCCGCTCGATGAGGGGCGCGGACTGCACCGAAGCCAACTGCCGGCCGGTCGGTGGACTCGAGGCGAAGCTGACGGTCGCCGGATCGACCCGCAGTGCCGCCGCCAGCGCCCGCCCGGCGTCCAGGGCCGGTGTGGTGGACCGGCGGGACTCGTCGGTGGTCGGCTGGGTTCGTCCGGCGTCGACCATCACGGCCTGGATCGGGGCGATGTCCCCGCCGAAGATGTCGGCGGGATCCCAACCTGGCGCGAAGTCCGGGCCGGAGAACAGCGAATTGTCCACCTGCACGCGAGTCACGGTGATTCCGCTCTGGCGGACCTGGTCGGCCAGGTCGCTGATCCGCGCCGCCCCCCGGTACCAGGTCTCCTGGCCGGGCGGGGCCGCCGAGAGCACCGGGTCGCCGCCGCCGACGAGCACCACCACCCCGGGCTGGCTGTTCTGGTCGGCCGCGACGACCGTCGTGGTGACGCGGGCGTCGCGGTCCAGGGTGAGCAGGGCGGCGCCCGCGGTGAGCGCCTTGTTCGTCGACGCCGGCAGCATCGGTAGGGTCGAGCGCTGCTCCCACAGTTGGGTGCCGGTCTTGGCGTCGGTGATGCGGCCGGTGAGGTTGCCCAGGTTGGGGTCGGCGACCGGGACCGCGAGCGCCGCCGCCATCCCGGCTGCCGTCGGCACGGGGGCCGAGTCGGACACCGGCACCACCGCCGGGTTGGCGCTGGCCCGCGGTCGTCCCGCGGCGCCCTGAGCGCTGCTGGTGTCGCCCCCCGAGGTCATCACGGCGGCCACCGCGACGACCACGGCGACCAGCACGATCACCGCCACGGCGAGCACCACGTGCGTGGAGCGCCGCCACCATGGGGGACTCATCACTCTCCTGACTGCTTTGGTCCCATTGTGCCCAACGAGTTCAAGCGCAGGGTATCGCTCCGTTAGGGTTATGCCCGGTCGCCACCGGGCTCTCCGGACCGGGACCGCACAGGGAAGGAAGCCGTACGGTGCAGTTCGACGTCACCATCGAGATTCCGCGGGGTCAGCGCAACAAGTACGAGGTCGACCACGAGACCGGTCGACTCCGGTTGGACCGCTACCTGTTCACGCCGATGGCGTATCCGGCGGACTACGGCTTCATCGAGGACACCCTCGGCAACGACGGCGATCCACTGGACGCGATGGTGCTGCTGCCGCAGCCGGTATTCCCCGGCGTGCTGGTGGAGGCCCGGCCGGTGGCGATGTTCCAGATGGTCGACGAGGCCGGCGGCGACGACAAGGTGCTGTGCGTGCCCGCCGGTGACCCGCGCTGGGACCACATCCAGGATCTGCACGACGTGCCGCAGATGGAACTCGACGGCATCAAGCACTTCTTCATGCACTACAAGGACTTGGAGCCGAACAAGTTCGTCAAGGCAGCCGAATGGGTGGGCCGGGCCGAGGCGGAGGCGGAGATTCAGCGCTCCTTGGACCGCTTCACCGCAGGTGGGCACTGATCGGGTGACGCGGCTCACGCCCCGCGGGCGAGAGTTTGCCTGGCCGTAACATTCGGTAACGCCGTTGTGCTTTCCGGGTTCGACCATGGCGGTGTGTTGTTGCATCAGGGCATCGGGCTCGACGCCTTCAACGAACTGCCGACCAAGAAGGCCGTGCACGCGTTGTACGAATGCTGTAACAGCGTCGTGCTGGCCCGTGACCTGGCTCGCGAACGGCCCTACCCGGACCGGAACGCGTTGTTCCGCAAGGCAGATGCGCTGTTGTTCTCGCTGTCGGAGCAGTCCGTCGACGACATCCTGCAGGCCTACCCGCATGTCGGCCGCCGGCCGAACAGCACCCGGTCGCAGGCCGAGCACTGCTCGGTGTGGGACGAGCGCCCCGAGGTGATGGCGACCCTGAACCGTGCCGCCCGCGACTACGCCGCCGCCTTCGGATTCGACTTCGTCATGCACGTCGGCGCATTGGGCCCCGACGGCCGGGTCGACTCCGTCATCGCGGCGATCGGCGACCGCATGCACCACGACCTGGAGACCGAACGCAAGGTCGTGCGCAACGAACTGGCCAAGATCAACCGGAGCCGGCTGGAGCGGATGCTCGGGCCGGAGGGCGGCTACGACAACTGGGGCTGATGCCCAGACCCTAGAGTTGGCAGGCGTGGCCCTGCCGATGGATCCCGAACTCCGCACTCTGCTGGAACCCCTGATGGCGGCCGCCGCCGAGCTGCCCGCGCCGGCGGTCGGTGACGTCGCCACCCGCCGCGAGCGGGCCGTTCCGTTCTTCGCGCTGCTCGCCGCGGGCCGGGAGCCGGCCGTCGGTGTCGAGGTCACCGGTCATGTCCTGGCGACGGCCGACGGGGCCGAGCTGCCGCTGAACTGGTATGCCCCGACCGGGTCCGAGCCGACCGGCGCCGCCGCACTCTACCTGCACGGCGGCGGCATGATCTACAGCCTGGCCGAGACCGCGGCCATGTACGACTCGGCGGTGCGGGGCTATGTCGCGGCCTCCGGGGTGCCCATGCTGACCGTGGATTACCGTGTGGCGCCTGAACATTCGCATCCGACGCCGGTGGAGGACTGTTACGCCGCGCTGTGCTGGCTCGCCGAGCACGCCGCCGGGCTGGGCGTGGATCCGGCCCGGCTGGCGGTGGCCGGCGACAGCGCGGGCGGTGGGCTGGCGGCCGGGGTGGCGCTGCTGGCCCGCGACCGCGGCGGCCCGGCGCTGGCGCTGCAGCTGCTGATCTACCCGATGCTCGACGACCGCACCCGCATCCCGAGCCCGGAGTTGGCGCCGGAGTTCCTGACGTGGAACTACGAGGACAACATCACCGGGTGGACTGCGCTGCTCGGGGCGTCGGCGGGCGGTGACGACGTGTCGCCCCACGCCGCGCCGGCCCGCGCCGCGGACCTGGCCGGGCTGCCGCCGGCGTATCTCGATGTCGGCGATCTGGACATCTTCCGCGACGAGGTCATCGACTACGCGCGCCGGCTTTCCGCGGCCGGGGTCGCCACCGAGGCGCACGTGCACCCGGGTTGCCCGCACGCCTTCGAGGGGCTGGCCCCCGGCGCCGACGTCTCGCGGCGGGTCATCGCCGACCGGGTGCGCCGGCTGCGTTCGCTCTAGCCGTCACGAAGTCGACGATCAGGCCGGCCAGCACGTCGGGCTGGTCGAGCATCGAGAACGTCCGCGCGTTCGCGATCACCTCCAGGCGCGCGTCGGGCAGCTCCCGGGCCAGCCGCCGGCCGTCCTCCTGCTCGAAGAACACGTCGTCGGCCGACCAGGCGATCAGTGCCGGCTTGGTGAACTGCGGCAGCCTGGCCGCCGCGTCGAGGGTGTTCTGCCGGTTCAGTGAGGCGGTGAACCGGCGCAGGTCCTCGGCGATGCCGGGGTCGCGCACCAGCCGCCGGGTCCACTCGGCGGTCAGCGCATCGAGATCGCCGTGCGACAGGGCGCCGTAGGCACGACGCCGGCCGATCTTGGTGCGCATGGTCCTCAGCGCGGCGCGGAACACCGGGGGCAGCTTCGTGGCGGTGATCAGCGGGGCCAGAATCGGCGGCGGGAAGTGCTCGAAGGCGTCGCAGCTGGTCAGCACCAACGCGCCGACCCGGTCACCGAATTCTCCTGCGACGATCTGGGCGATCGCGCCGCCGGTGTCGTTGCCGACGAGCACGATGTCGTCGAGGTCGAGTGCGGAGAGGAACTCGTCCACCAGTGCCGCCACCCCGCGCATGGTCAGCTCCGCCGACGGGCGCATCGCCCGGCGGTGGCCGCCCAGCGGCCAGGTGGGCGCGAAGCAGCGCATGTTGTGTTCGGCCAGGCGCTGGGCCAGCGGGCGCCACAGCGACGCGCCCATCGCGTAGCCGTGTACGAAGACCACGGCGCGGCCGTCGGCCGGGCCGTACGCGTCGTACTCGATGGTTCCGGCGCTGAGTTCTACGGTGTGCATACCGACCTCCGTTAATAGTTAGATACAGACAGCCTGTATGTAAGGTACCGACAGACTGAATGGAATTGCAAGACCCATGACAAGCCGGCGTACCCAGGCGCAGCGATCGGCCACCACCCAGGAGGCGCTGCGCACCGCCGCGCGCCGACTCTGGGGCGAACGGGGCTACACCGACGTCGGCACCCCGGAGATCGCGACGGCGGCCGGCGTGACCCGCGGGGCGATGTATCACCAGTACGCGGACAAGGCCGCGCTGTTCCTCGACGTCGTCGAGACGGTCGAGGCCGACGTCATGACGCGACTCGGGGCCGCGGTCGTCGCCCAACAGCCCGCAAGCCCGGCGGCGGCCCTGCACGCCGCGGTCGATGCCTGGCTGGACATCTCCGCCGAACGGGAGATTCGCCAACTCGTCCTGGTGGACGCGCCGAACGTACTGGGCTGGAACGGCTTTCGTGACATCGCCGAGCGCTACAGCCTGGGCATGACCGAGCAGCTGCTCCAGGCCGCGATCGACGCGGGCGAACTCGAGGCCCAGCCGGTTCGTCCGCTGGCGCACATCCTGATCGGCGCCATGGACGCCGCGGCCATGACCATCGCCAACGCGCCGGACCCCGAGGCGTCACGCGCCGAGGTGCGCCGGGCGTTGCACGCCGTGGTCAACGGGATGCTGCTCGGCCACCAGTGAGGTTCAGGCCCGGCCGGCCCGAACCCGCACTCCCGTCGCCGACACGGCGGTGACGCTGGCCACCCCCGCGCCGCGTCGACGATTGCACTCAGCGCGAAGCGAACCCGCAGTCAGCGCCGGTCGACAACACGGGTTTTGACCAGGCTGGCCACCATCGTCAGGAACAACGTCAGGATGATGACCGCCAGGCTCAGCAACGTCGGGATCTCGGGGACGGGGACGTGCTCACCGCCGTTGATGAACGGCACGGTGTTCTCGTGCAGGGCGTGCAGCACCAGCTTGACCCCGATGAAGAACAGGATGAACGCCAACCCCTGCGACAGGAACACCAACCGGTTCAGCAGGTCACCGATCAGGAAGTACAACTGGCGCAGCCCCATCAGCGCGAACAGGTTCGCGGTGAACACCAGGTAGGGCTCACTGGTGAGCCCGTAGATGGCCGGGATGGAATCCAGCGCGAACAGCAGGTCGGTGGTGCCCAGGGCGACGATGACCAGGAACATCGGGGTCATCAGCCGCTTGCCGCCGTCCTTGACGTAGAGCTTGAGTCCGTCCCACTTGTCGGTGACGCGGAAGTGCGTGCGGGCGAAGCGGACGACCGCGTTCTCCGCGTCGTCGCTGTGGTCGGTGTCGCGGACCAGCCGGACGGCGGTGTAGACCAGGAACGCGCCGAAGACGTAGAAGATCCACGAGAACTGTTTGATGGCAACGGCACCCAGCGCGATGAAGACGCCGCGGAAGATCAACGCCAGGACGATGCCGACCAGCAATGCCTGCTGCTGATAGACCTTCGGCACGTTGAAGCTCGCCATGATGATGATGAAGATGAACAGGTTGTCCACCGACAGGCTGTATTCGGTGAGCCAGCCCGCGAAGAACTCCAGCCCGAACTGGCTGCCGTGGGAGTTCCACACCCAGACGCCGAAGGCGATGGCCAGTCCGACATAGAACGAGAGCGCGATCGCGCACTCGCGCATGGTCGGCTCGTGCGGCCGTCGTGCGATGTAGACCACGTCGAACAGCAGCACCGCGGTCGTCACACCCAGCGTGACGATCCACTCCAACTGGGACACGTTCACGAGGGACCTCCGGGCGTCGAAGAACGTCCGAGGTCTCTTCCGCCGCCCGACGGCGACCCGCGGCACCGGACGACCGATGACGGCCGACGTGGTGACGACACCGCGACGAAGGAATACTCCCCTCTGCGAGCAGTCTGTCAGGCCGGCGCACCGCCGCACAAACCAGACCGCGTCCGGCGCTCCCCCGTCATCAACGCCGCCTAGTATCCACAGCGTGGCGCCGCCGGACATCCCCGCTCAGTACCTGCTCGCCGAGCAGGCTCCGGCCCCCCGCACCCTGGTCGACATCCTCTACGACACCGCAGCGTGCTACCCCGACGCCGCGGCGATCGACGACGGCACGGTTCAGCTCACCTACGCCGAGTTGATCGCCGACATCGAGGACAGCGTGGAGTGGCTGGCGGCGCGCGGGATCGGCCGTGGCGACCGGATCGGCATCCGGATGCCGTCCGGAAGCTACGCGCTGTACGTGGCGATCCTGTCCACCCTGGCCGCCGGCGCGGCCTACGTCCCCGTCGATGCCGACGACCCCGACGAGCGCGCGGAGATGGTGTTCACCGAGGCCGACGTGGTGGCCGTCATCACCGAGGCCGGATTGATGCGGGGCCCGGGAACCTCGCGGGGCTGGCGGGCAGCGGCACCGCTGGGCCGCGACGACGCCTGGATCATCTTCACCTCCGGGTCGACTGGCACCCCGAAGGGCGTCGCGGTGACCCACCGCAATGCGGCCGCGTTCGTCGACGCCGAGGCCCAGATGTTCCTCCGCGACGACCCGATCGGCCCGGAGGACCGGGTGCTGGCCGGGCTGTCGGTAGCGTTCGACGCCTCCTGCGAGGAGATGTGGTTGGCCTGGCGGCACGGCGCCTGCCTGGTGCCCGCCCCCCGGGCGCTGGTCCGCAGCGGCATGGACCTGGGGCCGTGGCTGGTGTCCCACGATGTGACGGTGGTCTCGACCGTGCCGACGCTGGCCTCGCTGTGGCCCGCCGAGGCGCTGGAGGCGGTGCGGCTGTTGATCTTCGGCGGCGAGGCCTGCCCCCCGGATTTGGCCGAGCGCCTGGTGGTCGATGGCCGCGAGGTCTGGAACACCTACGGTCCGACCGAGGCCACCGTGGTGGCCTGCGGGGCGAAGCTGGACGGGCACTCCCCGGTCAGCATCGGGCTGCCGCTGCCGGGTTGGGACCTGGTCGTCGTCGACCGCAGCGGCGAGCCGGTCGCGGTGGGCGAGGTCGGTGAACTCGTCATCGGCGGCGTCGGGCTGGCCCGCTACCTGGACCCGGAGAAGGACGCCGAGAAGTACGCCCCGCTGCCGTCGCTGGGCTGGAGCCGCGCCTACCGCAGCGGCGACCTGGTGCGACTCGAGGAAAACGGACTGTATTTCCAGGGCCGCGCCGACGACCAGGTCAAGGTCGGCGGCCGGCGCATCGAACTGGGCGAGGTGGACTCCGCGCTGGTGCATCTGCCCGGGGTCAGCGGCGGCGCCGCCGCCGTCCGGCGCACCGCCAGCGGCACACCGCTGCTGGTCGGCTATATCGCCAGCGCGGACCCGAACTTCGACCTGGCCGCGGCACGGGCGCAGCTGTCGCACAGCCTGCCCGCCGCGCTGGTGCCGCGCCTGGTGCTGGTGGACGAACTGCCCATCCGCACGTCGGGCAAGGTGGACCGGGACGCGCTGCCCTGGCCACCGCCCGGCGCATCCGCGGAGGACGAGGCCCCCGACCTGGGCGGCACGCTGGGCTGGCTCGCCGGACTGTGGCGCGACGTGCTCGGCGCGGTGGTCGACGGGCCCGAAGCCGACTTCTTCGCCCTCGGCGGCGGCTCGCTGTCGGCCGCCCAACTGGTGGCAGCGCTGCGCAACCGCTACCCACAGGTGACCGTCGCCCAGCTCTACGACCATCCCCGGCTGGGCTCGCTCGCCGGCTTCCTCGACGAGATGGATCCCCCGGTCACCGTGGTGCCGCGCGACGTCACCCCAACCCCGGCGTCCACCCAGATCGCCCAGGTGCTGCTGTCGATCCCACTGGCCACCCTCACCGGCCTGCAGTGGCTGACCTGGCTGGCGCTGATCAACAACGTGGCCGCGCACTTCCACCCGGTGCCGTGGCTGGCGCCGCTGAACTGGTGGCTGGTGGCGGTGGCGTTCGTCGTGTTCATCACCCCGCTCGGCCGGATGGGTGTCACCGTGCTGGGCGCGCGGATGCTGCTGTCGAACCTGCAACCCGGCACATATCGCCGCGGGGGCCCGGAGCACATGCGGGTGTGGCTGGCGGAGCGGCTGGCCGACGCCAGCGGGGCGGAGAACCTGGCCGGGGCCCCGTGGCTGGTGTACTACGCGCGGGCGCTGGGTAACAGGGTCGGCAAGGGCGTGGATCTGCATTCGGCGCCGCCGGTGACCGGGATGCTGCGGCTGGGTCACCGGAGTTCCATCGAGCCAGAGGTCGACCTGACCGGGCACTGGATCGACGGCGACGATTTCCACGTCGGTCCGATCAGCGTCGGCAACGACGCCACCGTCGGGGCGCGCACCACCCTGTTTCCCGGCGCCGTGGTGGGCAAGAACGCCGACGTCGCCCCCGGGTCCGGGGTCCGCGGCAAGGTCAAGAACGGTCAGTACTGGAAGGGTTCACCGGCGGTGAAGTCGGGCAAGGCCCGCCACCCGTGGCCGGAGTACCGCCCGCCGCGGGCCGCCCAATGGCTGGTGATCTATGGACTGACCTCGGTGTTGCTCGGGGCGCTGCCCTTGGTGTCGCTCGGCGTGGGCCTGGCGGTGCTCATCTGGCCGGCGCGCAACACCCCCACCCTCGGTTCCGCGATTACCGTTGCTGCGCCGTGGATCCCGGTCGCCACCCTGGCGGCGATGGCCTGCTACGCGCTGCTCACCGTGGTCAAGGTGCGAGTGCTGGCGATCGGGCTCCGCGAGGGTTACCACCCGGTGCGCAGCCGGATCGGCTGGCAGCTGTGGGCCACCGAGCGGCTGATGGACGCCGCGCGCAACTACCTGTTCCCCATCTACGCGAGCCTGCTCACCCCGTGGTGGCTGCGGCTGCTGGGTGCGAAAGTCGGCCGTAACACCGAGATTTCGACCGCACTACTGACCCCGAAGTTCACCGTGATCGAGGACGGTGCGTTCCTGGCCGACGACACCATGGTCGCCTCCTACGAACTCGGCGGCGGGTGGATCCACGCCGCCAAGGCCACCGTCGGCAAGCGGGCTTTCCTGGGCAACTCGGGTATCACCCAGCCGGGCAGGCGGGTTCCCGACGACGGTCTGGTGGCGGTGCTGTCCGCGGCGCCGCACAAGGCCAAGGCCGGTTCGTCGTGGCTGGGCAGCCCGCCGATCCGGCTGCGGCGGCACGCCGACGAGGCCGACGCGTCATTGACCTACCAACCCTCGATGCGGCTGAAGATCATGCGCTCGGTGGTGGAGACCTGCCGCCTGATCCCGGTGATGGTGACGTTCGCCATCGGCGGGGCAGTGCTGGCGGTGTTGCAGGCGGTGGCTCTGCGGTTCGGCTACGGCTGGGCGGCTCTGGCCTCCGGCGTGGTGCTGCTGGCGGCCGGAGCGGTGGCCGGCGGATCGGCGGTGGCCGCGAAATGGCTTGTGGTCGGCCGGATCCGGGCCGTTGAGTACCCGCTGTGGTCGTCATTCGTGTGGCGCAACGAGGTGTCGGACACCTTCGTCGAGACGGTCGCAGCCCCGTGGTTCGCCCGCGCAGCGAGTGGCACCCCGGTGATGAACCTGTGGCTGCGGGCGCTGGGCGCCAAGATCGGCCGCGGGGTGTGGTGCGAGACCTACTGGCTGCCCGAGGCGGATCTGGTGACGCTGGAACGCGGCAGCACCGTCAACCGGGGCTGTGTGGTGCAGACCCACCTGTTCCACGACCGGATCATGCGGATGGACACCGTGGTGCTCGAGGACGGCGCCACGCTGGGCCCGCACTGCGTTGCGCTGCCCGCGGCGCGGATCGGCGGCAGCGCCACCGTCGGGCCCGCTTCGCTGGTGATGCGCGGCGACGAGGTTCCGCCGTCGACCCGGTGGCAGGGCAATCCGATTGCGCCCTGGACCGATTCGGCGAAGAAGCCCCGCACCGAGCGCGTCCGGCCGGAACCCAGGGGCACCGCGGCGTGAAACGACCCCTGAAGAAGGCCGCCAAGAAGGGTGGCGCCACGGTCATCGACCCGTACCTGCCACGCAACGGCAACTTCGGCTACCGGGTGTCCCGATACGAACTCGACCTGGAGTACAAGGTCGCCATCAACCGGCTGGCCGGCACGGCGACGATCACCGCGGTCACTCTCGCCTCGCTGCAGAACTTCACCCTCGACCTGTCCGAAGCGCTGGCGGTGAACAAGGTTTCGGTGAACGGGCGCAGGCCCGCGCACTTCCGGGCCTCAGGCGGCAAGCTGCACATCGCCCTGGCCGCACCGCTGCCCGCCGGGGCGGCGATGTCGATCGTCGTCCGCTACGGCGGGTCGCCGCGGCCGGTCCGAACCGTATGGGGCGAAGTGGGTTTCGAGGAACTTTCCAACGGTGCGCTGGTCGCGGGCCAGCCGAACGGGGCGGCGTCGTGGTTTCCCTGCGACGACCATCCCAGCGCCAAGGCCAGCTATCGCATCCAGATCAGCACCGACAGCCCCTACCGCGCGGTGGCCAACGGCGAGTTGGTGTCCCGTCGGGTCCGGGCGGCGCACACCGTGTGGACCTATGAGCAGCCCGAGCCGACGTCGACCTATCTGATCACCCTGCAGATCGGGATGTACGAGACCCACACGCTGGCCAAAGCGCCGGTGCCGATGCGGGCCGTGCTGCCGGATCGGTTGCGGTCCAACTTCGACCATGACTTCGGTAGGCAGCCACAGATGATGAAGCTGTTCGTCAAGCTGTTCGGGCCGTACCCACTGGCCAACGGGTACACCGTGGTGGTCACCGACGACGATCTCGAGATTCCCCTTGAGGCGCAGGGTATTTCGATCTTCGGCGCCAACCACTGCGATCGCAGCCGCGGGTCCGAGCGGCTGATCGCCCACGAGCTGGCGCACCAGTGGTTCGGCAACAGCGTCACCGCGCGGCGCTGGCGCGACATCTGGTTGCACGAGGGCTTCGCCTGTTACGCCGAATGGTTGTGGTCGGAGGAGGCCGGTGGCCACACTGCCGACCAGTGGGCGCGGCACTACCACCAGAAGCTGCTCGCCGCACCACAGGATCTGCTGCTCGCCGATCCCGGGCCGCGGGACATGTTCGACGACCGGGTCTACAAGCGCGGTGCGATCACGCTGCACGTGCTGCGCGGCATGATCGGCGACGGCAATTTCTTCAAGCTGCTGCGCGAGTGGACCACCCGCTACCGCCACGGCACCGCGGTGACCGATGACTTCACCGGCCTGGCCGCCAACTACGCCGAGGTGTCGCTGCGTCCGCTGTGGGACGCGTGGCTGTACTCGACCGGCGTTCCCGCGCTGTGACCGACGCGGGCGCACCGGCCGGCCCGGTCACCAATGCCGGGGTGGCGCGAGTCGGTGCGGCCACGGTGCTCACGGCGATCTGCGGATACGCCGTGCTGTATCTGGCCGCCCGGGCCCTCGACCCGGCCGGCTTCTCGGTGTTCGGGGTGTTCTGGGGCGCATTCGGTCTGGTCGGCGGCGCGGCTTCGGGGCTGTTGCAGGAGGCCACCCGGGAGGTGCGGGCCATGCGCTATACCGGAGCCGCCGGGCCGGCGACATCAGGTACCGGAGCCGCCGGGCCGGCGACATCAGGTACCGAGATCGCCGAGGGCACGTTCACCCGCCCGATGCGGGTCGCCGCCGGTGTCGGGATCGCCGCCGCGGTGATCATCGCGGGTACCGCACCGCTGTGGTCGTCGCACGTCTTCGTCGAGGCCCGCATGTTGTCGGTGGGGTTGCTGGCGGTCGGCCTGGCCGGCTTCTGCCTGCATGCCACGCTGATGGGGATGCTGGCCGGGGTCGGGCAGTGGACCCAGTACGGCGCGCTGATGGCCACCGACGCCGTCAGCCGGGTGGCGATCGCCCTGATCACGTTCATCTCGGGCTGGGGCCTGGTGGGTTTCCTGTGGGCGACCGTGGGCGGTGCGCTGTCCTGGCTGGTGCTGCTGATCGTGTCCCCGACCGCGCGCGCCGCGGCGGTGCTGCGCACCCCCGGGGACGCCCGGACGTTCTTGCGCGGGGCGGCGCACTCGATCGCCGCCGCGGGCGCCAGCGCAATCCTGGTGATGGGCTTTCCAGTCCTGCTGAAGGCCACCTCCGGTGAACTCGGGGCGGCCGGCGGTGTGGTGATCCTGGCGGTGACGCTGACCCGGGCACCGCTGCTGGTCCCCCTGACGGCCATGCAGGGCAACCTGATCGCCCATTTCGTCGACCATCGGGCCAAGCGGCTGCGCGCGCTGCTCGCGCCCGCGGCGTTGGTCGCGGGGGTGGGAGCCGTCGGGGTGGTGGCGGCAGGCCTGCTCGGGCCGTGGCTGATCCGCACCGCATTCGGCGCCGAGTACCAGCTCGGCGGGGCGCTGTTGGCCTGGCTGACCGCGGCCGCGGTGTCGATCTCGATGTTGAGCATCACCGGGGCCGCCGCGGTGGCGGCGGCGCTGCATCGCGCGTATTCACTGGGCTGGGTGGGTGCCACGGTCGCCTCGGCGCTGCTGTTGACCCTGCCGCTGGAGCTGTCTACCCGGACCGTGGTGGCGTTGTTGTGCGGACCGCTGGTGGGCATCGCCGTGCACCTGACCGCCCTGGCCCGCGCCGCCCGCTGAGGCGCCCGGACTCAGCGTGTAACTTGTGGTCATCGACACGTCTTATCGCGACGTCTGGATCATCGTTCCGGCGTTCAACGAAGCGCAGGTCATCGGCGACGTAATCGGGGACCTGCGCACGGTTTTCGAGCACGTGGTGTGCGTCGACGACGGCAGCCGCGACGACACCGCGGACATCGCGCTGCACGCGGGAGCCCACGTGGTCCGCCATCCGGTGAATCTGGGCCAGGGCGCGGCCATCCAGACCGGCGTGGAGTACGCCCGCAGCCGGGCCGGCGCCGCAGTGTTCGTCACATTCGACGCCGACGGCCAGCACCGGGTCAAGGACGTCATCACCATGATCGACCGGCTGTCCAAGGGGGACGTCGACGTCGTCATCGGCACCCGCTTCGCCGGGGCCACGGTCGGCGGCACTCCGCCGCTGAAGCGACTGATCCTGCGTGCGGCGGCGTGGCTGAGCCCGAGCAGCCGCCGACTGCACCTCACCGACGCGCACAACGGGTTGCGGGTGTTCGACCGGACCGTCGCCGACACCCTGAACCTCACGATGAGCGGGATGAGCCACGCCAGCGAGTTCATCAAGCTCATCGTCGAAAACCATTGGCGGGTGGCCGAAGAGCCCGTCGAGATCCTCTACACGGAGTACTCGATGTCGAAGGGCCAGCCGCTGCTCAACGGGGTGAACATCGTGTTCGACGGGTTCCTGCG
>JAGQTU010000063.1 GCA_020438865.1 Mycobacterium sp.
CGGCGTACCCACCGACCTCGGCGGGCTTCGGGAAGGACTCGATGTCGGTGCCCTTCAGGGCGCCGTCCATGGTGGCCTTCCAGATGTCGGAGGGGATGCCGGAGCCGTAAACAGGTCCGCCCCAAGCGTTCACCAATGGCTTGGTGCCGTCGACCGTGCCGACCCACACCGCAGTCGACAGCGACGGCGTATAGCCGACCATCCAGGCGTCCCGGTTGGCCCCGGTGTCACCGAGCTGGTTGGTGCCGGTCTTGGCCGCCGAGGGGCGGCCCCCGGCGAGGTTGTGGCCGTTGGACCAGCCGGCGATCGGCTGCATGGCGGCGGTGACGTTGTCGGCGACCGCCTTCTCGATGCGACGCTCCCCCGTGTTGTCCTCGGCGCTGGCATCGAACAATACCTCGCCTGAGGCGTTGACGACCTTCTGGACGAAGTGCGGGGCGTGGTACATCCCCGAGTCCGCCAGGGTGGCGTACGCCGAGGCCATGTCCAGCACCCGGGTCTGATACTGGCCCAACACGATTCCGTTGTTGGGCGGACCGCCCTGACCGTCCTCGGACAGCGTGTGGTCCACCCCGGGGAAGCTCTTGGCGATCCCCGCCCGGTGCGCGGCGTCGGCCACGTCGGCCGGCCCGTTCTTGAGCTTCAGCATCAACCGGTAGTAGCTGGTGTTCAGCGATTGCTTGAGCGCCTCGGCGATGTTGCAGGTACCGCAGCCGCCGCCCTCGACATTGGTGATGGTGACGCCGTTCATGGTCACCGGCGAGCTGTCGACCTGAAAGCCCAGCCCCATGCCCTGCTCGAGGGCGGCCACCAATGCGAAGACCTTGAACGAGGATCCGGTGGGCAGCCCGGCCTGGGCGAAGTCGTAGCCCTGCGCGTCGGATCCGCCGTAGTAGGCCTTCACCCCGCCGGTGCGCGGGTCGATGGACACCACCGCGGCCCGCATCTCCGGCATCTGGCCGTCGAGGTACTTCGATACCGCGTTCTCGGCGGCCTGCTGCGCCTGCGGATCGATGGTCGTGGTGATCTGGAGGCCCTGAGTGTTCAGCGTCTGCTCGTCGATGTTGAACAAGTCGAGCAGTTCCTTGGTGACCTGACGCTCGATCAGGCCGTTGGGTCCGGTGATCTGATTGGCCGAGCGGGCCAGTTCGGGGGGCACGGTCTGTGGGAAGACCTGCTGCGCGCGCTCGTCTTTGGACAGCGCCCCCATGGTCACCATGCCGTCCAGCACCCAGTTCCACCGCTCGGCGGCGCCGTCGGGGTCGACGGCGGGGTCCAGCGTGGAGGGCCGTTGGATCAGGGCGGCCAGCAGCGCTCCGTCGGCGACGGTGAGTTGCTCGACCGGTTTGTTGAAGTACGCCTTGGACGCCGCGGAGATGCCGTAGGCGCCGCGGCCGAAGTAGATGATGTTCAGATAGGCCTGCAGCACTTCGTCTTTGGACCACTGGCGCGACATCTTGGTCGAGATCACCAGTTCCTTGGCCTTGCGGATCAGCCCGCCGAGACCCGAGCGCTGATCACCGACGAGCGCGTTCTTGACGTACTGCTGGGTGATCGTCGAGCCGCCCTGCAGGTCGCCACCGAAGAGGTTGTTCTTGATGGCGCGGGCGAAGCCCGACAGCGAGAAGCCTGGATTGGTGTAGAAGTCGCGGTCCTCGGCGGCCATCACCGCGTTGCGGACGTGCACCGGAACCTGGTCGATGTTGACGTCGACCCGGTTGCCCTCGGGCGGAACGATTTTCGCCAATTCCGAGCCGTCGCTGGCCAGGATCGTCGAGACCTGATTGGTTCGGATGTCACCCGGCTTGGGCACGTCGACGATCAGGTAGGCCATACCGAAGGTCACGATCGGCAGCACGATCAGGACGACGGCGGCCAGGTACAGCGACCGCCGCACCCACCGCCAGTTGATCTGGTCGGAGAACTTCGGCGGCCGAGGCGCCGCGCCTCCACCTTCGGCAGGCGGGCGGGTGCCGATGGGCGGCTTCGGCGGTGCCGGGGGCGGTGTGCGCTTCAGGGTCGGCGCGGGGGGGCCGTCAAGCGCGGCCTTCACCACCTCGATGGGGTCGCGCGGGATCGGTGCGGTGTCGTCACGGACCGGCGGAATGACGGCGGTCAGTCGATCCTCGGGCGGCGCGGGCCGAGTGGGCTCGGGTGTGCTCGGGCCACTCGCCGCGGGCATCTTGGTGGTGGGACCCTCGCTGCTGTGCCGGGGACCTTTCGACACGCCATCGCCCCCGGATCCTGTTTGGACCTCAGTGGCCGACTGGTCGGGGCGCCCTTCGCTATTCACTGGCCGTGCGCGCGTCGGAGTGCGCCGTCTGGGTGCCTCGCGGTCTGCGCGTGCCCTTCGAAGGGCGCGGCGTACCGAGCACGTATGACTTGACCAGGTGATTCCACTCGCAGGTGCGGCATACCTCCACCACGTGTACGGAGAACTCGTCGAACCGGGTCGCCAGCAGGACCAGCTCTTCGGCGGTTCGCGCCGAACCGGAGACCGCGCCCAGGTGGTCGCCGAATACCCACGACACCAGAGTGAGCGGCTCCTTCCGACAGATTGGGCACATCACCGAACTGGGCTTGCCGTGGAACTTGGCGGCGCGCAGCAGATAGGGGTTGGCGTCGCAGACCTCGGTGACGCCGGTGCGGCCGGAATACACCTCAGCCAGCAGGGAACGTCGCCGGAGGGCGTAGTCCACCACCTGTCGCTGCAGTCGCACGATGACCAGAGTACGTCGGCGGTCCCGGCGCCGATGCGCAACCAACCCCACCGGGAGTGCCGATTGACCGCCTCAACTGCGCCATAGTGCCGCGAACTCTTACGATCATCGACGTGGCGACAGGTCAGACGGCGAGCACGCGGGCCAAGGACAGCGACCGTAACGACACCTGCCAGATCCTGGACACGGCGCTCTCCGAGGGGCAGCTGTCGATGGCCGAGCACGGGCAACGGGTCAAGGCAGCCACCAATGCCGCCACCCTGGGCGACCTCAAGGCACTGGTCTCCGATCTGCAGACGGCGAACTCGCCGGTTCAGCTGCCGCACCTGAGCAGGCCGCGGGTGCCCGGCGTCGCCGGCGGCGGCGGCGGGGGCTGGGGCATGCGCGCCGCCGTCGCGGCGGTGCTGGTGCTGCTGGGTGTGGGGATCGGCTGGGGGCTGTACGGCAACACCCCGTCGCCGTTCAACTTCACCTCCGATCCCGGCGCCAAGCCCGACGGCGTGGCGCCGGTGGTGCTGACCCCGCCGCGGCAGCTGCAATCGTTGGGCGGTCTCAACGGTCTGCTCGAGCAGATGAAGAAGAAGTTCGGCGACACCATGGGCTACCGGCTGGTGATCTACCCGGACTACGCCTCACTGGACCGACCCGATCCCGGCGACGATCGTCGCACGCTGAACTACAGCTATCGGGGCGGCTGGGACGATCCGACCACCTCGCCGAAGAGCCCCGATGCGACGCCGGTCGACCTGTCCAAGTTCGACGCCAAGGCGGTCGTCGGCGTGCTGCGCGGGGCGCCGGAGACGTTGAACATCAAGCCCGGCGACGTGAAGAACACCTATCTGATCGTCGAGCCGAGCCGCGATCCGACCGCCCCCGGCACTGTGTCGGTGGAGATCTACGTTTCGAGCGACTTCGGCAGCGGCTACATCTCGCTCGATGGTGACGGTTCGGTGAAGCGGGTCAACTACCCGTAACCCCCGGTTAGCTGGGACTTCAGCCTCGATTGGCGCCGTATATATCGCTTCGATACAATTTTTGGAGGTGTCGAAGCACCGTAACGGTTGAGCAAAGGAGGTGACCCGATGTTGGAGCTGGCCATCCTGGGTCTTCTCCTGGAGTCCCCGATGCACGGCTACGAGCTGCGCAAGCGATTGACGGGGCTGCTCGGCGCGTTTCGGGCGTTCTCGTACGGCTCGCTCTACCCGGCGCTGCGCCGGATGCAGGCCGACGGGCTCATCGCCGAGGACGCCGCACCCGCGGGAACGACCGTGCTGCGCCGCGCCCGCCGGGTGTACCAGCTGACCGACGCCGGTCGGCAGCGCTTCACCGAACTGGTGGCCGACACCGGTCCGCAGAACTACACCGACGACGGGTTCGGTGTGCACCTGGCGTTCTTCAACCGGACGCCGGCCGAGGCGCGGATGCGCATCCTGGAAGGCCGCCGCCGTCAGGTGGAGGAACGCCGGGAGGGTCTGCGGGAAGCAATCGCGCGGGCCAGCAACTCGTTCGACCGCTACACCCGACAACTGCATCAGCTGGGTTTGGAATCCAGTGAGCGGGAAGTCAAATGGCTCAACGAACTGATCGCCGCCGAGCGAGTGGCGCAAGCCAGCTCCGACCAGGCCTGACCAAACCGACAATCTTCAACAGCGCCGCAGAAGTACAAGAAGGAGAACGTCCATGACCGAGCACCACGCGCAGGCACCGTCGACAGATGTGCGGGTCGCCATTGTCGGCGTCGGTAACTGCGCGTCCTCGCTGGTTCAGGGCGTGCAGTACTACAAGGACGCCGACCCGAACTCGTCGGTTCCCGGCTTGATGCACGTCAAGCTCGGGCCGTACCACGTGCGCGACGTGAAGTTCGTCGCCGCGTTCGACGTCGACGCCAAGAAGGTCGGCTTCGACCTCTCCGAGGCGATCTTCGCGTCAGAGAACAACACCATCAAGATCGCCGACGTGCCGCCGACCGACATCGTGGTGCAGCGCGGCCCGACGCTCGACGGCATCGGCAAGTACTACGCGGACACCATCGAGTTGTCCGACGACGAGCCGGTCGACGTGGTCAAGGTGCTCAAGGACGCTCGAGTCGACGTGCTGGTGTCCTACCTGCCGGTGGGCTCGGAGCAGGCCGACAAGTTCTACGCGCAGTGCGCCATCGACGCCGGGGTGGCGTTCGTCAACGCGCTGCCGGTGTTCATCGCCTCCGACCCGGTGTGGGCCAAGAAGTTCGAGGATGCCGGCGTGCCGATCGTCGGCGACGACATCAAGAGCCAGGTCGGCGCCACCATCACCCACCGCGTGATGGCCAAGCTGTTCGAGGACCGCGGCGTCACCCTGGACCGCACCTACCAGCTGAACGTCGGCGGCAACATGGACTTCAAGAACATGCTCGAGCGCGAGCGCCTGGAGTCCAAGAAGGTGTCCAAGACCCAGGCCGTCACCTCCAATCTGACCGGCTCGCTGGCCGGCAAGATCGAGGACAAGAACGTGCACATCGGGCCGTCGGACCACGTCGCGTGGCTCGATGACCGCAAGTGGGCCTACGTCCGCCTGGAGGGTCGCGCCTTCGGTGACGTGCCGCTGAACCTGGAGTACAAGCTCGAGGTGTGGGACTCGCCGAACTCGGCCGGCATCATCATCGACGCGGTCCGCGCGGCCAAGATCGCCAAGGACCGCGGCATCGGCGGCCCGATCATCCCGGCCTCGGCCTACCTGATGAAGAGCCCGCCCAAGCAGCTGGCCGACGACGTCGCCCGCGCCGAACTCGAAGAGTTCATCAAGGGCTAGTTCTCATTTGAGACCGCAGTGAGACCACGGATTTCCGCCATGGTGTGATCTCACTGCGGTCTCAACGTATAAAGAGTTAGTGATCTCCGATGACGACCTGATCGGGCTCGACGAGTTCGCGCTGCTTCCCGAGAACGCCGCGCAGGCCGGTGTCAGCGGTCCCCTGCCCGCGGTGGCGCGCATCGAACGCGGCCCGATCAGCGCGGTGCGCTGGGGTAGCGAACCGGTGCGGGTGGTGTTCCTGCACGGCGGCGGGCAGAACGCGCACACCTGGGACACCGTGATCCTTGGCCTGGGCGTGCCCGCGCTGGCCATCGACCTGCCCGGCCACGGCCGCTCGGCCTGGCGCGAGGACGGCGACTACGGGCCCAAGCTCAACGCCGTCGCCATCGAACCGGTGGTCCGCGAACTGGCCCCCGACGCCGACCTGGTCGTCGGGATGTCGCTGGGCGGCCTGACGGCAATGCGGCTGGCGGTCAGCGCCCCGGAGTTGGTGCGCAAGCTCGTCATGGTCGACGTCACCCCGTCGGCCCCGGAGCGCCACGAGCAGATGACCAAGGCCCAGATGGGCACGGTCGCGCTGGTCCAGGGCGACCGCACCTTCGGCAGTTTCGCCGACATGCTCGACGTCACCGTCGCCGCCGCCCCCCACCGCGATCGGAACTCGTTGCGGCGCGGGGTGTTCCACAACTCCAAGCAGCTCGACGACGGCAGCTGGACCTGGCGCTACGACTCCTTCCGCAAGGGTGAAGGCTTCGAAGGACTCTGGGACGACGTGCCCAACCTGACCACGCCCACCACGCTGGTGCGCGGGGCAAAGTCGTTCTTCGTCAACGACGAGGACGCCGCCGAATTCGCTCGTAGCGCGCCGGGATTCCAGACCGTGCACATCGTGGCCGACTCCGGCCATTCGGTGCAGGGCGACCAACCGCGCGCGCTGGTGGAGATCCTGCGCGGGGTGCTCGCCGGCTAGGCCAGCAGACCCTTGAGCGCCTCGCGCGTCTCGGCGATCTCGTCGGGGGTCCCGCCGACCTCCACCGCCGCGAAGTCGGTGACCCCGACGTCGGCGAGCGCGGCGATCCGGTCCTGCACCTGCGCCGCGGAGCCGATGATCGCGATCTCAGCTGGGCCCGCCACTCCCTCCCGGTCGAGCATCGCGCGGTAGCTGGGCAGTGCGCCGTAGGCGGCGAACTCCTCGGCGGCGCGTTCGGTCGCCGCCTCGGTGTCCGTGGTGACGCACACCGGCAGAGCGGCGATCACGCGTGGGGCGGGCCTGCCGTGTTTCTCGGCGGCTTCGGTGATGGTCGGGATGGTGTGGCCGGCCAGGGTCGCCGGTCCGGTGCACCAGGTGAGCGTGCCGTCGGCCAGGGCCGCGGTGACGCGCAGCATCTGTTCACCGAGGGCGGCGACCACGACGCCGAAGCCGCTGGAGCCGTTGGCGTTGACCGCCGCGTGCACGCGGTAGACCTCGCCGTCGAAGTTGGCCGGCTCGTTGCGGGACAACGGCATCAGGACACTGAGGTATTCGCGGAGGTGTCGCACCGGCTTGTCGTAGCTCAGGCCGAACATGTTCTCGATGACGACCTTGTGGCTCAGCCCGATGCCCAGGGTGAAGCGGTTTCCCGAGGCCGCCGCCACGGTGTGCGACTGCTGGGCGATGGCGTGCGGGTGCCGCGGGTAGGTAGGCACCACCGCGGTGCCCAATTCGATGCGCGGCACCTGGGTGCCCACCACCGCCAGTGCGGTCAGCGCGTCGTGGCCGAAGATATTGGGCGCCCAGTAGCTGGCGAAGCCGTCCCGTTCGACGGCGGCGGCCTGGGCCACCACCTCTTCCAGGGTTCCGGTGTTGACGGCGCCGCCGAAGATTCCGTACTTCATCGCCCTGACGGTACGCGGCGCGTCAGCTGCGGGGTACCGCCAATCCCTCCTGGACCAGGGTGGCGGTCAGGGCGCCATCGGCGTCGAACAGCCGTCCGGTCATCACCCCGCGGCCGCGGGCGGCCGCCGGAGACTCGGACTCCAGCAGGTTCCACCGGTCGGCCCGGATCGGGCGGTGAAACCAGATCGACGAGTCGGTGGTGGCGGTGTGGTGGCTGCGGTCGGTCATCGAGTGGCCGTGCACCTGCAGCACCGGGTCGATGCCGTAGATGTCGGTGACATAAACCGCGGCACAGGCGTGCAGCATCGGGTCGTCGGGCAACGGGGTGGTCACCCGCCACCACAGCCGACGGCGGAAGCCACCAGCGCTGCGATCATCGACGCTGCGGATGTCGATCTCGTCCAGCGGCAGCGACGGCGCCGGCCCGATCGGGCCGGTTCGCGGCAATGAGTCGGGATCGTCTGTGGTGCAGGGGATTTCACCGTGCTCGGGGCCGGTCGTCGGCAGCACGAACGAGGTGGTGGCGGTGACCAGCAGGCGTCCGCCCTGCCGGGCCAGCACCCGCCGCGACGCGGTGGTGCGCCCGTCGTACACCCGTTGCACCTCGTATCGCACCGGGGCGCCGGCATCGCCGCCGCGCAGAAACTGCACATGCAGGCTGGTCGGCGCCAGCCCGGGATCAACGGTCTGGCCCGCGGCGGCGAGCGCCTGTGCGGCCAGGTGCCCGCCGTAGGCGCGTTTGTCGGCCGGCCCGTTCTCCGGGCCGACGAAGGTATCGGCCGCCTCGGCGGGGGTGACTGCCAATAGCCGCGGCAGCACGTGGGTCATGTTGCGACCGTGCCGGATTCGATGAGGTCGGCGATCTCACCGGCGCTCATACCGAGTCTCTCAGCCAGTACGGCGGCGGTGTCGTCGCCCAGGGCCGGTGCGGGCCGCGGGACGGTGTGTGTTCCGTCGACCGACATCGGCAGTCCCGGGGCCAGATAGCTGCCGATCCGGGGTTGTTCGAGCAGGGCGAACAGCGGGTTCGCGGTCACCCGCGGGTTCGCGGCGGCCTCCGCGAAGCTCTGATACCGATCCCAGAGCACCGAACTGTTCGACAGGGCCGCGGTGACGTCATCGGCGGTGTGAGTGCGAAACCACGGCGCGAACAACCCGCTGAGCACCTCGCGGTGCTCGTAGCGCTGCCCTTCGTCGGTGAAGTCGGCGCCGAACGCCTCGGCCACGGCGGCAACCGCTTTCGTCGTTCCGGTCAGCTCGGTCAGATCGCGGAAGTGCCGGTTGGTGAGGGCAACGACCATGAACCACGCGCCGTCGCTGCTGGTGAAGTTCTGCCCGTACTGGCCGTAGATGGCATTGCCCAGCCGGGGGCGCTGGGTGCCGTTGACCATCACCTCGGTGAGGAAACCGAGGTTGGCCGCGGTCGCCAGCGCGACGTCGTCGAGGGGCAACCGGATCGCGCTGCCCTGCCCGGTGCTGTCGCGGCGGCGCAGCGCGGCCAGAATCGCCATGACCGCGTACAGCCCACAGCTGATGTCCCAGGCCGGGAGCACGTGGTTCACCGGGCCGCGTTGGTCGGGTGAGCCAGTCACGAGGGGAAATCCGGTGGCCGCGTTGACGGTGTAGTCCACCCCGGTCGATCCGTCGGCGCGGCCGACGACCTCGAGATGGATCAGATCGGGACGCTGCGCGCTCAGCGTCTCGTGGGAATGCCATTGCCGCCCGGCGACATTGGTGATCAGGATTCCTGCGTCGACGATCAGCCGCTCGATCAGCTGCTGACCCTCGGGCGAGTACATGTCGGCTGCCACCGAGCGCTTACCCTTGTTCAGCCCGGCCCAGTAGATACTCACCCCGCCGTCGGTGAGCGGCCAGCGCTGGTAATCGGCCGCGCCGCCGATCGGATCGATCCGGATGATCTCGGCGCCGAGTTGGGCCAGTGTCATGCCAGCCAAGGGAACCGCCACGAAGCTGGAGATCTCGACAATGCGGACGCCGGCCAGCGGCTGCCCGGGTGAAGCGGTCACCCGATGAGTATGCCGGGGCGGGTCACGGCATCGCCTCGGCCACCCTGATGTGGGGTTTGAAGTCTACTCGGCGGGCCATCTCCCGGTAGCGGTCGCGGTACTCGACGTAGCGGGCGAAGAGCACGGTCACTTGCTTGTACTCAGCCCGACTGGCCGGCGCGGCCGTCGGATAACCGCATTCGTCACAGAACTTGGCTTCGTCGCGCAGGTCCGTACCGCCTGCCGTGCATGCGACAGCCGCCATAGGGCCACCCCGGCTCGACCACTCGACCTACCAAGCGTAGAACTCCGTGCGCGGCGGCGGCGCTCACTGACGGTTATGACACCGCGACCGGTACGCCCAGGCAGACCAACATCAAGAGCAGCAGGAACCAGCCCGCGCCCTGCCAGATCGGCCAGACGCCCTCGGCCTTCCACACGCGGTAGGCCTGAACCAAGGCCCCCACGCCGCCGGCGAACAAGGCGACCGGCACCAGGATCCCGGCGATCAGCGAGTGCCAGACCACGGCCGCCGCGAACGCAACACCCGCCACCGCGATGACGGCCACCACATAGGTCACCGCCGACCGGAACATCGCCGGGTCATGCCAGCGCTTCTCGACGTCGTTGCTCGTCATGATCCACCTCATTCCCAGCTTAGGCCTCGATAAACACCTTCGGCAGGGGTTGGCGGGCCGGGGCTCCGGGTAGTCCCGCGGGCATGACCCACCCAACAGACGAGAACAGCGAAGACGTCGGCTCCGACGAGCACGTGGCGTCGTCGCGGGCCGGCAAGGGCGGCGACACCGGCAGCTACGTCGGAGAGACCGACCCCGACGACGCCATCGACGTGGGTGAGACGGGTGCGGAGGCGCGCAGCCAGGCCGCAGGCCAGTGAGAGGATCGGGCCATGCGTCTGCTGCTCATCGCCGACACGCATGTCCCGAAGCGCGCCCGCGACCTACCCGCCCCGGTGTGGGACGAGGTCGAGCGCGCCGACGCCGTGATTCACGCCGGCGACTGGGTTGATCTGGCGCTGTGCGACGAGCTGGCCATGCGGGCTCAGCGACTGATCGCGTGCTGGGGCAACAACGACGGGGCGGAACTTCGTTCGCGGCTGCCCGAGCGGGCCGATGTGATGCTGGACGGCCTACGGTTCACCGTCACCCATGAAACCGGCGCCGCGTCCGGCCGGGAGGCACGGATGGCGCAGCGCTATCCGGAGACCGATGTGCTGGTATTCGGCCACAGCCACATTCCCTGGGACACCACCGCCCGCACGGGGCTGCGCCTGCTCAACCCCGGCTCCCCGACCGACCGTCGCCACCAGCCGTTCTGCACGTACATGACCGCGGAGACCCGGGCCGGCGTCCTGCGCGAGGTGCGGCTGCACCAGATTCCGCGACAGTAATCCCAACCTCAGGATGGAGTGGCGATCGGCGGTGTGCGTCACTCTCGTGTGACGCTCGACGAGTCAGCGCAAACGGCGAGCGAGCCCGGTCGCCCGCACCGCCCTGCGCCCGACCGCGGCGCGCAGCTGCTCAGCGGTCCCGATCACTCGCACCTTCTCCCGCGCCCGGGTTACCGCGGTGTAGAGCAGCTCCCGGGTCAGCAGCCGCGAATCCTCCGGCGGGAGCAGCACGGTCACCTCGGTGGCCTGGCTGCCCTGGCTTTTGTGGATGGTCATCGCGTGCATCGTTTCGACGTCGGCCAGCCTACTGGTGGCGAACTCCACCGGGCCCTCCGAGCCGGCGACCACAGCGCGCAGGGTGCCGTCGCGCATCAGTGTGACGCCGGTGTCGCCGTTGTAGAGCTTGAGACCATAGTCGTTGGCGGTGACCAGTATCGGCCGCCCGACGTACCACGTGCTCCACAGCGGTATGTCGGTCTCCTCGGCCAGCCAGCGTTCGACCTGGCGGTTCCAGTACGCGATTCCGTACGGCCCGCGTCGATGCGCGCACAACAACCGATGTTCGTCCAGCGTGGCCAGGGCCACCCGGCCGTCTCCCAGCACGGCCGCCCGCCGGAGCTCCAGCGCCCGCGGGACAAGGACTTTCCGTAGGCAATTGGCGGGCTCTTCGGAGTCCACCCACTCGATGTGGTCACCCCCGGCCGCCAGCACTTGGAGAGCGCGGTCGGCGTCATCGTCGCGGATCGCCTGGGCCAGCGCACCGATCGACTCCCCGAAACGATGGGGCGTGACGAGCCGGGCAACCGGGGAGTCGGGGACGACGGCCAGCCCGTCCACCAGATCGGCCAGCACCGCCCCTGCCTCCACCGAGGCGAGCTGGTCGGGGTCACCCACCAACAGGAGCCGAGAGTCCGGCCGGACCGCTTCCAGCAGTCGCGCCATCATCGTCAGCGACACCATCGACGTCTCGTCGACGACGATCACATCGTGGGGCAGCCGGTTCTCCCGGTTGTGCCGGAACCGCGACGAGGTGTCGGGCTTGCTGCCGAGCAGCCGATGCATCGTGGTGGCGCGCAGTCCCTGCAGCCGCTCCCGGTCCACCGCCGCTAATTGGTCCACCTCGAGCTGCACGGCCTCCTGCAACCGGGCGGCGGCCTTGCCGGTGGGTGCGGCCAGCGCGATCCTCAGCTTCGGCTTGCCGTCGAGTTCGGCCTGCTCGGCGAGCAGGGCGAGCAGCCGGGCCACCGTGGTGGTCTTGCCGGTGCCCGGTCCGCCGGTGAGCACGGTCAGGCCCCGCGACAGCGCCACGTCGGCACCCTGGCGCTGCTCTTCGAAGCCCGCCGGGAAAAGCCTCGCGATGTCCGGCAGTCCGCCGGCCCGCGGGGCGGCGGCCAGCGCCAGCACATCCCGCGCGACCTGACACTCCTCGAGCCAATACCGGTCGAAGTACAGCAGACCCTCGTCGAGGTGCAGCACCGGCGGCGCGCCGAGCAGCGGGCTGGCGCCGACCGCCTCGAGCCACCCCCGCGGGGCCGGCCAGTCCAACTCCGGCACGTCGATATGGTCCTGCAGGGAGGTGATGTCCACGCATACCGAGCCGGCCCGCACCGCCCGGGCAACGAACGCCACCGCGAGCGCGACCACCTCGTTGGGCTCACCGGCGAGGGTGGTGAGCCGTTGCGCGACAAGCACATCCGCGGCCTCGAGGACACCCGCGTCGTTGAAGGCACGCAGCCGTCCGGTGGCCTGCCGCGCCCGTCGCCAGCTGGCGACATCCATTTCGTCGATGGTCATGCCGCCACCCGCTTCCCGTCGAGCAGGTCGGACAGTTCGACCACCAGCGCCGCCGGGGGCTGCCAGCTGAACACCCCGGCCGGGTGTCCGTCGACGACCGGGGTTTCCCGGCCGCACATGCCACGGACGAACAGGTACAGCACACCGCCCAAGTGGCGCGCGGGGTCGTAGCCGGACTGCCGCCAGCGTAGGAATCGGTGCAGCACAACGCTGTACAGCAGCGCCTGCAGCGGATAATCGGAGTGCAGCATGGCCTCGGCCACCCGATCACGGCCGTAGTCGGCCGCAGTCAGGGGTCGCTCCGCCTCGCCCAGCCAGTTGGTCTTGTAGTCGACCACCAGATAGCGGTGGCCGTCGGGAATTTCTGAGCCGTCCGGTACCCGCAGCACCGCGTCGACCGAACCGGACAGGTAGCCCCGCAATGGTTGGCCGCCAAGTGCGGGACCGCTGAGTCGCTCGGCATACGGCAACACCGGGTCACCCTCGGAGAGGTGCTCGGCCAGCAACCGACCGACGTCGGCCAGTCGGATGTCCGGCGCCGCGGAGCGCAGGTCGCCCCCGGCCAGCGGGAACTCGAAATCCATCTCGCACAACCGGTCCCGCAGCGGAATGTCGCGTAGCGTCAGCCCGTCGGCCAGCGGTCCGAGTGGGGTGTCGTGCAAGGGCACTAGGGCAGCAGCCAGGTCGGCGGGCGGCACGTCGACGGGCCACCACACCGAGTGCCTCTCGATCTGGGTCCGCAACTCAGCAGCGAGGTCGGCGGCCGTCGGGTCGGCGGTCTCCAGCACCGCGTGCACCAGCGAGCCGAACCTGGCTCCGGTCGGCAAGTCGGCCATCGGCGACGGAATGTCCGCGCCGACGGCCGGCGCGGTCACCGGGATGTCGGCGACCTCGTCGTCGAGCTCCACCACCTCGGGTTCGCTGCTGACCCCGGCCGTGTCGGCGGCCCTGATCAGCCCCGAGTACGAGGTGCGCCGCCATGCTGTGTCGATGCTGCGGTGAAAGTGCCTGGTGCCCAACATTCCTCGCGGCTCGTCGGGCTGCACGGGTGACGGGCGGCCGATCTGCGACGGTTCGATCACCGGCCCGCCGAGGGCTTCCCACTGCCGGAGCCGGGCCAACGCGTCGTCGTCGCTGACCTTGGCCGGCCGACAGGTGTCGGGCACGGCGGCCTCACCCGGCCCGCGGCCTCGAAGCAGGCGAGACAGCCCACCATTGGGTTCGTCATACGAAGGCGCCCACCAGGCGACCACCTGGGCCTGCGCGCGGGTCAGCGCCACGTAGGTGAGGCGGCTGTCGTCGCTGGCGCTTTCGCTTCGGCCGCGGGCGCTGACCGCGTTGTAGTCCGGACTGTCCTTGCCGCCGATGTGCAGACAGCGGACCGAATCCTCGTGGTAGAGGATCAGATCGCGCTCCCAGATGTTGCGGTTGAACGCGAACGGCAGGTAGACGATCGGATACTGCAGGCCCTTGGCGGCCCACACCGTGAGCACCTGCACAGCGCCGGCGTCGCTGTCGAGGCGGCGGCTGCGTTCGGCGGCGCCGCCCTTCTCCTCGCGCTGCCTGCGCAACCAGTCGCGCAGGGCGGGAAGGTTGTAATGCTCGCCGTGTGCGACGTCCTGGAGTAGCTGGGTGACGTGGGCCAGGTCGGTCATGTGGCGTTCGCCGCCCTGCCAGGACAGCACGCGCCCGCTCATGCCCTGCAATTGGGCGGCCTCGAAGACGGCGGCGACACCGCAGTCGCGCGCATGTCCCGCCCACTCCCGCAGCGTCTCGGCGATCTCGTCGGTGAGGGCGTCACCGCCCTCGGCCAGATCGGTGGCGGTCTTACCGAAGAACATGGTCGACGCCGCTGCCCGCACCATGCCCGCGCGGTGCGGTTGGTCGAACGCCTCGAGCAGCGCCAGCCAGTCCGCCGCTGCCTGGGACTCGAACACGTCGGAATCACCGGTGTGGACGGCCTGGATCCCGGCTTCGGTCAAGGCCTTGAAGCAGGCGTGGCCGTCGCGGTGCTTCTCCACGATCACCGCGATGTCACCCGCCACGATGCGGCGTCCGCCAAAGGTGGCGCCGCTGTTGAGCAGGGCCCCGATGTCGGCGGCCAGATCCTTGCCGATGTGTTCCCGCAGGTCGTCGATCGGCACGGTCTGAACACCTCTGCGCCGGAACGTCTCCCGCGACACCACCCGCAGGCGGAACGGGTCGTTGCATGGCGCCCCGGCCAACCGGCTGCCCGGGTGCCGCGCCTCGACCTGGTGAACGACGATGCGCGGGTCGCCCAGCTGGGCGCCTTCCAGCACCACCTGCAGGCGGTCGACGAGGGCCGCATCGCTGCGCCAGTTGGTCACCAGAGTCCGCTTCTCGCCGGCGGTTTCGGCGGCTTCCAGGTAGGTGACGATGTCACCGCCGCGGAAGGCGTAGATCGCCTGCTTCGGGTCGCCGATAAGGATGAGCGTCGAACACCCGCTGAACGCGCGGTCGATGACCTTCCACTGGATCGGATCGGTGTCCTGGAACTCGTCGACCATCACAACCGGCCAGCGGGTGTGCATCCTGAGCCGGGCAGGGGCGTCGGGCTCGTCGAGCGCGTCGGCCAACCGGGTCAACAGATCGTCGTAGCCGAGGACGCCGCGCCGCCGCTTGCGAGCCTCCAACTCCCGCACCACGTCGTTGACGAACCGCAGGCACACGGCGGCCCGGGAGTCCGGCTCCGGTTCGGCGGGCCGCAGTTGGGCGGCGGGGTTGTTGACCACCTCCCGCGCCAGTTCGAGCGCTTCGGGGTAGGGCAGCTGCGGATCGTCGCGGTCCCGGCCGAAGTGCGCCAGATAGAGGTCGTCGACGATCTCGGCGACCAGGTCGTCGAGGCTTTCCACCAGCTCGACACCGGCATCGCTGTCCCCGGCCACGCCGAGCGACTTGAGCACCAGATTGCAGAACTGGTGGGTGGTGGCGATGGTGGCGGCGTCGAATCCGGCGAGCGCATCGCGCAGCCGGGTCTTGCGCTCCTCGAGCTCCTCGTCGGCGCCCGTGAGCAGGTGCTGAACCACTTGGTTGTCGCCGACCACCGACCGATCATCGAAAGCCCTTACCGCCTGGACGATCTGGGCCCTGACCCGCTCGCGCAATTCCTGGGTGGCCGAGCGGCTGAACGTGACGAGCAGCATCTGGTCCAGTGTGGCCCGGCCTTCGGCCACATAGCGGGTGACCAGACCGGCGAGCGCGAACGTCTTGCCGGTACCGGCGCTGGCCTCCAGCACGGTCGTCGATCGGGGCGCCGGCAGCGGCCCCAGCAGGTCGAAAGGCTGCATCAGACGTTGCTCCCCTCGGCGCGCAGCATCGGCAGCCACAGCCGGGCCGCGTAGGCCCCAAGCCGGTTGTCCTCGCCGTCACACTCCTCACCGGGCCGCAACGGCTGCATCAGCGTCGCCAGCGACGCCTTCGGACCCCATGCCCGCTCATGCGCGGGCTGCTGGTCCTCGCCCGGATAACGATTCGAGCGCCAACGATATTCAGCGGCACGTACCGGGTCGTCCCCGCAGTGCCGGGCCGTGGCCCAGGCGTAGGAGGTCTTGACCGGAAGCGGCAGCGGTTCGCGGCGGCCGGCGTCGTACAGCGCGACCAGATCACGCAGCAGATCGACCGCGGATGCCTTGGGGCGGCCCAGCGTTTCCCGGCGCGGCGTGCTCCCGCGCTTCGGCCGGCCGATGCACAACGCGGACCACTCGGTTCGCGGCTGGTGCGCGTACAACGCCAGCAGCGGCAGCCACGCCTCGAGCAGATGCCGTCCGTCGAGTTTGGAGTAAGTCACCGAGACCAGTCGCTGGCCGAACACTGGGGTGACCGTACCGGCCAGTCGGCGCCCGCCCCCGAGATCGATGTCCACATCGATGGCGCGGGGATGCACCTGCCGGGAGTTGAGGGCGTCGGTGGCCAACAGTGCCACCTGGTCACGGATCTCGGTGGCCTTGCGCCAGCCAAGATTTCCCGGTGGCAGGGTGCCGCGGCGCCATTCGGCGTCGCGGGCCTCGTTGGGAGTCATCCCGCGCAGAATGTCGGCGAGCATCCGGTCACCGACGGTCCACTCCTCGAGTGCGTCGATGTCGACGGGCATCGCGTCGGTGACACCGTCCACCTCCCACGGCAGCGTGTAGTCCAGGGCCCGGAAGAATCCCTTCACGGGATCCTTGAAGAACCCGACGAGGTCGGTGAGTGCGACGTCGGCGATCGGCGGCGCGGGCAGCGGGCCGGAGATGAACGGTGGCTGGGCACCACGGTCCCCGGCGGCCGCGCGGGCGGCCCGCAGGACGACGGGGTCGAAACTGAACGGCTCTCCAGGGACGAGTGCCCCCCGTTGGACATTGCGAACATCGAACGGCTGCAACGGATGATGGATAAGGACCCTCTTCCGCACCGGTTCGGGTGTGGTGGTGTCGAGGGTGTCGAGCAGTTCGGCCAGCGGCACGGCGGGCGGACGGACCTGCCCGGAGATCTCGTTGGCGCCGGTGTAGGTGATGACGAGTCGCTCCGTTGCCGCGCCGATCGCGTCGAGCAGCAGCTGGCGGTCCTCGGAGCGGACGTCACGTTCACCGGTGCGGGGTTCGCGGGCCAGCGCGTCGTCCCCGTCGACGACGCCGATCCGCGGAAAGACGGTGTCGTCCAAACCGACCAGGCAGACCACCCGGTGCGGCACCGAGCGCATCGGCGCCATGGTGCACACGGTCAGCGTGCCGGTGCGGAAGTTGGCGCGAGTGGGTCGGCCGGCGAGGTGGCGGCTCAGCAGAGCGGTGACGTCGGGCAGGCGCACGACGCTGCCTGGCGCACCCGGGCGGGCCAGGATCTCGTCGAACTCGCGGTGCAGTTGGCTGACCTGCCAGGCGTCCGCGTCCTCGGTCCGCGTCAGCGCCGCGATACCGGTGCTGAGCGCGGTCAGCCACTGGTTCAGCGGTTGCGCGCCGGTGAGCGCGTCGGTCACGCCCTGCAGTCGTCCCACGAATTCGGTCAGCCTGCCGGCCAGTTCGACGCGATTGCTACCGACGTCGTCGAGGGGGAGCGTGTTCTGCAGCCAGGCGCGCGAATCGTCGGACATCGCCACGCCGGCCAGCACCCGGTCCAGCCCGAACCGCCACGTGTTGTGCACGAAGTCGACACCGAAGGGGGTGCGGTGCTCTTCGTCGAATCCCCACCGGATGTTGGCCTGGCGCACCCACCGGGTGATGCCCTCCAGGTCGTCGTCGGTGAAGCCGAACCGGGACCGCACGGGCGTGGTCTGCGCGATGTCGAGAACCTCGGATGCGGTGGCCCGGCCACCGGCCAGCGCGAGCAGACGATCCGCCACCGCGAGCAACGGATTGGTCTGCACCAGCGACCGGTCGGCCAGCCGCACCCGCAGCCGGTGCGCCGGGTGCGCACCCGGGACGACCTCGCCGAGCCCGAAGTCCGCCGCGATGAGCGGGGCGTAGCTCTCGATGTCCGGGCACATCACCAGGATGTCGCGCGGCTCCAGCGTGGGGTCGTCGACCAGCAGGCCGAGCAGCACCTCCCGCAGCACGTCGATCTGCCGGGCCGGGCCGTGGCAGCTGTGCACCTGCACCGAGCGGTCGTCGTCCCGCAACGAGCGGCCCTGCGGGCGAGACGCATTCGCGGCGATATCGGCCTGCAGCCAGCCCAGCAGGGTGTCGGGCCGGTCGGCGCCGCCGAGGAACTCGTCGGTGGCGACCGTGGCGGGCAGGCTGCGCTGCAACTCGCGCAGATCACGCCCGAGGGTGGCCAGCAGCGGATGACCGACTTTGCGGTGGCTCGTGTCGTCGCGGCGCGGGATCGTTCCGTGCTCACCGCCCAGGGCGGTCCACAGCTCGGCGCTCGGATGGGGCAGCCACAGGTGCACCTCGTGGTGGACGGCCAGTGCCTCGACGAGCTCGATGTCGGTACCGGCGAGCCGGGTATGACCGAACAGCGACAGCCTTGCGGGCAGCTCGGCCCCGGACTCCTGAAGTCGGGCAACGGTTTTGCTGTGCCGCACGTGCGGGGGGGCGATGCTCATCTTGTCGACCAGCGCCCGCCACAGCGGCGGCTGCCATTGCAGATCGGCGTCGAGTCCGCCGGCTGGGCCGTCGAGCCAGTCGATCAGCAGTTGCGGGCGCTGCCGCGCATACGAGGCGAAGAGCCCGGCCAGCCGGCGCGCCACCGCGTAGCGACGACCCCGGCGCAACTCCGCCTCCTCCCCCACGGCGAAGTGGCCAAGGTGGGTGGCCAGGGTTCGGCACCAGGCCTCGTCGAGGTGCGAGTCGACGACGGCGAGCAGCGGCCACACCATCGCATCGGGGGACCACGGGTCGTCGTCGCGGGTGCCGGTGATCAGCCCGGAGATCTGAGCGATCAGCGATGCCGGTGACCGGAACGCCACCCCCGCGCACACGCCGTCGGCGCCGCTGCCCCGGCCCAGCACATGCGACAGCCGCTGACTGAGCCAGCGTTCCACCCCGCGCGCGGGCACCACCACGAGTTCCTCGGCGAACGGGTCGGGCTGCGGGGTGGCCAGCAACGCTCCGAGACCGTCCGCGAGCAGATCCGTGCGTTCGGCGCGGTGTACGTGCAGGGCCATCGAGGACAACCGTAGACCCGGGGACCGACAGTTTGGCCCCGTGCCGATCGGGTAGCCGTCGCATCGGGTGCTCGGGGGCCGCCCCAGTGAACCGATAGTCAGGAGGGAACGATGGATCCGGAGTCACAGCCCAGAGCCGAGGCGCCGATCGGTGAGCTGTTGTCCCAGCTCTCGGGGCAGACTTTGCGGTTGGTGCGCGACGAGATCCGGCTGGCGCAGCGGGAGTTCCAGGAGTCCGCCCGGCATGCCGGAAAGGGTGCCGGTTTGATCAGCGCGGCCGGCCTGTTGGCCGTCCTCGGGCTGGCGACGCTGATCGCGGCCGCGGTTGCCGGCCTCGCCGTCGTGCTGCCGGTGTGGGCCGCCGCGCTGATCGTCGGTGTCGTACTGCTGGGGCTTGCCGGGGTGAGCGCGCTGGTCTCCCGGCGCGAGGTCGAACGGGTCACGCCGGCCGTTCCGGAGACCACGGCCAGTGTCAAGAAGGATATCGACGAGGTGAAAGGTGCAGCCCATGTCCGCGGCTGACAGTGCTCGACCCGAACCCGGACCCGACGCGGGCATCGACGAGATCGAAGCCGACATCGAGCGCACCCGAGCGGAACTCGGCGCCGCCGCGTCGGCCGTGGCAGCCAAACTCGACGTCCCCGCGCGGGCTCGTCAGAAGATCGAGCCCGTCCGGCGCAACGCGGCGCCGATTGTCGCGGTGGCCGGCGTCGTCGTGGTCGGCTTGTTCGTCTGGCGGCGCCGGCGGCGATGATTCCGCCGTTGATTCAGCACCCACGCACACAAAAAGCGCGAGTAAACCCAATGCCTGATTTCTGAATCAACGCCGTTGCGCGGCGGGCAGGGTGAGCGAGAACGTCGCTCCCTCATCGAGTTCCGACGCGACGGAGATATCCCCGCCGTGGGCATCGGCGATCTCACGCACGAGAGCCAGCCCGATGCCATAGGACTCCCGGCCCTCCCGGGTGGTGTGCTCGGCGCCGTGCGAGAAGCGGGTGAACAACGTCGCCATGGTGTCGGGGTCGATACCCACACCGTCGTCGGCCACGTCGGTCCGAACCGTCCGGGCGTCGCGACTGACCCGCAGCCGTACCGTCCCGCCGACATGCTGGTGTCCCAACGCATTGTCGACCAATGCAGTCAGCGCCCGCCGCAGCGCGGCCGGTGAACCGATGACTTCGTATTCGCCTGGCGTAGCGGACTTCTCGCACTCATAGGCCAGGGTGACGCCGATCGACTCGGCGTACGAGACCATGCTCTCCCGCACCGATGCCGCCACGTCGGCCATGTCCACGTGGTCGCGGGCCGGCTTGCCCACCGTCATCGTGGCCGAGGCGAGTAGGTCGTCGACGATGTCGCCCAACGCGCGGGTGTCGGCGACCAGCGCGTCGGCATCATTCTGCAGCACTTCGGAATCCGCCGAGCCGAGCCGGTGGGCCAGCAGCTGGGCCCGGGTGTGCAGCACCGTCAGCGGTGCCCGCAACTCGTGGGAGGCGTCGGCGACGAATCGTCTCTGCAGCGCCAGCGCCTGCGCCAGCGGGCGCACCGACCGCTTGGTGAACAGCACCACGACGGCGATCGAAGCCAGGATGCCGGCCAACTCGGCGAATCCGAGCGCCATCAGCAGCCGGTTGCGGGCCGCCTCATAGGGTCCGAGTTCGGTCATGGCGACCACCCGGCCCTCGGGCCGGTCCATCACCAGCACCCGATACCGCCTGCCCTCGGCGCGGATTTCGGCGAACCCGGGCGGACCGTTGAGCAGCGCTACGCCCGGCTCACCGCCGTCACTGGTGGAGATCCGCCCGTCGTTCTCGCGCAGCGCCAGTTCCATGTCCGGCGGCGGATCGTAGGCGTCGTCCGCGGTTTCGGCCAGGCTCTGCAGCCGGGCGCTGATCTGGCGGTCCTGCGCCCGCGCGTACACGGTGAACACCACCCCGCCGACGACGAGCAGCACCAGGGCCAACGCCAGCGACGCTTGAACGGCGGCCACCCTGCCCGCCCGCTTCACGACGGTGAGGTCGCTGGGCGGCGGCGCCGCGACCGGCTGCTGCTTGTCCCGCCGGTTCATTCGAGCCCGAATCGGTAGCCGGTCCCGTGCACCGTGCGGATCACCTGCTTGCCCAGTTTGCGCCGCAGATAGTGGACGTAGAGATCGACCGCACCCGCCGACTCGGCGCCGTCGAATACCGACTCCAGCAGCCGCGACCGACTGAACACCCGCTTGGGCGCGGCCATCAGGGTGCCCAGCAGCGAGGCCTCCCGCTCGGACAGCTCGACCTCCAGACCGTCCGGGGTGGCGCCCGCGACCCGGCGGGTGACCCGGTCGAGCCGCAGCCCGCCGGCCTGCACCACGGCGCCCGCGCTGTCGGTTCGACGCAACAGCGCGCGCACCCTGGCCAGCAGCTCCGGAACCTCGAACGGCTTCACCAGGTAGTCCTGCGCACCGGCGTCGAGACCCTCGACCCGGTCCTCGACCGAGCCCCGGGCGGTGAGGATCAGGGCCGGGGTGGTGATGCCGCGTGAGCGCAGCAGCGCGACCAGGTCCGCGCCGTCCATCACCGGCAGCCCACGGTCGACGACCAGCGCATCGTAGTTTCCGGTCAGCCCGCGGTGCATGCCCTGCTGACCGTCGTAGGCGGTGTCCACCCGGTACCCCTCCCCGGTAAGCAGTTCGACGAGCAGCGCGCTCAGCGCGCGGTCGTCCTCGACCACCAGCAGCGCCGGCGCGAGGTCTGGCGTGGACACCCAGCGAGGGTGCCACGAAGTCGCCGGTGCCGCCACGGAAAGCAGTTCTTACAGGGCTCAAAGAATGTGCCCCCACCATTGCTTCCATGACGGCACCCCCTTCCCCGGACGTCGGCGGCACAGCGCCGGCCGACTCGGAGTGGACGCGGTGGACCACCGGGATGCACCTGCTGGTCACCGATCCCACCGTGCTGTCGCGGGCCCGGGCCGTCGTCGACGCCGAACTCGACGCCATCGAAGACGCCGCATCCCGATTCCGGCCCGACTCGGAGATCTGCGCGCTGGCCGCCGCCGCGGGAGCCCGGACCCCGGTCAGCCCGGTGCTGGCCGATCTCATCGGAGCCGCGCTGACCGCCGCCCGGCTCACCGACGGCGACGTCGACCCGACCGTCGGCCGGGCGCTGGTGGCCCTCGGCTACGACCGCGATCTCGACCGGCTCGACCCCGCCACGCCGCGGTTGGCCTCGGTCACCTTCGGAGCGGACTGGTCGATGATCGACTTCGACGGCAGCAGCGTCCGACTGCCCGCCGGGGTGCTGCTCGATCTCGGTGCCACCGCCAAGGCGGTGGCCGCCGACCGCTGCGCGCATCGGGTATACGCCGAAACCGGCAGTGGTGTCCTGGTCAACCTCGGCGGCGATCTCACCACCGCAGGCCCGCCCCCGGACGGCGGTTGGCAGGTTCTGGTTCAGGACACCGACGGCGACCCCCCATGCAGCGTCACACTGGGCAGCGGCACCGGGCTGGCCACGTCGAGCACGCGCCGCAGGCAGTGGCGGCACAATGGCGATCTGGTCCACCACATCATCGACCCGCGCACCGGACGCTCCGCCGAGCCGGTGTGGCGCAGTGTCAGCGTCGCCGCATCGGATTGCCTGACCGCCAACGCGCTCAGCACCGCGGCGATCATCCGAGGCCTCCGGGCGCCGGATTGGATTGCCGGGCTGGGTATTCCGGCCCGGTTCGTCGACCAGGGCGGCGCCGTGCGCACCGTGGGAGGATGGCCGCAGCCATGAGCAAAAAGGCCCAGACCATCACCCGGCTGCACATCGACTGGACTCGCTGCGATGCGCGGGGCCTGTGCACCGAACTGTTGCCGGAGTTGCTGACCCGCGACGACTGGGGCTATCCGCTGTCCCGCAATGGTTCCCGGGAACCGATGATTCCGCCCAAGGACCTCAAGTACGCCAGAGCGGCCGTCAAGCGCTGTCCGCGGCTGGCGCTGCAGCTGCTGACCACTGACGTTGATTCAGAAACCACGCAGACAACGCCCAAGTAGCCACCTGCGTGGCTTCTGAATCAGCGCAGTGTGGTCACCCGACGAGCCGGGCGATGGAACGCAGCGGGATGTGCAGCCAGCTCGGCCGGTGCCTGGCTTCGTAGGCCGCCTCGTAGACGGCCTTGTCGAGTTCGTAGGCGGCCAGCACGGCGGCGGAATCCCTTGGATCGGTTTCTGATTCGGCGGCATAGCCGTCGCAGAACGCCGCACAGTTGCGATCGACCCACTCCTTCGCGCGGGCCGCAAGTTGCTTGTTCTCCCGGTCCGGGGCGTCGTCGGCCATCTGCTGGTAGGCGGCGTACTCGAAGGACCGCAGCATGCCCGCGATGTCGCGCAGCGTCGAGTCCGGCTTGCGCCGCTCGGCGAGGGGCTGGCCCGGCTCGCCCTCGAAGTCGATCAGCAGCCAGCCCTCCGGGGTGCGCAGCACCTGACCGAGGTGCAGATCGCCGTGCACGCGTTGCACGGTGATGGGCTCGTCGGCCAGCTTGGCGTAACGCTCCTCGATGGCCGGCGCGTACTGCGCCAGTTCCGCCACGTTCGCCGCGGCGGTCTCCAGGCGCTGCAGCATGACCTCGACCGGCAGCATGCTCGTCGAGGTGCCCAACTCCCGGGCCAGCGTCGCGTGCACCGATGCGACGGCCTCACCGAGCCGGTGGGACTCCCCGGCGAAGTCGCCGCCCACCTCGTAGGCGTACAGATCGCCCTCGGCGTACAGGTCGCGGGTGCTGGCCGTGGCCATCTTCCACCCCTCGGCGGAGTTCGCCGCGTACGCGGTCACCATGCCCAGCGGGCAGGGCTGGCTATCCTGCACCGTCTCGAACGATCCGAGAAGCTTTGCCACATGGGTGTTTCCAGCCCGGCCGAGGACCCGGTTGAGCTCGATGTCGGGGTTGATCCCCGCCGACACCCGGCGGAACAGCTTGAAGATGGCCTCGTCTTCGAAGACCACGCTGGTGTTGCTCTGCTCGGCGTCGGACACCCGGGGTGCGGCGTCGACGGGTAGCGTGACGTCGGGTTCCTTGCTGAAGGTGAGCTCGCCCACGACCGCCGACTCGTCGATCAGCGACAGCAGGAATCTCGAGGCTGAGGGATCGTAGAGCCCGTCATAGGCGGTGTGGTCGTCGACGCCGCCGATGGTGGCCACCGCGCCGTACTCTGAGAGCGGAGCCGAATCCCATTGCACCACAACCTGGTAACGCTCCGCCGATCCGTCGGTGTAGTCGACGTCCACCAGCATCAGGTCCAAACCGTCGCGGAGCGGAACCACCACGGCGGCCTCCGCCGACGACAGGGTTCTGCTGCGACCGGCATACCACCGCTGCTGCGGCAGCCATTCCAGCCATGGAAGTCTCGCTGGCGTGGTCATGGCTTCTCCTCCGATGGACACAGCTTGAACCAATAGAACCCGTGCCCCGGCAGGGTGAGCAGGTAGGGCAGTTGGCCGATTCTGGGGAACGGCACGTGCCCGGTCAGCTCGACCGGGGTGTAGGAGTTCCAATGCTGCAGGTTGAGCTCGATCGGCTGGGGGAAACGGGACAGATTGTTGACGCACAGCATGACGGTGTCGTCGGCCTCACGGACATAGGCCAGCACCGACGGGTTGGAGCCGCCGAGTTCGCGGAAGGTGCCCACGGCGAAGGCCTCGTGCCTGCGGCGGACCGCCAGCATGGTGCGGGTCCAGTTCAGCAGCGATGTCGAGCTGTCCCGCTGCGCCTCGACGTTGACCGAGCCGTACCCGTAGATGGGGTCCTGGTTGGGCGGCAGATACAGCCTGCCCGGGTTGGCGGTGGAGAACCCGGCGTTGCGGTCCGGGGTTTTCTTAATGGTACTGCGCCCCCCGTGATCGTCACCGTGCCCGTTCACGTCGCCTATTCCGATCTCGTCGCCGTAGTAGAGCACCGGCGAGCCCGGCA
>JAGQTU010000064.1 GCA_020438865.1 Mycobacterium sp.
GGAGCTACCGACACAACCATCGTGAAAGCAACCCCTCAGAACCACCAACCAAACACACTGTCCACCAGTGAGCGACTATCCGACCGGAGAGTCGCTCGAAGGCGGGCAAAACGGGTGCGCGCCCAGACTCGGCGGGTCCGGCCGCCCGGCGCGGCGGCACTAAGTGCCCCGCTAAGACCTGCATGTTTGCTGATGAGCTGCGGATTTCCGGCAGTTGCGATGTGACAAATCGTCGCCCCGGCCGTCTATGATCTTCAGCGTCAATGATGTCAATGATGACGCCGGCCCTGCCATCTCGACCCTGCCCTGGAGTGACTCTCGGTGACGTTTCCCGCCCGCATTCGTGCTGCCAGCCTGATCTTCGGAGCTTTGCTCCTGACAGTGCTGGTCAGTGACGTTGCCGGCCTGCCGGGCTGCGCGAACGGGTGCAAGACGGCCACCGCCTCCGCCGCGGCCGCGCAGCCGCCCGCTCCACCCCGGCCGCCGCTGCTGGGCGTCGCCCCGGCGAACGGATCCGAGGACCTCAGCCCGCTGAGCCGGGTGACCGCCAGCGTCGTCAACGGCACCCTCACCCAGGTCAGCCTGGTCGACGACTACGGCAACACCGTCGACGGCGTCCTGTCGCCCGACCGGACCTCCTGGCAGCCGACCCAGCCGCTGAAATACAGCCGCAGCTACACCATGAAGGCGGCCAGCCTCGGCGCCAGCGGGGTGCCGCTGGTCCGGACCAGCACGTTCGAGACCGCGACCCCGAACAACGTCACCCAGGTCTACCTGGAGACCCCGGGTGGCCTGCCGATCCACGAGGACCAGAAGTACGGCGTCGGAACGATCATCGCGGCCCGCTTCGACGAGCCGATCACCGACAAGGCCGCCGCCGAGCGCACCCTGCACGTCACCACCAACCCGCCGGTCAAGGGCTCCTGGTACTGGGTGGACGACGTCACCGCGCACTGGCGCCCGGAGAAGTACTACGCCCCGGGCACCACGGTGACCGTGGCGGCCAACATCTTCGGGCAGCAACTCGGCAACGGCCTGTACGGCCTGGAGAACGCGACCGCGACCTTCACCATCGGCGACGCGCACATCTCCATCGCCGACGACCGCACCAAGACGGTCAGCGTGTTCGACAACGGCAAGCTGGTGCGTGCCATGCCCACCTCGATGGGCCGGGGCGGCTTCCAGACCATCGCCGGCCGCGACTTCTCCTTCTGGACCCCGCCCGGCGTCTACACCGTGATCGACAAGGCCGAGACGGTGACGATGGACTCCTCGACCTACGGCCTGCCGGTGGCCTCGTCGATGGGCTACAAGACGAAGATCCCGTACGCCACCCGGATCAGCACCGACGGCATCTACCTGCACCAGCTCAACGAGACGGTGTGGGCGCAGGGCAACACCAACACCTCGCACGGCTGCCTGAACCTCAACGGCGACAATGCATCCTGGTTCTTCAACTTCTCCCAGCCCGGTGACGTCGTCGAGATCCGCAACACCGGCGGGCCGGGGCTCCAGATCTGGCAGAACGGTGACTGGACGCTGCCGTGGGCCGAGTGGCTCAAGGGCAGCGCGCTGACCCCCAAGCCCTGACGTCCGTTTCGGCCGGCCCGCCCGGTATCGACGGCTTCGTAAATTAGCGCTGCGCGCCGGTCTTTGAAGTGGGAAGATTCCCGCACCTTTGTGTGGGAGGCGAACATGGACTTCATCCAGGCCAACCTGATCGACCCGGTCAGCAAGGTGCTCTACACCTATGTGCTGATCTACCTGCTGGTCGCCGTCGGCATCTACTTCACCATCCGCACCCGGTTCATCCAGATCCGGTACTTCGGCCGGATGCTGCGCCAGGTGCTGCACTCGCGGGAGCAGAGTGACGGCATCTCGTCGTTCCAGGCGTTCTGCGTCGGCCTGGCCTCCCGGGTGGGTACCGGCAACATCGCCGGTGTCGCGATCGCGCTGACGGTGGGCGGTCCGGGCGCGATCTTCTGGATGTGGGTGGTGGCGGCCATCGGCATGGCCACCGCGCTGATCGAGGCCACCCTGGGCCAGATCTTCAAGGTCCGCGCCGACGACGGCAGCTTCCGCGGCGGGCCCGCCTTCTACATCCAGCGCGGGCTGGGTTCGCGCGCGGGCGGCATGCTGTTCGCCGTGCTGCTGGTGTTCACCTTCGGCTTCGCGTTCAACATGCTGCAGGCCAATGCGATCAGCGATGTGCTGAACGCCTCGCACAACATCGAAGTGCATTGGACGACAATCGGTTTGGTGCTGCTGTCCGCTCCGGTGCTGTTCGGCGGGGTCAAGCGGGTGGCCAAGGTCGCCGAGTTCGTGCTGCCGGTGATGGCGCTGGCCTACGTGACGCTGGCGCTGATCATCGTCGCCATGAACATCACCTATCTGCCGCAGGTGCTGGGCCAAATATTCGGTGGCGCATTCGGTTTCACGCAGATGGCCGGCGGGTTCACCGGTGGGGTGGCGGCCGCGATGCTCAACGGCGTCAAGCGCGGCCTGTTCTCCAACGAGGCCGGCATGGGCAGCGCCCCCAACGTCGCCGCCACCGCGACCGTCTCGCATCCGGTCAAGCAGGGCCTCATCCAGTCGCTCGGCGTGTTCGTCGACACCATGATCATCTGTTCCGCAACGGCTTTCATCATCCTGATCTCCGGGCCCGACATCTACGACCCGGCCGCCCCCGGCAAGCGGGCCGGCGCGGCGCTGACTCAGGCGGCGATCGGAAGCGCGTTGGGGTCGTGGACCACCGGGTTGATGACGGGCCTGGTGTTCGTGTTCGCGTTCTCCTCGGTGCTCGGCAACTACGTCTACGCCGAGATCAACCTGTTCTTCCTCGGTGCGAAGAAGAACGCCATCATGATCTTCCGCCTGCTGGTGCTCGGCGCGATCGCGCTGGGGGCGACCTCCAAGCTGGCCACGGTGTGGGATATCGCCGACATCGCGATGGGGTTCATGGCCCTGGTCAACCTGGTGGCGATCGTGCTGCTGGGCAAGTGGGCGTTCGCCGCCATCCGCGACTACCACCGGCAGAGCGCCGATGGCAGCGACCCGGTGTTCGTCGCCGAGGAGGCCGGCCTGCCCGGGGTGCTGGACGGCGACATCTGGAGCACCGGGGAACGCCGACTCGCTTCGAGCGGCCGGGACGTGCCTGCGTAGATTCGCGGGCGTGGACATGCTGCGCACCCCGGAATCCCGCTTCGCGAACCTCGAGGGCTATCCCTTCGAACCCCACTATCTGGACGTCACCGCCGGCGACACCGGACCGCTGCGGATGCATTACATCGATGAGGGCCCCAGGGACGGCAAGCCGGTGGTGCTGCTGCACGGCGAGCCGACGTGGAGTTACCTGTACCGCACCATGATTCCGCCGCTGGCCGCCGCGGGGCATCGGGTGCTGGCCCCGGACCTCATCGGGTTCGGCCGCTCCGACAAGCCCACCCGGCCCGAGGACTACACCTACCTGCGGCACGTCGAGTGGGTGACGTCCTGGCTGACGCAGTTGGACCTGCGGGACATCACCGTCGTCGTGCAGGACTGGGGCTCGCTGATCGGGCTGCGGGTTGCCACCGAGCAGGACGAGCGCTTCGCAAAGTTGTTCATCGCCAACGGCTTTCTGCCGACGGGAGACCGCCCGACCTCGCCGGGGTTCCGGATCTGGCGGGCGTTCGCCAAGTATTCGCCGTGGTTCACCGCCGGGCGACTGGTAAGCGTTTCAACCGTCCACAAGATCTCCGCGGCGGTGCGCGCCGGCTACGACGCGCCGTTTCCGGACAAGAGCTACCAGGCCGGGGCCCGCGCTTTCCCGCAATTGGTGCCGACCTCGCCCGAGGACCCGGCCGCGCCGGCCAACCGGGTCGCCTGGGAGGCGTTGGGCCGCTGGGAGAAGCCGGCACTGTGCGTGTTCGGCACCCGCGACCCGATTCTCGGGATGGCGGACCGGCCGCTGATCCGCCTCATCCCCGGGGCGGCCGGCCAGCCGCACGCCCGGATCAAGGCGGGCCACTTCATCCAGGAGGACGCCGGCCCGGAGTTGGTGCGGCGCCTGCTGGACTGGGAAAAGAGCCTGTGACCTAGCTCACAAACGGGCGTAGGCTGGAAGGCGTCTCTGCGAGGGGAGGGAGACGTCATGAAGGGCGCATATCGCGATCCGGTGGATCACGCCCGTACAACCCAACCGCACGCCGGCGAGTCGTTCATCGACACGTTGTGGCTGCCCGGCCTGCTGCTGATCGCCCTGGGGGTGATCGGCCTGGCCGGGATCGATGCGGCGCTGGCCTACAACCACCACGAACTGCTCGGCATGCTCGGGCTGCTGGCGGCCGGGCTGCTGGTCGCCGGTACGTCGTTGATCGTGGCCGAGCATCACCGTGTGGTGCGCGTCGAGCGGCAGTGGCTGGCCGATCATCCCGATCGCGCGCAGTCCGTCACCACCCGCTCCAGCTGAGGCGACGGCTGCTTCCTGGCGCCGGCCCCGGGCTGGTGCCAGGGTGTTTCGCGGTTCGTGCCCGAGTGCCGAATTTCCTTGCTGGAATTTGCTGGGACTTTCCTGTGTGTCAAATAATGGGTAACGGTTGCAAATCAATCGACGCCCGGATGTTGCCCAATATATGGGCTTTGACCACTATCTATCGATATACAACTGGACATTCCGGCTAACTCAACAGGGCCGATCCGGTCGATCCCCTAATCCCCTAACGGGGATTGCTGGAAAACCCGGTACGGCCCGCATCCACTAGGGGAGTGCGCCCCATTCCGGGGAGCGGGCGTCGTCCATACCGTGGCTATCAATGACCGGTCCGACCGGCGAACAGCAAGAGAGAGGCACTACCGATGAACACCGTGCTCCAATTCATCCTGGACCTGTTCCGCGATGAGAACGCCGCGCAGGCGTTCGTCGCGAACCCCAACGCCGCGCTGGCCGATGCCGGCCTGGCCGACGTAACCCCGGAACAGCTGCAGTCGGTGGCCGCCACGGCGGTGCCCGGGCTCGAGCTGGCCCCGGCCAACCCGATCGCCGGACTGCAGCAGGCGGTGTCCAACCAGTTCGGCTTCGCGCCGGTGGAATCCGTGCTGCCCGAGGTCGCCGCCGGGATCGTCACCGACCAGGCCGCGCAGATCGGCATCGACGGCGGCTCCGCGATCGCGGCCGCGCTGGGCGAGGGCATCGGCGCTGGACTGGGCGCGGGCCTCGAGGGTGGCGCCGAGCTGGCCGGCCAGAGCGCCGTTGGTCTAGGCACCGGACTGGGTGCCGGCCTGGGCCTCGGTGGCGGCGCTGAGGTCGGCGGTGGATTTGATGCCGGGCTGGGTGCGCAGACCGGGGTCGGTCTCGGGACCGGACTCGGCGGAGGTGCCCAAGTGGGCGGTGGCTTCGATGCCAACCTCGGTGGCGAGTTCGGCGCGGGCGTTGGCCTCGGCGGTCATTCCGGTGTTGGCGTCGGCTCGGGTCTTGGCGGCGGCTTCGGCGTCGGTGGCGGCGCTGAGCTCGGTGGCGGGTTTGATGCCGGGCTGGGTGGCCAGGTCGGTGCGGGTGCTGGCGCGGGAACGGGCGTCGGACTGGGCGGCGGTGCTGAGCTCGGCGGCGGCTTCAATGCCGGGCTGGGGGCGGAGCTGGGTGGCCAGGCAGGTGCCGGCACCGGCGTTGGCACGGGCCTCGGTGGAGGCTTCGGTGTCGGTGGCGGCGCGGAACTTGGCGGTGGCTTCGATGCCGGGCTGGGTGGTCAGGCCGGTGCGAGTGCTGGCGCAGGAACGGGTGTCGGTCTCGGCGGTGGCGCTGAGCTCGGTGGCGGTTTCGATGCCAATCTCGGAGGCGAGTTCGGTGCCGGTGTGGGCGCCGGCGGTGGTGCAGGTACTGGTCTCGGCGGTGGCTTCAACACCGGTGGCGGCGCGGAACTTGGCGGCGGCTTCAATGCCGGGCTGGGTGGTCAGGCAGGTGCCGGCACCGGCGTCGGCACGGGCCTCGGTGGAGGCTTCGGTGTCGGTGGCGGCGCGGAACTTGGCGGCGGGTTTGATGCCGGGCTGGGTGGCCAGGCTGGTGCGGGTGCCGGCGCGGGAACGGGCGTTGGGCTCGGCGGTGGCGCTGAGCTCGGTGGTGGTTTTGATGCCAACCTCGGTGGCGAATTCGGTGCCGGTGTGGGCGCCGGCGGAGGCGCAGGTACGGGTCTCGGCGGCGGCTTCAACACCGGTGGCGGGGCTGAACTGGGCGGCGGCTTCAATGCCGGGCTCGGCGGTCAGGCCGCGGGTGGCGCGGGTGCGGGCGCGGGCCTCGGATTCGGTGGTGGCACGCAGTTCGGCGGTGGCGCACAACTCGGCGGTCAGGCCGCCGGCGGTGCGGGTGCCGTCATCGGTGCGAACGGCAGCGGAGAGGCAGCCGGTGGCGCGAACCTCGCCGACCGGGCTCGCTTCGCGAGCAACGTCCGTGCGGATGCCACCGAACGCGGCACCATCAACAGCAGCGTGACCGCGGGCAGCACGCCCAACGCCGGCCTCGCCGCGCAGGAGAACGCGAGCTTCAACAGCACCGCCAACGCGGGGCTCTCGAGCCCGCTGGGCGGCGTGAGCCTGGGCAACCAGACCGCCGCGAGCGGCGGCGGAGCCGTTGGCCTCGGCAGTGGCGGTCTCAACGCCGCCGGTGGCACCGCGGTGACCAGCGCGACGACGGCCGGACTGGCCAGCCCGCTGGGCAGCACCGCCGCCAGCGTTCAGACCGCGGCGGGCAACACCGCGGCCGTGAGCTTCCTGCACGACGACGGTGCGGCACTCAGCGCTAACACCAATGCCGCAGGCGCATTTGGTGCTCACACCAGCATCCCGTCGGTGGTTCCGAACGCGGGCGCACACACCAACGTCGCCGCCGGCGGCAACGTCGCGGCCGGTGGCAGTGCGAACTTCCTCGGCAACGAGGCGACCACCCTCGGCGCGCACAGCGGCGTTCAGGCCGGTGGCGCCACCAACGCCGAGGTCGCGGGCGGACATACGTCATTCGGCGGAAATGCGGCCGCCCAGAACAGCTTCGGCACCCACGCCGACATCCTGGGCCACGACACCGCCGCACTAGGTGGGCACGGCAACGTCAACACCGGTGCCGCGGCCACCGCCCAGGGCTCGACCGGGCAGGGCAGTGTGATCCACACCGGTGGGTCGACGGCGGCCAACGGTGACGTCGCGGCCGGCTCGCACGGCGGATCGGTGATCACCGGCTCGCAGGGCAGTGCCAACGCGGGCAGTGCCAATTCGGTTGGCACCAGCCATGCCTCGACGAACGTCGACCAGCATGCGGCGGTGGACTCCTCGACCCACGCGGTCACGGGTACGCCGGACCACTCGGCCTTCGATCCGTCGGCCCACGTCGCCGCGGACTCGTCGAGCCACTCGCTGTTCGACGCCGGGCACGATCCGTCGGCCTCGCACATCCCGCAGTTCGGCGCCGAGGGGGCGACCCACAATCAGTTCGATCAGCATCTCGGGTTCTGATGTAGCGGTATCGGCGGGGACCTCAGGGTTCCCGCCGATACCCTCGTTGAGGGACCTTCGGCTCTAACCGCCCGGTAGGACGCGGGCGGATCATGGGTTCTCATGATCGAACATCATCTGGATCCGGCCACGTCCATCCTGCTGGTCAAGCCGCACTCCGCCCTGGACAAGAACGACTTCGTGGAGATGGCCAAGGCCGTCGACCCGCAGATCGAGGCGCACGGTGACCTCGCCGGGCTGATCATCGAGGCGCCGCACTTTCCCGGCTGGGACAGCTTCGGCGCGCTCGTCAGCCACATGCGCTTCATCCGCGACCACGAGAAGCACGTCAAGAAGATCGCGGTGGTCACCGACTCGCATCTCGGCGACGTCGCCGAGCACCTGACCTCACACTTCGTCTCGGCGCAGATCAAGCACTTTCCCGCCGGTGAGGTCGAACAGGCCCGGACCTGGATCACCGGCACTTCGTAAGGCTATGGGCGCGGCCAGGTTTCGGGCAGGGCGTGCCCGCCGTCGGCGACCAGCACCGCGCCGGTGACGAACGACGCCGACTCGTGCGCCAGGAACAGCACACATGCGGCGATCTCCTCAGGGGTGCCGCTGCGCCCGATCGGCCCGGCCGCCGCGGCCGCCGCCTCGAACGGCAACTGTGAACCGGTCGCGACGTAGCCGGGCGCCACGACGTTCACCGTGACGCCGTCGCCGATCACCTCGAGGGCGAGCGCCCGGCTGAGCCCCACCAGCCCGGCCTTGGCGGCGGTGTACGTCGACTGCCCGGGCATAGCGTTGACGGTGCCCGTCGTCGACCCGATCGACACGATGCGTCCATAGCCGGCCTCGGTCATCACCGGAACGGCGGCGCGGCACATCAGGAAGGCGGTGGTCAGGTTTCGCGCGATCGCGGCGTCCCACTGCTGCAGCGACAACCCGGCCACGTCGTCGTCGGCGTCCCAACCCGACGAAACCGACGTCATCCCGGCGTTGTTCACCAAGATATCCAGCCGGCCCCAGCGTTGTACGGCCGCATCGACCAGCGATTCGCCCGATCCCTCGACGGTGAGGTCGGCGATCACACCGACCGCGGCGTCGCCGAGTTCGGCGGCGCGGTCGTGGATGCGTTCGGAGGTGGCCCCGAGTACCACCCGCGCGCCCTCGGCCACCAGTTGCCGCGCGACGGCGGCACCGATGCCGTCGGGGGCGCCGGCCCCGGTGACGATGGCGACCCGGTCGGTGAAACGTCCCATGGTCAGACCTTCTTCGGCACGTCGGAGATCAAGCCACCGTCCATGACGAACTCGGCGCCGGTGGCGAACGACGACTCGTCGCTGGCCAGGAACAGCACGAACGTCGACACCTCCACCGGCTCACCGATGCGGCCGAGCGGACTGGACACGAGATCTTCGGGCATGTGCGCGGTCATCGGGGTGCGGATCATGCCCGGGTGCAGCGAGTTGACCCGAATGTTGTTGGGCGCCAACTCCAGTGCGGCCGACTTGGTCAGCCCGCGGATCGCCCATTTGGAGGCGACGTAGCCGTGGTTACCGGGAGTACCGCGCATCGCCTGGATGGACGACATGTTGATGATCGAGCCGCCGCCCGCTTCGGTCATCGGCTCGATGACCGCCCGCATGCCCAGCATGGTGCCGGTCAGGTTCACGTCCAGAACCCGTTGCCAGCGTTCACGTTCGAGGTTTCGCAGGGTGCGGCGGTAGACGATGCCGGCGTTGTTCACCAGGACGTTGAGGGCGCCGAATGCGTTGAGCGCCACATCGACTGCGGCGGCCCAGTCCTCGGGGCTGGTGACGTCGAGGTGGACGTAGCGGGCCGCGTCGCCGATGTCCTCGGCCACCGCCCGGCCCTCGTCGTCGAGGACGTCGCCGAGCACGACGCGCGCCCCCTCGGCGGCCAGCAGTCGGGCGTGCGAGGCGCCCATCCCGCGGGCGGCCCCACTGATCAGGGCGACCTTGCCGTCGACGCGTCCCATGGGCGGGAGGTTACCGGGGTGGGGTGTCGGAAAGCGCCCGACCCGAGGCGTGGCCCGAACTCAGGACAGCCCGAACTCGGTGTGGATGTTGTCGATGCCGGCCTTGATCGCGTCCAGCGCCGACTTCCGCGCCCGGATCTTGCTGGCCAGATGCGCACCGGCCTGCAACGTCGCGAGCTCACCGGCGGCCTCCAGCGCGCGGGGCAGCACCATCTCCGGCATGTCGATCTCGTCCACCCAGCCCGCCGCCAGCGCGGTCTCGCCGAAGAACACCTTGGCCAGCCCGACGGCCTGCTGGTAGGCCGACGGGGTCAGCCGCAGCCGCAACACCTCGAGCGCCGGGTACGGCAGCACCATCCCGATCGCCACCTCGTTGGCCTGAAAGGTGTAGGCGGGTGCGGAGATTCGGTGATCGACGCTGCACGCCAGGAACGAGCCCATCGCGATCGCGGGCCCGGTGCAGGCCGCCACCACCGGCTTGGGGAACGACAGCAGCCGGTGCGACAACGTGAACCCGCCCTTGAGCATGTCGATCGACGCCTGAACGTCACCGGAGCGGAACACCTTGAGGTCGAACCCGCCGCTGAACACCCGCTCGTTGCCGGCGATCACCACCGCGCCCGCGTTCTCACCCTCGGCGCGGTCGAGCGCGTCGTTGATCGCCTGCAGCATGGCCGGGCCGAGGACGTTGACCTTGCCGTCGTCCATCGTGATCACCGCGACGGCATCGTCCTTGCGGTAGCTGACCAACTCACTCATGGATGCTCCTTCGTCGCGGGGATGTTCAGGCGCCCATCAGGGCGTGCCACTGCTCGAGATTGGACACCTTGTAGACGTAGTTGCTGCGCTTGACCTCCGAAAGCGCGGCACTCGGCTCGATCGAGTACCAGTGCCCGGGGAACACCGTCGGATCCCCGGACAGCGCGGCCAGCTGCTGCAGGCTGCGGTACATCTCGTCGACGTCGCCGCCGGGGAAGTCGGTGCGCCCACAGCCGTCCAGGAACAGGGTGTCCCCGGCGACCAGCCGCCCGTCGAGCAGGAAGCACTGGCTGCCCGGGGTGTGGCCCGGGGTGTGCAGCAGCTCGATCTCGATATCGCCGACGCTGACCTTGTCACCGTGTACATGCGTGGTCAGATCGCCCATCGGGATGCCCGTCACCCGCGACACCCACAACGCCTCGTGGGTGTTGACGTGCACCGGCACGCTGACCCGCTCCAGCAGCTCGGCCAGCCCCTTGAGCTCGAAGCCCATCATTGAACCGCCGACATGGTCGGGGTGGTGATGGGTCACCAGCACCCCGGACAGCCTCATGCCGTCGGCCTCCAGCGCGTCGAGCAGATCACCGGCGGCATAGGCCGGATCCACCACAACCGCTTCCCCGGTCTCCCGGTCGCCGATCAGGTAGGCGAAGTTGCGCATCTGCTGCGCCATCATGTCGCCGGCGGCGAAGTCCCGACCGGAGAGCAACTGCCGGAAGTAGAGGCGATCGTCCGAAGCCATGGGCCAACACTAAGGTGTGGCCCCCGGGGCGGGGACCGGCACCCGATGACACGATTTCCACCCCACGGGCGCTGCGCTCCTGGCCGTCGGGCGGTTTGGCCGGGCCCCCGCGCAGGCTGTACCCTCTTTAAGGCCCTCGGCTCGGTTCGCCTGAGCTTGCGGGTCTGGCCCCCTTAGCTCAGTCGGCAGAGCGTTTCCATGGTAAGGAAAAGGTCAACGGTTCGATTCCGTTAGGGGGCTCGGTGGACGCGAGCGGGGCTCCGCCCGCGCCATCGGGGCGGTGTAGCTCAGCTGGTTAGAGCGCACGACTCATAATCGTGAGGTCGGGAGATCGAGCCTCCCCACCGCTACGCAGAACGAACTACGAGAAGCGTGAAAGAGGGCAGCCGACGTGGCTTCCAGTACTGACGTCAGGCCGAAGATCACTTTGGCGTGCGAGGTGTGCAAGCACCGCAACTACATCACCAAGAAGAACCGCCGCAACGACCCCGACCGGCTCGAGCTGAAGAAGTTCTGCCCGAACTGTGGGAAGCACCAGCCGCACAAAGAGTCGCGCTGACCCCACCGGCGTCCCCGGACGTCCGGTGAAATCTGCGAAGGCGTACTAGGTAGGTTCTCAACGTGGCTTTGTCGGCAGAAATCGTGGGTAAGCATTACCGCTACCCCGACCACTACGTGGTCGAGCGCGAGAAGATCCGCGAGTACGCCTCTGCCGTCCAGAACGAGAGCCCGGTGTTCCGCTCCGAGGACGCCGCCGCCGAACTCGGCTACGACGGACTGGCCTCGCCGCTGACCTTCACCGCCGTCTTCGTCTACACCGCGCAGCGGGCGTTCTTCGACCACGCCCACATCAACCTGACCGACAGCAAGATCGTCCAGGTGGATCAGGAGTTCAAGTTCCTGAACCCGATCCAGACCGGCGACCACCTGTTCTGCGATGTCTACGTCGACTCGGTGCGCCAGGCGCACGGCACCGACATCATCGTCACCAAAAACGTCATCACCAACCAGAACGGCAAGGTAGTACAGGAGACCTACACGACGCTCGCCGGGCGAAGTGAGGAAAACGGAGAGAGTGGCTTCAACGATGGCACTGCGTGAGTTCAGTTCGGTCAAGGTCGGCGAGGAGATGCCCGAGCGGATCATCCACCTGACCCGAGCGGACCTGGTCAACTACGCCGGCGTTTCCGGCGACCTCAACCCGATCCACTGGGACGACGAGATCGCCAAGCAGGTCGGGCTGGACACCGCGATCGCCCACGGCATGCTCACCATGGGCCTCGGCGGCGGCTACGTCACCGAATGGGTCGGCGACCCGGGCGCGGTGACGGAGTACAACGTGCGCTTCACCGCCATCGTGCCGGTGCCCAACGACGGCGTCGGCGCCGAGATCGAGTTCAACGGCAAGGTCAAGTCCACCGACCCGGACACCAAGACGGTCACCCTGGCGTTGACCGCGACCACCGGCGGCAAGAAGATCTTCGGCCGCGCCATCGCGATCGCAAAGTTGGCCTGACCCATGGCACTGAAAACCGACATCCGCGGCATGATCTGGGAGTATCCGGACACCTTCGTGGTGGGTCGTGAGCAGATCCGCCAGTACGCCAACTCCGTCAAGGCCACCGACCCGGGCAGCGTCGACGAGGACGCGGCCGCCGAACTGGGACACAAGGGCCTGGTCGCCCCGCTGACCTTCATGTCGATCCTCGCGGTGATGATCCAGCGGCACTTCTTCCAGCACGTCGACGTGGGCTTCGAGACCATGCAGATCGTCCAGGTGGACCAGAGGTTCAAGTTCTACCGGCCAATCATCGAGGGCGACATCCTGCGCGGCACCATGCACATCGAGTCCGTCGACGAGCGCTTCGGCGCCGACATCGTCACCTCCCGCAACGTGCTCACCGACGAGCGCAACGGCGAGGTGGTGATGGAATCGTTCACCACCCTGATGGGCCACGAGGGCGACAACTCCATCTCCGCCGGCTGGGACCCGGAAACCGGCCAGGTGCTGCGCAAACCCGTCACCCACGAGGACTGAGCGCGGATTAACACCTGCCCGGTGTGCCGTTGTACACTCGGACCTCGGGGTTTTCCCAGATAAGCGCGCTGTCCGTCGGTTCGGGTTGACCGAACGGGGAGCGCGCGAATTGTGTGAGGATCCCATGCGCAGGCTGGCCTGCCGCACGGAACAGAGGGGCGTAGCTCAACTGGCAGAGCAGCGGTCTCCAAAACCGCAGGTTGCAGGTTCAAGTCCTGTCGCCCCTGCTCATAACTGAATAGGCACGAAGAAACGTGGTGGACACTGGAGGGTGCACACCGGGCCGTGGGTACTCGGCCCAGACGGACTCGACACGAAGGAGCATGCGGTGAGCGACGAGCGCGACAGTGCTGACGCCGCAGGCGACGACGTTCTGGCCGGTGACGAGGACGCCGTCGTCGTGAGCCGCCCCCAGCGGCCCACCGGCAAGCGGTCCCGCCAGCGGGGCGCCACCGCGCTGGCCGAGCCGGAGGAAGCCGAATCGACCGCCGAGGAACTCGGCGTCGAGGAGAAGTCCGGCAAGAAGGCGAAGAAGCCGGCCAAGAAGAAGGCCTCGAGCGGGCCGTCGCGGAACCCGTTCGTGTTCGTGGTGACCTACCTGCGGCAGGTCATCGCCGAACTGCGCAAGGTCATCTGGCCCAACCGCAAGCAGATGGTCAGCTACACCACCGTCGTGCTGGTGTTCCTGGCCTTCATGGTGGCGCTGATCGGCCTGGTCGACCTGGGGCTGGCGAAGCTGGTGCTGCTGGTCTTCGGCTAGCCGGAGATGCCCAGATTTTCAACATAGATTTCTTGAGAGGAATGACTACCGTGACTACCCCCGAAGGCGACACGCCCACGGGTGAGGCCGTCGTCGACGTCCTGGACGAAACGTCCGACGTCGAGGAGACCACACCTGAGTTCGAGGCGGCGCCTGACGCTGAGGCCGAGGCCGTCGAGGCCGCGCCCGAGCCCGAGGAGGAGGTCGACCCGGCCACCGCGCTCAAGGCCGAGCTGCGCAGCAAGCCGGGTGACTGGTTCGTCATTCACTCCTACGCCGGTTACGAGAACAAGGTGAAGGCCAACCTCGAGACCCGCGTGCAGAACCTCGACGTCGGCGACTACATCTTCCAGGTCGAGGTGCCCACCGAAGAGGTCACCGAGATCAAGAACGGCCAGCGTAAGCAGGTCAACCGCAAGGTGCTGCCGGGCTACATCCTGGTCCGCATGGAGCTCAACGACGAGTCCTGGGGCGCGGTGCGCAACACCCCGGGCGTCACCGGCTTCGTCGGCGCCACCTCGCGGCCGACCGCGCTGTCGCTCGACGACGTGGTGAAGTTCCTGCTGCCGCAGGGCGCGGCGAAGAAGACCGGCAAGGCCGCCTCCACCGCGGCGGCGTCGTCGTCGGAGGCCACGCTGGAGCGTCCGGAGATCCTCGTCGACTTCGAGGTCGGCGAGTCGGTCACCGTCATGGACGGCCCGTTCGCGACGCTGCCGGCCTCGATCAGCGAGGTCAACGCCGAACAGCAGAAGCTCAAGGTGCTGGTGTCCATCTTCGGACGCGAGACGCCGGTGGAACTGACCTTCAACCAGGTCGCCAAGATCTGATCGCGTAACGCGATCCCCAGAAAGGAAATCGAACACCCATGGCCCCCAAGAAAAAGGTCGCCGGGATGATCAAGCTGCAGATCCAGGCCGGGCAGGCCAACCCCGCCCCGCCCGTCGGCCCTGCGCTCGGTCAGCACGGCGTCAACATCATGGAGTTCTGCAAGGCGTACAACGCCGCGACGGAGAACCAGCGCGGCAACGTCATCCCCGTGGAGATCACCGTCTACGAGGACCGCAGCTTCACCTTCGCGCTGAAGACCCCGCCGGCCGCCAAGCTGCTGCTGAAGGCCGCCGGCGTGCAGAAGGGCTCGGCCGAGCCGCACAAGACCAAGGTCGCCAAGGTGACCTGGGACCAGGTGCGCGAGATCGCCGAGACCAAGAAGGAAGACCTCAACGCCAACGACATCGACCAGGCCGCCAAGATCATCGCCGGGACCGCCCGGTCGATGGGCATCACGGTCGAATAGGCGTTCAGTAGGCGTCGAGTCAGAACTCACGCACACAAACTGCGAGTAAGCATGTGCGTGGCGTCTGACTCAACGAAGAGAAAGCGCGGGAGGGCCCGCTTCGGCCCGCGAACCGCAACTCCAACAACAGGATTGGAACCACAATGAGCAAGACAAGCAAGGCATACCGCGAAGCGGCCGAGAAGGTCGACCGCGACCGGCTGTACACCCCGCTGGAGGCGGCCAAGCTCGCCAAGGAGACGTCCTCGAAGAAGCAGGACGCGACCGTCGAGGTGGCCATCCGCCTGGGCGTCGACCCCCGCAAGGCCGACCAGATGGTCCGCGGCACCGTCAACCTGCCGAACGGCACCGGCAAGACCGCGCGCGTCGCGGTGTTCGCCGTCGGTGAGAAGGCCGAGGCCGCCACCGCCGCCGGCGCCGACATCGTCGGCAGCGACGACCTGATCGAGAAGATCCAGGGCGGCTTCCTGGACTTCGACGCCGCGATCGCCACCCCCGACCAGATGGCCAAGGTGGGCCGCATCGCCCGCGTGCTGGGCCCGCGCGGCCTGATGCCGAACCCCAAGACCGGCACCGTCACCCCCGATGTGGCCAAGGCCGTGCAGGACATCAAGGGCGGCAAGATCAACTTCCGCGTCGACAAGCAGGCCAACCTGCACTTCGTGATCGGCAAGGCCTCGTTCGACGAGAAGAAGCTGGCCGAGAACTACGGCGCCGCGCTGGACGAGATCCTGCGCGCGAAGCCGTCGTCGTCGAAGGGCCGCTACCTCAAGAAGATCACCGTCTCGACGACCACCGGCCCGGGCATCCCGGTCGACCCGGCGGTCACCCGCAACTTCACCGAAGAGGCGTAGTGAGGCGGCGCCGGTAGGCGCCGACGAACGAAGCCGACCATGGGCACAGAGGCGTAGTGAGGCGGCGCCGGTAGGCGCCGCACCCCTCAGATCGCGTTCGACGTCCCGTTGGCCGGATCGGCGAGGTCGCGCAGCAGCGGGCCGTAGCTCGGATGGGATAGCGCGAACGCGAACTGCGCCACCAGGTAGTCCGCCGGGTTGCCGGTGTCGAACCAGCGCCCCTGGATCACCTGCCCGTACACCGCGCGGCTCTTCGCGTACGCGTTGATCGCGTCGGTGAGGTAGACCTCGCCGGTGCGGTGCTCGTACCAGCGCTTGGTCTGCTCGCGCAGCTCGTCGATGACGCCCGGGGTGATGACGTAGCCGCCGATCGCGGCGAACGCCGACGGGGCGTCCTCCACCTTCGGCTTCTCCACCAGCCCGGTGATCCGCAGCAGGCCCTCGTCGAGGTCCTCCTTGACGATCGGCACGCCGTAGCGGGGCGCGTGCTCGGGCTGCATCGGCATCAGCGCCAGCACCGGACTGGACGTCTGCTCGTAGGCCTTGATGAGCTGCTGGGCGCGCGGCACCTCGGCGACGAACACGTCGTCGGGCCACAGCACGAGCACCGCCTCGTCGTGAAACGCCCTCGCGGCGTTGAGAACCGGGGTGCCGTTGCCGTACGGGCCGTACTGATCCAGGTAGGTGATGTGGCCGTGGTGGGACAGCTCACCGATCTCCTCGACGGCGTCGGCGTACGCGTCCTTGCCGTCGGCCCGCAACTGCTCCACCAGGGCCGGGTTCGGCCGGAAGTGCTCCTGGATCAGCGACTTGCCGCCGGAGACGACGATGGTGATGTCGGTGATGCCCGAGCTCACCAGCTCGCGCACGGTGTGCTCGATGACCGGCTTGTCGCCGACCGGCAGCATCTCCTTGGGGATGGCCTTGGTCAGCGGCAGCAGCCGGGAGCCGATGCCCGCAGCGGGGATGACGGCCTTACTGATGGTGGGCGGCATCGCTTACTCCTCTACAGACCCGACAACGCCCTTCATCCCAGCACAGATGGGCGCTCAGGGTGTGAGCGACCGGGCGAACCCGCTGATATCGCGGACGGTCGCGGCCAGCACGTCGGGCATCGCGTGCGGGAACATCATGTCGCCACCGTGGCAGGTACCCGCCACGATCCGGCCGACGACACTGACCCCGGCGCCCAGCAGCCGCCGGTAGTACAGCAGGCCCTCGTCGCGCAGCGGATCGAGCTCGTTGACCGAGATGACGTGCGGGGGCATGCCCGCCAGGTCCTGCTCGGTGGCGTTCAACGCCCAGCAGGTCGGCTCGTGCGAATGCTTCTTGCCGGGGTCGTAGAGCGCGCCGAGCAGCGCGGCCTGCTGGCAGCTGATGAAGTAGCCGTCGTTCTCCCGCAGCGACGGCAGCTCCTCGGGGTAGTCCAGCCAGCGGTTCGAGATGTACGGGCACTGCGCGTACGCGCCGGCGATCTCGTCGAGCCAGCCCTCGCGCTTGGCCTTGTGGGTGACGGTAAGCGTCAGGTTGCCGCCGCCGGACTCCCCGCAGACGATCAGGTGGCTGATGCCGAGGTCGGCGGCGTTGGCGTGCACCCAGCGCGTCGCCGCGGCGCAGTCGTTGAGCCCGGCCGGATACGGGTGCACTCCGTGCCGGCCGCCGGAGTTGCGGAACTCCACGCCAACCACCACCAGCCCGGCCGCGGCCAGATGCTCGCGCAGCAGCCGGTAGCCGGCGTCGGCCGCGCTGGCGATGGCCATGCCGCCGCCGTGGAAGTGCACGACCGCGGGCAGCGGGCCGTCGGCGGCCGCGGTGGGCCGGCTGACGAACAGGGTCAGCTCGTTACCGTCGGCGCCGGGGATGGTGACGGTGCTGGTGGACACCCCCTTGGGTGCCTCGGCCGCGAGGGCCAGGTGGTCGAACACGCTGCCGACCATCTCCTCGGCGGCCGCGCAGTAGGCGAGCAGGTCCTCGATCGGCGAGTCGACCGTCACCGGGGCTTCGGGCAGCTCACCCGCCAGCCCGATGGCGGTCAATGCGGCGACCATCCGCGGATCGGATCGGGGATCGGTACCCAGGGTGCACTTCGGGTCTGCCAGTCGACCGGCGAGCATGGGGCCTCCTCGTCGAGGTGTGTTCTTGCCGACCCTAACCCAACTCGGTCCCGTCACCCGCCGCACTCCGCAAGCCGGCGACGCAGGAACGCCCGCCCGGGTTCGGAGCCGTTGGATTCCAGGGCCTTTCGGTACCAGCCGGCGGCCGCCCCGTGGTCGCCGGCCCGCCGCAGCAGATCGGCCCGAACCGTCGCCACCAGGCTCGAGCGCGCCAGCCGCGGATCGTGCGCGACCTTGTCCAGGGCGGCCAGCCCGGCGCCGGGACCGTCGCGAAACCCGACGGCCAGGGCGCGGTTCGCCCGCACCACCGGCGAATCGGTGATCGCCACCAACCGGTCGTAGGCGCTGCAGATGGTGGCCCAGTCGGTCCGCTCCCAACCGGGGGCGGTCGCGTGCACCGCGGCGATGACCGCCTGCGGCAGGTACGGTCCGGCCGAGCCGTTCGCCCGCCGCAGGTACTCCAGGCCGCGGGTGATCCGGCTGCGGTCCCAACGCCGACGGTCCTGCTCCTCGAGCGGCACCAGCGACCCGCGTTCGTCGACACGGGTGGACCGGCGCGAATCATGCAGCAGCACAAGCGCTGCCAGCGCCTGCGCCTCCTGCTCGCCGGGCATCAGGCTGCAGATCTCGCCGGAGAGCCGCACCCCTTCGTCGCACAGGTCGTCGCGGATCGCCGACGGCCCGGCGGTGGACCAGTAACCCTCGGTGAACACCGAGTAGATGCACGACAGGACGTGCGGGGTGCGCTCGGGCAACAGTTCGGCCGGGGGCACCCGCAGCGGGATGTTGGCATGCCGGATCTTGCTCTTGGCGCGGGTGATCCGCTGGGCGACCGCGGCCTCGCTCTGCAACAGCGCCCGCGCGATCTCGGCCACGCTGAGACCCGAGACCAGCCGCAGGGTCAGCGCCAACTGGGAGGCGCGCTCGAGGGCCGGATGCGCGCAGGTGAACATCATCCGCAGCTCGTCGTCGCGCACGCGGTGCGGCACGCCGGCGCGGTCCGTCCTGGCGGTTATGTCATCGATCACCGCAGCCAATTCCCTTCCCGGGCGGACAGATTCGCGACGCAGCCGGTCCCTGGCGCGGTTGCGGGCCGCCGTCACCAGCCAGGCACCGGGGTTGGCGGGCATCCCGTCGCGGGGCCAGGTGCGCAGCGCGTCGGCGCAGGCCTCCTGGACGGCGTCTTCGGCGACCGTCAGATCACCCGACCAGCGGGCGATCGCGGCGACCGCGGATCCCCACTCCCGCCGGAAGACGCCGTCCAGGGACTGCATCACCCGTCGCTACAGGCCCGCCACGCCCGCCAGGCGGCGCAGCTGCACCGTCGAGGCCGGGATCATCGACGCCAGCTTGGTGGCCTCGTCGCGGTCGGCGGCGCGGAGCAGGTAGAACCCGTTGGCCACCTCGGCGCCCTCGGCGAACGGTCCGTCGGTGAGCAGCGCCTCGCCGTCACGCACCCGGACCGTGGTCGCGGTGGTCGGCGGGTGCAGCGGGGCACCGCCGAGCACATGGTCACCGGCGGCCGCGTGGAACACCCCGTGCTGCGCGGAACCGGCCTCCCACTCGGGGCTGCCGGGTGCCGCCATCTCGCCGGACTCCAGCAGCAGGGCCAGCCAGTCGTCGCCGGTGGTGGGTGCGGACGGAGCGTTCCAGTAGATCGCCGGCCACACCGTGACCGCGCCGTGCCGTGCCGCTGGCACCTGCCGGGCCAGCTGCAGCGCCTCGTCGAGGTTGTTGGCCTCGAACATGTAATAGCCGCACGCCACCTCGGCGCCCTCCGCGAACGGCCCGTCGGTGACCACGGGGCGATCGGGTCCGCCGGTGATCTGAACGGCCTCGGCCGGGGGCGCCAGCGCGTCACCGGCCCGGATGGCGTCGGCCGCGCGGGCATGGAAATCGGTGTAGGCCTGCATCTCGGCCTGCGGATCGGCCGGGCTCAGGTTGCGCTCGGCGGTCTGCAGCAGTGCGAAGTAGTACATCGTCATGTCCTCCGGGTCGCGAGCGGAAACCTGGTGTTTCCACTCTCTACCTGTCCGACGAACGGGACCAGGCCGATCCGACAGCTGACGGTTAGGTGACCGCGCCCGGCTTGAGATAGGTGACCAGGCTGACGTCGAGGGCCTCGTCCACGAAGTAGTACTGACAGCCGGTCAGGTACCGCATGTAGTTGTTGTAGCTCTCTTCGCCGGCCGCCGCGATGGCCTCGTCCCTGTGCTGTTCCAGGCGGGCCGCCCAGATGCCGAGGGTCTTGATGTAGTGGTTGCGCAGCGACAGCGTCTCGGGGACCGCGAAGCCGGCCTTCTCGCCGTGCTCGACCATCATCTGGGTGCTCGGGATGCGCCCACCCGGGAAGATCACCTCACCGATGAACTTGGCGAAGCGGGCCAGCTCGAAGGTCAGCTTCTTGCCGCGCGCCTGCAGGTCGTAGGGGTGGTAGCCGACGCTGCTCTGGATCGTCATCCGGCCGTCGTCGGGCAGGATGTCGAAGCAGGTCTTGAAGAAGTCGTCGTAGCGTTCGAAACCGAAGTGCTCGAACGCCTCGATCGAGACGATCCGGTCGACGGGGGAGTGGAACTGCTCCCAGCCCTCCAGGCGGACGTCGAAGGTCCGCTCGCTGTCGACCTTCGAGAGCAGCTGATCGCAGTAGGCCTTCTGGTTCTTCGACAGCGTCAGGCCGATGACGTTGACGTCGTACTTCTCCATCGCGCGCTGCAGGGTCAGGCCCCAGCCGCAGCCCACCTCGAGCAGGGTCATCCCCGGCTTGAGATCGAGGCGGTCGAGGTGCTGGTCGACGTTGGCGACCTGGGCCTCGGACAGGGTGACGTTCGGCCCGGTGAAGTACGCGCAGCTGTATTTGCGGGTGGGGTCCTGGAACAACCCGAAGAAATCGTCGCTCAGGTCGTAATGGGCCTGGATCTCTTCGAAGTGTGGCCGCATGTCCTTGGTGTCAGTTGCCTCGGGCATGAGTGCGTACAACCCTCCTCGTTCTCCGCCGCACCACGCCCCCGCGTGTGATGACTGGTCGTGCTGTGATTTGAACCATAACCTGTGCCCCCCGCCGCGGGCCCGAATGAACCGGCCTCAGGCGTATATCTCGGTCACTGCTTTTGCAGAGTGAACTGATCTACGTCGATATACCCAACCCGGAAGCCTTTTGCACAGCCCGTCAAATACTTCATGTACCGCTCGTAGACCTCTTCGGACTGCATGGCGATGGCCTCGTCCTTGTGGGCCTCCAGCGCCTCCGCCCACAGGTCGAGCGTGCGCGCGTAGTGCGGCTGCAGGGACTGGACCCGGGTGAGCTTGAAGCCGGCCTTGGTCGAGTGCTCCTCGACCTTCTCCACCGACGGCAGCCGGCCGCCGGGGAAGATCTCGGTGAGGATGAACTTCACGAACCGGGCCACGTCGAAGGTCAGCGGCATCCCACGGTCGGCCATCTCCGGCAAGGTCAGCGCGGTGATGGTGTGCAGCAGCATCACCCCGTCGTCGGGCAGCACGTTGTAGGCCATCGTGAAGAAGTCGTCGTAGCGGTCGAAGCCGAAATGCTCGAAGGCGCCGATGGACACGATCCGGTCGACAGGCTCGTGGAACTGCTCCCAGCCCTCGAGCTCGACGCGCTTGCTGCGCGGGTTGTCGGACTCGGCAAAAAGCCGCTCCACGTGGTCTTTTTGGTTCTTCGACAGCGTCAGGCCGATGACGTTGACGTCGTAGCGCTCCACGGCGCGCATCATGGTGGCGCCCCAGCCGCAGCCGATGTCGAGCAGCGTCATGCCGGGCTGCAGGCCCAGCTTGCCCAGCGCGAGATCGATCTTGGCGAGCTGCGCCTCTTCCAGCGTCATGTCGTCGCGCTCGAAATACGCGCAGCTGTAGGTCTGGGTGGGGTCCAGGAACAGCCGGAAGAACTCGTCCGACAGGTCGTAGTGCGCCTGGACGTCCTCGAAATGGGGCTTCAGTTTTTTGGCCATGAGGTCAGAACTGACCTTCCGTGTAGTCAGCTTGAGCGATCCACCCACGTCTTGAGGGATCCGCCCCGAACTAATCGGTGATGCTATCGGACTCGGCGGTGTGCCGACCAATCCGGCGTCACGGGGCGGGGACCTCGGCAAACGTGGTCTTCAGCTCGCCGACGATGTCGTCCCACAGCTCTTCGGGCAGGTCATGGGCCATGCCGTCGAACAGCACCAGCCGTGCGTTGGGGATCGCCGCAGCGATCGAGCGGCCGCCCGAAGGGCGCATCAGCTTGTCCGCGCGGCCGTGGATGACGACGGTGGGGGCGCTGATCTGGTGGTCGTAGTGCTTGAGGCTGCCGGTGCCCAGCACCGCGCCCAGGTGGCGACCGATGCCCTGCGGGTAGTGCGCCCGCTCGTAGGACTCGATCGCCTCGGCGCGCAGCTGCTCCTCGGACTTCGGGTAGCCCGGGCTGCCGATGATCCGGCTGACCCGGATCGAGTTCTCGACGATCACATCGCGCGGCGAACCCGGCGCCGGACCCTTGATCAGCGAGAGCAACGCCTTGGGCGCCGGCGGCGGCAGCAGCGCAGAGTTGTTGGAGGAGAAGATGATTCCCAGCGCCGCGGTGCGATCGGGATGGCGGGCGGCGAAGATCTGGGCGATCATCCCCCCCATCGACGCGCCGACCACATGCGCCCGCTCGATGCCGAGGTGATCGAGCAGCGCGGCGGCGTCGTCGGCCATGTGCTCCAGGGTGTACACCGACGGGCTGGGCTTGCCGAGGAACGAGCGCACCAGGTTCGGAACCAGGGACCCGCCGGCCCGCTGGCCGTGCAGCTTGGTGGACAGCCCGACGTCGCGGTTGTCGTAGCGGATCACCCGGTAACCCTGCTCGACCAGGCGCTCGCAGAACCCGTCGCGCCACAGCAGTAGCTGTGCGCCCAGGCCCATCACCAGCAGCACCGACGGGTCACCGGGGTTGCCGAGGTCCTCGTAGTACAGCTCGACGTTCTCATCGACCTTCGCGTGCCCGGACCGGATCTCCATGTCGCTAGACCTCGACGTCGCTCTGGTGCTCGCGGCTGACCTCCACCATGAAGTTGGCGAAGTAGCCGGTGAGCTGCGGGTCGGACATCATCTGCCACCTGGGCGCCAGCAGCTTCATGTAGCGCTCGACGTAGAGGAACTGCTTGCCGATCAGCACCAGCTCGCGCGGCAGCTTCACGTCGTAGGCGTCGGCCAGCGTGGAGAGCTGGCGGCCGATGTCGGCGTAGCTCATGTCGCCCAGCGACTTCATGGTCAGCGGGGTGGCGAAAGCCTCGAGGTCCTTGGCCGCCTGCGGCTCGGGCTTGGTGGTGCCCACCGCGCCCATCAGCACCACGATCTTGCCCGCGGCGGCGTGGTCCTTCTTGACCAGCAGCGCGTACACCAGCTCACGGAGCAGCCA
>JAGQTU010000065.1 GCA_020438865.1 Mycobacterium sp.
AAAGAACCGCGACATCTTGCTGCCCAGTTCGGTGAAATCGGCGTCGCGGCGGTAGGACTCGAGAAGTACGTCGAGGGCTTCGCGGTAGTTGTCGTCGTCGGTGCCGAAGTCATCCAGCCTGACGGCCTTGACCGCCGAGGCCTGCAGATCCTCGACCGTTCCGACGTCGGTCCGGCTTGTGTTCACGCCTTGTACTCGCCGCAGTTGACGTCGAGGGTCTGGCCGGTGATCCCACTGGACAGGTCGCTGGCCATGAACAGGATCGCCGAGGCCACCTCGTCCTCGGTGGGCAGGCGCTTGAGATCGGAGTTCACCGCGGCCGCGTTGTAGATCTCCTCGACGGTGGTCCCGTACTTGCCGGCCTGGTGCTCGAAGTAGCCCTTCAGCGTTCCGCCCCAGATGTAGCCGGGCAGAACGGAGTTCACCCGGATGCCCTGCGGACCGAGCTCACTGGCCAGCGACTGCGACATCGCCAGCAGCGCCGCCTTCGCCATCTTGTAGGCGCCCTGCTTGGGGTCGGAATGGCGCAACACCATCGAGTTCACATTCACCACCGAACCCTTGGCCTCGACCAGTGCCGGGGTGAAACCCTGGATCATCCGGAGCGCACCGAGCACGGTCAGTTCCAGAGTCTCCCGGATGTGCTCGAAGGAGGTGTTGGCGAACGGCTTCATCGAGGGCACTTTGAAGGCGTTGTTGATCAACACGTCGACCTTGCCGTACGCGTCCAGGGTCTGCTTGACGAGATCGTCCACCTGGGCCTCGTCGGTGATGTCGGTGCCGATCGCCACCGCCCGGCGACCGAGGTCAGCAACCTGCTTGGCGACGTCTTCGAGTCGTTCGACAGTCCGCGCCGCCAGCACCACGTCGGCGCCCTCCTCGGCACATCGACGCGCCAGGGTGGTGCCCAGCGCGGGCCCCACCCCACTGATGACCACGACCTTGTTCTCGAGCATTCCGCCCATGATTTATCCCACCATCCTGTTGCCAATCAGCTTCTGGCGCAGCGCGATCCGCTCACGCCAGTCGTCGTCGGAGATCTTGTTCTGTTCGAAGTACGGGAGCTTGTCCGGCACCGCACCGAGATCGACCAGCTCCAGTGTGGGACCGTCGGCCTCGGTCAGCTGCCGGGATACCCGCTGCCAGCGGAACTGCAGGTAACCCTTGCGGTGCCCGAGGGTCTCGATCCAGTTGGTCACGCCCGGACTCTGGTCGGCGACGACGATGCGGATCTTGCCGTCCGGATCGGCTTGGGCCTGGGTGCCGTTCAGCGAGGTCTGATGGTTGATGTAGTCCAGCGAGATGTACCAGAGGCTGCCGAGTTGGAAGCCGAGATACGGCGCATCGGTCACCGGCAGGGTGAGGATCAGAGCCTGACCGGGCGCCAGGTCGTAGTGGCCCACCGACGAGTACTGGGTGGCCAGTCCACCGGGGGTGAGCCGCGGTGCGGTCAGCGAATTGACCGGGAGGTTGTCGTAGAACCACTTCGGAAACTGCAGCCACGTCTTCACCCGCTGCACCAGTTGCTTTCCGGCCGTCGCGTAGCGCCGCTCGATCAGCTCCTTGGTCAGCGGCGGCGGCGCGGTGCCCGCGGTGTCGGTGCGGGCGATGGCGAAGTTGCCGCGCTGGGCCGACCAGTCGTTGTACACCTCACGAATCACCAGTTGCGCGTTGGTGTCCGGAGTGAAGCGCCACTCGAATGTGCCGTCGTGGGCGATGTCGAGCTTGCGGTCGTCGAACGCGGTCTCGCTGTCGGGGACAACCTCGTCGGTGTACTCGCCGCCGAGCAGCTGGAAGCTGACGTCGGTCGTGGTCCCCCGGGTACCGGTGACGACGTATTCATGGCCGGCCACCACCCGGGTGCCGAAGTACATGGTGTCCGGATTGTCCAAACCCATCTTGGTGAACGGCCCGGTGCCCGAATGCAGGAAGGGATGGTCGCGGTCGTAGTCGAAGGCGACGTGCGTGCAGGCCGCGATGCAACCGGCCAGATACTGCAGACCTTCCAGCAGATCGGCCTCGGACTCGATGAACGACGCCTCGCGCACCAGTTGTTCGGCCTCGGAGATGGCGTCGGTCAGCGGTTGTGCATACATCGGAGGGCCTTCCGCGGATGAGTTCTTTTCTGCGTGCCGGTGGTGATCCAAACCTGAATCTAGAACGTGTTCCAGGTTGCCGTCAACCGGCCGCTGTTCCAACTATGGATCGCATCGGTACAATTACGCAATGCCGCAGCCCGCGTCCTCAACCCGCTCCTCGCCGCCGACGCAGCGCGTCGTCGCGATTCTGGACTTCATGGCCGAGCATCCGCACGACCGCTTCGGGCTGTCGGAACTGGCGCGGCACGTCGGCCTGGCCAAGCCGACGTGCCTGGGCATCGTCACCACCCTGACCGAGTCGGGGTACCTGGTGCGCGACTCCCGGGACAAGACCTATCGGCTCGGCCCGAGCTTGATCGCTCTTGGGCACATCGCGCAGGAGTCGATGCGCGTCAGCCCCGCCGCGCGCGAGGAACTGCGCCGGCTGTCGGGCACGTTCAGCACCACCGCGGCCCTGGCCGCCGTGGTCGACGACCGGATCACGCTGCTGGAGTTGGTGGGCCCGCCGGGTGCCGATGTCGGTGTGCGGGTGGGCCAGAGCTATCCCTTCGCGCCGCCGGTGGGCCTGATGTTCGTGCTGTGGGACGACGACGCACTGCGCGACTGGCTGAGCCGCGCACCGACCATCCCCCTGCGCACCGACACGCAGCGGTTGGATCGCGTGATCGCCGAATGCCGCACCGCCGGCTATCTGGTGGAGCGTCTCACGCCCGGGGGCCGACGGCTCTACGCCCTGATGGCGGGAATGTCGAGCAAGTTGCCGGACGAACTTCGCGCGCTGCTGGGCGAGTTGATCTCCGACATCGGTGAGCGGGTCTACCTGCGCAGTGAGGCCGAGGCCCGCCAGCGCCACGACATCAGCGTCATCTCCGCACCGGTCTACGACCACCATCGGCGCCAGATCATGGTGGTATCACTGCAGATCGGCCGGGCCATGACCGACTCCGAGATCGCAAGGCACGCAAAGGGTCTGACCGCCACCGCAGATGCACTCACGACCGGGCTGGGTGGGTCCAAACCGCAGTGGTGACCCGGTTTTACCTCCGACGTCGCGCTACTGCGCGGCAGTCTCCGCTTGCTCGCGCTTGATCTCCAGCGCGATGTCGATCAGCTGGTCCTCCTGACCGCCGATCAGTTTGCGCAAGCCGGCACGGTGCAGCAGTTGGTGGGGCGGCACCCCGTAGCGCTCGCCCTGCCGGATGGCGTGCTTGAGGAAGCTCGAGTACACCCCCGAGTAGCCCATGATCAGCGCATTGCGGTCCAGCAGGCACTCGGTGGGCATCGCGGGCGCGACGATCTCCTCGGCGGCGTCGGCGATGTCGAAGAAGTCAATTCCAGTCTTCACACCGATCTTGTCGAACACGCCGATCAGCGCCTCGACGGGGGCGTTGCCCGCGCCCGCGCCGAACCGACGGACGCTGCCGTCGATCTGCTTGGCACCCGCGCGCACGGCCTCCACGGAGTTCGCGACACCGAGCCCCAGGTTCTCGTGGCCGTGGAAACCGACCTGAGCGTCGTCACCGAGCTCGGCGACCAGCGCGGCCACCCGGTCGGCCACGCCGTCGAGCACCAGGGCACCCGCGGAGTCGACCACGTACACGCACTGGCAGCCGGCATCGGCCATGATCCGGGCCTGCTTGGCCAGCTTCTCCGGCGGCAGCGTGTGGCTCATCATCAGGAACCCGACCGTCTCCAGGCCCAACTCCCGCGCCAGCCCGAAATGCTGGATCGAGACGTCGGCTTCGGTGCAGTGCGTGGCGATCCGGCAGATCGAGCCCCCGTTGTTCTGCGCCTCCTTGATGTCCTCCTTGATGCCGACACCCGGCAGCATCAGGAAGGCGATCTTGGCGTCCTTCGCGGTCTCGGCGGCGAGCTTGATCAACTCCTGCTCGGGAGTCTTGGAGAACCCGTAGTTGAAGCTGGACCCGCCGAGTCCGTCCCCGTGGGTCACCTCGATGACCGGAACGCCCGCGGCGTCGAGGGCGGCGACGATCGCCTGCACCTCCTCGGTGGTGAACTGGTGACGCTTGTGGTGCGAGCCGTCCCGCAGCGACGTGTCGGTGATGCGGACGTCCCACATCGCGTTGAAGAAGATCCCGTCGCTACTCATGCGCGAGCCCCTTCCGCTACGTTGGCCGCCTCTTTGGCCATCTCCTCGCCCACCTTGGTCGCCGCGGCGGTCATGATGTCCAGGTTTCCCGCATAGGGCGGCAGATAGTCGCCCGCACCTTCGACCTCGACGAAGGTGGTCACCACATAGTTTCCGCCGTTGACCACCGAGGGCTCGTCGAACTGCGGTTCGTTGAGCAGTCGGTAGCCGGGGACGTAGGTCTGCACCTCAGCCACGACGTCCTTGATCGACTGCGTGATGGCGTCGCGGTCGGCGTCTTCCGGAATCGCGCAGAAGATGGTGTCGCGCATGATCATCGGCGGGTCGGCCGGGTTGAGGATGATGATCGCCTTGCCCCGCTTGGCGCCACCGATCACCTCGACACCCTTGGACGTGGTCTTGGTGAACTCGTCGATGTTGGCTCGGGTGCCCGGCCCGGCCGACACCGAGGAGACGCTGGCGACGATCTCGGCGTAGGGCACCTCCACGACCCGGGACACGGCGTAGACGATCGGGATGGTGGCCTGACCGCCGCAGGTGACCATGTTGACGTTGGGCGCGTCCAGGTGGTCGCGCAGGTTGGCCGGTGGCACCACGCCGGGGCCGACCGCGGCCGGGGTGAGGTCGATCGCCTTGATACCGGCCTCGGCATACCGCGGGGCGGCGGCCTTGTGCACATAGGCCGAGGTGGCCTCGAACACGAAGTCCGGCAACTCGGACTGGGCGAGGAGCCAGTCCACCCCGTCCGCGCTGGTCTCCAGGCCGAGCTTGCGCGCACGGGCCAGGCCTTCGCTGGCCGGGTCGATACCGATCATCCAGCGCGGCTCGAGCCACTCCGATCGCAGCAGCTTGTACAGCAGATCGGTGCTGATGTTGCCCGACCCCACGATGGCGACGGACTTCTTCTGCGCCATGGACGCTCCTCTAGTCGAACGACACCCGGACTGAGCCCAGCCCGGTGAAATCGGCGACGAAACTCTCGCCGGGGCGTGCGTCGATCGCCCGGGTGCACGACCCGGGCAAGATGATGTCGCCGGCCTTGAGTCGCACGCCGAAGCTGTCGACCTTGCGGGCCAACCACGCCACCGCGGTGACGGGGCTGCCGAGAACGGCGTCGCTGCGACCCTCGGCGACCACTTCGCCGTCCCGGGACAACACCGCCTCGATCGCGTTCACGTCGATGTCCTTGGGCGAAACCCGCTCGCGGCCCAGCACGAAGCCGCCGGAGGACGCGTTATCGGCGATGGTGTCGCACAGGCTGATCTTCCAGTCCTTGATGCGGGTGTCGATGATCTCGATCGAAGGCGCGAACGCGGCGGTCGCGGCCAGGACGTCATCCTCGGTGCAGCCCGCGCCGGGCAGATCATCGGCCAGAATGAAGGCCACCTCGACCTCGAGACGGGGGAACAGGTAGCGCCCCGCGGCCACCGGCTGGTCCTCGAAACACTCCATCTCGGAGAGCAAGTGCCCGTAATCGGGCTCCTCGACGCCCATCATCTTCTGCATCGCCTCGGAGGACAGCCCGACCTTGTGGCCGACCACCCGGGCGCCCTCGGCCACCCGCTGACGGATGTTGATCAGCTGAATCTCGTACGCATCGACGACGTCGATGTCCGGATAGACGATCGTCAGTGGGGTCAGCGGCGTCCGTCGCCGGGCCGCCTCGGCAAGCTCAGCGGCCAGTTCGTCTCGCGTCGCAACACTCAACATCCATGAGTCCAATCGTCGACGTGACCGGGCAGAGTGCACCCGGCAGGGGCAACTGTAGTGCGATCCCGTCGCCGCGGCACTAAGCGTTCCGCTGACCGGAAAGGCAGCCCAGTAGCGCCGCGACGGGACGATTCTATAACGTGTTCTAGTATGACAGCTCAGGAGTTCGACGTCATCGTCGTCGGAAGCGGCGCAGCGGGCATGGTCGCCGCTCTTACCGCCGCCCACCAGGGACTATCGGCTGTGGTCGTCGAGAAGGCGCCGCATTTCGGCGGCTCAACGGCGCGATCGGGCGGTGGCGTGTGGATCCCGAATAACGAGATCCTCAAGCGCGACGGTGTCACCGACACGAAGGACGCCGCGCGCACCTATCTGCACTCGATCATCGGCGACGTCGTCGAGCCCGAGCGGATCGACACGTACCTGGAGCGCGGACCGGAGATGCTCTCCTTCGTGCTCCGGAACAGCCCGCTGAAGATGTGCTGGGTGCCGGGCTACTCCGACTACTACCCGGAGGCGCCGGGCGGCCGTCCGGCTGGCCGGTCGATCGAACCCAAGCCGTTCAACGCCCGCAAGCTGGGCCCCGACGAAGCGGTACTGGAGCCCGCCTACGGCAAGGTCCCGCTCAATGTCGTTGTCATGCAGCAGGATTACGTTCGGCTCAACCAACTCAAGCGGCACCCGCGTGGCGTTCTGCGCAGCCTCAAGGTCGGCGCCCGCACCATGTGGGCCGGCATGCGGGGCAAGAACCTCGTCGGCATGGGGCGCGCGCTGATCGCGCCGCTGCGCATCGCGCTGCGTGAGGCCGGGGTGCCCGTGCTGCTCAACACGGCGCTTACCGACCTCTTCGTCGAGGACGGTGTGGTCCGCGGCATCTACGTGCGGGACATGACCGGGCCGGAAGCGGCCGATCCGCAACTCATCCGGGCCCGCCGGGGAGTCATCCTGGGTTCCGGCGGGTTCGAACACAACGAACAGATGCGGGTCAAGTACCAGCGCGCACCGATCACCACCGAGTGGACCGTCGGGGCCGTCGCCAATACCGGCGACGGCATCGTCGCCGCCGAGAAGCTCGGCGCCGCACTGGACTTGATGGAGGACGCCTGGTGGGGCCCGACAGTGCCGTTGGTCGGCGCGCCGTGGTTCGCGCTCTCCGAGCGCAACTCCCCCGGGTCGATCATCGTCAACCTCGCAGGCAAGCGCTTCATGAACGAGTCCATGCCCTACGTCGAGGCCTGCCACCACATGTACGGCGGGCAGTACGGCCAGGGTTCCGGGCCGGGGGAGAACGTGCCGGCATGGCTGGTCTTCGACCAGCAGTATCGCGACCGCTACATCTTCGCCGGGCTGCAACCGGGGCAGCGCATCCCCAAGAAGTGGATGGAGTCCGGTGTGATCGTCACCGCAGGCACCATCGAGGAACTGGCCCAGAAGACCGGCCTGCCCGAGGCGGACTTCCTGGCGACGGTCGAGCGGTTCAACGGCTTCGCCCGCACGGGTGTCGACGAAGACTTCCACCGCGGCGAGAGCGCCTACGACCGCTACTACGGCGACCCGACCAACAAGCCCAACCCGAATCTCGGCGAGATCAAGCACGGCCCCTACTACGCGGCCAAGATGGTGCCGGGTGATCTGGGAACCAAGGGCGGCATCCGCACCGACGTCCACGGGCGCGCGCTGCGCGACGACGGCTCGGTGATCGAGGGACTGTATGCGGCCGGTAATGTCAGCGCGCCGGTGATGGGACACACCTATCCCGGGCCGGGCGGCACCATCGGTCCGGCGATGACCTTCGGGTATCTGGCCGCGTTGCACATCGCCGGAGCCGACAAGCCGGCGAACGCGGGGAAGGGCTGACATGCCGATCGATCTCGACGTCGCGCTCGGCGCCGAACTGGAGCCCATCGAGTTCTCCTGGACCAGCAGCGACGTCCAGCTCTACCACCTCGGCCTGGGCGCGGGTGCGGACCCGATGGATCCCAAGGAACTGCGCTACCTGGTGGACAAGAAACCTCAGGTGCTGCCGACGTTCGGCAATGTGGCCGCCAGCTTCCATATGACCGAGCCGCCTGAGGTGAAGTTCCCCGGGATCGACATCGAGCTGGGCAAGGTGCTGCACGCCAGCGAGGCGGTGACGGTGCCAGGGCCGCTGCCGCCCAGCGGCACCGCCCGGTCGGTCCAGCGGTTCACCGAGATCTGGGACAAGGGCAAGGCCGCGGTGATCGTCAGCGAGTCGACGGTGACCGACCCGCACGGCAAGGTGCTGTGGACCACCAAGCGATCCATCTTCGCCCGGGGTGAGGGGGGCTTCGGCGGCGAGCGCGGCCCGTCGACCTCGGTGGCCGCCCCGGATCGCGCGCCGGACTACGAGATCGACGTGCCGGTGCTTCCGCAGCAGGCGCTGCTCTACCGGCTCTGCGGCGACCGCAACCCACTGCACTCCGATCCGGGGTTCGCCGCGGCCGCCGGTTTCGACCGCCCGATCCTGCACGGCCTGTGCACCTACGGCATGACGTGCAAGGCGCTGGTGGACACGCTCCTGGACGCCGACGTCACCCGGGTCGGCGGCTACGGAGCGCGCTTCGCCGGGGTGGTCTTCCCCGGTGAGACCATCCGGGTCAGCGCGTGGAAGGACGGCGACCGCTACATCGGGGTGGTCACGGCGCCCAGCCGCGACGACGCCGTCGTGCTCTCCGATGTGGAGCTGACTCCGGTCTAGCCTTGTTGGGCCGCCCCGGGCGTGAAGCTATCCGCACCGTCGGCACCGACTGCTCAACTAGCTTCACGCCCGACCGGCGAGCGCGGCGCGGACTCGGCGGACGACCTCCTCGGCTCGGTCGGCGGCGGTCACCCTGATGACCGTCCAGCCCCGCCGCTGCAACATCTCCAACCGGCGGATGTCATAGGAGTACTGCGAGCGGACGGTGCGATGATGCTCACCGTCGTACTCCACGGCGACGAGCGCGTCCTCCCAACCCATGTCCAGGTAGGCCACAGCGTCGCCGAACTCATCGCGTATCGGTATCTGTGTCCGCGGCCGCGGTAGTCCACTTTCCAAAAGCGTGACCCTCAACCACGATTCCTTCGGCGACTGCGCACCCGGATCGACCAGTGCGAGCGTTCTGCGGGCCCGCACGATTCCGCGCCGGCCGGCGCTTCGGTTGAGAAGTGGTTCGACCTCAATCATGTTGAGCGATGTCGCCCGGGCCAGCGCGTCGACGGCCCCGACAGCCGGTATGGTGCTGTTCCAGCAGGCCAGATCGAGCGCCGTTCGGGCGGGCGTCGTTACGGGTACACCGTCCACCACGCACACTTCCTCGGGCTCGAGGTTGTCACCGCGCACCTGAATCCCGGGAAGGCGGTGGCGATTGCCGTGGAAGAGCTCGACTGGAGCCGATGCGTCCACCCACCTACTTCCGTGCAGCGCAGCCGCCGAACGGCCCGCGATGATGCCGCGCTTGCCGGACCACAGCCAGCCGGCCTTGGCGCGCAGCGCGGCAGTCACTTCGGTGTCGGCGGTGACGTAGACGTCGCGCAAGAGGCGCCGATGACGGTTCTGCAATTCCGTCCAGGTCACACCCGCGGCCAACGCCTCGCTACCGAGGAAGGGGGCACCCATGACCGCATCGTGCCAACCACCACCGACAGCTTCGCGAGCGTGAAGCAGTCAGCACTTTCGGCGTCGACTGCGCGAATACCTTCACGCTCGGCGGCTGATGGGTCGTCGTCCGCGGCACTCAGCCCAGGATCAGCCCCGACGTCGGCACGCCGGTGCCGGCGGTGACGAGCACGTGCTCCACGTTGGGCACCGGATTGACCGACGTGCCCCGAAGCTGGCGCACGCCCTCGGCGATGCCGTTCATGCCGTGGATGTAGGCCTCGCCGAGCTGGCCACCGTGGGTGTTGATCGGCAGCCGGCCACCGATCTCGATCGCGCCGTCGGCGATGAAGTCCTTCGCCTCGCCCCAGCCGCAGAACCCCAACTCCTCCAACTGGATCAGCGTGAACGGGGTGAAGTGGTCGTAGAGGATCGCGGTTTGAATGTCGGTCGGCTTCAGGCCCGACTGCGCCCACAACTGCTTGCCCACCAGACCCATCTCGGGTAGGCCGTCGAGTTCGGGACGGTAGTAGCTCACCATCGAGTACTGATTCGGGCTCGAGCCCTGGGCGGCCGCCTCGATGATCGCGGGCCGGTGCTTGAGGTCCTTGGCCCGCTCCGCCGACACCACGACGATCGCCACGCCGCCATCGGTCTCCTGACAGCAGTCCAGCAGCCGCAACGGCTCGGCGATCCACCGCGAATTCTGATGGTCCTCAATGGTGATCGGCTTGCCGTAGAAGTACGCCTTCGGATTGTTGGCCGCATGCTTGCGGTCGGCCACCGAGATGGCGCCGAAGTCCCGGCTGGTGGCGCCGGACAGGTGCATGTAGCGCTTGGCGATCATCGCCACCTGCGCCGCCGGGGTGGACAACCCGTGCGGGTAGGAGAACGAGTTGTCCACACTCGTGGAGTCCGCCCCCTGGATCAGCCGCAGCTGCACCTGGCCGAAGCGCATGCCGGAGCGCTCGTTGAAAGCCCGATACGCCACAACACAATCCGCGACACCGGTGGCCACCGCGATGGCCGCCTGCTGAACGGTCGCGCACGCCGCGCCGCCGCCGTGATGGATCTTGGAGAAGAACTTCAGATCACCGATTCCGGTCGCCCGCGCGACGGCCACCTCGGTATTCGAGTCCATGGTGAAGGTCACCATGCCGTCGACGTCGGCGGGCGTCAGACCCGCATCGTCGAGGGCGTCCAGCACCGCCTCGGCGGCCAGCCGCAGCTCGCTCCGCCCAGAGTCCTTGGAGAAGTCCGTCGCACCAATCCCGGCGATCGCCGCCTTCCCCGAAAGCTCGCCGGGCATCAGGCATTCCCTTCGATCGTCAGCGTCGAGGTGGCGATCACGTGGTCGCCGAGGCTGTTGCTGCCGGTGACCTTCACGGTGATGAGCCCGTCCTCGATGGCGGTCACCTCACCGGAGAACGTCACCGTGTCGTAGGCGTACCAGGGCACGCCGAGCCGCAGCCCGATCGTCTTGATGACAGCGTTGGGTCCGGCCCAGTCGGTGATGTAGCGCTGCACGAGGCCGGTGTCGGTGAGGATGTTGACGAAGATGTCCTTGGATCCCTTGGCCTGCGCCTTGTCCCGGTCGTGGTGGACATCCTGGTAGTCGCGGGTGGCGATCGCGGTCGAGACGATGAACGTGGGATCGCCGTACAGCGCCAACTCGGGCAGCTTGGTGCCGACGTGAACAGATGGGGCGCTCATGCCTGCGGCTCCCACGCGTAAAGGGTCCACGCGGGCCCGTCCTCACCGGCCGGAAAGTCGATATACGTTGCCTGAACCGGCATTCCGATCTCCACCTTGGAATGGTCGACGTCGCGCAGCTCACCGAGCATGCGTACGCCCTCCTCGAGTTCGACGAGCGCGATGACGAACGGCACCGTGCGCCCCGGCACCTTCGGAGCGTGGTGCACCACGAAGCTGAACACCGTTCCCTTGCCACTGGCGACGGCGTAGTCGGTTGGAATGTCTTTGTGCTGCCATAGCGCGGGCACGGGTGGATGCTGCAAGGTGCCGTCAGGGCGCTTCTGCAGGCGCAGTTCGTGTGCGTTGACGCCGTCCCAGAAGAACTGGGTGTCCTTCGACGGGGCCGGTCGCATCATGAACGCCGGGTCCAGATCCTCGGGCACCGCAGACACCGGCGCAGCCGCCTGATCGGCAGGCTTGAACTTCATGATGCGCCACATCATTTCGGCGACGTCCTCGTCGCCGACCTGCCAGGTGATCTTCTGGGTGATGAAGAAGCCCTCGCCGAGTGCGGTGTTCTTCGGGCCGACGACGTCGGTGAGTTCGGCGCTGACGCTGACCTCTTCACCGGGACGCAGGTAACGGTGGTAGGTCTGCTCGCAGTTCGTCGCGACGACGCCGATGTAACCGGCGTCGTCAAACAGCGTGATGATCTTGCCCAGCGGGTCGTCGTCCGGGCGATTTCCGCCGAGGCCCATCATCGTCCACACCTGGATCATTGCCGGTGGGGCAACGATGCCCGGGTGGCCCGCCTCCTTGGCGGCGGCCTCGTCGACGTAGATGGGATTCTTGTCCCCGATCGCGTCGAGCCAGTGGTCGATCATCGGCTGATTGACGGCGTGGCGGCCGGTGCGGGGCTTACTCTTACCCTCGGCCTTGACCTTCTCCGCGGCGGTGCGGATGTCGTCGACGGCGCCCATTACCGCGGAACCCTCGGCACCTTGAGGCCCGACGCCGCGACTTGCTCGCGCATCACCTCGTTGACCCCGCCGCCGAAGGTGATCACCAGGTTGCGCTTGGTCTGCGAGTCCAGCCACTCCAGCAGTTCGGCGGTCTGCGACTCGGCGGGGTTGCCGTACTTGCCGACGATCTCCTCGGCCAACCGGCCGATGCGCTGGATCCGCTCGGTCGAAAACACCTTGGTGGCAGCGGCGTCCGCGATGTCGATGGTCTCTCCCGAGGCCGCAACCTGCCAGTTGAACAGCTCGTTGATCCGCCAGATCGCCTTGATCTCGCCCAGCAGCCGGCGCACGTCGTCATGGTCGAGCGGGGTCACACCGTTGCCACCCGGCTTCGACGCCCACTCGTGCACCCGGTCATAGATGCCCGCGATCCGGCCGGCCGGTCCCAACATCACCCGCTCATGGTTGAGCTGGGTGGTGATCAGCCGCCAGCCCGCGTTCTCCTGACCGACCAGCATGTCGACCGGAACCCGAACATCGTTGTAGTACGTCGCGTTGGTGTGGTGTGCGCCGTCCGACAGGATGATCGGTGTCCAGGAGTAGCCCGGATCGGTGGTGTCGACGATCAGGATCGAGATCCCCTTGTGCTTCACCGCATCCGGATCGGTGCGGCACGCCAACCAGACGTAATCGGCGTCGTGGCCCCCCGTGGTCCAGATCTTCTGACCGTTGACGATGTACTCGTCGCCCTGGCGCACCGCGGAGGTGCGCAATGAAGCCAGGTCGGTGCCCGCCTCCGGCTCGGAATAGCCGATGGCGAAATGGACCTCACCGGCCAGGATGGCCGGAAGGAACTTCTTCTTCTGGGCTTCGGTGCCGTACTCCTGCAGGGTCGGCCCGACGGTCTGCAACGTCACCGCCGGCAGTGGGACGTCGGCGCGGGCGGCCTCGTTGACGAAGATCGACTGCTCGACCGGACCGAAGCCGTGGCCGCCGTACTCCTTGGGCCAGCCCACCCCGAGCTTGCCGTCGGAACCCATCCGCTTGATGATCGCGCGGTAGGCCTTGCCGTGCCGGTCGACCTCCATCTCGGCCCGTTCCTCGGCCGAGATGAGATTCGAGAAGTACTGCCGCAGTTCGCCTTGCAGGTGACGCTGCTCCGGGGTCAGTTCGATGTACATTGCGCTCCCACCAGGTCGAGGCGATGCGACGGGCCACCCAGCATTCGGGTGAGATCCTTGATTGACGAGTAGTAGCGGTGCATGGGGTAGGTGATGTCCATGCCCATACCGCCGTGCAGGTGATGGCAGGTCTGCATGGCCGGCGGCGCCTGCGAAGTCAGCCAATAGCCCAGCACGTCGAGGTCGTCGTCGGCGTCCCTGCCTTCGGCGAGCCGCCAGATCACCGAGTTGGACGCCAAAGCGATTGTGCGAGAGGCGATGTAGACCTCGGCCAGCTGCGCGGCCACGGTCTGGAACGTGGACAGCGGCCTGCCGAACTGCTGGCGGTTGGCCACGTAGTCCGCGGTCAGCGCCAGGGCACCGGCAACCAGGCCCGCCGCGAAGGCTCCGATGGCGGCCAGCGCCAACTGGTTTACCCGATGGGCGGAAGCGCCCTCGAGCACGGCGTCGGACTCGACGGCCACATCGGCGAAGGAAACGGCGTATTCGTCCCCGCCGGTGGATGACGGCGTCTTCGTAACCTGCACGCCGTGCGCCTTCGGCGAGACCATTGCGACGCCGCTGTCGGCCGTCACGAGCAGCCAGTCAGCCTGTTCGGCGTAGGGCACGGCGACCTTGGTGCCGTTGAGCCGACCGCCGGACAGCGTGGTCGCCGGACGGTCGGGTAGCGAGGCGCCGGGCTCGTCGAGCGCGGCGGAGAGGATCGCGCCCTTGCCCACGCCGGCGAGGAAGCGGTCCTGCTGGGCATCGGAGGCGAGATCGAGCAGCGGAATCAGGCCGAGCCCGAGGGTGGCCAGCGCCGGTGAGATCGTCCCGTGCCTGCCGATCTCGGTCAGCGCCGTCGCGATCTCCGGCAGCCCGACACCATCTCCCCCGAGCCGCTCGGGCACCCCGAGCGACGTCACCCCCCCAGAAACCAGAGCGTCCCAGCTGTTGTCCCGGTCCAGGACCGAGGTCACCACATCGGCGACGGCCTGCTGCGCCGGGTCCGGAGTGAAATCCACCCGAATCCTCCTTGATTCGTTTGATTACAAAGCTGCAGGAGCCTTACCGGTGTAGTCAACCTGCCAGTGCTTGATGCCGTTGAGCCACCCCGCACGTAGCCGCTCGGGGGTACCCATCGAGGTGATGTCGGGCATGTGGTCGGCGATTGCATTGAACATCAGGTTGATGGTCATCTTGGCCAGATTGGCACCGACGCAGTAATGCACCCCGGTGCCGCCGAATCCGACGTGCGGGTTCGGGTTGCGCAGAATATTGAATGTGTGCGGATCGTCGAAGACCTCTTCGTCGAAGTTGGCCGACCGGTAGAAGATGGCCACCCGCTGGCCCTTCTTGATCTTCACCCCGGACAGTTCGACGTCCTCGCCGGCAGTGCGCTGGAAGGCGGTGACCGGCGTGGCCCACCGCACGATCTCGTCGGCGGCGGTCTCCGGGCGCTCGCGCTTGTACAGCTCCCACTGGTCGGGGTGTTCGGCGAAGGCGATCATGCCGTGGGTGATCGAGTTGCGGGTGGTCTCGTTACCGGCGACGGCCAGCATCATGACGAAGAATCCGAACTCGTCCTCGGTGAGCTTCTCGCCGTCGATGTCGGCGTTGATCAGCGCGGTGACGATGTCGTTTCCGGGGTGTTCGGCCTTGACCCCGGCCATGTGCATCGCGTAGGCGAGCACCTCCAGCGACGACTGCTTGGAATCGACGTCGGCGAATTCGGGGTCCCCGTTGCCGGTCATCTCGTTGGACCAGCGGAACAGCTTCAAGCGGTCTTCCTGCGGGACGCCGAGCAGATCGGCGATGGCCTGCAGTGGCAGTTCGCAGGCCACCTGTTCGACGAAGTCGCCGGAACCCTCCGCCGCGGCGGCCTTCGCGATCCGCTGGGCACGCTCGTTGAGCTCGTCCTGGAGCCGGCCGACCGCACGCGGGGTGAAGCCGCGGGAGATGATCCGGCGCAGCCGGTCGTGGTGCTCGCCGTCCATGTTGAGCATGATGACGCGCTGCATGTCGATGTCTTCGCGCGTCATGTCATCGGGGAACTGCGGCAGCGCCGTATTCGGCGCGGACAGGTAGACGTCGTTGCGCCGGGAGACCTCTTTGACGTCCTTGTGTTTGGTGACCACCCAGTAGCCACCGTCGTTGAAGCCACCCTTGCCGATAGCCTGTTCGCACCACCAGATGGGCGCGACCCTACGCAGCTCAGCGAGCTCGTCGACCGGCAACTGCTTCACATTCCGGTCCGGATCCAGGAAGTCGAACCCGGGCGGCAGGTTGGGGGTTGGCATGATCGCGCGCTCCTCAATATGACGTGTTCTAGTGCCAGTAAAACATGGCTTCTCCGCAGACAAAAGGCACCGCGGCATCCTCGCTTGTCAGAGTAATGGAACGTGTTCTAGCCTGACCGCATGGGTAATCCTGTCATCGTCGAAGCCACCCGCAGCCCCATCGGAAAGCGCAACGGCTGGCTGTCCGGCCTGCACGCCACCGAATTGTTGGGCGCCGTCCAGCGCGCACTGGTCGAGAAGGCCGGCATCGACGCGGGATCGGTGGAGCAGGTCATCGGCGGCTGCGTCACCCAGTACGGCGAGCAGTCCAACAACGTCACCCGGGTGGGGTGGCTGACCGCGGGCCTGCCCGAGCATGTCGGCGCCACCACGGTGGACTGCCAGTGCGGCAGCGCCCAGCAGGCCAACCACCTGATCGCAGGGCTGATCGCCGCCGGTGCCATCGACATCGGCATCGCGTGCGGTATCGAGGCGATGAGCCGGGTCGGGCTCGGCGCCAACGCCGGCCCGGATCGTTCGAAGATCCGCGCCGAGTCCTGGGACATCGACATGCCCGATCAATTCACCGCCGCCGAACGCATCGCCAAGCGCCGCGGCATCACCCGCGAGGATCTGGACCACCTCGGGTTCTTGTCCCAGCAACGCGCCAAGCGGGCCTGGGACGAGCACCGGTTCGACCGGGAGATCTCCCCCATCGAGGCCCCGGTGCTTGACGAGAACAAACAGCCGACCACCGAGCGGCACACGGTCAGCCGCGATCAGGGGCTGCGTGACACCACGATGGAAGGGCTGGCCGGACTCAAGCCGGTGATGGAAGGCGCCCTGCACACCGCGGGCACCTCTTCGCAGATCTCCGACGGTGCAGCAGCGGTGCTGTGGATGGACGAGGACAAGGCCAAGGCGCTGGGCCTGCGTCCGCGCGCCCGCATCGTCAGCCAGGCGCTGGTCGGCGCCGAGACTTACTACCACCTCGACGGCCCGGTGCAGTCCACCGCCCGGGTGCTGGAGAAGGCCGGCATGAAGATGGGCGACATCGACCTCGTCGAGATCAACGAGGCGTTCGCCTCGGTGGTGTTGAGCTGGGCGCAGGTCCACGAGGCCGACATGGACAAGGTGAACGTCAACGGTGGGGCCATCGCGCTGGGTCATCCGGTCGGCAGCACTGGTAGCCGCTTGATCACCACCGCGCTGCACGAACTCGAGCGCACCGACCAGAGCACCGCCCTGATCACGATGTGCGCCGGCGGGGCGCTGTCGACCGGCACGATCATCGAGCGGATCTAGTTTGGCGATTACTGATGCCGGCGGGCAGGAGCGCAGCGACCCGGGGAATGACGCAAGGCGGATCGCGGCCGCGCAGGCCTACATCGATGCGCTGGCCGACCACGACGGCGACAAGGTGCCGTTCGCACCGGACTGCATTCGCATCGAGATGGGCCTGAAGACCGGGCGGTCCGGAGATCACCTGCGACGCAGCCTCAACAGCGGTCCGCAATTCCGGCTCATCGAGAGGTGCAGTCCCCCGGAATTCACCGTCAACGGTGACGAGGTCCGGGCGCGCTTCGATGTCATCACCAAACCCTCGCTGGCCGGCCGGCGGGTGTGTGCCCACGTCGACGAGACGTTCCTGATCCCCGCCGATGGCCGGATCCATCACATCCGGGCTAATCTTCGCCCGTTCATCAAGCGCTAGACCGAGGAGTTCGTCATGCCGAAACCCCGGCCGAAGGGCATCGATTCGCCGGTCAGCAAGTTCATCATCAAGTGGATGTCACGCGGCCAGACCGCCCTGTACCGGGCGACCAACGGCAAGATCGCGGGCAGTTTCCTCGAGGGCGCACCGGTGGCGCTGGTGACGACGATCGGCCGCAAGAGCGGTGAGCCGCGGGTGGTGCCGTTGCTGTTCCTGCGCGAGGGTCAGCGCATCGTGCTGGTGGCATCTCAGGGCGGTAGCGACAAGCACCCACTGTGGTACCTGAACCTCAGCGCCAACCCCAAGGTGAAGGTCCAGATCAAAGACGAGGTGCTCGAACTGACGGCCCGCGACGCCACCCAGGCCGAGCGCGACGAGTACTGGCCCAAGTTGACCGCGTTCTACAAGGGCTTCGACGACTACAAGTCGTGGACCGACCGGGTGATCCCGATCGTGATTTGCGACCCGTGAATCCGGGCACGTTGATGGGGTGCCCGACTCACCGCACCCGGTCCGAAACTCAGCCCTGCTGAAAGTTGCGCTCAAGCGGTTCGCCAGCGCCCACATCTGGGTGTATCGGCGCACCAACGGCCGACTCGGCTCGAGGATGCTGTGGTTCCCCGCCGCACTGATCACGACGACAGGGCGCAAGTCCGGGCGGCCGCGCACCACCCCGACGCTGTACCTGCGCGACGGTGACCGCATCGTTCTGCCCGCCTCCTACGGTGGCCGCGATCACCATCCAGCGTGGTACCTCAACATCCGGGCCGACCCGAGAGTCCGCGTCCAGGTGCGCGACCAGGTGATGGACCTGACGGCTCGGGACGCCACCGCCGACGAACGGCAGGTGTACTGGCGCAAGCTGGCGCGAATCTACCCGCCCTACAAGGGTTATCAGGACGCCGCGGACCGCCGCATCCCCCTGGTGGTGTGCGAACCGGGGACGACGCCCTGAGGTCGCCGATGTGGAGGTGTCTTCACGATCGGCGCCGAGTGCGCCGACAACTTCACGCTCGTGAGGCTCGGCGAAAGAACACTCAGGCGCCGAACACCGGCAGCGGCTGCCGCGACTTCGCCAGGAGATCGGCGACTACCGGGCCGAGTTCGGCCGGATCCCACCGCGCCCCTTTGTCGATGTCGGCGCCGCGCGCCCAGCCCTCGGCGACCCGGATGATGCCGCCCTCGACCTCGAACACCCGGCCGGTGACGTCCCGCGACTCGACGCTGCCGAGCCAGACCACCAGCGGTGAGATGTTCTCCGGCGCCATCGCGTCGAATTCCCGGTCCTGCGTGGACATCATGTCGGCGAAGACCGTCTCGGTCATTCGGGTCCGCGCCGACGGGGCGATCGCGTTGACGGTCACGCCGATCCGGCCCATCTCGGCGGCGGCGACCAGGGTCAGTGCCGCGATACCGGCCTTGGCGGCGCTGTAGTTGGCCTGCCCGACACTGCCCTGTAACCCGGCTCCGGAGCTCGTGTTGATGATCCGGGCGTCCACGGCCTCGCCGGCCTTGGACCTGGCCCGCCAGTACGCGCCGGCATGTTTCATGGTCGCGAAGTGACCCTTGAGGTGCACGGCGATGACGGCGTCGAACTCTTCTTCGGAGGTGTTGACGAACATCCGGTCGCGGACGATCCCGGCGTTGTTCACCAGAACATCGAGGCCGCCAAAAGAATCGACGGCGGTCTGGATCAGGCCGGCGGCCTGCTCCCACTCGGCGACGTTGGCTCCGCTGGTGACGGCCTCGCCGCCGGCAGCGGTGATCTCGTCGACCACCGACTGCGCGGCACTGCCCCCACCGGCCGGCGAGCCGTCCAGGCCCACGCCGATGTCGTTGACCACCACGCAGGCCCCCTCGGCGGCAAATGCCAGGGCATGCGCGCGTCCGATACCGCCACCGGCGCCCGTGACAATGACGACCCGACCGTCGAGCAATCCCATTGCACTGTCTCCTTACTTGTTGGCACTCGAGGCGGACAGGTAGGCAGGCGGCTCGCCGCCGCCATGCACCGCCATCTTGGCTCCGCTGATGTATGCGGCCGCATCGGAGGCCAGAAACGCTGCCGCCCAACCGATGTCGGCGGGTTTGGCCAACCGCCCCAGCGGCACGGTCGCCGCGACGGCGGCCTGTGATTCGGCGTCGCCGTAGAACAGTTCGACCTGCTCGGTTTCCACCATCCCGACCACCAGCGCGTTGACGCGAACCTTCGGCGCCCATTCCACCGCGAGGGTGGTAGTCAGGCTTTCCACGCCCGCCTTGGCCGCGCTGTAGGCGGCCGTACCGGGGGATGGGCGTCCGGCACTGACGCTCGAGATCGACACGATCGAACCGCCATTCGGCTGATCTTGCATGACCGCGTTCGCTGCCTGCGAGACATGCAGCATGCCAAGTAGATTGAGCTCGACGATCTTCTGGTGGAATTTCGGAGAGGCCTCGGCGGCCAATACGTACGGCGAGCCGCCCGCGTTGTTGACCACGACGTCGAGGCGGCCGTGCTGGGCCACGATCGCCTCGATCAGCCCGGCCACGGCGTCCGGGTCCCGGACGTCGCAGCTGTGGAAGTCGTACGGCAGGCCCTCGACGGGGCGCCGGGCGCAGGTGACGACGGTGGCGCCCTGGTCAGCGAAGACGGCGCTGATGCCGGCGCCCACGCCGCGCACACCGCCGGTCACCAGGACTACGCGGCCATCCAGGCCCAGGTTGATCGGCGCATCCGTCACTGTGCTAGCGTACCAAGCAAGTGCTTGCTTAGGTATTCGCCCCGCTCAGGAAGTGGCCCAGGAGCCCCGATGACCATCACGTCCAGCACCGTCGAACCCGGCATCGTCGCCGTCACGGTGAACCACCCGCCCGTCAACGCGCTTCCCTCGCGCGGCTGGTTCGAACTGGCCGACACCATCACCGCCGCGGGCCGCGACATGAACACCCACGTGGTGATCCTCCGCGCCGAAGGACGCGGCTTCAACGCCGGTGTGGACATCAAGGAGATGCAGAACACCGAGGGCTTCACCGCTCTGATCGATGCCAACCGCGGCTGCTTCGCCGCCTTCAAGGCGGTGTACGAATGCGAGGTGCCTGTGGTCGCCGCGGTCAACGGCTTCTGCGTCGGCGGCGGCATTGGACTGGTGGGCAATGCCGACGTGATCGTGGCCTCCGACGACGCGAAATTCGGTCTGCCCGAGGTCGAGCGCGGAGCGCTCGGTGCGGCCACCCACCTGTCCCGGCTGGTGCCCCAGCACATGATGCGGCGGCTGTTCTACACCGCCGCGACCGTCGACGCCCCGACACTGCACCAGTTCGGCTCGGTGCACGAGGTCGTGCCCCGCGCCGAACTCGACGAGGCTGCGCTGCGGGTGGCCCGCGACATCGCCAACAAGGACACCCGGGTCATCCGTGCGGCCAAGGAGGCGCTGAACCTTATCGACGTTCAACGGGTCAACTCCAGCTACCGGATGGAGCAGGGCTTCACCTTCGAATTGAACCTGTCCGGAGTAGCCGACGAGCACCGCGATGCGTTCGCCGGGACGAAAAAGGGCGAGAAGCGATGAGAGACAAAAGGACAACTCTCGACGAGGCTGTCGCCGACATCGAGAGCGGGATGACGATCGGCATCGCCGGATGGGGATCGCGGCGCAAGCCGATGGCGTTCGTCCGGGCGCTGCTGCGCACCGCCGTCACCGACCTCACCGTGGTCACCTACGGCGGCCCGGATCTGGGCCTGCTCTGCTCGGCCGGAAAAGTCAGCAAGGTCTACTACGGCTTCGTGTCCCTGGACTCGCCGCCGTTCTACGACCCGTGGTTCTCCAAGGCCCGTACCACCGGCGCGATCATCGCCCGCGAGATGGACGAGGGCATGCTGAGGTCGGGTCTGCAGGCTGCCGCACAACGGCTTCCGTTCCTGCCGACGCACGCTGGGCTGGGCAGTTCGGTACCTGACTTCTGGGACGGCGAACTGAAGACGGTCCGGTCCCCGTACAGGACCGGTGACGGTTACGAAGAGCTGATCGCCATGCCCGCCCTGCGCCTGGACGCGGCGTTTGCGCACCTGAACCTAGGGGACAAGCACGGCAATGCGGCCTACACCGGAATCGACCCGTACTTCGACGATCTGTTTCTGATGGCCGCCGACCGCCGCTTCCTGTCGGTGGAGCGCGTGGTGCCCACTGAGGAACTGGTGAAGGCCGTTCCACCGCAGGCGCTACTGGTGAACCGGATGATGGTCGACTGGGTGGTCGAGGCCCCCAATGGGGCGCACTTCACCACGGCCGTACCCGATTACGGACGCGACGAGAAGTTTCAGCGCCAATACGCGGCCGCCGCCGCCGAGGAGTCGACGTGGCAGGAGTTCGTCGACACCTACCTGGCCGGCAGTGAGGCCGACTACCAGGCGGCGGTGCGCAGGTTCGCAGAGCAGGAGGCGAAGTGATCCAGGTCAGCCGCGCCGAGGTGTGTGTCATCGCCTGCGCCGAACTGTTCCGCGACGCCGGCGAGATCATGGTCAGTCCGATGACGACCATCGTGTCGATCGGGGCCCGATTGGCCCGGCTGACGTTCGCCCCGGACATCCTGCTCACCGACGGTGAGGCCCAACTGCTCGCCGATACACCGGCGATCGGCGCACCCGGCGCGGTCGAGGGTTGGATGCCCTTCGGCCGGGTCTTCGAGACCCTCACCTGGGGCCGTCGCCACGTGGTGATGGGCGCCAACCAGGTGGACCGCCACGGCAACCAGAACCTGTCCGCGTTCGGACCGTTGCAGCACCCGACCCGGCAGATGTTCGGCGTCCGCGGCGCTCCCGGCAACACCATCAACCACGCCACCAGCTACTGGGTGGGCAACCACTCCAAACGGGTGTTCTGCGAGAACGTCGACATCGTCTCCGGAATCGGTTGGGACAAGATCGATCCGGATAACCCGGCCTACCGGTTCGTCAACGTGTACCGGGTCGTGAGCAACCTGGGTGTCTTCGACTTCGGTGGCCCCGACCACACGATGCGGGCACTGTCACTGCACCCGGGCGTGGAGCCCGACGAGGTCCGGGAGAACACCTCCTTCGAGGTCCACGGCCTCGACGACGCCGGCCGGACCCGCCTGCCCAGCGGTGCGGAGCAGGCCTTGATTCGCGAGCGGATCGACCCGAAAGGACTGCGCGACAAGGAAGTGAAGGTATGAGGCTGCGCACCCCGCTGACCGAGCTGGTCGGCATCGAGCATCCGGTCGTCCAGACCGGGATGGGCTGGGTGGCCGGCGCCCGCCTGACCGCGGCGACCTCCGCGGCCGGGGGGCTGGGCATCCTCGCCGCCGCCACCATGACCGTCGACCAGCTTCAGGCTCAGATCGAAGAGGTGAAGGCCCGCACGTCGAACCCCTTCGGCGTCAACCTGCGGGCCGATCAGCCCGACCTCCCCAAGCGCCTGGATCTCTTGATCCGCCACGGGGTCAAGGTGGCGAGCTTCGCCCGGGCCCCCGGCCCCAGGGCCTTCGCCCAGCTGAAGGAGGCGGGGATCCTCACCATGCCCACCGTCGGCGCCCCCCGGCACGCCGA
>JAGQTU010000066.1 GCA_020438865.1 Mycobacterium sp.
TGTCGCGGATACCGCCGAGGCTGCGCTCCAGCTTGTTCTTCTCGCGGGTCAGCATCAGGATTTCCTTCTTGGTGCGACCCTCGAAACCGCCGGTCTGCTCCATGGCCTCGAGTTCCTTGAGGCGCTGCAGCCGCTTGTGCACGGTCGAGAAGTTGGTGAGCATGCCGCCCAGCCAGCGCTGGTTCACGTAGGGCATGCCGACGCGGGTCGCCTCTTCGGCGATCGACTCCTGCGCCTGCTTCTTGGTGCCGACGAACATGATCGAACCGCCGTGCGCGACCGTCTCCTTGACGAACTCGTACGCCTTGTCGATGTAGGTCAGCGTCTGCTGGAGGTCGATGATGTAGATGCCGTTGCGGTCGGTGAAAATGAACCGCTTCATCTTGGGGTTCCAGCGACGGGTCTGATGCCCGAAGTGAGTGCCGCTGTCCAGCAGCTGCTTCATGGTTACAACAGCCATGACTCCGTGATTCCTTTATGTCGGTTGTCGTCCGGCATCGGGTGAGCCGGACCCTGGCGCCCGCTTCGATGCCGGACCCGTTCGAGGTGAACCTCGGAGCGGGACCGCCCGGCATACAGGTGACGAACCAGTGGGTTCGAGCCGCAGACGCGCGAAGTCAGCCCGTTTGCACGAGCTGCGGGTCAAAGTTTACACCGCTGCAAGGGGTGCTTTGTCCACAGGCGCACCGCCCTCCCCAGCGCGGGCACCGCGGGCTGGCGTACCGGCTCCCGGGCCGTTGAACTGGGCCGATGCGGATCGATGTGGCGCTGCTCACCACGGCCGTGCTGGGCACGCCCGTGGCGGTGGCCGATGACGCCCGCCTGGACTGGCCGCTGCGGCCCCGGCCCGCCGTCGTCCGGGTTTTCGATGCGCCCGCACCGGACTGGCAGCGCGGGCACCGCGGAGTGGACCTGGCCGGTGCGCCCGGCCAGCCGGTCCACGCCGCAGGCGGGGGCACGGTGGTGTTCGCCGGTGTGCTGGCGGGCCGCCCGGTGGTGTCGGTGCAACACCCGGGCGGCCTGCGGACCAGCTACGAGCCGGTGGAGGCCGCGGTCCGGGCCGGCCAGTTGGTCGACGGGGCCACGGTGCTGGGCCGGCTACAGCCCGGTCACCCGGGCTGTCCGGCGGCGGCCTGCCTGCACTGGGGTGCGATGTGGGGACCGGCCGCCCGGGCCGACTACGTGGACCCGCTGGGCCTGCTGGCGAGCACCCCGATCCGGCTCAAGCCCCTGGCGGGGTGAGCTCACGCCCGCGGGTGGGCCTGGTCGTGCACGGCGCGCAGCCGCGCGACCGTCACATGCGTGTAGAGCTGGGTGGTGGCCAGCGTCGAGTGGCCCAGCAGCTCCTGCACGATGCGCAGGTCAGCGCCGCCTTCCAGCAGATGGGTGGCCGCGCTGTGCCGCAGGCCGTGCGGGCCCATGTCGGGAGCACCGTCGACGGCGGCGACGGTCTGGTGCACCACGGTGCGGGCCTGCCGGGGGTCCAGCCGCCGTCCGCGGGTGCCCAGCAGCAGGGCGGGACCGGACTCCGGTGTCGCCAGGGCCGGCCGGCCGTCGGTGAGCCATGCCGTCAGCGCGGCCGAGGCCGGCGCCCCGAACGGCACGGTCCGCTGCTTGTTGCCCTTACCGAGCACGCGCAGCAGGCGATGCCCGGTGTCGACGTCGTCGATGTCCAGGCCACACAATTCGCTGACCCGGATCCCGGTGGCGTAGAGCAGTTCGACGATGAGCCGGTCCCGAAGAGCCTGCGGGTCACCCTGCTCCGCGCCGAGGTCGGAGGCGGCCATAGCGGCCAGCGCCTGATCCTGGCGCAGCACGGCGGGCAGGGTTCGGCGGGCCTTCGGCAGCTGCAACCGGGTGGCGGGGTCGGCGTCCAGCAGCCCGCGGCGGGTGGCCCAGGCGGTGAACGTCTTGACCGCCGAGGTACGCCGCGCCAGGGTCGTGCGCGCCGCACCGGATGCGGCCTGCGCGGCCAGCCACGAGCGCAGGATCGGCAGATTCAGCCCGCCCAGACCGGTGCCGGGGGCCCGCTCGTCGAGGAACGCGAACAGCGACCGCAGGTCGGTCAGGTAGGCGCGGCGGGTGTGTTCGGACCGGCCGCGCTCCAGCGCGAGATGTTCGGCGTAATCACCGAGGATCTCCGTATAGGGATCGGACCTGTCCACTCCCCTACGGTGGCAGACGCCGCGGCCGCTGAGCGCCTTCGTCCGTTGCGTGTCGCAATGTGCCGTTCTCGCCGCCGCGATCCTGTTCACTACTCAGGATGACGATCCGGGGGCAGTCTGTTGCGATCGCGGGGGCAGCGCTTGCGCTCGTCATGTCCGCCGCGCTGGCGCTGGTCGCCGTGCACCGGCTCTCGGGTCCGTCGGCTGCCCAGGTGATCGAAGGTCCGTACGCACGCCTCGCGAGCTAACCCCAACCGCCGGATCTCACGGCGCGGATCGACGCGGCCATGCGCTATCCCTCGCCGGCCTCGGCCGCGGCGAGTTCCCGCTTCCACTGCCGGAACGTCTCCTCGGTACGGCCGCGGCGCCAGTAACCGGAGATCGACGCCCACTGCGCGGGCACGCCGCGCTCCTGGCGGATGTAGGGGCGCAGGTTGTGCATCACGGCCTGGGCCTCGCCGTGGATGAAGACCTGCACCTGGCCGGGTAGCCAGTGCGCGGTTGTGACGGCCTCGATCAGCGGGGCGTTGTCGCCGGCACGGTCCTCACCGACCAGGTCGGCTCGCCCGCCGCGATAAACCCAGTTGACGGCTACCGATTCCGGCGCCCGCAGTGCGATCTCGTCCTCGGGTCCGGCGATCTCGATGAAGACCTTGCCGATCGCGTCGGGCGGCAGCGCCTCGAGGGCCGCGCTGACGGCGGGCAGCCCCGCCTCGTCACCGGCGAACAGGTGCCAGTCGGCGGCCGGGTCGGGCGAATAGGCGCCGCCCGGCCCCATCAGGTGCACCGTGTCGCCGGGTTGGGCCGACGACGCCCACGGCCCGGCCACGCCATGCTCGCCGTGCACCACGAAGTCCACCGTGATCTCGCGGGCCTGCGGATCGGCGCGCCGCACGGTGTAGGTCCGCACGGTGGGCCGGTTTTCGGGCGCCAGACCGGCGAAGCTGTCCATGGTCAGCGGCCGCGGCAGCGAGTCGACGTCGACATCGGAACGCAGGAACGCGAATTTGACGTAGGAGTCGGTGAACCCACCGGGGACGAACGTGTCGAAGCCGTTGCCGCCCAGGATGACTCGCACCATGTGCGGAGCCAACTGCTCGGTGCGCACCACCTGGAACGTGTGCAAGGGCCGACCCGCCACATCGCCTCCCGCCGAGAGTGCTCCGTCAATCCCTGCGACTATACGTGGCGGTGGGCAGCGCGCCGGACGGTGCCGGTCGGGCTCAGAGGCCGCTGGTCTTCCTGCGGAACCAGCCCTTACGCGCCGCGGGCATCTCGGCTTTCGAGTGGCCGCTGCACCACTGGCCCGCGGGCACGCTGCGCCGCACGGCCTCGACGTGCGAACCGCAGCCGGCCCAGGTGGTCTTGCCGCAGACGCGGCAGGTCACTGCGCGACACATGTTCGTTCCTTTCGTTCGACGAGCCGGGCTCAGGCCAGGCTCAAGAACAACTTCTCGAGTTCCTCGATGGTCAGCCGGTTCGATCCGGGCACCGGTTCCTCGGATGCGTCGATACACTCCCGCAGGCCGGTAGCGATGATGGTGAATCCCGCCCGGTTCAACGCCTTTGACACCGCGGCGAGTTGGGTGACCACATCCTTGCAGTCCCGGCCGCCCTCGATCATGGCGATCACCCCGCCGAGTTGACCGTGCACACGGCGCAGTCGGTTCAACGTCGCCGTCACCGCGGCGTCGCATTGCGGCCCGCGGGTTTCAACGTTCGCCATCGCCTCGACTTTCGTCGTTCTCATTGCTCATGTATACCATACCCCCTATGGTATTACTGACGAAGGCCGAAACGAGTTCCGGATCGGTCTGAGGCAGGACGCTGAAGAGGGAGACTCGACGATGTTGGGCTGGATGAAGCGGTTCTGGGTGGTGGTGGTCATCGTCATCGCCCTGGTCGCCGCGGTGGGCGTGGTGAGCCGGCTGCGGACGTTCTTCGACTCCGACAAGCCCTACATCGGCGCCTCCCAACCGGCCGACGCCATCAAGCCGATCAACACCAAGCGGGTGACCTACCAGATCGTCGGCCCGCCGGACGCTTCCGGCCGGGTCAGCTATCTCGACGTCAACGGCAAGACGATCGAGGCGAGCTTCACCGAGTTGCCGTGGTCGGTGACGGTCAGCACGACCGATCCCGGGGTGCTGGCCAACGTGGTGGCCCAGGGTGACAGCGCCGAGCTGGGCTGCCGGATCCTGGTCGACGACAAACTCGTCGCCGAGAACTTCGCCGAGGGCCGGCACGCCCAGGCGTTCTGTCTGGACAAAGCCGCATGAGCGCGCACCAGAAGGAGACCCGGACGCGGATCCCCCGCACCATCCGGGCGCTCGCGGTTCCGATCATCCTGGTCTGGGTGGCCTACACCGCAGCGGTGAACCTGCTCGTCCCCCAGGTCGAGAAGGTGGGCATGGCGAATGCCGTGTCGATGTCACCGCAGGATGCGCCCGCGGTGATCGCCGCCAAGCGGATGGGACAGGAGTTCGGCGAGTCCTCCTCCGACAGCATCGCGATGGTGGTGCTCGTCGGGGAGCAGCCCCTTGGGGAGTCGGCGCACCGCTATTACGCCACCCTGGTGGACAAGTTCAAGGCCGACAAGAAGCACGTCGAGCACGTCCACGACTTCTGGGGCGACATGATCACCGCCGCGGGCGTGCAGAGCAGTGACGGCAAGGCCGCCTACGTCCAACTGAACCTCGCCGGCGACCAGGGCAGCACCGAGGGCAACCACTCGGTGGACGCGGTGCGCAAGATCATCGACGACACCCCGCCGCCGGCCGGCCTGCAGGCCTACGTCACCGGTCCCGCCCCGCTGACCACCGACTCACTCGAGGCCAGCGACCGCGGCATGATCAAGATGACCGTCGTGACGATGATCGTCATCACTATCATGCTGGCCCTGGTCTACCGGTCGGTCAGCACGGTGCTGCTGATTCTCGCGATCGTCGGCGTCGAGATGGGCGCCGCCCGCGGGTCGGTGGCGGTGGTCGGCCATCTCGGCCTGATGGACTTCTCGACCTTCTCGGTCCCGCTCATGACGGCCCTGTCGATCGCCGCGGGCACCGACTACGCCATCTTCCTCATCGGCCGCTACCACGAGGCCCGGCAGAACGGCGAGGATCCGGAGTCGGCCTACTACACCGCATTCCACGGGGTGGGGCACGTCATCCTCGGCTCCGGGCTGACGATCGCGGGTGCCATGCTGACCCTGCGGCTGACCCGGCTGTCCTATTTCAACTCACTGGCCTATCCGTCGGCGCTGGCCCTGATCATCGTCGTCGCAGCGGCCATGACCGTCGCCCCGGCGATCCTCGTGGTCGGCAGCCGGTTCGGTCTGCTGGACCCCAAGCGGATGATGAAGACCAAGGGCTGGCGCAAGGTCGGCACGGCGACGGTGCGGTGGCCCAAACCCATCCTCGCCGCCGCTACCAGCATCGTCCTGCTCGGGCTGCTGGCCATGATCGGCTACAAGACCAGCTATGACGACCGGCGCTACATCCCCGCCGACGTGCCGGCCAACGTGGGCTACACCGCGGCCGAAAAGCACTTCAGCACAGCCCGACTCAATCCGGACATCATGACCATCCAGTCCGATCACGACATGCGCAACCCCACCGACATGATCGTCCTGGACCGCATCGCCAAGGCGTTGTTCCGGATCGAGGGCATCGCGATGGTGCAGAGCATCACCCGCCCACTGGGCTCACCCATCGCGCACAGCTCTATCCCCTACCAGGTCAGCATGTCCTCGGTGCCGATCACCCAGAACCTGCAGTTCCTCTCCGAACGGGTCGGCGACATCAGCAAGATGTCCGACGACATGGGCGGCATGATCTCGTCGATGACACAGATGCAGGCCCTGATGGTCAAGTTCTCCGAGGCCATGCACACCACGGTCGGTTCGGCGAACGGAATGGTGGACTCGGCGCACCGCAGCGTCGCCGACATGAACACCATGAAGGTGACGCTCGACCAGATGCGGGACCACATCGCGGATTTCGACGACGCGGTGCACGGGATCCGCAACTACTTCTACTGGGATGAACACTGCTTCAACATCCCGGCGTGTTGGGGCGTGCGCTCGGCGTTCGACGCCATGGACGGTGTGAACACGTTCAGCGACAACATGGCCAGCCTGCAGACCGATATGAGCGCGATGGTCGACGGGATGGACAAGATGGTCAACGGCATGGGCGACATCGATGCCCTGGCCCCGCGGATGGTCGAGCAGTTCCCGCCGATCATCGCGACGGCTACCGCCATGCAGAACACCCTGCGGACGATCCACAGTAGCTTCGACGGACTCATCGTCCAGATGCAGCAGATGACCGATACCGCCACCGCGATGGGCGAGGCATTCGACGCCTCGAAGAGCGACGACTACTTCTACCTGCCGCCGGAGGTGTTCGCCAACCCTGACTTCCAGAAGGGTCTCAAGCTGTTCCTGTCACCGGACGGCAAGGCGGCCCGGCTGATCATCACCCACGATGTGAATCCGGCTTCGGAGGAAGGCATCTCGGTCGTCGACGATCAGCTCACCGCCGCACACGAGGCCGTCAAGGGTACCAATCTCGCCGGGGCGGACATCTACCTGACCGGTACCGCGGCCACGTACCGCGATATACAAGCGGGCGCCAAGTACGACACCATGATCGCCGCGTTCGCCGCGCTCACGCTGATCTTCATCGTGATGCTCATCATCACGCGGGCGTTGGTGGCGTCGATGGTGATCGTCGGAACGGTCGTGATCTCACTCGGCGCCGCGTTCGGCATCTCGGTGTTCATCTTCGAACGCCTCGTCGGCATCGAACTGAACTGGATCGTGCTTGCGTTCGCGGTGATCATCCTGATGGCCGTGGGCAGCGACTACAACCTGCTCCTGGTGTCCCGCTTCAAAGAAGAGATCGGTGCAGGCATCAACACCGGCATCATCCGGTCGATGGGCAGCACCGGCACCGTGGTGACCGCGGCCGGCCTGGTGTTCGCCTTCACGATGGGCTCGATGATCTCCGGCGACCTGCTCAACGTCGGCCAGGGCGGTATGACGATCGGTATCGGATTGTTGTTGGACACGCTGATCGTGCGCTCGCTCATGACGCCCTCGATCGCGGCGATCCTCGGTCCGTGGTTCTGGTGGCCGCTGAAGGTCCGGCAGCGCCCCGCCTACAGCGAGCGGATGCAGGCGTTGGGCACGCCGGTCCAGCCTGCCCAGCGTGACCTGGCGCCGTCCGGGGCGGACGGAACGGCCTCCGGCTACGACATCTAGACGCCTGCGCCCGAGGGCGATTCCGCGGCCGGCTCCACCAGTACCACCGTGTTCCTGGCACCGAGCTTGGCCTGGTACATCGCGCCATCGGCGCGGGCCATGACCGAGGACACGGTTTCGCCGGGCACGGCGATGGTGGCACCGATGCTCAGCGTCGCGTGGATCGTCTTGCCGGACTCATGGATGGGTTGGGCGGCACGGGAACGGATCTCCTCGCTGATGCGGGCGAGTTCGTCGATGCTACGAACGCCGGGTAGCACGACGATCATCTCGTCACCCCCGGTGCGGCCCACCGTGTCTCCCGGGCGGACGGATTCTCGGATGCGGCTTGCCAGCGTGGCCAGCACAGTGTCACCGATGCCGTGCCCCCAGGTGTCGTTGATCTCCTTGAAGTGGTCGACGTCGCAGAAGATGATGCCGATGTGCACACCGAACGCCGGCGGGTGCTCCAGGGCGGCCTCGAGCCGGGCGATCGCCTCCCCCCGATTGGCCAGCCCGGTCAGGGTGTCGAACCGCGCCAGCTTCTCGAGCTGCTGCTCGACAGCGACCCGGTCGTCGACGATGCGCAGCGCCGCGATCAGGCCGTCGGGATTGCCGTCGGCGTCGACGTGTGGCTTTCCGTGGCCGTCGACCCAGTGGTACTCGCCGTCGACGGAGCGGACCCGGAAGCGTTCCTGGACCGATTCGCCGTTTGCGATGCGCTTGAGGGCCAGCGCGAGCGTGCCGAGATCATCCGGATGGATGAAGCGGCTGAAGTCCACGTCGATCCAACGCTGAGCCGGTCCGCCCAATGCCGGCTCCACCGACGGCGAGACCCACACCACCTTGATGTCGCGAAGATGAATGATGACGTCGACCGCGTTGTCGGCATACATCCGGTAGCGCGTCTCGGCTTCGGCTCGTTCCCGCGCCAGTTGCTCCTTCTCGATCAGCAGATCCTGTTCCCCGCGGCGAAGGCGAAACCCGATCACCGCGGCCAGCACGGTGCACACCATCACCGACAGCGCGAATGCGGCGCTTTCGCTGCGGCCCAGGGCCAGAAATGTCACCCGCAACAGCGCGACGACGATCGGGTAGCCGACGGCCAGCCCGTACAACCGCAGCAGTGCCTCCCGGTCCGGTCGGGCGAGCAACCACCCGATCGGGGGCCGATCCGGGCGCGCGGCAGATAAGGCCGTGACGAGCAGCAACGAGGCGATCGCCCCGGGTAACGCGAGGTACATCAGTGATCTGGCGTCGAACAGGTAGGCCGCGATCGACGTCACGGTGATCAGCAACGCGCCGATGACGCCGACCACCCACACCAGTTCCGCCCACCAGCGCTCTACTCGAGTCGCGGCGACGGCCGCTGACAACAGCAGGACGGTGGCGGCCGTCTGCAGCGTTGGCGGACCGGGTGGCGACGAGTGCAGCGTGCGTACCGCCTCGGCGAACCACACCTGATCCAGGCCGGCCAACGACGGCGTGCCCGCACCCGCCAGGAGCATCACCGCGGCCCCGACCCCCACTGCGACCGCCACACCGCGCCCCAGCCACACCCGTGCCCGTGACGGCTGACCCGACTGCAGCAGGATCGCAAGCGCCAGGGCGGCCAGCCACAGCGCCGCCCACGGCAGCATGTGCGGCCAGGAACGGTTCAGCCGGATGAGCACCGAAGAACCCGTCGCCCAGCCAACCCAGTTCAGGGCGGCGACCACGAGCACGGCCACAGCGGCGGCACGGCCCCATCCAGTCATCCTGGGGCGGGAGCCGGAACTGTCCATCGGCTGCGCCTTCCCTCGGGTGCCCGCCGGCATGTCGTGCCGCACGCAAGCATCTCGGCATGAACATTGTCCGCACCGACGGCGCCGGTGTCACCCGATCCGGCCAGATCAGGTAACCGAGCCGGGCCTGCGGACCAGCCGCCACCTCCCCTCGTGGCGCTGCGCCAGACCGGCGATCTCCAGCATCGCGAGCGGGCCGAGGACCGCGGCCACCGGAAGACCGGAGCTGACCGCGATTTCGTCGGGCGTGCGCGCGCCGCGCGCCGGCAGTGCCTCATGCACCCGCCGCTCGGTGTCATCCAGATCGTCCAGGGCCGTGCTGGGCCGGGTGGGCTCGTCGGCGAGCTCACCCATCCGTCCGACCAGTTCGCGAACCTCGTCGGCGCGGGTCACCAGTTCGGCGCCGTGCCGCAGCAGCGCATGACAACCCGCCGAGGCCAACGAGGTCACCGGCCCGGGGACCGCGCACACCACCCGACCCAGCGACCGCGCCCACGCCGCGGTGTTGGCCGCACCGCTGCGGATTCCGGCCTCGACCACCACGGTGGCCGAACTCAGCGCCGCGACCAGCCGATTGCGGGTCAGGAAGCGGTGGCGCGCCGGCCGGACCCCGGGCGGATATTCGGTGACCAGCAGCCCCGCGCCGGCGATGCGCTGCAGCAACGCGGAATGACCGGCCGGGTAGAGGACGTCGATCCCACCGGCGAGGACCGCGACCGTGGCCCCGTCGGCCGCGAGGGTGGCGCGGTGCGCTGCGCCATCGATGCCGAACGCCCCGCCGGAGACGATGCCGACGTCGTGCTCGGCCAACCCGGTGGCGAGCTCACCGGCGACGTGCTGCCCGTAGGCGGTGGCCGCCCGGGTACCGACGATCGCGGCGGCACGGTGGTGAATCTCGTCGAGGCGCTGCGGCCCGATCACCCACAGCGCCAGCGGCGCGATCCCGGTGGGTTTGGCCCGCAGGTCGGCACCGGCGAAGGCCGCGAAAGCCAGCCGCGGCCACTCGACGTCATCGGGTGTGACGAGCCGACCGCCGCGCCGATCTACCATATCCAGATCTGTTGTAGCCGTGTCGAGTTCGCGCCGGGCGGCGGTTCGCTCGGCCAGCGCCGCTGACACCGCACCGCGACGCACCCGCTGGGCCGCCTCGACCGCACCGGCGGCGGCGACCAGTGCCGCCAACTCCCGGCACGGCGGTTCGGCCACCGCGGATAGGTAGGCCCACGCCCGTAACGCCGCGTGGTCCGTCATCCGCCGACCACCTCGGCGCCCCGGAAACTGAGCGCGATCGTGACGTCGTCACGATTCGGCGTGGTGCGCCCCGCCAAGTCTGCCAGCGTCCATGCGACCCGAGTAGAACGGTCGACGCCCCGGATGCTGACCAGACCGCGCTCCAGGGCCGCCTTCAGCGGCGCCATCACCGGAGCGCTCAACCGAAAGCGCTTGCGCAACAGGGCCCCCGTCACCTCGGCGTTGGTGGTGAACCCGTGCGGTCGCCAGCGCTCGGCGGCGGCGGCACGCGCCCGCCCGACGCGGGCACGGACATCGGCGGTGCTCTCCGCCGACTCGTCGGCGAACGCACCCGCCCGCACGGTGTGCATCTGCACCCTGAGGTCGACCCGGTCGAGCAACGGGCCGGACAGCTTGCCCAGATATCGTCGCCGCTGCAGTGAAGAGCAGATGCAGTCCTTCGGATCCGCCGGTGCGCAGGGGCACGGATTGGCCGCCAGCACGAGTTGGAAGCGGGCGGGATAGCACGCGACACCGTCGCGGCGGGCGAGCCGGATGTTGCCGTCTTCCAACGGAGTTCGCAACGCCTCCAGGACACTGGTCCCGATCTCGGCGCACTCGTCGAGGAACAGCACACCGCGATGCGCCCGGCTGACCGCGCCGGGCCGCGCCATCCCCGAACCGCCGCCGACCACCGCCGCCACGCTCGAGGAGTGGTGGGGAGCGATGAACGGCGGGCGGGTGATCAGCGGTGTGGTGTTCGACAGCAGCCCGGCCACCGAATGAATGGCGGTCACCTCCAGTGCCTCGGATTCGGTCAAGCTGGGTAGCAATCCCGGAAGCCGTTGCGCCAGCATGGTTTTACCCACCCCCGGCGGTCCGGTCATCATCAGGTGGTGGGCACCCGCCGCGGCGACCTCGATGGCGAAGCGGGCCTGGCTCTGGCCGATCACGTCGGATAGGTCCGGGAACGGATCGCTCGCCGGCTGCGGCGCGTCAACCCGGTCCTCCAGTCGGCCGCCGCCAACCAGCCACCGCTGCAGTTGGCGCAGCGTGTCCACCCCGAAGACATCGATCCCGTCGATGAGGCTGGCCTCGGCCAGATTGCCGACCGGTACCACCACCGTCGGCCAGCCCTGCCGTTTGGCGGCCAGCACCGCGGGCAGCACCCCGTGCACCGGCCTGACCCGACCGTCGAGCGCCAACTCCCCGAGCAGCACCGCCTTCTCCAGCCGATGCCACGTCTTGTTGCGGCTGGCCGACAACACGGCACAGGCCAGGGCGATGTCGTAGACCGAACCCATCTTCGGCAGCGTCGCCGGTGACAAGGCCACCGTCAGACGCGACATCGGCCAGCTGTTGGCGCAGTTGGTGATCGCCGCGCGCACCCGATCACGGGACTCCTGCAGCGCGGTGTCGGGCAGGCCGACCAGATGAAATCCCGGCAGCCCGGAGGTGATGTCGGCCTCGATCTCCACGATCTCGCCGTCGAGACCGCGGACGGCCACCGAGTACGCCCGGCCCAGCGCCATCAGCCCACACCCCGCAAGTGCACGACCTCCGGTGTCCGCCGTCGCCCGACTCGCACGCCGATGACATCGATGCGCACGCCCGCCCAGCCGGTGTCCTGCCCGGCGAGCCACAACCCGGCGAGCCGACGCAACCGGCGCACCTTCACCGGTGTGACCGCCTCGGCAAGGCCACCGAAGCCGTCACCGCTGCGGGTCTTGACCTCTACGAACACCACCGTGCGGTCGGCATCGGCCGCGATGATGTCGAGTTCGCCGTACCGGCAGCGCCAGTTGCGGGCCAAGATCCGCAGTCCCAGCGATGTCAGGTGCTCCGCCGCCAGCTGCTCGCCGAGCGCACCCAGCTGGCTGCGCGTCAATGTCGCCATGAGCCCAGAGTGGGTGCGCCCGCCGACACGAACCAGCCGGCTTCGGCCGAAACGCCCGGGTTGTCCCCAACTCCGCGCTCATCCACAGCGGGCCGTTGGGGCGCCGCGGCTCACTCCGGAAGGCGCAGCTCCGGCTTCTCGACCTCTTCGATGTTGACGTCCTTGAACGTGATCACGCGGACCTGCTTGACGAAGCGGGCCGGCCGGTACATGTCCCACACCCACGCGTCGGTCAGGCGAAGTTCGAAGTAGACCTCACCGTCGGTGTTGCGGGGCACCATCTCGACACTGTTGGCCAGGTAGAAGCGCCGCTCGGTTTCCACCACGTAGCTGAACTGCCCCACGATGTCCTTGTATTCGCGGTACAGCGAGAGTTCCATCTCGGTTTCGTACTTCTCGAGATCTTCGGCACTCATCAGCTCAGCGTCCTCGTCTTCCGGTCATCGTGGCATCCATCTTGTCGCACGGATCGTCGCCGCGCCGCGCCGGTGCGCATTCGGCCACCAGTTCGGTTCCACCGCCGTCGGCCACCCGGCGCACGTTGATGAACGAGTACCGGTGCTCGCCACACGGGCCGAGTTCGGTGAGCGCCGCACTGTGCGCCGACGTGCTGTAGCCCTTGTGTTCGGCGAACCCGTATCCGGGGTGTTCGGCATCCATCGCAACCATCAACCGGTCCCGGCTCACCTTCGCCAGCACACTGGCCGCGGCGATGCAGGCCGCGGCCGCGTCACCGCCGACCACCGGCAGCGACGGCATCGGCAGACCCGGCACCCGGAACCCGTCCGACAGGACGTAGCCCGGGCGTTGGGACAGGCCCGCCACCGCACGCCGCATGCCCTCGATATTGGCCACATGCACACCGCGCCGGTCCACCTCGGCGGCCGGGATGAACACCACGTGATAGGCCAGCGCATACCGCCGGATCAGCGGAAAGAGCTCTTCACGGGCCTTCTCGGTGAGCCGCTTGGAGTCGTCGAGCGCCGCCAGGCTCTCGAGGCGGTTCGGGCCGAGCACGCACGCCGCCACGACCAGCGGGCCCGCGCAGGCGCCGCGGCCCACCTCGTCGACGCCGGCCACCGGCCCCAGACCACTGCGGTACAGCGCCGACTCCAGGGTGCGCAGGCCCGACGACTTGCGGATGACGGTACGGGGCGGCCATGTCATCGCGGGCATGGCTCAGCCCCGCTGCGGGTCGAACGAGGACACACCACCCCATCGAGACGGCGGCCACGCGATGAAACGGGCCTTCCCAATGACGTTGGCGACCGGAACGGTGCCGGTCGTCGGGTCGCCGGTGCACAGGATGCCCTTCTGCGCCTCGGTCGGCGTGCTGGTGCAGTGCGCCCGGGAGTCCGCCGAGTGGGTGCGGTTGTCGCCCATCACCCACAACCGGCCGTCGGGCACCTTGACCGGGCCGAACTCGTTGCCCAGGCACGGGTAGACGGCAGGGTCTGCCATCATGGTCGTCGGGTTCAGGTAGGGCTCGACCAACCGCTTGCCGTCGACGGTGAGACCGGTGTCGGCGCGGCATTGCACGGTCTGGCCGCCGACCGCGATGACCCGCTTCACCAGATCGTTCTCGTCCGGCGGCACGAAGCCCACGAAGGACAGGGTGTTCTGCAGCCAGCGCAGGGCGACGTTGCTCGACCGGATCGACTTGTAGCCGACATTCCAATTGGGCGGTCCCTTGAAGACGATGACGTCGCCGGGCTGGGGGGAGCCGAAACGGTAGGTCAGCTTGTCGACCATGATCCGGTCGCCCACGCAACCGCTGCAGCCGTGCAGCGTGGGTTCCATCGACTCCGAAGGAATCAGATAGGGACGCGCGACGAAGGTGAGCATCACGTAGTAGAGGACCACCGCGATGCCGATCAGCAGCGCACCCTCACGCAGCGCAGACTTCTTGGGCTTCTCCTGCTCCTCGTCGGCGGGCGCGGACGCCGAGCCTGCTTGAGGTTCCGTCTGCGTGGAGTGTTCCAGCGCGGAGTCGGCCGAGTCCGGGTTGTCCGTCACGGGATCAGCGTAGCCAGCCGAGCGGCGGGCGCCGCTTTGGCCACACCGCAGCCGAAGCTCAGCGCTTCTCCTCGCACCCGATCGAAGCTCAGCGCTTCTCCTCGCCCCCGGTCGAAGCTCAGCGCTTCTCCTCGCACCCGGTCGAAGCTCAGCGCTTCTCCTTGATCTTCGCCTTCTTGCCGCGCAGCTCGCGCAGGTAGTACAGCTTGGCGCGACGAACATCACCGCGAGTGACGACCTCGATGTGGTCGACGTTGGGCGAATGCACCGGGAAGGTGCGCTCGACGCCGACGCCGTAGCTTTCCTTGCGCACGGTGAAGGTCTCCCGGATGCCACCGCCGGACCGCCGGATCACGACGCCCTTGAAGACCTGGATTCGCTGCTTGTTGCCCTCGATGACCTTGACGTGAACATTCACGGTGTCACCGGGGCCGAAGGTCGGGATGTCGTCGCGCAGCGACGCCTGGTCGACGAAGTCCAGCGTGTTCATCGGTGACACTTCCTTGCAAGTAGCGACTGCCGGCGGTTGCCCGGCGCACAATGCGCCTGACGGTCGCCGAGCCGGTGGTTTCGGGCAACGTGATGGTTGTCGCAGCAGGCGGAAAACCGTCCAGCCCGCGCGGGCAACTGCTCAATTGTGCCAGATGGGCCGCTAGCAGTGAAATCGCCCGACTCGCCGAGGTCACGGAGATGCCAAGGTGTCCTAACGGTGCGGTGTACAACCGGTACGGTTACCCTTATCCGACGGGTGGCAGCGCGGCAGCCCGCGCTACAGGCGTTCGATAGACAGACTTGAGGAGACGGCCATGCGGAGGCGTCCGTCAGTGCTGGTCAGTGGCGGTGCCGCTGTCCTGCTCGGGGTGCTCGTTGCCGCCTCCTCCACCCACGTCGACGAAGAGACGCACCACGCCTCCCGACAGGTCACCCTCCTTTCCTCCGGCCCGCAGGACGTGCCTCAGGCGCCGGTGATCCCGGCGGCTCCGCCCGTGGACCCGATCGGCGGCTTGAGTGTCCGCGCCCGGCAGGCCACGGACGAAGCGACCCAGCGCGGCGCTGACATCGGATTCACCCTGCTGGACCGCAAGACCGGCGAGATCGTCTCCGGCGGCGACGGCGGGGCCTTCCCCATCGCCTCGGTGACCAAGCTCTTCATCGCCGACGACCTGCTGTTGCAGGTGTCCAAGGGCCAGCGCCAGCTGACCCCCGACGAGCGTCAGTCGCTCGACTTGATGCTGCGTTCCTCGGACGACAACGCGGCCGAGATCTTCTGGAGCGAGAGCGGCGGCAACGACGTCGTGAACCGGGTCAAGGCGCGCTACGGGCTGACCGGGACCTCGGCGCCCTATGACGGGCACTGGTGGACGACCATGAGCACCACGGCCGATCTGGTCCGCTACTACGACATGCTGCTCGACGGCACCGGCGGGCTGCCGCTGCGGCAGGCCGCGATCATCCTGGGCGATCTGTCCGCCTCCACCCCGACCGGTCTCGACGGCTACCCACAGCGATTCGGAATTCCCGACGGGTTCTTCGCCGAACCCGTTGCGGTCAAACAGGGTTGGATGCCGGGCTGGAACGGCAACAACTGGTTGCACATGTCGACCGGCGTGATCGGCGCCGACCGGCGCTTCGTGTTCGCCATCGGCTCGATGCAGCCCGTCGACGACGCCACCGCGCGCGACACCGTCACCCAGGCCATCAAGACGATGTTCCCGGCGGGGCGCATCTAACTGCTACTCGCCCAGCAGATCCGGGCTGATCCCTACTCGCCCAGCAGATCCGGGCTGATCCCTACTCGCCCAGCAGATCCGGGCTGATCCCTACTCGCCCAGCAGATCCGGGCGGCGTTCTCGGGTGCGCTGCTGCGCACGCTCATGGCGCCAGGCCCGGATCTTGGCATGGTCACCCGAGAGCAGCACATCGGGCACCTGCAGTCCGCGCCAACTCGGCGGGCGGGTGTAGCTGGGCCCCTCCAGCAGACCGGCGTTCTCCGGGGAGTGCGAATCATCTTGATGGGACTGCGGATTTCCCATCACATTGGGCAGTAGTCGGACGACCGCCTCGATCATCACCAGCGCCGCCGCTTCTCCCCCGGCCAGGACGTAGTCTCCGATCGAGACCTCTTCAACCCGCATCCGGGTGGCGGCGTCGTCGGCGACCCGCTGGTCGATTCCCTCGTAGCGCCCGCAGGCGAAAACCAGGTGTCCTTGCTCGGCCCAGCGCCGTGCCGTCGCCTGGTCGAACAGCCGGCCGGCGGGCGTCGGCACGATGAGAAGGCTCTCCGGAGTGCAGATCTCGTCGAGGGCATCGCCCCACACCGGCGCCTTCATCACCATGCCGGGACCGCCGCCGTAGGGCGCGTCGTCGACGGAGTGGTGCACGTCGTGGGTCCACCGGCGCAGATCGTGCACCGCGAAGTCGACGATTCCCGACTCGATGGCCTTGCCGGGCAAGGACTCCCGGAGCGGATCAAGATAGCCGGGGAAGATCGTGATGACGTCAATCTGCACAGCAGCGCATTCCCTATTCGAGATCCAACAGACCTTCGGGCGGGTCGATCTCGATGACTCCGTCCGCCAACGACACCGTCGTCACGATCGCGGTTACGAAGGGCACCAACACTTCCGGGCCGTCGCCGGCGCGCACCGACAACAACTCGCCGGCGGCGGTGTGCAGCACTTCGGCCACCGAGCCCACATCGCGGCCGTCGGCGGTACGCACCGCGAGTCCCTCGAGTTGGTGATCGTAGAACTCGTCGGGATCGGCGATCGGCGGCAGGTCCGCAGAGTCGATGACGAACAACCCTCCGCGCAACGCCTCGGCGGCATCGCGGTCGGAGACACCGTCCAGCCGCACCAGCAGCCGTCCCCCGTGCGGGCGCACCGAGTCCACGACCACCTCACGGCCGCTCTGCGCGCGTCCTCGGGGCTTGAGCAGCAGCACACTCCCGGGAGCGAACCGCTGGTCGGGATCGTCGGTGCGGACGTCGACGACGAGTTCGCCGGTGATGCCATGGGCCTTCACCACACGCCCGACGACGAGCTCCATATCGATTCCCGAGTCGCTTCGCTCCAGCCCGCCGGGCGGGGCTACTGGTCGGTGTCCACCACGTCGACGCGGATGCCCCGGCCGCCGATACCGGCCACCAGGGTGCGCAACGCGGTCGCGGTGCGGCCGCCGCGGCCGATCACCTTGCCCAGATCATCCGGATGCACATGCACCTCGACGGTGCGGCCGCGCCGGTTGGTCACCATGTCGACGCGGACGTCATCGGGATTGTCGACGATCCCGCGAACCAGGTGTTCGACGGCGTCGACGACGACCGAACTCATTCGGCGGCGGACTCGGCGGACTCGGCGGCCGGCCCGGCAGCCTCGGCAGGCTCGTCTGCGGCGGCCTCGGCGGCCGACTCAGCCTCTGCCTCCGTCGCCTCGGCCGCTGCCGCCTTCTTCGCGGGGGCCTTCTTCTTCTTGGGCTGGGTAGCCTCACCGGTCGGCGCACCGTCGGCGGCGGCGAGCGCGGCGTTGAACAGGTCGAGCTTGCTCGGCTTGGGCTCGGCGACCTTCAGTGTGCCCTCGGCGCCCGGCAGGCCCTTGAACTTCTGCCAGTCACCGGTGATCTTGAGCAGCTGGAGCACCGGCTCGGTGGGCTGGGCACCGACCGAGAGCCAGTACTGCGCGCGCTCGGAGTCGATCTCGATCAGGCTCGGCTCTTCCTTGGGGTGATAGCGGCCGATGACCTCGATCGAGCGGCCGTCCCGCCGGGTGCGGGCGTCGGCGACGGCGATGCGGTACTGGGGATTGCGGATCTTGCCAAGCCGGGTGAGCTTGATCTTCACAGCCATGAACGAACGTCTCCTAGCGGGTGTCACGCTGCAATTCAGCGATGCCCACAGGTTGCGGGATCCGGTTTTGCCTCGCGTGTGTGACCGGGCAACGACCGTGGTCGCCGGCGGACAGCCGCCCATTCTGCCAGATCACCCCGGCCGGGTGTTAATCGCCGGAACCCGCCCCGACCGGCGCAAACAGCTCTTGAGCATTGCCCAAGAGCACCTTGCGGCACCAGTCGTTTCCGAGTCCGAGGCCGACGATCGACTCCAGGGCATGCCGGTAGGGGTACGGAATGTTGGGGAAGTCGCTACCGAACAGGATCTTGTTCGCCAGTTCGACCAGCATCTGGAGGCCGTCCGGCGGGAACGGATCGGTCTGCTCGGTGAAGTCGGTGAACACCATGGTGGTGTCTAGGTACACACCGGGATGGCGCAGCGCCAACTCCATGAAGTCCCGGTACTCCGGGAGCCCCATGTGCGCGATGATCAGCCGCAGGGACGGATGCCTGCGCAGGATCTCAGCGACGGGCGCCGGTCCGGTGTGGCGGCCCGGTTGGGGGCCCGACCCGGCGTGGATGACGGTGGGAATTCCGGTCTCCTCGAGCAGCGCCCACACCGGTTCCAGCAGCGGATGGGTCGGTGAGTAGTCGCCGACCTGGATGTGGGCCTTGAAGACCCGGGCCCCGGCGTCGATCACGCGCCGGACATACGCCGGGGCGGTGGGCTCCGGGTAGAACGTCGCGGTGTGCAGGCAGTCCGGGACCTCCGCGGCGAACTGAGTGGCCCACGAGTTCAGCCACTCGGCCATATCGGGTTTGTGCGGGTAGACCAGCGAGGTGAAGGCGGTGACGCCGAACCCGCGCAGCCGTTCGACGCGCTCGGCCTCGTCGAGCCGGTAGGCGATCGGCCAGGGCCGGCCGGCCCGCGGCCCGATGCCGTCGAAGTAGGCCCACACCTTGTCCAGCACTTGCTTCGGCATGAAGTGGGTGTGCACGTCCACCATCGCGTCGAGTCCGATCCGGTCGAGCAGGCCCCGGACGGCAGCCGCCTCCACCGAGGTCGTCGCCTCGCGGCTCAGACCACCTTCTGGATGCACTTCGTCTCGGCGCGCCGCGTCATCCGCCAGCCGTCGGGGGTGCGGACGAATTCATCGTCGTACCACAGCCCGCAGAACATGATCTGGCCGTCGTCGTTGAGCTTCATCGGGTTGAAGAGGATGGTGCGCGACGTCGCGGTGTCCCCGTCGATGCGGATGTCGAAGTTGCCGAGCATGTGGAAGTAGGTCGGGAAGTTGGGCAGCACCTCGGCCAGCCACGCCTTGACATCGGGGTAGGTGCCCGCGATTCCACCGAGCTCGGTGTAGTCGATGTGGGCGTCCGGGGTGAAGACACGGTCGAGGTCGTCGAACCGGTGATTGTCGATCGCCGTGGAGTAGTCCACCAGCAGCTGCTGGATCTCCAGCCGGTCCGAGATTTCCGCCAGGCTCAGCATGATGCGATTCAACACCGCATGCGGCGGCGCCCGCCGACCGGGTTAGGCTGATCCCCCATGGGGAGGCTATTCACCGCTCTCGCGGCGTCTTTCGCACTGGTCATCGCTGCCACCGTGGGCGACACTTCAGCCCCTGCGCTCGCCGATCCGATCATCGAACCGGTCGGCGCGGTTTCCGTTCCGGACGGTCCGGCGCAGGCCTGGATAGTCGCCGACATGGACACCGGCCAGGTGCTCGCCGGCCGGGATATGTACGGCGCCCACCCGCCGGCCAGCACCATCAAGACCCTGCTGGCGCTGACCGCGCTCGACGAGGTGCCCCTGGACGCCACGGTGGTGGCCAGCCCGGCCGACGCGCACGCCGAGTGCAACTGTGCGGGTATCAAGGCCGGCCACACCTACACCGCCCGCCAGTTACTGGACGCGGTGCTGCTGGTGTCGGGCAACGACGCGGCCAACACGCTGGCCGAACTGCTGGGCGGCTTCGACACGGCGGTGGCCAAGATGAACGCAAAGGCCGCGGCCGTCGGCGCGACCAACACACACGCCACCACACCATCGGGTCTCGACGGCCCCGGCGGGTCGGGCTGGACCACCCCGCACGACCTGGCCGCGATCTTCCGCGCCGCCATGGCCAACCCGGTGTTCGCCGAGATCACCGCGCAGCCGGCGGCGATGTTTCCCACCGACACCGGTGAGCGTCCGCTGGTCAACCAGGACGAACTGCTGGTGCGCTATCCCGGGGCGATCGGCGGCAAGACCGGGTACACCGACGCCGCCCGCAAGACGTTCGTCGGCGCCGCCGACCGCGGTGGCCGCCGACTGGTCATCGCCATGATGTATGGGCTGGTCCGCGAGGGCGGCCCGACCTACTGGGATCAGGCCGCGATGCTGCTCGATTGGGGTTTCGCGCAGAATCCCTCGGAGAGCGTCGCGACGCTCTGACTAGCGGTGGCCGCGGCCACCACCGTCCGCGTTGAACCCGGGCAGCGCGGCCTCCGCCTCAGAGATACCGGGCGTCGGACCGGCAAGGTCGTTCGGGGTGGCCACGATGGCCGCATCGTTCTCGGCCGGCATCGTGGGAGCCGTCGCGGCGGGTGCTGCCGCCGGAGGAGCGGCCCCGAAACCCTCCTCGGGGAAGACCGGGGGCTCCGCAGCGTTCGATTCGCTCACCGGGTCACCCGGTATCCAGGCGAGGATGTCGCGGATGCCGTCGTTCCAGACGACGCTGTTCGGAATGGGACCTACGACGTCGAAGTAGAGCTTGCCCAGGTTCGAGTAGCCCGCAATGGCTGGGTAGAAGAGCCCGGATTCGGTGCGGGCACCGAACCGCTCGATCTGCGGGGGATAGTTCCCGTCGACGACCAGCCTGGCCGCGTACAAGGTGCCGTTGTGCGGCACCGGGTCCGAACTGGGCGCCAGGTTCTTCACGGTGTAGGTGATGTACGGCAGGCTGTTCGGCCCGTTCAGCCCCTCCGGCTCGCCGAAGGGCTTGATGTTGTCGGTCGCCCAGGCCGGCGCGACGTTGACGGCACCGATGCCGAACGTGACGGCGGTGGCGGCGAGGACTCCGGCCATTCGCGTGATGTTCACTGTCGCTCCCTTGCTGATCAGGTCTATGTCTCCCCGGCGGTTGTCTCGGAAAAGACTACTGCGTCCGGACCGCTCGCACCGGGTAAGGGGGCACCGCGATCAATCGGAGACCTCGCCGAACCCGTACCGCGTCAATGCCCGGATAGCCTCGGCGCACATGCGTGTGCTCTCGGGCCGGTTGCGCCGTGCCCTGTTGGTCGTCGCGGTGGCCGCCACGACGGCGGTGTCCTCGGCGGTCCCGGGCGGGGCCGAACCGCTGCCGGGCGCCGTTGCCGTCGCTCCCCCGGACGGCCCTGCGCCCGTATGGTTGGTCGCCGACCTGGGTAGCGGCCGCATCCTGGGGGGCCGCGACCCGTACGGCGCCCACGCCCCGGCCAGCACCATCAAGCCGCTGCTGGCGATGGTGGTCCTGGACCAAGTGCTCCCCGACGCCGCGATGCGCGCCTCCGCGGCGAACACCGATGTCGAATGTTCGTGCGTCGGCCTGGTCCCCGGCGCGGTGTACACCGCGCGGCAGCTGCTCGACGCGCTGCTGATGGTGTCCGGCAACGACGCGGCCAACGCACTGGCCGACATGGTGGGCGGCTACCGGGTGGCAGTGCAGAAGATGAATCTCAAGGCCGCCCAGCTCGGCGCCCGCAGCACGCGGGCCGGGTCGCCGTCCGGGCTGGACGGCCCTGGCTGGGAGTCGGTGACCACACCCCATGACCTGGCGGTCATCTATCGGGCCGCGCTGAACTACCCGCTGTTCACCCAGATCATCCACCAGAGTGCCGCAGCTTTCCCGGACGGCAGGGGCGGCGTCAAGCAGATCGCCAGCCACGACCGCCTGCTGCCCGACTATCCGGGCTTCATCGGCGGCAAGACCGGCTACACCAACCTGGCCAAAGAAACCTATGTGGCCATGGCCCAGCGCGGCGGCACAAGGCTGGTCGCGGTCATGATGTACGGCAGCGACGACCTGTGGGATCAGGGCCGGGCGCTGTTGGACTGGGGCTTCAGCCAGTCCGGCCAGTAGCTGACGTCGATCGGCGATCCGAAAGTTGTTCGGCACCAACGACTCCTGTTGGCCGTCATCGTCGGCAACCCAGTGCCCAGATTCCCGACGGCGCTGCCGCGCGGCGAATGCGGCCAGGGCGAGTTCCGACCCGGTTGGGCCGCGACCCCGGTCGGCTCCTCGGACTTGGAACTGATCCTGCCCGTCGACCTGCGGGGCCGAAACTTGTCGGTGGCCGCTGTGATGATGGGGTCATGTCCTCGTCGTCCACGTCGATCGCGCCGCAGCAGCGTCTTGAGGTGTTGTTCGAGC
>JAGQTU010000006.1:0-89796 GCA_020438865.1 Mycobacterium sp.
TCACGCGATGTGCTGCGCGCGATGACGATTGCCGCGTTGTCATCCGGCGGCGATCGTCAACGCACCGGTCAATACCAGTAGCGCCTGCCGCCGACCGGACGGCCAACGGCGCCCAACAGCCACAGCACGGCCCCGATCACCAGCAGGATGATGCCGATGGTCCACAGGATCTGGACCTTGAGCACGAATCCCAGGATGAGCAGGATTGCTCCGAGAACGATCATTCTTTCCTCCAAACATCCACTCGCTGAACTATTTTCATCCCACTACTGACTCGGTTGCGGCAGGTTGCAGCCCTGAACCTTCGGGTTGACGCCCGCGTAGTTCAAGGGTCCGGCCACCACTGTCAATGCAATCGACCCGGCGGTCGCGCAGTTGGCGTCGCTGTTGGAGAAGTAACCGCGCTGCCATGTCGCGATCACCCCGATCAACAGCCAAACGACAACGATCGTGCCGATGATTCCGCGGCCTGGCACCGTGAGCCTCCCTTGTCGTCCCCACTAGTTGGCGGAGGGGGTTTTACCCGGCCGAAAGTTTCCTAAACATCTGCATTCGAGAATGGCGCGGACGGCCGCTAGGAGGCTCGGACCGCAGTGAAGGCGCTGGCCAGCCAGTTCGCCACCTCAGCGGCCAGGGTCTCGCGGTTCTCCCGCTTTGAAATCTCGTGTCCGTCATCGCCGAACAGCAGGTAGCGCACGGTGCGGTCGAGGCCGCGCAGTGCCTCGACGATCTGCTCCGATTCGGAGACCGGGACGTTGGTGTCGGTGCCGCCGTGCACCACCAGAAGCGGTGCGGTCAGTGCATCCACGCGTTGTAGCGGCGACAGCGCGTCGAGCAGATCGCGGTCGCTGATCGGATGACCGTACTTCGGATGCGCCGCCGCCGCGATCCAGGCTTCGGTGTTGCGGTAGAAGGTGTTCAGATCGCTCATTCCGCAGATGCTGACGCCGGCGGCGAACAGTGCCGGGTGAAAGGTCAGCGCCGCCAGCGTCAGGTAGCCGCCGTACGACCATCCGGCACAGGCGATTCGGTGGGGTTCGGCGAGGCCGCGATCGGAGAGAAACTTCGCGCAGTCCGCGACGTCGTCGATGGCGGCGAAGCGCTGCTCTTTCTCGTCGCCGTGGGCGAACGCGCGGCCGAAGCCGCCGGAGCCACGCACATTCGGTGCGAACACCGTGATGCCCATCTCGAGCAGGTGCGGGAACAACTCGGTGTAACCGGGCCTGGACTGACCCTCCGGTCCGCCGTGCAGAAATATCATGGCGCCCAACGGCTCAACGCCACCGCGCGGTCGGTACAGCCACCCGGTGAGGGCCAGACCGTCCCGGGCGGTTACCGTCTCCAGCTTCGGTACCGACGTGACCGGACCACGGCTGGGCCTGCTGTCGATGCGCTCCCACTCCCGCGTCCGCGGGTCGACGAGTTCGACGGTGCGCGGCATGTCGGGGCCCTGGACCGTCATCGCCACCATCGATCCGCCGGCGCTGATCGATAGTTCACCGGCGACGAGATTCGGCAGCGGAATGGGCTCGACCATCGAGCCGTCGGCGTACTCGAGAACCTGTAATTCACTGCAGCCGTCGATGTTCCACAACAACGCTACCGTCGAGAGGTCGTCGCTCACCGCGAACTCATCGAGGTCGTAGCCGGGCCGCTCGGCGATGACGTGGTAGGCCACCCCGTCCGGCGTCGAGGTGACCTCGAGGAGTCTTGCGTGCGCCGCCCCGTTGTCGCTGCGGATCAGCGCGCGCACGTAGCCCTCGGCGGCATTCGGCCCGTAGGTGTGCGCCGGGTGGTACAGCGCGAAGTCCGTGCCGTCCGGGCCGCAGCGCAGCCGGCGTGGACTGTGGTCGTCTAGGATCACCCCGGCGTCGGTCGTGGCCCCGGGATCGTAAGGCAGGAGCGCGATTTCGGTGAGGCCGCGCAGCATGATCAGGTCGCGGTACCCGCGTGGCCCGACGCGGATCAGCGCCGCACCGGCCCAGGCGTCGACCAGTCGGCCGCCGGAACGCCGGTCCAGTGCCACCAGGTGGCCGTCCACCGGATCGATCAGGGCGGACTGGCCCACACCGTCTTCACCGGTCAGGATGGCCGCCACCCGGGTCCCGTCCCATGCGATCAGCTCGGCGGTGCCTGCGTCCATGGCGTCGATGCGGCGGGCCAGCCGATCGTCGGGGTTGGTGGTGACGACCCATATCTGCGTGCGCTCCGCGCCTTCCGGGGCGACCTCACATGCCAGCCAATGCCCGTCGGCGGAATGGATGACGCGGGTGACCGGCCCGTCGACCGGGAGTTCGACAGCACGGGACGAACTGGCGCGCCAGCCCCGAAGAAAGCGCTGGACGGCCCGCGGGTAACCGCCGTCGTCGACGAGATGGGCGAATGCCGTCGCATCGGGTGACAGCGAAGCCCCGTACGTCGCCCGCACCTCCCCGCTCACGTCACTCCCGCTTTCCCTCCGGCCGCCCCGCATGCGGCGTCGATGATCCGGTAACGCTGTTCACCGCCACCCCTGGCCGATAAACACCCCGGCAGCAGGCCAGCAACCCCGAAGTGCCGCGGCGCAGGTAGCCTGCAGGTCATGAGGTGGGTATGAACGATCCTCGACGACCGGAGTGGTCCGATCCAACGCAGGTCGCGGGCTACGGTTATCCGCCGAACGTTGATCCGGCCTACTCGGGCCAGTACTACCAGCAGCCCTACTACGGCCAGGACTACAGGGGCCAGGGCTACAGGGGCCAGGACTACAGGGGCCAGGACTACGGGGGCCAGGGCTACGGGGGCCAGGGCTACGGGCAGCCGGTCACCAACCCCACCCAGCAGCTGCCACCGCACTGGCAGCCCGGGGGTGGCTACCCGCCCACCGAACCGCCGCCGCCCCCGCCGCAACCCCCCAAATCGCCGCGTTGGCTGTGGATCGCCGCCGCGATCGCGGTGCTGCTGGTGGTGGGGCTGGTGATCGCCCTGGTGATCGTCATGGGCTCCTCGAAGGAGTCGACGGTCGTGGCTCCCCTGCCGTCGGCACCGGAACCGACGATCACCACGTCGCGGCCCACCCCGACCACCACCACGCGCATCCCCACCCGGACGACCACCCCGATGCCCTCGCCCACCACCACCGCGCCGACCACTCCCCTGGTGCCGGGTGCGACGCCGAGCCCGACCGGGACCGACACCGTCGTCTACACCGTCTCCGGCGACGGCCGCGCCATCAACATCACCTACGTCGACACCGGCGGGGTGATGCAGACCGAGTTCAACGTGATGCTGCCGTGGAGCAAAGAGGTCGCCCTGAGCGCGCCGGCGAAGAGCTCGGCCAGCGTGGCGATCGTCAACGTCGGACGCGATGTGACCTGCAGCGTGTCGGTGAACGGGGTGCAGGTGCGCCAGCGCACCGGGCGCGGGCTGACTATCTGCACCGGCGCCGACTAAACCCGCCCGGGAACCCGCACCGCGATCATGCCGGCCAGCCCGGCCGCCAGCACCACGCAGATCCCGATCAGGCCCGCGCGGTCGGCGTGGAAGAGATCGACGAACAGGAAGAACAGCCAGGGCGCGAGGAACGCCACCGCGCGCCCGGTCATGGTGTAGAGCCCGAACGCAACGCCCTCCTTGCCGTGGCCGGCCATCTGCAGCAGCAGGGTGCGGGCCGCCGACTGGGTGGGCCCGACGAACAGGCACAGCAGCAGCCCGCAGAACCAGAACGCGACCGGGCCCGACAGCAACAGCAGCGTGATCCCGACGACGATCATCGACGCCAGCGACCCGACGATCACCGGCTTGCCGCCCACCCGGTCGTCGAGATGTCCGCCGACGACGGCACCGACGGCGGCCACCGTCGACGCGACGACACCGAAGATCAGCACATCAGATTGTGAGACGCCGTAGACGCTGACCCCCAGCACCGCACCGAAGGCGAACACGCCGGCCAGCCCGTCCCGGAAGACCGCACTGACCAGTAGGTAGTAGACCAGGTTACGATCGCGCCGCCATTCCGTGCGTAGATCCGTCCACAGCCGGCGGTAGCCCCCGAGCAGCGTGACCGGTGGTGCGTCGGGCTCGGCGGCAGGCGCGAAGGTGTGCGCCGTGAGCAGCAGCGGCAGCGCGAACACGGCGAACCAGGCGGCCGTCAGCAACATCGCCGCGCGCACGTTGTGGCCGTCCGCCACCTCGACGCCGAACAGACCGCGGGTGGGTCCGCTGCCGCCGATGAACCCGATGTAGACCAGCATCAACAGCACGACGCTGCCCACGTAACCCGCCGCCCAGCCCAGCCCGGAGATCCGTCCGGAGGTCTCCGGGGTGGACAGCTGGCGCAGCATCGCGTTGTACGGAACGCTCGCCAGGTCGCTGCAGGCCGCGGTGAACGCGAGCAGCGCCAGCCCGGCCACCAGGTAGCCGGGCTCAGTCCGAATCAGGCTGGTCGCACCGGTGGACAGCACGGCGAGGCCGGTCAACGCGGTCAACGCGACCCGGCGCCGGTGAGGGGCCTGCACCAGGACGCCGGTGAGCGGTGCGAGCACGGCGACGGTCACGCCCGCGATGGCCAGGGCCCGCCCCAACTGGCTGGCCGGTGACGCCCCACCCGAGAGGCCCTGGCCGACGGTGCCGGTCAGGTAGACCGAGAAGACGAAGGTGACGACTATGGCGTTCAGCCCGGTGGAACCGCAGTCCCACAACGCCCACGCCACAACCTTGGACCGCCCGGCGGGTGGCGAACCCGGCCGGGGGCTGCTCATGTCGGCCAGACTAGCGATCTCCCCGGCTCGCTCCGCTTCTGCCCGCCGAGCCGATCTCCCCGAGTCCCTCCGCTCCTGCCCGCCGAGCCGACCCCCCTACGATTGCCGCATGCCAGTTCCCGCCCCCTCCCCGGACAGCCGAGCCGTCGTCACCGGTGCCTCCCAGGGCATCGGCGAAGCGCTGGCCACCGAACTCGCCGCCCGCGGCCACCACCTGATCGTCACGGCACGGCGCACCGATGTTCTCGACGAGCTGGCCGCCCGGCTGACCGGCCGCTACGGCGTGACGGTCGAGGTGCGTGGCATGGATCTCGCCGATCCGGCGGAACGGACCGAGCTGGCCGACGAGCTGGCCGGCCGGGAGATCTCGATCCTGTGCGCCAATGCGGGCACCGCGACATTCGGCCCGGTGGCCAAGCTCGACCCGGCGGCCGAGAAGGCGCAGGTTCAGCTCAACGTGCTAGGCGTCCACGATCTGGTGCTGGCGGTGTTGCCGGGGATGGTCGCCCGCCGGGCCGGCGGGATCCTGATCTCGGGCTCGGCGGCGGGCAACTCCCCGATCCCCAACAACGCGACGTATGCGGCGACCAAGGCGTTCGCCAATACGTTCAGCGAGTCCCTGCGCGGTGAGCTGAAGGATGCCGGTGTCCACGTCACGCTGCTGGCACCGGGACCGGTCCGCACCGAGCTGCCCGACCCGGCGGAGCAGTCGCTGGTCGAGCGGTTGATCCCCGACTTCCTGTGGATCGACACCGAGTACACCGCACGCATCTCGCTGGATGGCTTGGAGCGCAACAAGATGCGGGTCGTGCCGGGTCTGACGTCCAAGGCGATGTCGGTGGCCAGCGGATACGCGCCACGCGCGATCGTCACACCGATCGTCGGCGCGGTGTACAAGAAGCTGGGCGGGGACTAGCGCCTAACGCCTCCGGTGCCCGATGTCGGCGCCTAGCGCCTCCGGCGGCCCGTCCCGAAGATGCTCCGGGTGATCTCCCGCCCGATGACCGTGCCCGCCGAGCGCATCGCACTCTTGAACGCCGGGTTGTCCATCATCTGCTCGAGCATGCTCGGCTCGGCCTTCTCCACCGGCTTGGGCATCGGCGGCAGCTCGATCCCCTCGGGCAACAGCGGCGGTAGATCGACGGCCTCCTCCGGCGCCGGCGCCAGCTTGGCGGCCAGCATCTCGTAGGCCGATTCCCGGTCGACGGTTTGTCCGTACTTCAGGAACAGCGGGCTGGCCTGTGCCACGGCCTTGATGTAGTCCGGGCCGATGGTGTCCATCAGGGATCGGGGCGCGCGCAACCGGGTCCAGGCCACCGGGGTCGGCGCGCCGCGTTCGGAGAGCACGGTGACGATCGCCTCGCCGATGCCCAGCGACGTCAGGTCGCTCGCCAGGTCGTAGAACTGGGTCTTCGGGTAGGTGCGCACCGTCTTCGACAGTGCCTTCTGATCATCCGGGGTGAAGGCGCGCAACGCGTGCTGGATGCGCGCACCCAACTGGGAAAGCACCTCGTTGGGCACATCGGTCGGCAGCTGGGTGCAGAAGAACACCCCGACGCCCTTGGACCGGATCAGCTTCACGGTCTGTTCCACCTGCTGCAGGAACGCCTTGGAGGCGTCGGTGAACAGCAGGTGCGCCTCGTCGAAGAAGAACACCAGCTTCGGCTTGTCGACGTCGCCGATCTCCGGCAGATAGGTGAACAAGTCGGCCAGCACCCACATCAGGAAGGTGGAGAACATCACCGGGCGAGCTGCCTGGTCACCCAGTTCCAGCAGCGAGATGACACCGCGGCCCTGCGCGTCGACCCGCAACAGATCCGCGGGATCGATCTCCGGCTCGCCGAAGAAGGTGTCGCCGCCCTCGGCCTCGAGATTGACCAGGGCACGCAGGATCACCCCGGCCGTCTGCGCCGACACCCCGCCGATCGTCTTGAGCTGCTCCTTGCCCTCATCACTGGTGAGATGGGTGATCACCGAGCGAAGATCCTTCAGATCCAGCAGCGGCAGTCCCTGCTGGTCGGCCCAATGGAAGATCAGGCCGAGGGTCGACTCTTGGGTTGCGTTGAGCCCCAACACCTTTGACAGCAGGATCGGGCCGAATGAGGAGATCGTCGCACGCACCGGCACACCGATGCCCTTGGTGCCCAGGGACAGGAATTCCACCGGGAACGGCGTCGGCGTCCAATCGTCGCCGGTGTCCTGGGCGCGCTGGGTGGTGCGGTCACCGGCCTCACCGGGCCTGGACAGGCCCGACAGGTCGCCCTTGACGTCGGCCATCACCACCGGCACCCCGGCGGCCGAGAGCTGCTCGGCGATCACCTGCAGGGTCTTGGTCTTGCCGGTGCCGGTGGCGCCGGCGACCAGGCCGTGGCGGTTCATCATCGCCAGCGGGATGCGGATCTGGGCCGCGGGATCGACGACGCCGTCCACCACCACCGAACCGAGTTCCAGCGCCGCCCCGGTCGTGGTGTAGCCGGCGGCGATCTGCTGGGCGGGAGTCGCCGTCGATTCGCTCGTCATGGCGTGATCCTCCGTCAATACGTGCAAGTTGGCCGCTAAGACACTACTTGGCGGTGCGCGGCGCCGACGGGTGGAACGGCGCCGGAGACCGGGGTGCGCCTAGGGTGGATCGCTGTGCGGGATGAATTGGTGTGGATCGACTGCGAGATGACCGGCCTGGACCTGCGCTCAGACCGGTTGATCGAGATCGCCGCCCTGGTGACCGATGCCGAACTAAACGTGCTCGGCGAGGGCATCGACGTGGTCATTCACGCCGACGACGCGGCGCTGGACGGCATGATCGAGGTCGTCGCGCAGATGCACAGCCGGTCCGGGCTCATCGAGGAGGTGCGGGCCTCAACCGTGGACGTGGCGGCGGCCGAGGAGATGGTCATGGACTACATCCGCACCCACGTCAAGCAGGCCAAGACCGCGCCGCTGGCCGGGAATTCCATCGCCACCGACCGCGGTTTCATCGCTCGGGACATGCCCACTCTGGACGAGTACCTGCACTACCGGATGATCGACGTCAGTTCCATCAAGGAGCTGTGCCGGCGCTGGTATCCCCGCATCTACTACGGACAGCCGGAGAAGGGCCTCGCCCACCGCGCCCTGGCCGACATCCAGGAGTCGATCAAGGAGCTGAAGTACTACCGGCGGACCGCCTTCGTCACGCCGCCGGGGCCCTCTACCGGCGAGATCGCGGCGGTGGCCGTCGACGTCGCCGCCACCGATTCGGCCGCAGCGCCCGAAACCGGCTAGTATCGACGACGCCGCTGCGCGGCAATGGTGGCTGTAGTTCAGTTGGTAGAGCACCAGGTTGTGATCCTGGCTGTCGCGGGTTCGAGTCCCGTCAGCCACCCGGCGTCAGGGAGCCTTCGGGCTCCCTGACTTTTTCGTGGCCACCGGGCTGCACGCGTCAGTCCCGGATCAGGTTGTGCCTTCGCCTCCTCGGGTTCGCCTAACCTTGGTCACGATCAGTGCTCCGAGCATCACCAGCGTCGCGATCCATTCCAACCAGCGGAACGGTGCTCCCCCGAGCCGGGTGAACGGCGCGCCGCCCGGGCCCATCGGGACGTCGGTCACCAACAGCGCGGCGCCGCCCCGTTCGGCGTGTACGGCGGTGCTGGTGATCACCCGGCCGTTCGGTGCGACGATCACCGAGTCCCAGGCCACGTCGGCCTTGACCATCGCGACCCGATTCTCGATGGCGCGATAGGCCGTGGATGCGCTGCGGACGTCGGCCACCGATTCGAAGTCGATGCTCGGCGCGAGGATCATCCGTGCGCCGTTGGCGGCCACCCGGCGTGGCGGGCCGTCGGGGAAGTCGATGTCGAAGCAGATGATGATCCCCACCGTGCCGTACGGAGTCTCGACGGTCGGGTACACCGTTCCCGGTGTGAACGACTCCCCTTCGGCGAGAACGCGTTTGGTCTTGTAGTAGACCGATCCCACGCTGCCGTCCGGGGACCACAGCAACGCGGTGTTCGGGGCCGAGCCGTCGGTGGCGTTCGGGGTGAAGCCCATCGCCAGGTATACCCCGGTCTGGCGAACCAGCGCGGGAATCCACGCGGTATCGGTGACCCGCGGGTCGTAGTTCAAGGTCTCCTCGGGCCAGACGACGATCCGGGCGCCGCGTGCGGCCGCCTGCCGCGTCATGTCGCTGAGTTCGGCGATCTGGGCGGTGCGACGCTGCTCCTCATCTCGGCCGGGGTGCAGATCCCCGGCCGAGATCAACGTGCCCGGTGTCGCGTTGTCCAGCCCCGGTTGCACCGCGGCCACCCGCACCTCCGGGCCCATCCGGTGCGTCACCGAGGTGAAGATCAGCAGGCTCCAGGCCACCCAGGCGAGGGACACGGCGGCGGGTACACCGAGCGACCAGGCCAGCACCCGCCGAGGAACCGGGACGGCGGCGAGGTGCGGCCAGCGCCGGTCCAGTGCGGCCAGCACGGCCAACGCGATCGCGGCGTTGACGACGTGCAGCAGCAGGTTCAGCGCCGGCGTGCTCACCACGCTGACCGGTTGCACGAGTTGCGGCAGGCCGCCGATGCGATAGGCGATCCAGGAGTAGGTGCCGACGAGCTCGTTGTCCTGCACGAGCAGGTCGACGGCCACCCAGATCAACCCGAACTGCACGACGAACCAGCGGTAGTTCGTCCGTTCGGCGAAGGGCCGCAACACCATTCCGATTCCAAGGCCGACGAGCCCCGCCACCGCGGCGCTGCCCAGGATCACCCAGGTCGGCAGCACCGATGAACCCACGGCCGCCAGCGCCAGGTAGTAGGCGGCGAAGGCCAGCCCCACCGGCACCGCGCTCCACCGCCTCGGCAGCAGCCGATACTGCGCGACGTACATCGGGACGAACGCGACGAAGGTCAGCCACCACAGATTGCCGAACGCCTCCCAGATGACGACCAGGAACACCGCGCTCAGCAGCGACAGGCCGAGCCCACCGAGTTTGCGGGCGCGACTGACATCCATGAAGACCCCCTACCCGTCGGCAGGGTCATCGTGCCATGTCCGTCGGTCGGGCCGTTGTCGCGCGCCGTCTCAATCTGCGAGTGCGCCGCGGGCGCCAAGCACCGAACTGTTGGGCGTCCCCGGCGTGAATGGGATGGCCGGTGATGCCGCCGGCGCCGCCGTGGTTCCGGGCTTGGCCTTGATCGAGACGCTTCCCGTGGTCTCGCAGATCGTGGTGTTGTCGAACTCCTGGCAGGTTGGCCGCGCTTGCGCGGCGGGAGCCGAGATCACCGCCGCCAGGACACCACCGACGAGCAAGAGTGCTGACTTGCCTTGATGTTTCATGCCTCATTCACCTTCTTGACTGGGTTGCAGCGCGGTCACGGGTCAGGGGCACGCCGAGATGAGGACCGCGGCCGCGGGCGACATCGGCGTGTTGTTGGCCGCGGCGCGCTGGATCGCGTCCTGACGTGCCGCCTCGACGGTCGGTCCGGCGCCGCCGGCGTCGACGTTGGTGCCCGGGTCGAAGACCGACACGATGCACACGTTGTCGTTGGTCACCTCGTCGCTGGTGCAGTCCACGCCCCCCGCGGCCTGACACGCCGCGACCACCGCCGCCGACGCCTGGCCGGCGGTAGCCCCCGTCGCGCGGAAGCCCACTTCGGTGCTGGCGCCGCCCGGACCGTCCCGGGTGTCGTCGAACGTCCCGCTGCCGACCGCCTCGAACAGGTCGCCCGGGGCGCCGCCTTCGGGTCCGCCGGCCCAGGCCGTGCCGGTGCAGATTCCGGCGACGACCACTCCCGCCACCGCCGAACCCAGATGGAAAATTCTCATGCCACTCCTTTCACGAATTAGAGGACGTGCTTTGAGACCACGGTAGCACCAAATTGGCGTGCGCGTCAGATTGGGTTCAGCGGGGCTACGCGTTGGCGTTGCCGGCCTTCCACTGCTCCCACGGGATGTTCCAGTCGCCGAGGCCCTCGGTGCCGGGAAGCGTCGAGCCGACGGTGTTGCGCACCTCGACGATGTCGCCGCGCTTGGTGTTGTTGTAGAACCACTGCGCGTTGCCCGGGCTGACGTTCAGGCAGCCATGGCTGACGTTGGAGTAGCCCTGGCTACCCACCGACCACGGTGCCGAGTGGACGTAAATGCCGCTGTAGGACATCTGGGTGGCCCAGTCGACCTCGGTGCGATAACCGTTGGGCGAGTTGGACGGAACACCGTAGGTGGACGAATCCATGATCAGGTGCGAGAACCGGTCGCCGATGATGTAGGTGCCGTTGGACGTGGGGGTGCTGTTCTTGCCCATCGAGATCGGCATGGTCTTGATGACCTCGCCGTTGCGCCGGATGGTCAATTCCTTGGTGTCGTCGTTGGCGGTGGCGATCACCTCATCGCCGATGGTGAAGTGCGATCGCAGGTTCTCCTGGCCGAACAGGCCGTCGCCGAGGTCCACACCGTAGGTGTTGACCTCCACGGCCACCGACGTGCCAGGTTTCCAGTAGTTCGCCGGGCGCCACCGCACCTCGCGGTTGTTCAGCCAGTAGAACGCGCCCTCGACCGGCGGCGTGGTGGTCACCTTGATCGCCCGCTCGGCGGCGACCCGGTTGGGGATGTTCTCGTCGAAGCGCACCGCGACGGGCTGTCCGACGCCGACGACCTCGCCGTCGCCCGGCAGCAGATAGGGCATCGTCAGGTTCTCGGGTGACTGGGTCTGAAACTCCAACTTCTCCGTCGTGACACCGCCGAGCCCGAGCGATTTGGCGCTGATGGTGTAGCGCCTGTTGTAATCCAGCTGGTCGGCGGTCGACCAGGTGACGCCGTCGGGGCTCAGCCGGCCGGCGACCTCGGTCCCCGCATCGTCGACCATCGACACCGACCCGAGCACACCACTGGAGGCCCGCACGGTGACCGGTTGGTCGACGGCGACGTCGACCGCGCCGTCCTTGACCGATGCCGCGAGTTCCGGAACCAGCAGGTCGCCATAGGGCGTGCCCTTGTCCGCGATCACCTTGACCGAGGGCGGCGCCTGGTTGCCGCCGCAGGCGCTGACACCGACCAGCAGGGCGGGCAGGGTGAGCAGAACCGCCACCCGGCGGGCATACCGCCCGCGAGTCGCCGAGCCGACCATCCGACCTGCACCTCGCAACCTGTGGGAACGCTGGAAAAGATTGGCAACAGTCTAAGGGAAGCCATGCCTGAGTGACGACCACCCAGGTCAGCGGGCATCTCATCGAAGTGGATTGCGACCTGTCGGGCACTTCGGGATTTCACCTTGCGCCGCGGTGCCTGTATTGTCGTGACGCGGTTCTCGCGCCGTTAGCTCAGTTGGTAGAGCAGCTGACTCTTAATCAGCGGGTCCGGGGTTCGAAACCCTGACGGCGCACCAGCAAAACCCCTGTCACCAGGGGTTTTTTGCTTCAAACGGCCTACGCCGATCGACTTCGGAATCGCGATCCGGCGGTGAATTGGAGTATCCGAATACTCATTCCCGCCCCGAGCTCCCCTACTTACGCTCCGGTGTGACCGACCCGTTGGTTCCCGACGCGAGAAGGGCGAAGCATGACCACCAAGGACAAGTACACCGAGGTCCCCGACCCCTACTCATGGGAGGTACCCAGCACCGGTGAAGCCCGGTTCACCTGGGAGTACGACGAGGGACGCGCACGCCTGCTCTCGCTGTACCAGAAGGGCAAGGACAAGCAGTGGGACGCCCAGTCGCGTATCGACTGGGCCCAGGACGTCGACCCGGACAACCCGGTGGCCCTACCCGAACAGTTTCATCCGCTGTTCGGCAGCCCGATGTGGGACGCGGCCAACGAAGCACGGCGTGCCGAGATGCGCCGACACTTCCAGGGCTGGCAGATCTCTCAGTTCCTGCACGGGGAGCAGGGCGCGATGGTGTGCGCGGCCAAGATCGTCGAGGTCGTCCCCGACCTCGACGCCAAGTTCTACGCGGCCACCCAGACCATGGACGAGGCGCGGCACGTCGAGGCCTTCGCACGGTTCCTGCAGGAGAAGGTCGAGATGGCGTACCCGATCAACCGGCACCTGACGGCGCTCCTCGAGGACACCCTGCGCGACTCCCGCTGGGACATGCCCTACCTGGGCATGCAGGTGCTCATCGAGGGCCTCGCGCTAGCCGCGTTCGGCACGCTACGGGACATGGCCGCACCGGATTCGCTGGCCAAGCAACTGCTGGCCTACGTCATGCAGGACGAGGCCCGCCACGTCGCCTTCGGCCGAATCTCGCTGAAGGACTACTACGCCAACCTGACCGACGGCGAACGGGCCGATCGCGAGGAGTTCGTCGTCGCCGCCTGCTACCTCATGCGCGACCGGTTCCGCGGCGAGGAGGTCTGGGAGACCCTCGGCATGGATGTCCAGGCCTGCACCGAATGGGTGGACACCTCGCCGCTCATGATCCAGTTCCGTTCCCACCTGTTCAGCCGCATCGTTCCCATCGTCAAGGACATCGGGCTGTGGGGCCCGAAGGTGCAGAACGCGTTCGCCGACATGGGCGTGCAGGACATGGCCGGCTCCGATATCGACGCCTTGATGAAGGCCGACGAGGATCAGGCCGAAGCGCTGGACACGTCGCACGCGGAGATGGCGGCCCGGGTGCTGGAGGTGGACCAGGCGATCGCGGCCGGCGCGAGCTGACCTCCGCCGCTTGCGATCTCGCCGCCGAGCCAGCCGGCGTTATTCGGTCGACCGGTGACATCCGCGCTGCGCCGCGCCAATCACACCGATCGTCGCAGGCCGACCGTAATGGCGAGATGACCTCCTCCGGCGCGAAAATCCGGTAGAACGCGCTCATGGCTACCGATCTGATCCTCAAGGCGTCCACGATCATCACGATGGACGACTCGCTTCCACGGGCGCGCGCCCTGGCCGTCGACACCGCCACCGGTCGGATCGCCGCGATCGGGTCGCTCGCCGAGGTGCGGGCCGCCCATCCGGGGGTCCCGGTGACCGATCTGGGCAGCACGGTGCTGATGCCGGGATTCGTCGAACCCCACAGCCATCCACTGCTGTCCGGGATGGCCACCCAGAAGCCGGCCTACTGGGTCTCCCCGAACGTCGGGGTGCCCTCCTGGGACGCGGTCAAGAAGATCTTCGCCCAGGCCGACAAGGAGAACCCGGCCGATCAGGTGCTGGTGTTCAACGGCGTCGACCGCCTACTGCAGCAGGCCCCGCTGCCGACCAAGACGGTGCTGGATCCGCTCTTTCCCGACCGGCCGGTGGTGGTCATCGACAACTCCGGGCACGGCATCTACTTCAACAGCGCGACCATCAAACTGCTCGGATGGGCCGACGGCAAGCCGCCGGCCGATCCGGTGGGCGGCAGTTTCGGCCGCGAGACCGACGGCACCAGCGACGGCACCGCATTCGAATCGGGTGCGCTGATGCAGATCGTGGCCGCGGTGCTGCCGAAGGCGATCCCGCACCCGCTGCGTTCCGGGGCGCTGTTCTACCAGCTGATGGCCCAGTGCGGCATCACGGCGACCTCGGAGCACACCTACAACGCCCGCCAGTACCAGGCCTACGCCGCGCTCGCGGCGGCGCCGGATTGCCCGCTGCGGCTGCACGTCTACCACATGTCGATCGAGTCCGACGCGGCTGACGACGTCGACTTCCCCAATCCGGAACTCGTGCGCAAGACGGGCATCAAGCTGTGGGCCGACGGTTCGCCGTGGCTCGGCAACGTCGCGCTGTCCTTCGAATACCTGGACAACCCGACCACCCGGACCGCTCAGATCGAGTTGGGCCCCCGCGGCGAGCCGCAGATGAACTACACCCGCGCCCAACTCGACGCCGTGCTCGACGAACTGGTTCCCGCCGGCTACCAGATCGCCTTCCACTGCAACGGCGACGTCGGCTTCGACGTCGTGCTCGACGCCTACGCCCGTGCCCTGGCGAAGTTCAACCTGCTGGGCTCCGATCACCGTTGGCGCGTCGAACATCTCGGGGCCGCGCGCCGGGATCAGTTCGAACGGGCGGCCGCACTCGGGGTCACCTGCTCACTGAGCCCCTTCCAGTACATCTACTGGGGCGATCTGCTCGACGGGGTGATGTTCGAATCCGGCTACGGCGCGCAGTGGCAACGGATCCGCGACGCCTTCGAGGCGGGCGTGACCCCGAGCTACCACAACGACGGCTCGGTCTGCCCGCCCCATCAGATCCTGAACGTCCAGCACACGGTGATGCGGACGACCACCAGCGGCTCCGTGCACGGCGCGAACCAGGCCGTCAGCCTGGATCAGGCACTCAGGGCGATCACCATCAACGGCGCCTACCAGCTCAAGCGTGACCATGAGATCGGCTCGCTCGCGGTGGGCAAGTACGCCGATCTGGTCGAACTTTCCGCGGACATCTATGCGGTTCCGGTCGACAGGATCGTCGACGAGGTCAGGGTGCTCGGAACGTGGCTGGGCGGCAAGAAGATCGACCTCGACAAGTTCGTGGCGCAGGTGCAAGACATCGACCCCACCGAACACCAGGCACTGACGAGCCAGCTCGCCGACCGCAAGTGCTGTTGATGGCCGAACGCCACGCGTTGATTCAGAACTCACGCAAGAGCTCAGCGCGCACTTCTTGTGCGTGAGTTCTGAATGAACACCTAGCCGGTCAGCAGGTGGGCCTGCCGAGATCACCCATGCGCGGCCGCCCGGTCGGATACCGTGAGCCCGTTGACATGTCTGAAGACGACCAAGTCCTTGCCGCGCGAGCCGCGTACCGCCGCGGTGACTGGCGCTCGGCGTACGACGGCTTCGGACGGGCGCACAACTCCGCCGAACTGAACACTGACGACCTGTCGTCGTACGGCATGGCGGCGTGGCGGCTGGGGTACGGAAGGGAGTCGATTCAACTCTGCGAGCAGGCCTTCAATCGACTGCTTGCCGACGGCGACCAGCAGTGCGCGGCGATGAAGGCGGTCGAGGTCGCGCTGCAGTGGTTCAACGGCGGCGAACTGACGATCACCCGGGTCTGGCTCAACCGCGCCCGCCGGCTGCTGGAGAAGTTTCCGGAGGATCAGACGTTCGCCTACCTGCTATACGTGGACTCGCTGCTGTCGATCTACGAGCGCCGCTATGACGCGGGGGCGCAGCGGGCCGAGGAGCTTCAGGAGTTCACGAATCAGCTGAATTCGCCCGGGTTGACCGCGTTGGGGCTCACGGCCAGTGGTCTGGCGAAGATCCCGTTCGCCCGGACCGACGAGGCCTTCGCGGACCTGGACGAGGCGATGATGCCGGTGTTGGCGGATCAGGTTCCGGTGGACTGGGCCGGCGATATCTACTGCGCCGTCATCCACGAATGCTTCCGGCTCGGTGATCTAAACCGCATGAAGACATGGACCGACGCGATGGAGAAGTGGTGCCAGGGTCCGGATGTCTCAGCCTCCTGGTACGGAACGACGTGTGAGATCCACAAGTATCAATTGCTCAGCGCCACAGATGATTACCAGGAGTTGGAAAAGCACCTGGTAACGGCACTCGCCTCGATCGAGGACTTCCATGCCCCGACCGCCGGGGAGGGACACTACGAACTCGGTGACCTTCGGCGTCGACGGGGCGACGTCGACGGGGCCCGCGCGGCCTTCGCCAGGGCACGAGCGCTCGGATGGGACCCACAACCCGGTGAGGCGCTGTTGCGGTGCCAGGTCGGTGAGAACGAGGGGGCCTGGAACGACCTACGGATGCGGATGGACGCCGAGGACGACGCCGTCGGCCGCATCCGGCTGCTGCCCGCCGCGGTCGAAATCGCGCTTGCCGGCGACCGCGTCGACGAGGCGGACCGGTACTGCACCGAGCTTGAGGACGGCGCCGAGAGGTTCGACTCGCCGGGCTTCCGGGCTTGGGCTCGGCATGCCCGCGGGATGGTTCTGGTCAGACAGGACCGTGCGCCCGAGGCGCTCCCGGTGCTGCAGGACGCGTTGCGGCGCTACCGCAACACCCAACGGCGTCATGAGCTGGCCCAGGTGTATCAGTGGATGGCGCAGGCCCACCGGGCGACCGGAGACACGGCCAGCGCCGCGGCCGACACCGCCAACGCCGAGTCGATCTACCAGCAACTCGGCGCCCGGTGCGGTGGTGCGACGGCCGACGCGCCACCCGGCGGGCTGACCAGGCGGGAAGCAGAGGTACTCGCCTGCATCGCGGCCGGTGCGTCCAACCGCGAGGTCGCCAAGCAGCTGTTCATCAGCGACAAGACCGTCGGCCGGCACCTGGCCAACATCTTCGTCAAGCTCGGGGTCTCGTCCCGCACAGCGGCGGCTGCCTGGGCACACGAGAACGGTCTCCGACCCGGCCCGTGAGCCGCCTACATCATTTGCACCACAGCCGCCGACGACAAACACATCTTTCGCCCGATGAGGCAATCGGCGTGGGCGCCATAACTTCGTGATCAGCCGGTTTGACCGGACCGACCAGCGAAGCACAAGGACCACCGCCATGAACGCCACCGCCACCAAGAAGATCGCTCTCGCCGGCCTGGCCGCCCCGGTACTCACCGCTCTCGCAGTCGGGTTCGCCGGCGCTGCCCACGCAGGCGAGCCGTACAACTCCTCAGGCGGCACGACCTCGGCAAGCGACACGATCGGCCAGCTGCGGGACCAGGGCATGCGGGTCGTGGTCAACCGGAGCGGCGGCACCACCGGGCTGGAGCAGTGCGCCGTCATCAGCGTGCGCCAGGACCGTCATCAGCATCACGGCGGCCCGCAACGCAACGAGTTCACCACCGCCTACGTCGACGTCTTCTGCAAGTGACGATCCGCCGCTTGCCGGCACTCGGTGTGCTGACCCTGGGGGTGCTGCTCATCGGTGTGGACGGCACGGTGGTGTCGCTGGCCACCCCGTTCATCATCGCCGACCTGGGGGCCGGCGCGACCGACATGCTGTGGGTCGGTGACGTCTACTCGTTCGTCCTGGCCGGGCTTCTGGTGACCATGGGCAGCCTCGGTGATCGCATCGGCCATCGAAGGCTACTGCTGATCGGCGGCGGCGCGTTCGCCGCCACGTCGGTGGCGACGGCGTACGCGCCCACCGTCGGACTGCTCATCGGTGCCCGCGCCCTGCTGGGTGTCGCCGGTGCAACCCTGGCGCCGTCGACCCTCGCGCTGATCCGCGGCCTGTTTCCGCGGCCGCGCGAGCGCACCGTGGCCATCGGCATCTGGGCCGCGGTCTTCTCAGCCGGATCGGCGCTGGGACCCGTGATCAGCGGGCTCCTGGTGGACCACTTCTGGTGGGGTTCGGTCTTCCTCGTCAACGTCCCGGTCGCTGTCATGCTCCTGGTCGGCATCGTCGTGGTGCCCGAGATACGCAATCCGGCCCCCGGACCGTGGGACCTGCCCAGCGTCGGCCTGTCCCTGGCCGGCACCCTCGGGTTGGTGTATGCGATCAAGGAAGGTGCGGCGGGCGGGCTCCACGTCGAGATGGCGATCGCCGGGGTGGGCGGGGTGGCGGCGTTGGTGGTGTTCGCCCGCCGGCAGTTGCGGCTCACGACGCCCCTGATCGACGTACGGATCTTCGCAGACAGGGCGTTCTCGGGTGTCGTCATCGCGAATCTGCTTGCGGTACTGGGCCTTTCGGGCGTAGTGTTCTTTTTGTCCCAGTTCTTTCAGCTCGTCGGCAGCTACTCCCCGGTGCAGGCGGGTCTCGCCGAGTTGCCCGCCGCCGTGGCGGCAATGGTGTTCGGCCTGCTGGCCGGTGTGGCCGTGCGCTTCTGGTCGCGCCGCGGGGTCCTGGCGAGCGGGCTGGCACTCATCGGTGCGGGGCTGGCGTCGCTGACGCTGGTTAGTCCGTCCACGGCATATCCGCACATCGGTTTCGCGCTCTTCGCCATCGGCGCGGGCCTCGGCCTGGCTTACACCGTGGCCAACGACCTCATCCTGGCCGGCGTCGCGCCCGAACGAGCCGGGGCCGCTGCCGCGATCTCGGAGACGGCCTACGAACTCGGTATGGCCCTGGGCATCGCAACGTTGGGCTCCGTCGTTGCCTGCGTGTATCGCGGGTTGGAGGTCCCGCCCGGCATGCACGCCGACATGGCCGCGCAGGCAAAACAGACGCTCGGGGGCGCCAACCAAGCGGCGGCAACGCTGCCGGCCGATCAGGCGAACCAGCTGTTGACCGCGGCCCGCGGTGCCTTCACAGATGGGCTGGTGGCCGCCGCCGGGGTCGGCTCTGCACTGCTGCTGGCGTCGGCGACGGTGGTGTGGCTCTTGCTCAAGCCGATTCCTCAGTCCGGCAGGGTCAGTCCCTGTTCGAAGGTGAACACGTTATCGGGGTCGTAGGCCGCCTTGACCATCCGCAACCGGTCGACGTTCGGCCCCCAATAGGCGCCTTCCCAGTCCGCCATGCCGGCATTGGGAACGTTGACGTAGGCGCCGTCCACGTAGCGGCTCAACGCTTCACCGAACTCTGCGATCCAGGCCTGACACGTCCTTGTCAGTGGGTCGGCTGAGGCGGGCGCCCCGCCCCGGGTGCCCCAGGCGGCGCCGGGCTCGGCATAGAACAGCGCAGTGCGGTGGGCGAACGCCGAGCCGCCGTCGGGCTCGCTGTCCGCGACGGCTCCGCCGAATGCATTGGTGAAGTAGTTGCACTCCGGGGTCGGTGCCTTCGCCATGAACTCGCCGACAAGTTGGATCGCGTCGGGCGGGAACGGCTCGGAAACGAACTGAGACAGAAACTTCCAGTTCGCCGACTCCTGCGGCGTCGGTATCTGGAGGCCCGCGAAGATGTCGGCCCAGTCGGCGTCGATGGTGACGACCTCCGGCTCACCTACCGCCAGCATCGGCGCCAGGATCTGCAGAGCCTCCTCCTGCGATCCGCCGGCCAGCAGCCCGAACAACAGCACCTTGTCGCGGTAGATCTCGAGCTGACTCGTGAGCCGGTTGTCCAGCTGCGGTGCACAGCGCTGCCAGGCCGTGAACACCTTCGCGAGGTCCGTCAACCCTGGCCAGGTCGCGGTGACATGGATGGCTTGCCGCAGCGGGTGAATCGCATAGGTCAGCGACGTGACGATGCCGAAGTTGCCGTTGCCCGCGCCGCGCAGCGCCCACAGCAGATCGGGGTTCGTCTGCTCGTCGGCCCGGATCACCGCCGCCCCACCGCCGCCCGGGGCGACCACCACCTCCGCCGCGACGAGATTGTCCGATGCCATTCCGAACCTGCGGGTGAGCAGCCCGAAGCCACCACCGAGTGTCGCCCCGACCAGCCCGACCGTGCCCTCGTTCCCGGTGGGTGCCGCAAAACCGGCACGACCCAGAGCGGTCACAGCCTCCAGTTGGTTGAGTCCGGCTCCCACGACGGCGGTGCGCGAATCGGGATCGATCCGGGCTGACTTCATTGCGCTGACGTCGATGACGAGCCCGCCGTCCACCGCCGACCACCCCTCGAGACAGTGCCGCCCGCTGCGGACGCGGACCGGGATGTCGTTGCGTCGCGCCCACGCCAGGGCGTTGACCACGTCCTGCGTCTCGGCACAGAACACGACCGCCACGGGATGACTGGAGTGCAACTGATTCCAGCCGAGTCTGGCCGACTCGTAGCCCGCGTCCCCGCGCCGGACGATCTGGCCCGTGAGCGTGTCAGTGTTTGAAGACATCCGCGTCTCCCGGCTCGGTTTCCAGCACTTCGCGATTGATCACGAACAGGTACGCGAAATACGCGCCGCCGGCAACCAGGATGCCGAGCGCGATGAGGACCGCCGTGTGTGCTTCCGGGGGGGAGACGAGGATGGCTATCACAATCGCCGACCAGATCAGCGCTCCGATGGCGACGGGCATCTCGAATCGGCCGATGTCGAACGCATCCTCTTGGCGCCCCAAGTGCTTTCGCACCACCAGATAGAGCACGATGATCGCGCCGTAGAGGGTCGCGCCGATCAGCCCGCTCACCGTCAGCAGCTCCAGCAGCGCGTCGCCGGGTACCGCCGCAATCAAGGCGATACCGAGTGCGACGATCAGAACGGTCGCGGGTATGGGAGTGTGGGTGCGCGGGCTGACGCGTTGCATCAGCCGGGCGGCCGGGAAGCGATCGTCGCGCGCCATCGCGAAAACCATTCGGGCACAGGTGGCCAGGGTTACCGTCCCGGCGCCGAAGAAGGCGATCACGATCGCGACGAGTAGCGAGCGCTCCATCACGACACCCAGTTGATCGCGCAGGATCAGTGCGACGGGTGAGTCGGTGGCTGTGGCCGCCGGAATGTCCTTGATGGCGATGGTGAGCGCAATCGCGAACACCATCCCCAGAAAGCCTGCGGCGACAACCGATCCCACGATGGCGCGTGGCACGCTGCGGAACGGGTCCTTAGCCTCCTCGGCCATGTTGGCCGCCGCGTCGAAACCGACCAGTGTCGCGATACCCATGATCATCGCCGCCATCAGGCCACCGCCGAAAGAGAAGTAGTCGGGCGCCCCATCGGTGACGCCACGAGATGTGAGGTTGGCCGCCGAGCCCTGTCCGGTGACCGCCACGGCGATGAACAGGGCGACGGTCAGCACCACGACGATGATCAGTTCGAGCCCCACCGCCGCGGAGGTCACCAGACCCACCAGGCGCGTCGACGCGATGACGAGAACTGCCTGCAGGATCATCATCACCACCGTGATGACCCGCGCGGTCGTCTGGTTGTCCGCAATGCCCAGCAATGGCATGAGTGCGGTCTTCGCCAGTGCGTTGTCGACGGCCACCACCCCGATGACCAGGTAGCAGAAACTGAGCCAACCGAAGAACCAGCCCACCTTCGGATTGGCCAGCCGCGACGCCCACTGGTAGGACGAGCCGCTGAGGGGGATACGTGCGGCGAACTGCGCGATTACGAGTGCGATCAACGTCTGGCCGACCGCCACGACCGGCCAGAGCCAGATTCCGACCGGACCGGAGTTCTGCAACACATTGTCGTAGGTACCGAAGATGCCGACCGCCACCGAGATGAACGCGAAAGACACCGCGAAGATCTGGAACGAACCGAGTGTTCGTTTCAGTTCGGGTTCGTAACCGCAGTCCTCGCAGATCTCGTCGGCGTGTGCGTTCGGCGATACTTCCGTCATCTCGGCACCCCGCTTCAGTCGCGACAGATTCAGTGAATGTAGCGACCGGGATGGAGATCTAGTGAGTTATGCCTTCTTTGGCCTTGCGGCTCAGTTCGCGCCGGCTGCAATCGCCTGGTCCACCTCGAGGGCCCGGGCGGCCATCTCGGCGTGCGCCTTGTCCAGCGACTCGGCCTGATCCTCATCGGCCTTCATCAGCGCGTCGATGTTGGAATCCGCCATCTCGTGGACGCCCATGTCGACGAACGCCTTCTGCACCTTGGGCCCCCACAACCCGATGTCCTTGACGATCGGCACGATGCGACTGAACAGGTGGGAGCGGAACTGGATCATCAGCGGCGAGTGGTCCACGTAGGCGGCGCACTCCTCGACGGGCAGGCCGAGCGTCTCGAAGACCTCCTCGCCGCGGAACCGGTCGCGCATCAGGTAGCAGGCCGCCACGACGAACTCCTCGCGCTCGTCCCGCTCGGCGTCGGTCAGGTTGGCGTAGTAGTCCTTCAGCGAGATCCGGCCGAAGGCGACGTGGCGGGCCTCATCCTGCATGACGTAGGCCAGCAGTTGCTTGGCCAGTGACCCCTCGGGGGCCAGATCGCGCTGGACGCCGAAGGCGGCCAGGGCGAGCCCCTCGATGAGAACCTGCATGCCGAGATACGGCATGTCCCACCGCGAGTCGTTCAAGGTGTCCTGCAACAGCGAGGTCAGGTTCGGGTTGATCGGGTAGACCAGGCCGACCTTCTCCTGCAGGAACCGCGAGAACGCCTCGACGTGCCGCGCCTCGTCCATGGTCTGGGTGGCCGCGTAGAACTTGGCGTCCATGTCCGGCACGACCTCGACGATCTTGGCCGCGCACACCATCGCACCCTGCTCACCGTGCAGGAACTGGGAGAAGTTCCAGGCCGCGTTGTGGTGGCGGAACTCGGCTCGTCGTTTCTCGTCCGCAGCCTCCCAGATCGGGCTGCCGAACAGCGGATGGAACTGGTCGGGTACCCCGACCGGGTTCGTCGGGTCGACGTCCAGAGACCAGTCGATGCGCGACTGGGCGTCCCACTGCTTGTCCTTACCCTTCTGGTACAGCGACAGCAGTCGCGCCCGCGGCTCGTCGTACTCCCAGGTGAAGCGGGCGTCGCCGACGCTGGGCACCTCCCACGCGTACGGGTCGGGCACCTCGGTGTACTTGTCCTTGGTCGTCATGCGCTGCTGCCCCTCTCCGCCCTGGATGACCCGATGGTCCTATGACGAGTATCACACGGCGCCGAAACTGCCACCCCGTTCCGCCGGGCCGCCCGGCGGGACGCGCAACGCGGGTCGAGGTTCCCGCAACCGGGAGACGTTTGCCGTCACAGCAGGCAAAGATCGTGACGTTGCCAACACGCCGGCCGCCCGCCGCCACCCCCGTAGCCGAGTGTCGTCGCTGTAGATGCACGGGTATTTCACTCCGGCCACTTAGCTGACCTGCAGCAACAGGTGTCAATTATTAACGGCGTGCCGTGCGGTGCCCAACATTAGGCTTCTGGGCTGCGCGTTTGGCGTATTGGGTGTTATAGTCCCGTTAGCTGTAGGGTCTAATCAATTGCATGCAGCCAGCCACAACATCGCGGAGTGAGGTGTTAGCCGATGGGTACGGAGGACGAGGCCCCCACGGGCTCGCCGCACCCGCGCCTGCACAGTGGCGAGATTGCTGCGCAACGCTCCATGTCGGCGGCGCCGGTACAGGTGCTGAACTGCAACCGGCTCGGCCGCCAGGCCAACCCGCCGCGTTCGTTCGGCGACTGGTTCCGCCGGCGCTGACCCCGGGCAGCGCGGCGCGGCGCTTTCCTAGCCGTTGCGCACGCGGCGCACCACAACCACCACGGTCACCAGGGTGACGCCGGCCAGCGCGGCGGCTACCGCGGGTTTCTTGACGAAGCGCACGAGCGCGCCCTTGATGTCGTCGGCGATCCGTTGCGGATTGGCCCGCTCGGCCAACGAATCGACGGTCAACGCCAACCGGTCGCGCGCCTGGTCGATATCGGCCTTGATGAGCTCGGGATCCCGATCCGCCACTTCCACCCTCCAAACTGCAGCCCTGCCGAACTACCCTAGATCAGCCGCCGCTAACCCGGCGCATCGGTGGAGTAAGGGTCGAGAAAGGATCAGCTGGTGACCGAAACAGCTCGGCTGGAAGTGGGCGACAAGGCTCCCGCGTTCAGCCTGCCTGACGCGGACGGCAAGACGGTGAAACTGTCCGACTTCAAGGGCCGCAAGGTGATCGTCTACTTCTATCCGGCCGCCATGACCCCCGGCTGCTCCAAGCAGGCCTGCGACTTCCGGGACAGCCTGGCCGAGTTGAACGGCGCCGGCGTCGAAGTGGTGGGCATCTCCCCCGACAAGCCGGAGAAGCTCGCCAAGTTCCGGGACCGGGACGGGCTCACCTTCCCGCTGCTGTCCGACGTGGACCGCTCGGTGCTCACCGAGTGGGGCGCGTTCGGGGAGAAGAAGATGTACGGCAAGACCGTGCAGGGCGTCATCCGTTCGACGTTCGTCGTCGACGAGAAGGGCAAGATCGAGGTGGCCCAGTACAACGTCAAGGCCACCGGCCACGTCGCCAAGCTGCGCCGCGATATCGACGTCTGAGCTATTCAGCGCAGGGTAAGCGGGTTCAGACCTTCCGCCGATCTGCGCCACCTCGGCGGCTCCGCCAGACAGCGATGGCAACCAGGGCTGTGCCGGCCAGACCGGACAGCCAGGCAAGCGGGATCAACACGAAGGGCTCGTGCAGCAATCCGTCCGCACCGACATGGGAGCCGATGACTTCGTAGGCCATGATCAACGCTGCGGCCAGCGCGATCAGGAGTACGCCACCGACGAACAACGGGCTGCGGCGACCGCCGCTGGCAACCTTCGCCACGCAGTCGAGGGTAGGGCCAGGTGGGTTGTGCGTGCTCGGCGGTCAATCGGGGCGTCGACATGTGTATGCGATGTGTATGCTTGGTGTATGTCGCGGACCAACATCGACATCGACGACGAACTGGTCGCCGAAGTGATGCGAAGGTACGGGGTTGCCACCAAGAAACAGGCCGTCGACCTGGCCCTACGGCGCCTGGTTGGCGGCCCGTTGAGCCGCGATTTTCTCCTGAGTCTCGAAGGCATCGGTTGGGACGCCGACCTTGACGGCATCCGCCGAGAGCGGCCCGGCGAGTTCTGATGATCCTGATCGATACGTCCGCCTGGATCGAATACCTTCGCGCGACCGGGTCGGCCGCCGCGATCGAGGTGCGCCGACTGCTGTCGAACGAAGCGGATCGGGTCGTCATGTGTGAGCCGGTGGCGATTGAGATCTTGTCGGGCGCAGTCGACGAGGGCAAGCACGCGAAACTCGAACAGCTGGTCAACGGGCTGCCGTCGCTGAGAATCGATGATGCGGTCGACTTCCGCAGTGCTGCTGCCATCTACCGTGCGGCCCGCCGCGCCGGGCAGACGATCCGAAGCATCAATGACTGTCTGATTGCCGCGTTGTCGATACGCCACGGCGCCGGGATCGTTCACCGCGATGCGGACTTCGAGGTCATCGCGGCGATCACAGGTCTTCAGGCCCAATCGTTCCGGTGAAGCAGGTGAGGCCAATCGAGATCGTCGACGTCGAGCGTCTGAATACAGCCGTGGCGACGATCACCGACAGCGGCGTCCCGCTGCTTCTGGTACGGGGACAGATGAGCGATCTCGTCACCGGCGAGCGCGCCCAGACTTTCTCCGCCGCTTCCCGTGCGTCGAATTCGCTGACGTCGCCGGTGCCGGGCACATGGTGGCCGGTGATCGCAACGCCGCGTTCGCCGATGCGGTAGTGGAGTTCCTGGAGCGCCATGCGGTGCGCCGCCACCCGGAGATCTAGTTGTCGACGTCCAGGATGCGGCTTCGGGCCGGGTCGTAGAACGGCTGTAGCTGCAGTCGGGCGGGCAGATCGCCGGCAGGGGTGTGCACGGTGAGGGACTGCGCGGCCAACCAGTCGGCGGTCACCCCACCCTCGTGGGACACCTGCGCCAGCCCCACCGGGCCGCCCAGCGTGTAGCCGTATGCGGCCGCCCGCACATACCCGACCCACTTCCCGTCGACCAGCACGGGCTCGTTGCCGAACAGGTCGGCCGCGGGGTCTTCGACCAGGAGGTTGACCACCCGGTTGCGCGGCGGTCCCTGCGCCTTGAACTCCAGCAGAGCATCGCGGCCGATGAAGCCGCCCGGTTTGTCCCATGCGATGGTGAATCCGAGGCCGGCCTCGATGGGGTTGTCGGTGTTGTCGATGTCCACACCGATGTCCCGGTAACCCTTCTCCAGGCGCAGGCTCGACATCGCCGCCAGCCCGACGGGCCGCAGCCCAAGATCGGCTCCGGCCATGGTCAGTTCGTCGAAGACACCAGCGGCATACTCGGCGGGGATGTGCAGCTCCCAGCCGAGCTCGCCGAGGTAGGTCACCCGCACCGCGAGCACCGGTGCGTAGCCGACGTGGATCTGCTTCGCCGACAGATACGGGAACGCGGCATTGGACAGGTCGGCATCGGCGAGCCGGGACAGCAGGGTCCGCGATTTCGGCCCCTGAACCGAGAGAAGCGTTGTGCCCGAGGTGATCTCGGTGACGACGACGACCTCGCCGGAGCGGGTCTCGCGGCGGATCATGGGCTCGACGCGACGGTGGATGAGATCGCTGGTGACGACCAGGAACTTCTCCTCCCCCAGCTTGGTGACCGTCAGGTCGGTGGCGATGCCGCCCGCGGGGTTGAGCCATTGCGTGTAGACCAGCCGCCCGATCTCGCGGTCGACGACGCTGACCGAGAGCCGCTCGAGTACCCGCGCCGCATCGGGCCCCTGCACCAGAAACTTGGCCATCAGGCTCATGTCCAGGACGCCGACGTCTTCGCGCACCGCCCGGTGCTCGCGGCCGACGATGTCGAACGAGGCCTGCCGGGCGAAGTCGAGCGTGGTCGCCGGGTGCTCGCCGTCGGTGTCGTACCACTCGGCGAACTCCCAGCCCACCGAGGTGTTGAAGTGCCCGCCGGCCGCCACCAGTCGGTCGTGCAGCACCGAGTGGCGCACGTCGCGCGCCGAGCCCGGCTTCCAGGTGGGCCAGACCGCGTCGCCGAACAGCACACCGAGTTGCTCGACGGTGCGGTCGGCGCGGAAACGCCGGGAGGTCTCGTGGGTGGCCGCGCGGTCGATCGCGTAGCCGGTGACGTCGACGGGCGGTACGCCGTCGACGATCCAGTGCGCCATCACGGTGCCGACGCCGCCCCCGGTGAGGATGCCCAATGAGTTCATCCCCGCGGCGACGTAGTACCCGTCGAGTTCCGGTGCGGGCCCGAGCATGGGTCGGATGTCCGGGGTGAAGGACTCCGGGCCGCAGAAGAACAGCCGGACCCCGACCTCGGACAGCGACGGGATCCGCGCGAGTGCGGCATCGAGGTAGGGGCCGAGGCGGTCCCAGTCCGGCGGCAGGGTGCCGAACGCGAAATCGTTCGGCACCCCGTCCAGCGACCAGGGCGCGCCGACCGGCTCGAACAGTCCGACCAGCATCCCGTCGCCCTCCGGCCGGTAGTAGCCGTAGCGGTCCGGGTCCTCGATCACCGCAAGGTCGTGCGCCATGCCGGGGACGGTGTCGGTGATCAGGTAGTAGTGCTCGGCGGCCTGCAGCGGAATGCACACGCCGTCGCGCTCGCCGAGTTGGCGGGCCCACATGCCCGCGGCGTTGACGACGACCTCGGTTTCGATTCGGCCCTGGTCGGTGTTGACCGCCGTCACCCGGCCGCGTTCGGTCTCGACGCCGGTGACGGTGACGCCCTGGACCACGCGCGCGCCGAGTGCTTTGGCGCCCTTGGCCATCGAGGTGGCCACGCCGACCGGGTCGGCGCGGCCCTCGTCGGGCACGTAGAAGCCGGCCAGCACATCGGAGGTGTCCAGCAGCGGCCACATGTCCTGCAGTTCACGGGCGCTGATCTCGTGCTCGTGAACGCCGAATCCGTGCATCCACGCCGACGAGCGGCGCAGCGCATCGAGCCGTTGCGGATTGGTGGCCAGGCTGACGTGTCCGACCGGGTTGAACCCGGTGGAGTGGCCGGTCTCCTGTTCAAGGCGTGCGTACAGGTCGCGTGAGTAGCGGCTCAGGAACAGCGCGGTCTCGTCGGTCATGCCCGCGGAGGTGATCAGCCCGGCGGCGTGCCAGGTGGTGCCCGCGGTGAGTTCATGCTGCTCCAGCAGCACGATGTCGGTCCAGCCCAGGTGCGCCAGGTGGTAGGCGATGCTGCATCCGGTGACACCGCCGCCCACGATCACCGCGCGCGCCCGGTCCGGAAGGCCTTTCTCGCTGCTCACCGCGGGAAGCCCCGGGCGTCATCCCCCAACTCGGCGAAGTGGTGTCTGAACATTCAGTCAGCGTGCCACAATGCCCGACATGAGCGAAGCCGAACTGCATGACGCGATCGTGATCGGAGCCGGCTTCGCCGGCTTGGTCGCGGCCCGCGACCTGATCGAGGCGGGCCGCAAAGTTCTGGTCCTGGAGGCTCGGGACCGGGCCGGCGGACGCACCTACACCTCCACCTTCCCCGGCACCGACGTCGTGATCGACCTCGGCGCGGAATGGTTCGACCCACAGCGACATCACTTCATGGCCGCCGAGGTGAACCGCTACGGGGCGCGGTTCGTCGAAGCGGACAAGGACGGCGCCAACCGGTGGTACCTGGACGGACGCCACGGCGAGGGAGAGGAACCCGACTCGCTCGTCGACATGGCCGAGTTGGAGACGGTCCTAGACCGGCTCAAGGCCGACGTCGCACCGGTGGTCTTCGCCAAGGGCTTCGACCAGGTCAACACCGCTGAACTCGACATCCCGTTCAGCGAGTATCTCGACAATCTCGATGCCCCGCCGGCGATCGCCGACCTGCTGCGGGCCCAGTCCTATACGCTCACCGGAGCGCTGCCCGAGGAGTTCTCGGCTCTGGTGTACCTGCGCGAGATCGCGGGTTTCGACAACGATCCCGCCTATTCCTTCTTCGCCTCCCTGGCGCGTGTCGACATCGGCAGCGGCGGCCTGGCCCAGCGCGTCGCCGACGAGATCAGCGATCACATCCGGCTGGGCGAGCCGGTCACCGTGGTGACCGACAGCGGCGACCGGGTCGACGTCATCACCGCCGCCGGCAAGACCTACTCGGCCCGCAGGGTGGTGCTGGCCGCCCCGCTGAACACCCTGGGTGACATCACGTTCAGCCCGGGACTGCCGGCCCCCCTGGCCCGGCTGGTGCGTCAGGGCCACACCGGCCGGTGCATCAAAGTCTGGTCCAGACTGGCCGGACTGAAGTACGTCTTCGCGATGGGCTGGCCGGGAATCGTCGAGTGCACGGTGATCGGAGAGGTCAACGAGCGGGATGGCAAGCGGTCCATCATGGCGTCGTTCGGCCTGGCACCCGACCTGGCCGTCGACCGGGTCGATCTGGTGCAGGCCGGCCTCGACCGCCTCGAAATGGGCGCCACCGTCGAGGAGGTCTACGGCCACGACTGGATCGGCGACCCGTTCTCCAAGGGCACCTGGCTGGCCCTGCGACCGGGACAGGCACCCGACCTCGCCGGCGTCGAAAACAACTGGGGTGCAATCCATCTGGCTGGTGCCGATTTCGCCGGGGTGTGGTCGGGGTGGGTCGACGGCGCCATCCAGTCCGGCAGGGAGACGGCGGCCGCGGTGGACGCGGCCCTGGCGGCCACGGAGACCTAGAGACCGAAGACTTGCCCCGGCCGGGGAACGGTTGCCTGCCAACCGAACTCACGGCCCAGTCGGCTACGCAGGGTGTCGGCCGGCTGCGGCTCGCCGTGGACGACGAACACCTGCCGCGGCGCGGTCGTGAACCCGGCGGCCCAGCGGATGAGTTCGTCGGCGTCGGCATGCGCGGAGAGCATCTGCAGGTCGGCCACCTGCGCGTTGATCGGGACCCATTCGCCGTAGATCCTGACGTGACGCTCACCGGCGGCGATGGATCGCCCGCGGGTTCCGGGCACCTGGTAGCCGGTGATGACGATCGTGTTGCGCGGATCCGGCACGAATGCCTTGAGGTGGTGCAGAATTCGGCCACCGGTGGCCATGCCGCTGGCCGAGATCACAATCTTCGGCTCGGGGCTCTCCGAGATCTTCTTGGACTGGTCGGCCTCCCGGGTGTAGGCGGCCATGGCGCACATGCCCTCGTAGACCTCGGGCGAGAGCCGATGGTCGGCCCGGTGGGTGCCCAACAGTTCGCTGGCGTTGATCGCCATGGGGCTGTCCAGGTAGACCGGGATCTCCGGCAGCCTTCCGGCCGAGCGCAGCTGCCAGAGGTAGTAGAGCAGCGTCTGGGCCCGGCCCACCGCGAACGCCGGTATCACCACGGTGCCCCCGCGATCCACCGTCGCGGCGATTACGTCGGCAAGGGTGCCCGCCGGGTCGGTGCGCTCGCGGACCCGGTCACCGTAGGTGGACTCCATCACCAGATAGTCGGCACTCTGCACGGGCTCGGGGTCGAACATGATCGGGTCGTCGTAGCGGCCGAGGTCGCCGGTGAACACGATGCGCCGGCCGTGCCACAGCAGGTCCACGGTGGCGGCCCCGAGGATGTGGCCCGCGCGCCGAAACGTCACCACCGGTCCGTCGCCGGCCAGGGTGAACTCCTGACCGAACGGGCGGGTGTCGAACAGTTCCAGTGCTCGCCGGGCGTCCTCGCCGTCGTACAGCGGCAGGGCCGGATGGTGCTTGCTGGCCCTGTGCTTGTTCAGGAACGCCGCGTCACGCTCCTGGAGGTAGGCGCTGTCGCGCAGGATGATCTCGGCGACGGCGGCGGTTCCGTCCGTGGACACGATGGGTCCGCTGAAACCGTCACGCACCAGCCGGGGCAGGTATCCGGTGTGGTCGAGGTGGGCGTGGCTGACGATGACCGCATCGATGCTCGCGGGGTCCACCGCAAGTGGTGCCCAGTTGAGCTCGCGCAGATTCTTCAGCCCCTGGAACAGGCCGCAGTCCAACAGGATTCGCTTACCCTGGGCTTCCAGGAGGTGTTTGGAGCCGGTGACCGTGTTCGCCGCCCCGAGGCTGCGGAAGGTGAGCTCCACCCGATCGGTCATCCGGGCTCTCCCAGCTTCGCCAGCAGCAGCGCCTCGGTGACGGCGGCACGCTGGAGAACACCCAGGTGCAGGCTCTCGTTGACGCTGTGGGCCTGGGTGCCGGGGTCCTCGACGCCGGTGACGAGGATCTTCGCCTGCGGGAAGGCGGCCGCGAACTCGGCGATGAACGGGATGGACCCGCCCATACCCATGTCGACGACGTCGGTTCCCCAGGCCTCGCGAAACGCCTCGCGGGCCGCGGCGTACACCGGCCCGGTCGCGTCGATCGCGTAGGGTTGGCCGACGTCGCCGGGAGTGACCGTGACATGCGCACCCCACGGGGCGTGCCCTTCGAGGTGGCGGCGCAGCGCCTCGAGGTGAGCATGCGCATCACCGCCCGGGGCGATGCGCATGCTCACCTTGGCGCGCGCCCGCGGAATCAGGGTGTTCGACGCCTTGGCCACCGGAGTGGTGTCGATGCCGATCACCGTGATGGCCGGTTTGGCCCACATGCGTTGCGCGACTGTGCCCGAGCCGATTTCGCGAACTCCGTCGAGCAGGCCGGACTCGGCGCGCACCCACTGCGGTCCCCGGTCGACGTCAGCGGCGCTGGATTCGTGCAGGCCGGATACCGCCACGTTGCCGTCGTCGTCGTGCAGACCGGCCAGCAGCCGCACCAGCACCGTCAGAGCGTCGGGCACCACCCCGCCCCACAGCCCGGAATGCAGCCCATGGTCCAGGGTCTGCACCTCGACCACGCAGTCGGCCAGACCGCGCAGCGACACCGTCAGTGCCGGCACCTCGGGCGTCCAGTTGTCGGAGTCGGCGATCACGATGACGTCGGCGGCCAGCTTGTCGCGGTGCGCCGCCAGCAGCCCGCCGAGCGAGGGCGAGCCGGACTCCTCCTCCCCTTCGACGAACACCGTCACCCCGACCGGCGGGCTGCCCCCGTGCGCCCGGAAAGCCGCCAGGTGCGTGGCGATTCCGGCCTTGTCGTCGGCGCTGCCGCGGCCGTACAACCGGCCGTCACGTTCGGTCGGCTCGAACGGAGGCGAATCCCATTGGGCTGCATCACCTTCGGGTTGGACATCGTGATGGGCGTAGAGCAGCACCGTCGGCGCGCCGGGCGGTGCCGGATGACGCGCGATGACCGCGGGCGCGCCGCCTTCGGAGACGATCTCGACGCTGGCGAACCCGGCCTCGCTCAGCAGGTCGGCAACCGCCCGCGCGCTGCGCCGCACCTCGTCGCGGCGGTCCGGGTCGGCCCACACCGACTCGATGCGCACCAGGTCCTCGAGGTCGGCGCGCACCGACGGCAGCACCGCCTTCACCCGTGCGACGAGATCGTCCATCTCACAATCCTGCGCGAGCGTGCGTGAAATGCCCGCATGTGACGGCATGTCGGGTGCAGACACGCCCGCTCGCCCGGGTCAAGGCGTCTCGAGGATGGCCACCGCGGCGGCGGTGTCACCCTCGTGCGTCAGCGAGACGTGGATCTGCACGTCGGCCAGATGCTCGGCGATGGCGCCGGTCAGCCGGACCTTGGGCCGGCCCCACATGTCGGTGATCACCTCGATGTCGCGGTGAATGCCCTCGGGCAGCACCGGGCGCTGCGCGAAACGGGAACCCGACCAGGCCTTGATCACGGCCTCCTTGGCGGCCCACCGCGCCGCCAGGTGCCGGGCGGCCACCGAGCTCTTGTCGGCGGCGTCGCGACGCTCGCCGGGGGTGAACGTCGCGGCGAACACCGTTCCCGGCTGGTCCACCTGCTCGGCGAAATCGGGAATGGAGACCACATCGATGCCCACGCCGACTATCGCCACGCCGGAACCCTAGCGCACGTAGGTATCACCGTCGCCAAGACGCGACGCCGGGTCGAGCAGCATCGCCGCCTCCTGACGCTTCTCCGGCAGGTCGTGGTCGAACCGGCGATCGGCGGGCTTTTCGTACATCGGCCGCCCGCCGGCGATGGCCGCGACCAGCCTGCGCTGTCCGGCCAGCACCCGCTCCCGGGCCCGCCGCGTGTAGTCGTCCCGCTCCTCGGCACCGAGTGCGGCCAGGAACGCCTGCGGATGCACCAGGGCGATCAGACCGGACACGTGGCCGAAGCCGAGGCTGGTCACCAGGCCCGCCTTGAGCGGGAACTTCCCGCCCAGCCGCAGGGTCTCGCGCGGCCAGACGAAGTGCGCCGAGGTGGCCAGTTCGTCGTCGACGCAGTCCAGGCTGCGGTTCGGCGGGATGACGCCGTCGCGCAGGATCTGGCACAGCCCCATCATCTGGAAGACCGCCGCCCCGCCCTTGGCGTGGCCGGTGAGGCTCTTCTGCGACACGATGAACAGCGGGGCCCCGGCCGAGCGGCCCATCGAGTCGGCCAGCCGCTCGTGCAACTCGGTCTCGTTGGGGTCGTTGGCCAGCGTCGAGGTGTCGTGCTTGGAGATCACCGCGATGTCGTCGGGTCCCACGCCCAGCTTGGCCAGCGAGCGGGCCAGCACCGAATCGCGCCCGCCGCGGCCGGCGCCCAGGGCACCGAGGCCCGGCGCCGGGATCGAGGTGTGCACACCGTCGGCGAAGCTCTGCGCGTATCCGACCACGGCCAGCACCGGCAGACCCATCTTCAGCGCCAGGTCGCCGCGAGCCAGCAGCACGGTGCCACCGCCCTGGGCCTCCAGGAAGCCCAGGCGTCGACGGTCGTTGGCGCGGGAGAACTTCGCGTCACTGATGCCCTTGGAGCGCATCATCTCGGTGTCGGCGGTGGCCGCCATGTCACCGAAGCCGATGACCGCCTCCAGCGTCAGGTCGTCGAACCCGCCGGCGACCACGAGCTCGGCCTTGCCGAGGCGGATCTTGTCCATCCCCTCCTCGACCGACACCGCCGCGGTGGCGCACGCACCGACCGGGTGGATCATCGAGCCGTAGCTGCCGACGTAGGACTGGATCACATGTGCGGCAACGACGTTGGGCAGGACCTCCTGCAGGATGTCGTTCGGCTTGGCCACCCCCAGCAGGTTGCCGTGGTACATCGTCTGCATCGACGTCATGCCGCCCATGCCGGTGCCCTGGGTGCTGGCCACCAGGCTCGGGTGCACCCAGCGCATCAACTCCTCCGGGGTGAAGCCCGAGGACAGGAACGCGTCGACGGTGGCGACGATGTTCCACAGCGCCACCCGGTCGATGGAGCCGGCCATGTCCGGGGTGATGCCCCAGACCGTCGGGTCGAAGCCGGTCGGGATCTGCGCACCCACCGTCCGCGACAGCTTGGTCTTGCGGGGGACGCGAATCTCGGTGCCCGCCTTGCGGATCACCTCCCAGTCCGCCGAGTCGGGAACCGGACGCGCGACGGTGTGTTCCGGATCGACCTCCACGAACGCGCGGGCCTCGGCCTCCGAGGACACCACGAAGGTGAAGTCCTTGTCGAGGAAGACACTGACCAGCAGCGGCGAGGCGTGATCCGCCCCGATGGCGCCGTCGTCGACGAACTCCCGGATGCCGCACCGCTCCACGACCACGTCGTGATACCGCTCGACCAGGTCCGCCTCGTCGACCAGCTCACCGCTGGCGGTGTCGTACCACCCCGGCTTGGGATCGTCCTCCCACTTGATCAGGCCGGTGGTCCAGGCCAGTTCGAGCACGCCGGCGGCGGACAGTTCGTTGTCGACCTCCATCTCGAAGCGGGTGCGCGACGAGCCGTACGGACCGAGTTCGGCGCCACCGACGATGACCACCAGGTCGGCCGGGTCGACGTCGAGGTCGGCCCAGTCGGGCGCGGGAGCGGGCCGGTGGCCGCGCGGCGGGGACGGCAGCGCGGCGATGGTGCCTGCGGCCGGCGCGTCCCCGGCGGCCTCCGATTCACTGGTCATCTCCTCGCGGGCCTTGGCGGCCAGCTCGGCCATGTCGAGCTCGATGTCGCCGAGCCCGCCGGTCAGGTCCACCTTCAGCGGGGTGTGCGCGGCGGCGACCTTGGCCTCGACCGTGCACAGGTCGAGCAGCATCGCGGCCATCTCCGCCGTCGTGTAGGTGGTCACGCCGGCCTCTTCGACAGCACCGACGATGGCGTCGTTGTGGCCCATCAGGCCGGTGCCCTTGGTCCAACCGATCAGCGCGTGCGCGAAGCTGACCCGCTGCGCCCAGGAGGCCTCGGCGTTCCAGCGGTTGACCACCGCGTCGAGCGCGGACTTGGATTCGCCGTAGGCGCCGTCGCCGCCGAACATGCCGCGGTTCGGCGAACCGGGCAGCACCACATGCAGCCGTGAGGCGATGTCGCGTTCGGCGCCGATCGACGACAGCCCGCCGACCAGTCGCTCGACCGCCCACAGCAGGACCTTCATCTCCATCTCGGAGCGCGAGCCGGCCTCCGACATGTCACCGGCCACCCGCGGTGCGGCGAACGGGAACAGCAGCGTGGGCGTCTGCGCGTCCTTGATGTGAATCGATTGCGGCCCAAGGCTTTCCGACTGTTCGCTGCCGACCCAGGACACCAACGCGTCGATGTCGGCGTAGGAGGCCATGTTGGCCGGGACCACCCACAGCGCCGCGCCGTAGCGGGCGTGATCGCGGTAAAGCGACTTGTAGAAGTCCAGCCGGTCGTCGTCGAGCCGAGACGTCGTGGCGATCACCGTCGCGCCCCCGTCGAGCAGCTGGCCGACCACCGATGCCGCGATCGACCCCTTCGACGCGCCGGTGACGACGGCCACCTCGTCGGAATAGCGCCCGGTTCCCGGGTTTTCGGCACCGGCGGCGATCCGCCCGAACAGCGAGGCGTGGATGGTCCGACCGGCCGCCAGGGCCTTGCCCTGCCACCAGGTGGCCTGGGTGGCCACGGTGTGGCCGGCGCCCTCGAAGCGCTCCGAGAGCCGCACCCAGTCGGCGTCGACGTCACCCTCGTCGGCCAGCCACAGCTTGACCAGATCCTCGCGCGCACTGGCCCAACGGTCGTCGAGCAGCACCGCCTTGCGCCCGTCGAAGGACGGGGCAACCAGTCGCGGCCAGTCCGAGCCCAGCTCGGCGGTCACCAGGTCGATCAGCTCGGCGTCGGTGGCCGCCGGCTGCGCGGTCTCCGGATTGTCCAGGCCGAGCTGGCCCAGCACCATCCGGGCCGCCGTGGCCAGCACACCGTCGCGACCGGTCACCTTCTCGGCGAACTCGCCTAGGGCGGCCGAGTCGACCACACCGCCACCGCCACCGCCGGCCGACGGGAGCGCGACGGCGATGCCCTTGCGGGCCGCCACCGAGGCGACCGCCGCGTCGATGGCCTTGTCCACGGCGGCGGCGTCGGCAAGCGCACCCTCGTGCAGCCCACCGAGGCTGCCGCCACGCACGCTGGCGCCCTCGCGGGTGCCCAGCGCGAGCTCGGCGGTGACGTGCTTGGCCCAGCCGTCTCCCAACTCCCAGGTCTTCTTGACCCGCTCGGCGATGGCGGCGGGCCGCTTGCCGGACGGGCCGAGCACGGTACGCAGCTGGTCGTTGATGGCGTCGGAGAGCACCGGACCGAACGGCTTGTAGGTCCGGGCGAGCTTGGACACCTGACCCTTCAGCGAGTTCAGGTCGGCCTCGGCGGCGCCGTCGATGGCGCCGAGGTTCAGCTCGGACCCGAGATCCACCAGCAGCTGGTTGCGCCGCGAGGACGCCCCGTCGGTGATCGACTCGATGGAGTCCAGCGGCTCGATCTGGTCGATGCGCATCTTGGCGCTCAACGCGATCAACGCCAGGGTGGCATCGCCGGCGTCGAAGACGATGTCCTCGGGGCGCGGAGCGCCGGCGGGCGCGACATTGGGCGACGGGCCACCGGTGGGGGCAGCGGCGGGAGCCGGTGCCGGTGCGGCCTCCGCCGCAGCGGGCGCTGCCTCGGCGGCGGGCGCCTCGGCGACCGGCTCGTCGTCCGGCTCCGGATCGGTGTCGGTCGCGAACAGCACCGCGGCGTCCCGCTCGGCGTTGAGCACTTCCACTGTGCTGTGGGCGTATTCGGGCAGCTTCAGGGTGTTACTCGCCAGGCCGGCGACGGTCGGTGCGGACTTCACCCCGATCTCCACGAAGCGCTCGACGCCCAGGCCGCCCGCGGCCTCCTCGATGAACAGCAGGTCCTGGGTTTCGATCCAGCGCACCGGGCTGGCGAACTGCCAGGCCAGCAGTTCGATGACGACCTTGCGACACAACTCGTGCGGCTTCTCGTTGCGCCAGGTGTCGTAGTCGGCGAGCACCTCGTCGAGCGGTTCGGCGGGCACCAGGTCACGGATCTCCTGAATGAATTCGCGGTCCAGGGTGAACGGCCGGGGCACCAGGTTCGGGATGTAGCGCCCGATGATCAGGTTCGGGTCGGCGTCGCGGGGCATGACGCGGTCCAGCGAGCGGCGGAACTCGTCGACACCCACGCGCAGCACGCTGGAGTGGAACGGCACGTCGATACCGGGCACCAGGATGAAGGAGCGCTTGCCGCCGGAGATCTCGCGACGCCGCTCCACCTCCTCCTCGAGGGCCTCCAGGCCGCGCACAGTACCGGCGATCGCGTACTGCGAGCCGCGCAGGTTGAAGTTCACGATCTGCAGGAATTCCCCGGTGCGCTCGGAGATCTCGGCGACGAAGCCGGTGACCTCGGCGTCGGGCAGGTCGATCTGCGACGGGCGGATCGCGGCCAACCGGTAGTTGGACCGGCCCATCTCGTCACGGGGAACGATGTCGTGCATCTTGCTGCCGCGGTGGAACACCACCTCGAGCAGCGCCTCCAGCTCGTAGACCCCGGACACACACGCCAGGGCGGTGTACTCGCCCACGGAGTGGCCGCAGGCGATGGCGCCCTCGACGAAGGCGCCCTGCTCGCGCATCTCGGCGACCTGGGCGGCCGCCACGGTGGCCATCGCCACCTGGGTGAACTGCGTCAGGTACAGCACGCCCTCGGGGTGCTGGTAGTGCACGCCGCCGGCGATCAGGCTGGTCGGGTTGTCCCGCACCACGTGCAGCACCGAGAAGCCGAGGGTTTCGCGGGTGAACTTGTCGGCGGTGTCCCACACCTTGCGGGCCGCTTTGGAGCGGGCACGGACCTCCATGCCCATGCCCTTGTGCTGGATGCCCTGGCCGGGGAAGGCATAGACGGTCTTCGGCGCCGCCAGCCGGGCGGTGGCGCTCATCACCAGATCGGAGCTCGCGCCACTCCCCCCAGTCGCTTCGCTCCCGCCCCGCCGGGCCTTGGCGGTGACCTCCAAAACCTCTGCGCCGAGATCGATTCCGACCCGGTCGACCCGGAAGTCGATCTCGTCACCCGGCTTGACCATGCCCAGGAAGCGGGCGGTCCAGCCGAGCAGCTTGGCGGGTGGGACCGGCCTGCCGTCGGTGGCGGTGACGACGTGCTGGGCCGCGGCCGACAGCCACATCCCGTGCACGATCGGCGAATCCAGGCCCGCCAGCAGGGCGGCAGCCTGATCGGTGTGGATCGGGTTGTGGTCACCGGAGACCACCGCGAACGGCCGCATGTCGACCGGCGCGGTGATGGTGACGTCGCGGCGGCGCCGGCGCGGGGTGTCGGTGGCGTTCTCCGACACCGCTCCCCCGGCGCGAACCGGGTCGGTCAGTTCGACCGAGCCGGTGCGGCCGCGGATCGCGAATCGCTCCTCGAGGACCGCCAGGATGATGCCGTTCGCGTCGGTCACGTTCACGGTGACCGGAACGACGCGGCCGACCTCGGTGTCGGTGGCGACCGAAGCCGTTGCGGTTACCCGCAATTGGGTCTTGTCCTTGGGCAGCGGCTTGAGCAGCTGCGCGGCGTGGTCAAGGTGCACCAGGCTGAGCAGGCCCTCGACGACCGGGAATCCGGTGTCGGTGACCGCGCCGCCGATCGCGGCGAACACCGCGGGCCAGCAGCGGCCGACCAGGGCATCCGGAACGATGGAAAGGGTTGGGGCCAGCGGTGATCCGAACGTGGCCGTCACACCGGTGTGGTCGGCGACCCGCTCGGGGTCCCACTCCACGGTGACGGTGGTGGAGCCGCCCGTCACGGGGGGCAGCGCGGCGGGTCCGTCGACCCCGGCGGCGATGGCCAGCACCGCACGCATCGCGGCGGCCGCGTCCTCGGTGCGGACCACCGGCGCTCCGCCGTCGACGACGGTGGCCGGCAGCGTGAAGGCGATGTCGATCCAGGTGCCCGACAGCGGGACGCTCAGCACGACCCGGTCGGGAGCGGTGACTTCCAGGCGGGCGCCGGTGGAATGATTTGTCGCGCTGCCGAATTCCCGGTTCGCTTCGCCCCTGCCCTCCGAACGGTTGTCGTGCACCAGCCACTCCGACGGCGCGGCGATGCGGTGCACCGGGTTGGTGGCGGTGCGACCGGCCCACAACACGTCCGGAGAGTCCAGCACGATCGCCAGCGGGCCGGTCGCATCGGTACGAACCTGCAACCGGGAGGCGACCGGCGTGGGAGCGGAGCCCGCGGCCAGCGCCTGGTCGACGGCAGCCTTCTCGAAGCGGTCGAGCAGGTCGCCCACCGGCTCGTCGACCCGCGTGATGCCGGCGACCGCCGCCGTGCCGGGGATGACGCAGACCTGATCGGCGCTGTAGCGCGCGTCGTGGGCCTGCCACAGCGAGTCGCTGCGCCACCAGCGGCGGACATCCTTGTCGATCACCGGGACGAAGTTGACCGGCTTGCCCAGCGTCTTGCACAGCTCGATGAAGAACGGCACATCGGCCGGGTGCAGCACGACCGCCGCGGCGTCGGGATATTCGGCCAGCAGCGCGGCGATCGCCTGATCGGGGTTCTCCAGCAGCCGGTCACCGTCGGCCGATTCGGCGTCGAACCGGGTCTCGATCGGGCCGACGTCGGCCGGGTTCAACCGGGCCTCCGCGCGCTGCAGCATCGCGGCGAACCGGTCGCGCCAGCTGATGTCCAGCCACGGTGAGCCCTCGGCCTTGGTGTCGGCGGTGCTGTCGCCGTCGCCGATCGCCAGCTCGACGTAGCGCTGCAGCCACTGCAGGTAGGTCATCTCCGCGACGTCACCGAAGTACGGCTTGGCGGTCGGCGCCGAGCTGGCTGCGCCCGGATGCCATGCCGCCCTGGGCCGTTCCGGCCCCGACCCACTGGTCGGTGCCGGCGGTCTCGACGAGTAACTGCTTGACGGCCGGTGATGTGGTGGCCTCCAGGCAGGCCATCGCCGCCGTGCCGACCAGGATGCCGTCAACCGGCATCTGCGGGTAGCCGTACGCCTCCGACCAGCGGCCGGACAGATACTCGGCGGCCCGCTCAGGGGTGCCGATGCCGCCACCGACGCAGACCGTGATATTCGATCGCGACCGCAGTTCCGAGTAGGTGCTCAGCAGCAGGTCGTCGAGGTCCTCCCAGGAGTGGTGGCCACCGGCGCGGCCGCCCTCGATGTGGGCGATGACCGGCTTGGTGGGCACCTCGGCGGCGATCCGGATGACCGACCGGATCTGCTCGACGGTGCCGGGTTTGAAGCAGACGTGGGCGATGCCGATGCCGTTGAGCTCGTCGATCAGCGCGACTGCTTCCTCGAGTTCGGGGATCCCCGCGCTGACCACCACACCGTCGATCGGCGCGCCCGACTGCCGGGCCTTCTGTACCAGGCGCTTACCGCCCAGCTGCAGCTTCCACAGGTAGGGGTCCAGGAACAGCGAGTTGAACTGGATGGCACGGCCCGGCTCGAGCAGGTTCTCCAGCTCGGCTATGCGCTTGTCGAAGATCGCCTCGGTGACCTGTCCGCCGCCGGCCAGCTCGGCCCAGTGGCCGGCGTTGGCCGCCGCGGCGACGATCTTGGCGTCGACGGTGGTGGGGGTCATGCCGGCCAGCAGGATCGGCGACCGGCCGGTGAGGCGGGTGAACTTCGTCGACAGCTTCACCGAGCCGTCGGGCAGGGTGACGACCGACGGCGCGTAGCTCGACCACGGCCGGGCCACCTCGGGCACCGCCCCGACGGTGAACAGGTTGCGCTGACCACCGCGGGTGGCGGCCGGCACGATCCCGATGCCCAGGCCACGGATGACCGGCGCGGTGAGGCGGGTCAGGATGTCGCCCGGGCCCAGATCGAGAATCCAGCGGGCGCCGGCGTCGTGCAGGGCGGTCACCTCGTCGACCCAGTCCACCTGCTTGACCAGGATGGCCTCGGTCATGGCCCGGGCCAGTTCCACGTCCAGCCCGACCGCCTCGGCCCAGCGCCCCACGATGTCGATGCCGTCGGCCAGCCGGGGGGTGTGGAACCCGACCTCGACCGCGACCGGGTCGAACACCGGGCTGAACACCGCACCGCCGCGCACCTTGCTCTTGCGCTCGGCGGCCTCGGCCTCGGCGATCTGCTCGCAGTACAGCTCGAATCGGGACAGCTGTTCGGGGGTACCGGTGATGACCACCGAGCGGCGGCCGTTGCGGATCGACAGCACCGGCGGCAGCACGGTGCGGACGTCCTTGGCGAACTCCTGGAGCAGCTCGTAGATGCGCTCGGGCTCAGCGTTGGTGACCGAAACCATGGGCGGGCGGTCGCCGAGCACCGAAATGCCGCGGCGGCGAGCCACCAGGGTGCCGGCGGCCCCGATCAGCTGGGCGAGGGCCAGCAGCTGGACGTCCTCGGCGCCACCGGCCCGCAGGGCCTCGACGGCCAGCACACCCTGGGAGTGGCCGGCCACGGCCACCGGCGGGGTGGCGGTCAGATCCATGCCCTGGCGGGCCAGGGCGCGGATGGCGGCGATCTGGGTGAGCAGCACACCGGGCACCGACACCGCGGCCGAGGTCAGCTGTTTGGCCGACGGCACCGGCTCCTCGGCAGCCAGCAGGCGAACCCAGCGCAGCGGCTCGAAGCCGATGGGACGGACCACGACCAGTTCCTTGGCCACCGGCTCGAGCAGCAGCTCGGCCTCACCGGCCAGCGTCGCCAGCTCCGATTCGATACCGGCCGAGGTCACCAGCTCCTCGAGGGTCTCCAGCCACGCGCTGCCCTGCCCGCCGAAGGCAACGGCATACGGTTCACCAGCATTGAGACGGTCGACCAGCGCGTGGGTGGTGCTCTGCGGGGCATCACCCCGTTCCGAGCCCCGTCCCGACCCGTCGCCCGTGGACAGCCTGTCGTGCTCGTGGATCGTCACCTTGTCTAACTCCCTCGATACTTCTTCATCGCGTCGTCTGTCGGCTTCACTCGGACCTACGTTGCCCCGGCGGAGGTATTCGGCGATTCCTGAGTCGAATCACGGACGGGCCGGGTGGACCCGTCCTGGGCCGGTGCAATCCGGGGCGTCCCTCACGGGGAAGGGCCTGGCGGAAAACTCGGCTGCAGTAAGAGTCTCATAAGAAGAGGGTGCGATTTTTCGGCCATATCGGTTACTGACGAGTTCTACGCGCGGGTAACAGTGCCGTGGGTAACACGACGCTCAATGAGCGCTCCGAATGCCCGCGACAAACGTCCTGCGTGCAGGTGGTTACGGTCGAGTAGCCACAACTGTGCAGATCAAAGCATGATTGTTATCGAATCGTAACCTGAAAATTCGCTGTCGGACTCGGCGTCGCCGTGGGCCCGGCCAAGCGGTTGCTCAGTTCCCGAGTCCACAAATGTTCACCGAAATAGCGCGCAAGAGTTTGCTGGCAAATCTTACTAGTCAGTAAGGTTTGCGGGTCGCGGTCAATCCCACTGCCCGAATTGCGGCTGCGGGATCTCGTTCACATCCACCCCGACGCCGGCGGCCTCGCGCGTGTCGATCTCGACCTGGTGCGGCGCGCCGCCGGATGGGTGAACCCCGCACCGCCCAATCGATGGTCTTGGAGTTCGCGTAGAGGCCGACCTGCTGGTGGCCGAGCACCGGCTCCCTGGCCCGCAAACACGGCGCTAGCAGCTGTTTGTACTGGTCACAGGACGAGTCGTCGTCGATCGTGGCGGACACCGGTGCGCCCGCCGGGCCGGCGGCGGCGGTGGGCAGTTCCCAGCCCGTCCCGGCGTGGGCGATCCCGGCCGATTCGCCGCCCGGCCAGAGGCGTTGTCGGCCTTGCCGTACTGGTAGTCGGCGACGATTTTCGGCCCCGCCGAGTAGAGATCACGCGGCTCCGGCAACTGGATCGGCGTGCCGAGCATCCAGTCCGCGCCCGGCCTGCGATCGGAGACGTAGCGAATGGCCCGGCCCGCCGCGGCGGCCTTGAGATCGGCCGCGGTGATGACACCGGCCGCGCAATCCCACAGCACGCCCGCCGGCGCGGGCACCCCGGTGATACCGGATCGGTGGCCGGATACCCCACCGACCGACGATACGGCTCATGGTGCTGCGACACGACAACGCGATCCGTACTATCCACCCATGCCTTCGGGGAGTGTCGCGTCCGCGGTCGACAACGGCCCCGGAGCCGCGGTCGACGATCCCCAGATCGAGCTGCGGGGCGTGCGAAAGGTCTTCGACGATGTCGTCGCCGTGGCAGGCGCGGACCTGACCGTCGGCGACGGTGAACTGTTCGCGATCCTGGGCCCGTCCGGCTCGGGCAAGACCACGGTGTTGCGGATGATCGCCGGCTTCGAGCAGCCCACCGCCGGCACCGTTCACCTCGGCGGCCGGGACGTCACCGCGCTGCCACCCGCGCGCCGCGACACCAACACGGTGTTCCAGGACTACGCGCTGTTTCCCCATATGACCGTCGCGCAGAACGTGGAGTACGGGCTTCGGGTCAAGGGGGTGGCCAAGGCCGAACGCCGGGACCGCACCGCCGCGGCGCTGGAGATGGTGCGATTGTCCGGCCACGCCGGCCGAAAACCCGCGCAACTGTCCGGCGGACAACAGCAGCGGGTGGCGCTGGCCCGCGCGCTGGTCGGCCGACCCAGGGTTCTGCTGCTCGACGAGCCGCTCGGCGCGCTGGACCTCAAGCTACGTGAGCAGATGCAGGTCGAACTCAAAGCCATCCAGCGCGAGGTCGGCATCACGTTCGTGATCGTCACGCACGACCAGGATGAGGCGCTGACGCTGTGCGATCGGCTGGCGGTGTTCAACAACGGCCGGATCGAACAGATCGGCGCCGCGCGAGAGGTCTACGAGAATCCGGCCAACCGGTTCGTCGCCGACTTCGTCGGCACCTCCAACGTGTTCGACGGTGCGGCGGCCGAGACCCTGGTGGGCCGAGCGGGCAGCTTCGCCATCCGGCCCGAACGCATCGTGCTGCTGCAGCCGGGCCAGGCCGTACCCGCCGGCATGCGCAGCGTCGAGGCCGTCATCGCCGAGGTGGTCTATGCCGGTCCGATAACCCGCGTCGCCGCCGATACCGCGGCCGGCCTGCGCCTGACCGCCACGGTGCTCAGCGCGGACGTCGCCACTCCAGTCGCGCACGGCTCCCCTGTGGTGCTCGCCTGGCCCGATGACGCGATCCGAGCCCTGCATGACACGCCAACCCCCTCTCCGCACGAATAGCCCGGCCCGACAAAGGAGTTCGCCATGACATCCACCACCCGCCGCCTCGGCATCGCGCTGGCCGCGTGCGCCGCGCTGGTCGCCGCCTGTTCGAGCCCCTCGACCCCGGGCGGCGGAACCGCCTCGGCGCCACCGAAACTCGAGCCGCTGTCCGCGATCGGCAACGGGGAGGGCCAGCTGAACCTGGTCGCCTGGGCCGGCTACGCCGAGGACGGCTCCAACGACCCGAAGACCGACTGGGTGCATCCGTTCGAGCAACAGACCAGCTGCAAGGTCAACGTCAAGATCGGCAACACCTCCGATGAGATGGTGCAGCTGATTCGCACTGGGCAGTACGACGGCGTGTCGGCCTCCGGGGATGCCACCCTGCGGCTGATCTACGCCGGCGACGTCGCACCGGTCAACACCAAGCTGGTGCCGAACTACGCCACCATCGCGCCGTTCCTGAAGGACAAGTCCTGGAACTCGGTGGACGGCCAGATGTACGGGATCCCGCACGGCTGGGGCGCCAACCTGTTGATGTACAACACCGACGTGGTCAAGGGCGACCCCGACTCGTGGGGCGCGGTGTTTCCCGGCGCCCCGGAGTACAAGGGCAAGGTGACGGCCTACGACTCGCCGATCTACATCGCCGACGCCGCGCTGTATCTGTCCAAGACCAAACCCGACCTCGGCATCAAGAACCCCTATGCACTGACCGAGGACCAGCTCAACGCCTCGGTCGACCTGCTCAAGCAACAGCACGCCAACATCGGCGAGTACTGGTCGGACTACACCAAGGCGGTGCAGGCCTTCGAGTCCGGCACCTCGGTGATCGGCACCAGCTGGCAGGTGATCGCGAACATGCTCAAGACCGACGACAAGGTCAAGATCGCCACCGTTCTGCCCAAGGAGGGTTCCACCGGCTGGTCGGACACCTGGATGGTCTCGTCGAAGGCGGCCCACCCCAACTGCATGTACAAGTGGCTCGACTACATCGTCTCCCCACAGATCAACGCCCAGGTGGCCGAATACTTCGGCGAGGCGCCCGCGCAGACCAAGGCGTGCGACCTCACCGCCGACAAGAACTTCTGCGCGGCCTACCACGCCACCGACGAGCAGTACGCGAAGCAGATCAGCTACTGGACCACACCGCAGAAGCAGTGCGTGGACGGCAGCGGTGACAACTGCACGGCCTACAGCGAGTGGGTCGACAAGTGGCAGCAGATCAAGGGGTGAGTGTCGCGGGCCGATCCACCCATCGGCTCGCCCTGGCCTTGCTGCTCGTTCCACCGCTGGCCTGGCTGGTGGTCGCGTACCTGGGTTCCCTTGCGGTACTGCTGGTTTCGGCGTTCTGGGGCACCGAGGCGTTCACCGGCGCGGTGGTGCGGACGTTCACCGGCGACAACGTCGTGCGGGTGCTGACCGATGCGGTGTTCCGAACCGCGACGCTGCGCACGCTGGGCATCGCGCTGGCGGTCACCGTGATCTGCATGGTGCTGGCGGTGCCGCTGGGGTTCTGCATGGCCAAGGTCGCCTCGCCACCGGTGCGGCTGGGGTTGGTGGTGGCGGTCACCACGCCGCTGTGGGCCAGCTATCTGGTGAAGGCCTACGCCTGGCGGATGATGCTGTCCCCGGAAGGACCGCTCAAGTCGGTGGCGGGCTACACACCGGGCTACGGCATCACCGCGACGGTCCTGACGCTGGCCTATCTGTGGTTGCCCTACATGGTGATTCCGGTCTTCGCCGCCTTCGAGCGAGTGCCGAACGCTTTGATCGACGCCAGCGCGGACCTGGGCGCATCGGATCTGACGACATTGCGGACGGTGGTGGCGCCGTTGGTGTTCCCCGGTGTCGCCGCCGGTTCGATCTTCACGTTCTCGCTGTCGATGGGTGATTACATCGCGGTCACCATCGTCGGCGGCAAGACCCAGATGCTGGGCAACATCATCTACGGCCAACTGGTGACGGCGAACAACCAGCCGCTGGCTGCCGCGCTGTCGTTGATTCCGCTGGTCGCCATCATCGGCTACCTGTTGGCGATGCGGCGCACCGGCGCACTGGAGAACGTCTGATGCTCTCGACGTCGATGCGCCGGCTGGTGTGGGCCTGGACGACGCTGGTGCTGGTCTTTCTCTACGCACCGCTGCTTCTGGTGGTGCTCAACGCCTTCAACACCTCCAAGACGTTCGCCTTTCCGCCCACCGGCTTCACCTGGAAGTGGTGGGCCGACGCGTGGGCCAGCGCCGGGATGTGGCGGTCCCTGGGCAACTCGGTGATCGTGGGTCTGTGTGCGACGGCACTGGCGCTGGCGTTGGGCACGATGGCGGCGTTCGCGGTCCAGCGCTACCGGTTCTTCGGCAGGCAGACCATCAGTTTCCTGGTGGTGCTCCCGATCACGTTGCCCGGCATCGTCACCGGTATCGCCCTGAACGCGACCTTCACCTCGGCGCTGGGCGTCACGCTGGGGTTGGCGACGGTGATCGTCGGGCACACCACCTTCTGCATCGTGATCGTGTTCAACAACATTCAGGCCCGGCTGCGCCGGTTGGGCACCAGCCTGGAGGACGCCTCGGCCGACCTGGGCGCCTCGAGTTGGCAGACCTTCCGGTACGTGACGTTCCCGATGATGCGTGGCGCCCTGCTGGCCGGCGCGATCCTGGCATTCGCGCTGAGCTTCGACGAGATCGTCGTGACCACGTTCACGGCGGGTCCGACGGTCCAGACCCTGCCGATCTGGATCTTCGGCAACCTGTTCCGGCCCAACCAGGCGCCGGTCATCAACGTCGTCGCGGCGACGCTGACCATCGTGGCGGTGATTCCGGTGTGGCTGGCACAGCGATTCGGCGGTGACCCGACCACGGCCCGGGTCTGAGCCGACCAGGCGTAGGCCGCCGCGGGAATGAATCTGCGTCCCCGCGGGATGATGGGTGTGTCGTGTCAGCGCTGTCACGGGGTAACCAGGGCCCGCGGTTCGGGCCGGGTCGACAGACCGCCGAGAGGGGACGAGGGCAGTGCGAGCCTGGATCGTGTGGTCTACCGGACTGTTGGCCTACGTCGTGGCCGTCCTGGACCGGACCACGCTGGGCGTCTCGGGCCTGGACGCGGCGAGCCGCTTCTCGGCGAGTCCGGGCGTGTTGTCGACCTTCGTGGTGCTGCAGGTGGTGGTTTACGCGAGCGCCCAGATCCCGGCCGGCCTGCTACTGGATCGCTTCGGGTCGAAGCTGATGATCCTGTCCGGCGGCGCCCTGATGGTCCTGGGTCAGCTGGCGCTGGCGTTCACGGAGTCGCTGCCCGCCGCGATCGGGGCGCGCGCGGTGGTGGGCCTCGGCGATGCGTTCACGTTCATCTCAGTGCTGCGGCTGGTTCCGCACTGGTTCGCCCCCCGCCAGATTCCGCTGGTGACCCAGTTGACCGGTATCTCGGGTCAACTCGGGCAGGTGCTGTCCGCGGTCCCGTTTCTGAGCCTGCTCATCGGGTCCGGTTGGACGACGGCCTACACCACCGTGGCCGCGCTGGGTGTGCTGTCGCTGGTGCTGACCACGGCCCTGGTCCGCAACACACCGCCGGGCACGATCGCCCACGACCCGGTGGTGAGCCTGCGCGAGACCCTCGGCAGCGTCAAGACGGTGTGGCTGCGGCCCGGCACGCGGCTGGGGTTCTTCACCCACATGGGCACCCAGTTCTCGGTGACCGTATTCGCGCTGATGTGGGGTGTCCCGTATCTGACTGCCGCGCAGAATATTCCGCGCAGCGCGGCAGGCACGCTGTTGACCATCTCAGTGGTCGCGGCCATCGCCTCCGGGGTGCTCATCGGCATCATCACCGGCCGGCACCCGCACCGGCGGTCGTGGCTGGTGCTGGGCATCATCGCCAGCAACGCCGTGATGTGGACGGTGGTGCTGGCGCTGCCGCACCCGGCGCCGCACTGGCTGCTGGTGCTGCTCATCGTCGTGATCTCGGTAGGCGGCCCGGGCTCGATGGTCGGCTTCGACTTCGCGCGCACCTTCAACCCGCGCTCCACCCTGGGCACCGCGCAGGGCGCGGTCAACATGGGCGGCTTCCTGGCCTCGCTGCTGGTGATGCAGGCCATGGGTCTGATCATCGGCGCGGCGGGCGGCTACTCGTTCTCGTCGTTCCGGCTGGCCTGGTCCGTCCAGTATGTCGTGTGGGCGGTGGCCGTGGTCGGCATCCTGGTCACCCGCCGCAAGGCACGCCGCACCATCGGCGACATCGAGGAGAGTCAGTATCTGCTTGAGTTCTTCGCCGACGCCGAACTGCAATCGGCCAACCCGCGGCCGAATCGCTAGCGGTTGCGGCTGGTCTCCCGCCGGTTGGCCTTCTCGATCGCCGACACCAACTCGTCCTTGCTCATCGACGATCGGCCGGTGATGTCGAGGCGGCGGGCCACGTCGAGCAGATGTTTCTTGGTGGCGTTGGCGTTGACGCCCTCGGCGGTCTGGCCCTTGGGGTCGGGGCCACCGCTGCGGGCCCGGGCGTCCGACGGACCCTTGTGGTCCTTGGCCTCCCAATGGTCCCCGACCCTTTCGTAGCTGTGCTTCAGCGCGCCGTAGGCAACCCGGTGGGCGCGCTCGCCCTCGCCGTACTCCTTGACGGCCGAATCGTGGGCCTTGGCGAATGTGCGCTGCGCCTTGGCGTCGGACTTCTTCAAGGTGCTGGGCAATTCGCTCTTCTTGGCGCTGCCGGTCTTGGTGGTCTTCGGCATGGTCTCACCTCCGTGTACTGGTCGGACGGCTACCCGCTGCGCTGCGGAGAAAAACTTCGAACGCCACGCGTAACGCCCGCGCGGCCCGGGTCGATAACCCCAACAGCCCCGGCCCCCGAGCACACCGACTCCTCGGCGGCCGGGGCTGCACCATGTGCGTGGTGTGCACCCGTTTGGCCCGGGTTCGACGCAGCGGTACCGGAGGTATCACCTGAGGCGTCGAAAGGGACGCACGATGGGCTTCGACCTCACACCGACATCGGCACAGCACGACCTCGCCCGGCGTACGCATGACCAGTGAGATCCAGCGCATCGTGATCTCGGCCGCCCTCGGCGCCGGCGACGGGGCGCCGCCGTTGCACGTCGAACTCGAACCCACCGGCGGTCCGTTCAACCGGCTGTTCGGCCGCAGTACCCCGGCGCGCACCCGGGTCGCCAACGCCGCCCTGGCGATGCGGGACAAGGTGCCCACGCCGGCGATGCGGGTGGCGATGAAGGTGCTGCAACCACCGCGCGGCTGAGCTGGGACGCCCTACCGCGGCAATCGGCCGCCGTGGCTGAATCGCGCTGCCCGCCGGTGGATTCGGTGCTCGACCCCGCGGCTGCGCTCGGCGGGGACCATCCGCACCGGCTCGGCGTAGAACACCACCTTGGTGATCTCCACCAGCACCAGGTAGGCCACCACGAACAGGGCCAGCGCCCCGAAGAACTGCCACGGCAGCGCCGTGAAGCCCAGCGCGTGCGCCAACGGTGACACGGTCAGGGCAATCCCAATCACGATGACCGTGCAGGTGGTCAGCACCAGCCAGCCCCCCGGGCGGCTGCGCAGGAACGGGATTCGCCGCGTGCGGATCGCGAAGATGATCAGCGTCTGGGTGGCCAGCGACTCGACGAACCAGCCGGTGCGGAACTCGACCGGGCCGGCGTGCAGCACGCCGAGCATCAGCCCGAACGTCAGGAAGTCGAACAGCGAGCTGATCGGACCGAAGGTCAGCATGAAGCGGCGGATGAACGCGATGTTCCAATGCGACGGTGCGTGCAACTGCTCGTCGTCGACCCGGTCGGTCGGGATGGCCAATTGCGAGGTGTCGTAGAGCAGGTTGTTCAGCAGGATCTGGCTCGGCAGCATGGGCAGGAAGGTCAGCACCGCCGAGGCGGCCGCCGCGGAGAACATGTTGCCGAAGTTGCTCGACGTGCCCATCAGCACGTACTTGATGGTGTTGGCAAAGATCCGGCGACCCTCGGCGACGCCGGTGGCGAGCACCCCGAGGTCCTTCTCCAGCAGCACCACGTCGGCGGCGTCCTTGGCCACGTCGGTGGCGGTGTCCACCGAGATGCCGACATCGGCCGAGTGCAGCGCCAGCGCGTCGTTGACCCCATCGCCGAGGAAGCCCACCGAGCGTCCGGTGCGGCGCAGCACGCTGATCAGCCGCGCCTTCTGTTCCGGCGAGATCCGGGCGAACACCGTTGATTCGCGCGCCGCCGCCTCGAATCCCGCATCGCCCAGCCCGTCGAGCTGCGCCCCGGTCACAATGCCGCGGGAGACCAATCCCAAATCAGCGCAGACCTTTTCGGCAACCGCCGCGTTGTCGCCGGTCGCGACCTTCACCTCGATACCCAGGCCGGCCAGCTCCGCCAACGACGCCCGGGCGGCCTGCTTGGGCGGGTCGGCGAACACCAGGAAGCCGTCCAGTCGCAGGCCGGTCTCGTCGGCGGGGTCGATGGCGGTCAACTCCGGGGCGGGCCTGCTCGCCACCGCCACCACCCGGCGGCCGTCGGCGAACAGCCGATCCAGAACCGCGGTCTGCGGCACCTCGACGCAGTGCTCGATCACCTGTTCGGGGGCGCCCTTCACGATGAGCACCCGGCCGTGCGCATCGTCGACGAGCGCCGAGCACGCCCGCCGCTGGTGGTCGAAGGGCAGTTCGCCGATCCGGCGCGCACCCGCCGTGACCATCCGGCGCCCGGCATCGGAATCCCACAGCGCGGCGTCCATCTCGTTGGCGCTGGTTCCCCCGATGCGCGGATCGACATCGGTGGCCAACAGCCCGGTGCGCAGAACCCATTCCGAGGGCGCACCCGACGGGTCGATCGCCTCGACGAGGGTGATTCGGCCCTCGGTCAGGGTGCCCGTCTTGTCGGTGATCAGGATGTCGATGTCGCCCAGGTCCTCGATGCACACCAACCGCTTGACCAGAACCTTGAGGTTGGCCAACCGCCGTGATCCGGTGGCGAGGCTGGTGCTGACCACCGCGGGCAGCAGTTGCGGGGTGATGCCGACCGCGATCGCCAGCGCGAACAGCACCGAGTCGATCACCGGGCGGCGCAGCAACAGGTTGGTGACCAGGATCAGCACGGTCAGCGTCATCGCCACCTGCAGCAGCAGATAGGAGAAGCGGCGCAACCCGACCTGGAAGTCGGTCTCGGGTTGGCGCTCTCCCAAACCCGCGGCGATCCTGCCGAACTGCGCGCTGAGCCCGGTGGCGTAGACGACGGCGGTGGCATCACCGGCACTGACTACGGTCCCCATGAACGCCAGGTCGTCGGCGTCGGCGAGGTCCACGCCGTTCCGCGCCGGAGCCGCCGATTTCTCGGTGGCGGTGGACTCCCCGGTCAGGATGCTCTCGTTGCATTCCAGGCCGTTCACGGTGATCAGCCGCACGTCGGCGGGAACCAGTTCACCCAGGGTCAGTTGGATGACGTCGCCCGGAACCAGCGCGTTGACGTCGAGTTTGACGTAGCGCCCGTCGCGGCGGGCAAGGGCAGTGTGCCGCACCCTCGAATGCAGTGCGGCGCTGGCCCGTTCGGCCCGGTACTCGTTGAGGAATCCGAGGCCGATGCTGACCACCAGGATGATGCCGATGATGACGGCCTGGGTGGCGTCGCCGAGGAAGAACGACACCACCGCGGTCACCGCCAGCAGGATCAGCACCGCGTTGTTGAGCTGCCGGCGTAGCACCCCCCAGGCGCTGACCCGATGGGTGCGAAGCGAATTCGGTCCCACGCGGGCCAGCCGGGCGGCCGCCTCCGCGCTCGTCAGCCCGCCGGTGGTGGTCTCCAGCCGCCCCAGGACGTCGGCCAGTGGCGCGGCGGCGACGACGGGGACGGTCAGCGCACGGTCATCCTCGATCGCCGTCACGGCCCCGCGCCGACTCGAGCAGCAGCCGCCGCTCGGCAGCGGCCACGTTGCGCCGGGTCTTCTGAGCGACGTCCGGCGTGACCGAGATCGACGTGATGCCCATCCGCACAAGGTGTTCGGCGAAGTCCGGCCGGCTCGACGGTGCCTGACCACACAGCGAGGCGGTGATGCCCAGCCTGCGGGCGGTGCCGATGATCCGGCCGATAGCGTCGAGCACCGCGCCGTCGGATTCGTCGTACAGTTCGGCGCACAGGTCGGAGTCGCGGTCGACGCCCAGCGTCAGCTGAGTCAGGTCGTTGCTGCCGATCGACACCCCGTCGATGCCCATGCCGACGTACTCGGGCAGCCAGTACGCCACCGAGGGCACCTCGGCCATCACCCAGCGGTGCAGGCCGCGCTGACGGCCCAGTGGGCTGGCGTCGACCAACTCGAGGCACTTCTCCAGCTCCCACTTGGTCCGGACGAACGGGATCATCAAGTGCAGGTTGGGATTCTGCTCGCGAACCCGGGCCAGCGCCCGCAACTCCAGATCGAACAGGTCCGGGTTACTGACATACCGATAGCAGCCGCGATAGCCGATCATCGGGTTGTGCTCTTCGGGCTCGTACTTGTCGCCGCCCTTGAGGTTGCGGAACTCGTTGGTGCGGAAGTCCGAGGCCCGATAGACCACCGGGCGCGGGGCGAACGCGGCGGCCACCCGGCCGACGGCGGTGGCCAGCGAGTCGACCAGGCTCTCCTGCTCACCGTGCTCGATCAGGTCGCGGGGATGCCGGTTATTCAGGGCGTCCTCGAGGATCAGCTCGGCGCGCAGCAGGCCCACCCCGTCGACGTCGAGAGCGGCGGCCTGCTCGGCCTTGTCCGGCATCGCCACGTTGACGTAGATCTTGGTGGCGGTGACCTCGCTGGCGGGGGCGGCCACGACCGCCGTCACGACCGACTCGGTCTGCGCACCACCGACGGCCCGGCCGGCCAGCACGCGGCCGTGGGTGCCGTCGACGGTGACCACGGTCCCGTCCTTGAGATCCTTGGTGGCGGTGCGGGCGCCGACGATGCAGGGTACGCCGAGTTCGCGGGCGACGATGGCGGCGTGACAGGTCATGCCGCCGCTGTCGGTCACCAGCGCCGACGCCCGGCGCATGGTGGGCAGCCAGTCGGGGTTGGTCATCTGCGCCACCAGCACCTCGCCGTCCTGCAACCGGGCGCCGTCCTTGACGTCGGCGAGTACCCGGACCACACCGGAGGCCTCGCCGGGCACCGCGGGCAAGCCCTGCAGCAGCACCTCATGGGTCTCCGGCACCGGCTTGCCGACGCGGTGCAGGGTGGTGATCGGGCGGGTCTGCACGATGTAGGTCTTGCCACCGGCGATCGCCCATTCGGTGTCCTGCGGGCAGCCCGAGTGCCGCTCGCTGCGCACCGCGATATCGGCGATGGTGCGCACCTCGTCGTCGTTGAGCACCTGGGCCTCGGCCTCGGCCGGGCTGAGATCGACATTCTGGTCGCTGCCGTCGGCGCCGCGGACGATCTTGAACTGCTTGAAACCGATTCGGCGGGAGATGATCTCGCCGGTCTCCTTGGACACCACATAGGTGTCGGGCTCAACCGACCCGGACACCACCACCTCACCCTGGCCGAACGCACCCTCCACGACCACCCGGTCGGTGGCGTCGGTGGTGGGGTCGGCGGTGAAGGCGACACCGGAGCGCTCGGAGGCGATCATCTGTTGGACCACCACCGCCATCGCCGGGTCCGCGGTGAACCCGCGGCTGGCCCGGTAGGCGACCACCCGGGCCCCGAACAGTGAGGCCCAGCAGCGCTGTACCGCGTCGATCAACTCGTCCTCACCGGAGATGTTGGTGAAGGTGGAGTTCATCCCCGCGAACGAGGCGTCGGCACCGTCCTCACCGGTAGCCGAAGAGCGCACGGCCACAATCACATTCGGGCCCATAGTCCGGTAGGACGACAGGATCCGCTCGCGCACGTCGTCGGACATCCCGGCTTTCAGCACCAGAGCCTGCATCTTCTCGCACATCTCGGTGAACCGATCCTGGTCGGCGACGCTGCGCATGGCATCGCGGTGCGCGGCATTGAGCTCGTCGGCCACCCCCGCGTCGCGCATGGCGGCCAGGTAGCTGTCACGCAGCACAACGAACCCGAGCGGGACCGGAAGGCCGGCGGCCACCATCTCCCCCATGTTGGCGCCCTTGCCGCCGGCCTCCTCGGCGTCGGCCATTCTCAGGTTGGCAATGTCTTCGACGAATCTCGGCATCGGGGCTCTCCTCTGGTGGATGTTCGGGGTCGGGGTCGGTTTCAGATGGCCAGGCAGCAGATCTCGGTCGCCTCGGTGATCGACTCGGCCAGCGGTCTGCTGGTGTCGATCCGGTGCGCGCCCCGCCAGGGCGGCTCGTCCCGGTCAGCGAGGGCGGTGGCGATCTCCGGTGTCACCTGGGAGGTGGTCTCGGTGCGAGCCCGGATCCGCGCCACGCTGGCGTCCAGCGGCGCGGTGCAGGCGAACTGCAACAGCACCGCCGAGACGTCCTCGGCCAGCCGGCGGGCGGCGTCGCGGTGCCCGCCGTCGCGCCAGGTGCCGTCCAGGATCACGCTGCGGCCCTCGCACAGGCCCAGGTGCGCGCGGCGCAGCACCGCGTCGTAGACGGCGTCGACGTTGGCCGCGGCGTACAGGCCCTCGTCGAGCGTTCCGGGCGTTCCGGTGAGCTCACCGCGGCGAACCAGCTCGGCGCGCACGTCGTCGGTGGAGACGACTTCGGCACCGACGCGTTCGGCCAGCGACCGCGCCAGCGTGGTCTTGCCGGTGCCGGGACCGCCGCCGACCAGGATCAGCCGGACCGCCCCGGACCGCAGGTGCCGGCGCGCGATGTCCAGGTGAGCGTGGGCATCGGCGGCCGCCTCGGCATGGCCCTGGGTGTAGCGGACGCAGTCGACCTTCGCGCGCACCACCGCGCGGTAGGCGATGTAGAAGTCACGCAGCGAGGCCGGGGCGGCGTCACCGGACAGCCGGGCGTACTCCTGCAGGAAGAACCGCCCCAGGTCGGGGCGGCCGAGGAAGTCGAGATCCATCGCCAGGAACGCGGCATCGTCGACGACGTCCACGTAGCGCAGCCGGTCGTCGAACTCCAGGCAGTCCAGCAGCGCCGGGCCGTCGTCGAGGCAGAAGATGTCATCGGCCAGCAGGTCGGCGTGGCCGTCCACGATCTTGTGCTCGGCGATGCGCCGGGCGAACAGCACCGCGCGCCCGGCGACGAAGTCGGTTGCCAGCCTGGCGGTTTCGGCGACCGCATCCGGGTCGAGGCCCGGGACGACGCCGTCCGCATACCGCTCGAGTTCGGCGAGGTTCTCCGCCCAGCGTGCGGTGATCGCATCCACCCGCGCCTCGGCGTCCACCTCTCGCCCCCGCACGGCCGAGGCGTGGAAGCGGGTCAGCACCAGGGCGATGGTGCTCAGTTCCGGCTCGACGGAGTCGCCGCGGCGGACCATGGTGGCCAGCCGGCGCTCGTCGGGGTGGCGGCGCATGACGAGGACGGGCTCACCCTGACCGCCCCCGGGCGGGTTGAAGTGACCGATGCCCAGGTAGCTGTCGGGGGCCAGCCGGCTGTTGAGCTCCAGCTCGTGGGCGCAGGCCCGCTCCCGGCTGTCGAGGGTGCTGAAGTCGAGGAAATCGGTGACCACCGGCTTCTTCACCTTGTAGGCCCGGTCGCCGATGAGAAACACCATCCCGGTGTGCGTCTCGGCGGTCAGCGGACCCTGCTGCATACCTCCGATCCTTGCCGTGCCGCTCGGCCGACACAGCGGTACTACGGCCACTAGGGCCGGGTGCAAGGTCCCCACCACCGAGGGCACAAAGGCCTTTAGCGGCCGTTAGCGGCCGTTAGCGGCATTTAGCGGCCTTTCGGCCGCGGCGGCCGTCGGCGGCCCTTTCGGCCGCGGCGGGCGCGCAAGGTGACTTCTGACCCCTGGCGTCACGGCGGCGGCGTTCTAGGGTTGAGTCATGACCGGAGCGGTGCCTGATCCCCAGCTGATGGCGAATGCGGTGGAGTTGGCCTGCCGGGCCCCGTCGGTGCACAACAGCCAACCGTGGCACTGGATCGCGGAGGGCCTGCAGCTGAAACTGTTCTTCGAGCCGCACCGGGTTCCGCACGCCACCGACATCACCGGCCGGGAGGCGGTGATCAGCTGCGGAGCGGTGCTCGACCACCTGCGGGTCGCCATGGCGGCGGCCGGCTGGCACGCCGAGATCTCCCACTTCCCCAACCCCAACGACCTCGACCACCTGGCGACCGTCGACTTCACCCCGATCGAGTTCGTCACCGACGCCCATCGCGCCCGTGCCGACGCGATCCTGCGGCGCCGCACCGATCGGCTGCCGTTCGCACCGCCGCCGAACTGGGCGGAATTCGAACCCGCGTTGCGCAGCACCGTCGACACCGAGTTGGCGGTCCTGCATGTGCTGCCCGACAGTGCGCGGTCCCAGCTGGCCGAGGCCTCCCGGCTCACCGAGTCGCTACGCCGCTACGACTCCCACTACCACGCCGAATTGGAATGGTGGACAGCACCTTTCGAAGTTTCCGACGGCGTCCCCTACAGCACCCTGGTCTCGCCGGGAGAACGCGAACGGGTGGAGGTCGCCCGCGCCTTCCCCGCCGGGGAGCATCCCGACCGCCGGCCGGAGGTCGACCACGACCAGTCGAAGATCCTGGCGCTGTCCACCTATTCCGACAGCCGACGCGATGCGCTGGGCTGCGGCGAGGTGCTCTCCAACGTGTTGCTCGAGGCGACCATGGCCGGGTTGGCCACCTGCACCCTGAGTCACCTCACCGAACTGGAGGCCAGCCGCGCGATCCTACGCGCACTGATCGGCGGCTCCGACGACCCGCAACTGCTCATCAGGATCGGTGTGGTGCCCGCGCTGGGCGAGGTGCCGCCGGCCACCCCGCGCCGGCCGCTGTCGGACGTGCTGGAGATCCGCGGCTGACGCTCATTCCGGCGGCGAATCCTTCGCCGTGGACTGCCAGGCCGCCTCGGCGCGCCGCTTGATGCCCAACAGCATCCCGCGGGTCATCAGCGCGGTCACCGGTCCGGCCAGTTCGGCGCCCACCACCTCACCCGGCAGCCGCATCCGCGACCGACTGCGCACGAGCAGCCGGCAGCGGTCCTCCCAACGCGGCTGCACGTGGAACGACCAGACCCCGTCGAACGGGAACTTCGGCGGGGTCTGGCGAAGCACGATCGACTGGCCCTCGATCAGTTGGGCGACCGGCAGGGACATCCCGTCGCTAAGCCCCAACCAACCGCGGGGCACCAGCCGGACGACGTCGCCGACGGCCAGCTGCTGCCATTCGGGATGAATCCGGTCAGCGTTGCGGTACTGCAGTCCGATCAGGTTCTCCAGCGACTCGTAGCTGTAGAGCCCGCCGCGATCCTGGCCCATCTGCACCAGCCAGGGCCAGACCGCACTGGCCGGGGCGTCGATCCAGACCCCCTCGGTGGTCTGCACGGCAGGCCCGCCGACGAGTTCGTCACCGGGAAGCGGTGTTTCGCACTCTTCCTTGGTCGTCCCCCAGTTCCGGTAGAAGCGTCTCGCCGCGTACAACCCGGCGCCGGCCACCGCCGCACCCGCCACGTTCTTCCACATGCCGCCAGTGTTCCCCACCCGCGCCGCGCTGCGTAGGGTCTGTGGTCCCCGACCCGGTCGCCGGACGAACGGCCCGCATCGACAGGACTTCGGTCCCTACCGGTATCGATGCCCGAGTGGTCGGATTGCGCTTGACGACGTCTGTTGCCTGCCCGCCGACCCGGGCAGACGCCAGATCTTGAGGGGGCAGCGAGATGACACCCACCACCGGCATACGGCGCCAACAACCCCGACGTGTGTTCAAAGATCGCCGGGAGGCCGGTCAGGTCCTGGCCGGCCTGCTCGAGGCCTACCGCGGCCGACCCGATGTGGTCGTTCTCGGGCTGGCCCGCGGTGGCATCCCGGTCGCCTACGAGGTCGCCAGGGCGCTGGGGGTGCCGCTGGACGCATTCATCGTGCGAAAGCTCGGCGCGCCCGGACACGAGGAATTCGCGGTGGGCGCGCTGGCCAGCGGCGGGCGGGTAGTGGTCAACGACGACGTGCTGCGCGGCCTGGGTGTCAGCCCGGAGCAACTGCGCGAGATCGCCGAACGGGAGGCGCGGGAACTGGTCCGCCGGGAGGCGGCCTACCGCGGCGATCGGCCACCGCTGGAGGTCACCGGCAAGACTGTCATCCTGGTCGACGACGGGGTCGCCACCGGGTCCAGCATGCTGGCGGCGGTGCAGGCGCTGCGCGAGTCGGAACCCGCCGAGATCGTGATCGCGGTTCCCGCCGCACCGGAGTCGACCTGCCGCGAGTTCGCCGGCATCGTCGAGGACATGGTGTGCGCCTCGATGCCGACACCATTCCTCGCCGTCGGCGAATCCTTCTGGGATTTCACCCAAGTAAGCGACGGGGAGGTCCGCGAACTGCTGACGACGCCCACCGTGGGCACACCGGCGCCGCCAACCGGCCGGCGCGCGGCCGACCTGGTCGCCGAGGCCGCCGTCGACGCGCCGGGTGGTGTGCCGCCCCGCGCGGTGCTGATGGACCTCATCGGGGACGCCCGGATCGTGCTGATCGGCGAGAGCTCGCACGGCACCCACGAGTTCTACGAGGCGCGGGCCGAGATCACCAAGTTGCTGATCGAGGAGAAGGGCTTCAACGCCGTCGCCGCCGAGGCGGACTGGCCGGACGCCTACCGGGTCAACCGCTATGTGCGCGGCCTCGGGGATGACGATTCCCCCGACGCCGCACTGCGCGGTTTCGAACGGTTCCCGGCCTGGATGTGGCGCAACACCGTGGTGCGCGACTTCGTCGGGTGGCTGCGCTGGCACAACGGCCGGCGCGCGACCGACGGCCGGCGCCAGACCGGCTTCTACGGACTGGACCTGTACAGCCTGCACCGCTCGATGCAGGAGGTCATCGCCTACCTCGACGACGTCGACCCGAAGGCGGCCGACCGGGCCCGCGCCCGCTACGCCTGCTTCGACCATTCCCGCGGCGACGACGGGCAGGCCTACGGCTACGCGGCGGCGTTCGGCGCGGGCCCGACCTGCGAGCGCCAGGCCGTCGAGCAACTGGTGGAGCTGCAACGCGACGCGGCGAAGTACCTCGCCGGCGACGGCCGGCTGGCCGAGGACGAACTGTTCTACGCGCAGCAGAACGCCACCACGGTCCGCAACGCGGAGGCCTACTACCGCAGCATGTTCCGCGGCCGGGTCACGTCATGGAACATGCGCGACAAGCACATGGCGCAGACGCTTGGCGCGCTGGTCGCCCATCTGGACGCGCACGGCGGCCCGGAGCCGGCCCGGATCGTGGTGTGGGCGCACAACTCCCATGTCGGCGACGCCCGCGCCACCGAGGTGGCCGCCGACGGGCAGCTGACCATCGGGCAGCTGGCCCGGGAGCACTACGGCGAGAGCTGCAGGCTGATCGGCTTCTCGACGCACCGCGGCAGCGTCACCGCCGCCAGCGACTGGGGCGGCATCGCCGAGCGCAAGGTGGTGCGACCGGCGCTGGCGGGCAGCATCGAGGAGTTGCTGCACGAAACGGGCCGGTCGTCGTTCATCGTGCCGATGCACGACGGCTCACCGGCCGCCCGCGCGCTGGACGTGGTGCGATTGGGTCGCGCCATCGGCGTGATCTACCGGCCGGAGACCGAACGGCAGAGCCACTATTTCCACGTGCGGCCGTCCGATCAGTTCGACGCGATGATCCACATCGACGAGACCCGCGCCCTGGAGCCGCTGGAGCCCACCAGCGTGTGGATCGCCGGGCAAAACCCGGAAACCTATCCGAGCGGTCTGTAGAGAAGGGTCGAAGAACTTGGAGTCGCACCGATGAACGAGCCCGTCGTCACCGGACATCGCATCGTGACATTGACGATGAACCCGGCGCTGGACATCACGACGAGTACCGACGTGGTGCACTCCACGGACAAGCTGCGCTGCACCGCAGCTCGCTATGACCCGGGCGGCGGTGGTATCAACGTCGCCCATGTCGCCGACGTGCTCGGCGCGTGGGCCACCGCCATCTATCCCGCCGGCGGTGCGGCCGGTGACAACATCACCAAACTGCTCATCGCCGAGGGTGTTTCCGTTCACCCGGTGCACATCGGCGGAGCGACGCGGGAAAGCATCACCGTCAACGAACGCAGCACCGGCGAGCAGTACCGGTTCGTGCTGCCCGGCCCCGAGCTCACCTTGGCCGAGCAGACCGAATGCCTGCTGCGGCTGCGCAGGGCGGCGAAGTCGTCGACCATCGTGGTGGCCAGCGGCAGCCTGCCACCGGGGGTGCCCGCGGACTTCTACCAGCAGGTCGCCAACGTCTGTGAGGAGATCGGTGCGCTGTTCATCCTGGACAGCTCCGGCGGCGGCCTCAAGCACATCACCTCCGGGGTGTTCTTGCTCAAACCCAGCGTGCGCGAATTGCGCGAACTGGTGGGCCGGGAACTGCTCACCGAGACCGAGCAGGTCGCCGCCGCGCGTGAGCTGATCGGCCGGGGTTGCGCCCGCTACATCGTGGTCTCCCTCGGCGCGCAGGGCGCACTGCTGGTCACCGCGGACAGCGCGCACCGCTTCCCGGCGGTTCCGGTGCCGACCGGCAGCGGTGTCGGGGCCGGGGATGCCATGGTGGCCGGCATCGTGGTCGGCCTGACCCGCGGCTGGCCCCTGACCAAGGCCGTCCGGCTCGGCAGCGCCGCGGGCGCGGCCAAGCTGCTCACCCCGGGAACCGCGCCCTGCACCCGCGACGACACCGAACGGCTCTTCGAGCAGACCGCGAACCCGATCGACATCGATCTGGTGAACAGCTGAGGCGGTGGCCGCGGGTGGATCACCGACCTTTTCCCGCCCACCGGGGACTTTCTGCCCTCCGAGTCGCAGCGCCGCGGGATTAACGTCGGCAGAATAGGAACCTCACCTCTCGGGGAGTTCAACATGCCGGAACCGTTCACATCGCCGGCGGTGGTCGTCGGCGTCGACGGCTCCCGGGCCGGGGTCCGCGCGGCGCTGTGGGCCATCCCCGAGGCGGCCAGCCGCGAAATTCCGTTACGCCTGGTGTCCTCCGTGGAGTCGGCCGGCTCGAATGACGACGCCCGCGGGCACGGCGCCGCCGAGGCGGCGATCCGCGAGGCGCTCACCGCGGTCGAGGCCACCGAGCGGCCGGTCAAGATCGACACGGACATCGTCGAGGGCCGCCCGACCGCCACGCTGCTGGAGGCATCCCGGACGGCGGCGATGCTGTGTGTCGGGGCGGTCGGCATCCGCCATCTCGAGCACAACCGGGTCGGCTCCACGGCCGCAGCGCTGGTGGCCGACGCGCACTGCCCGGTGGCGATCATCCGCGACAGCGAGCGGGTGGGTCCACGCGCCGCGGGCTGGGTGGTCGCCGAACTCGACGAATCCCCGGACAGCGCGACCGTGCTGGCCTGCGGCGTCGAGGAGGCCCGCCTGCGCGGCGCGGCGCTGAGGGTGCTGGGATCGTGGCAGTCGCGCTACACCGACGTGCACGACTCGCACGCGGTGGCGGACGGTAACCGCATGGTTCGCGCCCGCCTGGACCGCCGGCTGTCGCACTGGCGACATCGCTACCCCGACCTGGACGTCCGGCCGGTGCCGGTACACGGCAGCGCCCTGCACTATCTGGCCAAACACGCCAATGAGATCCAGCTGGTGGTGGTCGGCGCCAGAAACGCCGAGAGCGTCGGCGAACTGATCGGCCCAGTCGGCCTGGGGGCGCTGCACAACACCGACTGTTCGATCCTGATCGCCGATCGGCAACACTTGTTGTGACGATGTGGCCTGCCCAGCCGGATATCGTTGGTTAGCGTTGCTGCACCGCCGCGCCGCAAGCACCAGGATCCGGAAGGCTCGCCATGGTCACAGTCTTTCTCGTCGATGACCACGAAGTCGTGCGTCGAGGGCTGATCGACCTGCTCAGCGCCGACCCCGAACTCGACGTCATCGGGGAGGCCGGCTCCGTGGCACATGCGATGGCGCAGATCCCGGCGCTGCGCCCGGACGTCGCGGTGCTCGACGTCCGCCTGCCCGACGGCAACGGGATCGAGCTGTGCCGCGACCTGCTCTCGAAGATGCCGGACCTGCGCTGCCTGATGCTGACGTCGTTCACTTCCGCCGAGGCCATGCTCGACGCGATCCTGGCCGGTGCCAGCGGATACGTCGTCAAGGACATCAAGGGCATGGAGCTGGCCAGGGCCATCAAGGATGTCGGGGCCGGCCGCTCGCTGCTGGACAACCGGGCCGCGGCCGCGCTGATGGCCAAGCTGCGCGGTGCGGCCGAACGGTCCGACCCGCTCTCCGGTCTCACCGAGCAGGAGCGGGTGTTGCTCGGCCTGCTCGGTGAGGGCCTGACCAACAAGCAGATCGCCGCCCGGATGTTCCTGGCTGAGAAGACAGTGAAGAACTACGTCTCCCGGCTGCTGGCGAAGCTGGGGATGGAGCGCCGCACGCAGGCGGCGGTGTTCGTCTCCAAACTCGACCAGAGCCATCACCCGGAAGAGTGACCCGGCCAGCAACAATCTGGCACGATGAACACCGTGACCGACCATGTCGGCCCGGTGGGGGACGAAAAAGCCGCGTCGCCGCTGCGTGAGACGCTGTCCCAGTTGCGGCTGCGCGAATTGCTCGTCGAGGTCCAGGACCGGGTTGAGCAGATCGTCAAAGGCCGCGACCGTCTCGACGGCCTGGTCGAAGCGATGCTCATGGTGACCTCCGGACTCGAGTTGGACGTCACCCTCAAGACGATCGTGCACACCGCCATCGACCTGGTCGGTGCCAAGTACGGGGCGCTCGGCGTGCGGGGCCACGACCACGAACTCGTCGAGTTCATCTACGAGGGCATCGACGCCGAGACACGTGAGCGGATCGGGCCACTGCCCGAGGGCCGCGGGGTGCTCGGCCACCTCATCGACGAGCCCAAGCCGATCCGGCTGGACAACATCATGCAGCACCCGTCCTCGGTCGGTTTTCCGGCGAACCACCCGCCGATGCGGACCTTCCTCGGTGTTCCGGTCCGAATCCGCGACGAGGTGTACGGCAACCTGTATCTGACCGAGAAGGCCGACAGCCAGCCGTTCAGCGAGGACGACGAGGTGCTCGTCGAGGCGCTTGCCGCGGCCGCGGGCATCGCGATCGACAATGCCCGGCTCTACGAGCAGTCCCGTGTGCGCCAGTCCTGGATCGAGGCCACCCGCGATATCGGCACCGAACTCCTCGGCGGCACCGACCCGTCGCGGGTGTTCCGGCTCATCGCCGACGAGTCGTTGGAACTCACCCGCGCCGACGCGGTGCTGGTGGCGGTGCCGACCGACAGCGAACTGCCTTCCCAGGAGGTAACCGAGCTGATCGTGGCTGAGACCGCCGGGGTGGCCGAATCGGCCGGGTGTGCGGGCCCGATCGCAGTGGCCGGGACCGTCGTCGGTGAGGTGTTCACCGGCCGGACGCCGCGCCGGTTCGACGCCATCGATGATTCCCTCCTCGTCATGCCCGAGGCCGGGCCCGCGCTGGTGATCCCGCTGCGCACCACGGAGACGGTGGCCGGCGTACTGGTGATCCTGCGCCGCCGCGGCGCACAGATCTTCACCGACGAGCAGCTCGAGATGATGGCCGCGTTCGCCGACCAGGCCACCCTGGCCTGGCAGTTGGCCAGCACGCAGCGCCACCTGCGTGAACTCGACGTGCTCTCCGACCGCGACCGAATCGCTCGCGACCTGCACGACCACGTCATCCAGCGGCTCTTCGCCGTCGGGCTCGCGCTCCAGGGCACCATCCCACGGGCCCGGTCCACCGAGGTGCAGCAGCGGCTGGCCGACAGCGTCGACGAACTGCAGGGCGTCATCGGCGAGATCCGCACCGCGATCTTCGACCTGCACGGCGCCGCGACCGAGACCACCCGATTGCGGCAGCGGCTCGACGAGGCGATCAGTGCCTTCAACCAGGCCAACCTGCGCACTACCGTGCAGTTCGTCGGCCCGCTGTCGGTTGTCGACGCGGTGCTGGCCGACCACGCCGAGGCCGTGGTCCGCGAGGCGGTCAGCAACGCGGTCCGGCATTCCGGCGCCGACACGCTGACCGTCACGGTGCGCGTGGAGGACGATCTGGTCATCGAGGTCGTCGACGACGGCCGCGGCATGCCGGCCGACGTCACGGCCAGCGGACTGAACAACCTGCGCCGGCGGGCCGCCGAGGTCGGCGGGAAACTTGTCATCGGCGAGGCACCGGGCGGCGGGACCGCACTGAACTGGACCGCGCCGCTGCCTTGAGGCCGCGGCCCGCATCGTCACCGGGCTCCGGCTGGATCGCCCGCTCCTCCCCGGACCCGACCGGCCCGCATCGTCACCGGGCTCCGGCTGGATCGCCCGCTCCTCCCCGGACCCGACCGACCCGCATCGTCACCGGGCTCCGGCTGGATCGCCCGCTCCTCCCCGGACCCGACCGGCCCGCATCGTCACCGGGCGACGATGACCGGCATGCGGGCGGCGTTGACCACCGCGGTGCTCACCGAGCCCAGCAGCATGCCGGCGAAGCCGCCGCGACCGTGGCTGCCCACCACCAGCAGCTGAGCCGACTCGGACTGCTCGATGAGCTGACGGGCGGGCCGGTCGGCGATCACGACGCGGCGCACCAGGACATCGGAGTAGCGCTCCTGCCAACCGGCGAGCCGCTCGGCGAGGATCTCCTCTCCCAGGGCGTGCATCGTCGACCAGTCCACACCGGGGAACTCGAACACTCCGCTGTCGCTCCATGCGTGCACGGCCACCAGATCCACGCCGCGGAACGAGGCCTCCTCGAACGCGATCGCGGTGGCCTGTTCGGAGGCCGGCGAGCCGTCGATGCCGACCACTACCGGTGCCTTCGACGGATGCGGCATCAGCGGATCCTCGTCATGGATGATGGCTACCGGGCCGTGCGCATGGTGCACCAGCGCGGTGCTCACCGAGCCCAGCAACCCACGGGCCAGCGCGCCGCGGCCGCGGCAGCCGACGACGAGCAGTCGCGACTCCGTGGAGAACTCCACCAGGGTGGGAACCGGTGGACCGCTGACCATCTCGCTCGTGATCTCGATCGGATGTTCCTTGGTGGCCTCGGTCGCGGTCTCCAGCGCCTCGGCGAGGAGCTTCTGGCCCTCCTCCTCCTGCCACTTGAGGTACCCGGGCGGCATGGGCACCTCCGGGAAGGTCATCACCACCGGCGGGCTCAGGACGTGCACCAGCTTCAGCGGCGCCCGCCGCAGCGCCGCATCCCGGGCCGCCCAGTCGACGGCGACCTTGGACTGCGGCGATCCGTCGACCCCGACGACGATGCCCTCTTTGATTGCCGGAGTTGACATCCTGTCCCTCCCTCTCACGGCCGATGGTGATGACGCTAAGCGGGCCGGTCCTACCGATCATGGGGCATTGGTCCCCTACCGCATGGCCGGAAGGCCCTCATCGGAGCCCTGATCAGTGTGGCAGGGTCGCTGTCATGGCGAGCCCGGGCGCGTTTGGAAACCGTGATGCCGGCACGGGCAACGGCCCGGACATCGGCCTGCCGGTCGCGATCGACCCGCGCTACCACGATGCCGTGCTGTTCGACGTCGACGGCGTCATCACCGATACCGCATCGCTGCACCAGGCGGCCTGGACGCAGTTGTTCGACGACTTCCTGCACCGTCGGACCCCCGCGAACGGCGAGAACCACGACCCGTTCACCGCCGACGACTACAAGCATCACGTGGACGGCAAACCCCGCTACGACGGCGTCCGGGACTTCCTGGCCTCCCGCGGCATCACGCTGCCGTGGGGATCGGAGTCCGACCGGGGCGAGGACACCGTGTGCGGGCTCGGCAACGGCAAGCAAAGTCTGTTCCTCAAGCAGATCGCCGCGGGCGTACCGACTTTCGGGTCCACCGTGGCCCTGGTGCACCGGCTCAACCAGATCGGTATGCGCACAGCGGTGTACTCGGCGAGCCGCAACTGTGCGACCGTCCTGGAGTCGGCCGGTGTCGGTGACCTGTTCGAGGTCCGGGTCGACGGTGTGGTCGCCGAGGAACTCGGGCTACCCGGCAAGCCGGATCCGGCGACGTTGCTGGAAGCCGCGCGACGTCTCGGTGTCCGGCCCGGCCGTTGCGTGATCGTCGAGGACGCCGAGGCGGGGGTGGCCGCTGGCCGCGCCGGCGGGTTCGGTCTGGTCATCGGCGTGGACCGCAGCGGCACCGAACGGGAGCGGTTGCTGGAGCGCGGCGCCGATGTCGTGATCGGCGAGCTCGCCGAGGTCACCGTCCGTGCCATCGACCGACGGATGTCGGAGCTGCCCGACGCCCTGCTGTCGTTCGGCCTGCTGGCCGGTGTGGTCTCGGCCCGACGGCCGGTGCTGTTCTTCGACTTCGACGGCACCCTGTCGCAGATCGTCGATGACCCCGCCGCGGCCACCCTGGTGCCCGGCGCCGACAAGGCGCTGCTGTCGCTGGCCGCGCTCTACCCGGTCGCCATCCTCTCGGGCCGCGATCTCGCCGACATCCACAGCCGCGTCGGCATTCCCGGCCTGTGGTACGCGGGCAGTCACGGGTTCGAGATGATCGGCCCGGACGGCCGGCATCACGAGAACGAGACCGCGGCGGCGGCGGTCCCGGTGCTGGAACGGGCAGCCGCCGAGCTCGCCGCGGAACTCGACATCCCCGGAGTCATGGTGGAGCACAAGCGGTTCGCGGTCGCGGTGCACTACCGCAATGCCGCGCCGGAGGCCGCCCCGAGAGTGTCGGCGAAGGTTCACGAGATCGGGGCGCGCAGTGGCCTGCGGGTCACGTCGGGCCGGATGGTGGTCGAACTTCGCCCGAACCTGGACTGGGACAAGGGCAAGACCCTGGAATGGATCCTCGACCAAGTCGCCGGGCAGGAACCGCTGCTGCCGATCCACATCGGCGACGACCTGACCGACGAAGACGCGTTCGACTCGGTGCTGCACGACGGCGTCGGCATCGTCGTCCGGCATGACGAGGACGGGGACCGCTCGACCGCGGCGCGGTTCGCCCTGGCCGACCCCGACCATGTTCGCGAGTTCGTCGAGCGACTGGTTGAGCAGTGCGACATCGACCGCCAGATGCTCTCCAGCCCCTGGTCTTTCACGTTTGGCGGCTACCTTCCCGAACAGGAGCGGTTGCGGGAGGCGTTGTGCACCGTGGGCAACGGCTACCGCGCCACCCGTGGCTGCGCGCCGGAGGCGGACGCCGGGCAGTTCCACTATCCCGGTACCTATGCCGCCGGGCTGTACAACCGCCTCTACGACGAGATCGCCGGCGTGCGCATCGAGAACGAGAGCCTGGTGAACCTGCCGAACTGGCTGTCGCTGAAGTTCCGGATCAACGGTGACGACTGGTTCGACATCGACTCCGCGGACATCCTGAGCTATCGGCAGAGCATGGACCTCCGCCAGGCGGAACTGACCCGGGAGTTCCGGTTCCGCGACCCCGCGGGCCGCACCTGCCGGGTCGTGCAGCGGCGTATCGCGGCGATGCACCTCCCGCACGCCTGCGCGCTGGAAACCACCGTCTGGGCCGAGGATTGGTCCGGCACAATCGAATTCCTCTCCATCCTCGACGGCGATGTGCGCAATGCCGGCGTGGAGCGCTACCAGGCGCTGTCCAGCGACCACCTGGTGGCCACCACGACCCAGGAAGTGGCGCCGAATTCGGCCCTGCTGGTTTGTGAGACCGTGCAGTCCAGGATTCCGATCGCGGTGGCGGCCCGCACCACCGTCTGGCGCGGCGAGGCGCCGCTGGAGGCCGACGGCCGGTTCGTCGACGAGCCGCGACGCACCGGACACGACTATGTCCTCACCGTCGAACCCGGCGAGTCGGTGACGGTGGAGAAGATGGCCGCGATCTTCACCGGCCGCGACGACGGCATCTCCGAACCCGGTGACGCCGCGCAGCGCCTGCTCGGCCAACTCGGCCGTTACAGCGACCTGCGCGCGGGCCACATCCGCGAATGGGCCCACCTGTGGGAGCGTTTCGACATCGCCTTCGACGACAACCCGGACGCGCTGCGGGTGGTGCGGCTGCACCTGCTGCATCTGCTGGTGACGGTGCCCAACCGCGCGGCCGACCTGGACGCCGGTGTGCCGGCCCGCGGCCTGCACGGTGAGGCCTACCGCGGCCACATCTTCTGGGACGAGCTGTTCGTGTTCCCGGTGCTGAACCTGCGCTCCCCCGCGAGCACACGATCGCTGCTGCGCTACCGCTACCGCCGGCTGCCCGAGGCCCGCCGCGCCGCCCGCGAGGCCGGCTACGCAGGGGCGATGTTCCCGTGGCAGTCCGGCAGCGACGGTCGGGAGGAAAGCCAGAAGCTGCATCTGAATCCCAATTCCGGGCGCTGGAATCCCGACGCCAGCGCGCGGGCCCACCACATCGGGATCGCGGTGGCCTACAACGTGTGGCAGTACTACCAGGTGACCGGCGACTTGGAGTACCTGATCGAGAACGGCGCGGAGATGCTCGCCGAGATCGCCCGGTTCTGGGTCAGCCGCGCGGAATTCGACGATCAGCTGGGCCGCTACGTGATCCGCGGGGTCATCGGCCCCGACGAGTTCCACTCCGGCTACCCGGACCGGCCTTATGACGGTATCGACAACAACGCCTACACCAATGTGATGGCGGTCTGGTCGATCGTGCGCGCGCTCGATGCGATCGACGCGATGCCGTTGCGCGACCGACTGGACCTGATGGAGTCGCTCGGCATCCACGGTCGCGAACTCGACCAGTGGGATGACGTCAGCCGGCGCATGTACGTGCCCTTCCACTCCGCCTCGAATTCCGCCGCCACGCCCGGGGACGAGGTGATCAGCCAGTTCGAGGGCTATGGGGACCTCGAGGACCTCGACTGGCACGGCTACCGCGAGCGGTACGGCAACATCCAGCGACTGGACCGCATCCTCGAAGCCGAGAACGACAGCGTGAACCGGTACAAGGCCTCCAAGCAGGCCGACGTGCTGATGCTGTTCTATCTTCTCTCCTCCGACGAGTTGCGGGAACTGATGGCGCGCATGGGCTATCGGTTCACCCCCGAACAGATCCCGAAGACCGTCGACTACTACTTCCACCGCACCTCGCACGGCTCGACCCTCAGCGGTGTGGTGCACGCCTGGGTGCTGGCCCGCGGCAATCGCGAACGCGCGATGCGGTACTTCCAGCAGGTGTTGATGTCGGATGTCGCCGACATCCAGGGCGGAACCACCGCCGAGGGCATTCACATCGCCGCGATGGCAGGCAGCATCGACCTGCTGCAGCGCTGCTTCACCGGCCTGGAGACCCGCGGCGACCGGCTCATCCTCAACCCGATGTGGCCGGAAAGCCTTGGTGCGCTACGGATGCCGATCTACTACCGCGGGTATCGGCTGCACCTGACGATCTCCGGGCGCAGGGCCGAGATCAGCGTCGACCCGACCGATCACCGCCGCCCGATCGAGGTGGAGTGCCGGGGCCGGGTGCACACCGTCACGCCGGGGACCACCCTGCAGCTCGGCTAGGGGTTCGCGGGCTCAGCGCTCGCTGCTCGTGCGGCCACCGCCGTCGCCGACCAGATCGCGCAGCGCGCGGTCCCAGGCGGCGTGGCGAACCCGGGTCAACCGGTACCGAACCAGGCCGACCGCCATGGCGCCGACCGTCACCGCCGCCAGCCACATCACCACCCCCGCGCAGATGGCGTCGCTCGCGGCGCGTCCCGCCGGGGCGGGTGGTCCGGCGTAGTCGCCGGCTCCATCCACCCAGATCCTCAGGTGCGCACCGGCTTCGGCGGCCCGGTCCCATGCGAAGGTGGCCTCGTGGTTGCGGCCCCGATCCTGCCACCGGGCGTGCACGGTGGCCGTCACGCTGTAGGGCCGCACCGTCAGCGGGCTGTCCTGCACGACCGTCGCCGTCACCGCGTGGCGGCCGCTGGCCTGCTCGGCATAGGCCGCGCTGTGGCTCGAGTACACACCGGTGCCGACCGCGCCGGCGATCGGTGCGGTGATCACCACCAGCGCCGCGGCCAACAGCAGGGTCAGGGCCTCGACCCGGTCAGTGGTGCGCACCAGCGGGCTGCGGCCGAACAACCGGGTGAGCCGGCCGCGGCGCAGGCCGAGGGTGAAGGTGTACAACGCGGGCTAACCGGCGTGGCTGACCACGCCCGAACCGACGCCCACGCCCTGCCAGTCGGCGATATCGGACAGCGGACGGCGCGGGGTGGCCGGCAGCGGATCGGCATTGACGGCCGCCCAGCCGACCCGCAGCAGCATCTGCGGGTGGCCGCTGGTTCCGAACACGTCGGCGCGGACCGCCTCACGCGTCTCCGGAATCTCCAACGGCTCGGTCACCGGGCAGCTGGCCAACCCCATCGCGGTCGCCGACAGCAGCACCAGGCTGGTGGCCTCACCGGCGCGGAGCCGGGCGAGGTCATCATCGGATTCGGTCCCCAGCGCCAGCATCACCGCGTTGTCGTCGTCGGGCGAGACGTCCGGCGGCTGTTGCAGGGCGGGCCCGGCGAAGACGCGGGCCGGGATCCGGGCGCTCGGATTCGGCGGCGGGGTATTGCGCGCAGGCACTCCGGCGACCGATCCGTACCGCCCGCTCCATGCGTTCAGTTCGGCCAGGTAGTCCGAGTCGTTGGCGTGCTTGGACACCGAGGCCGCCACTATCGCGTGGAGTTGGGGCAGTAGGTCGATCTGGCGCAACATGACCCCGGCGCGGGCCGCGCGGGCGCCCATCAAGGCGATGTCACCGCCCGGCACGGGCCAGGAGCTGTAGTTGCGGCGGTCGGTGCGTCGTCGCGCGATGGCGGCCGCCAGCGTGACGTCGAGTTCACCGGCCGGCTGCGGTTGCAACTCCATTGACGCCAGATGGTTGGGATCGTGCGGGCTCGGGAAACGGTGAACCTTGGCATGCCACCCCAGGGCGGCCAGCGCGACGGTGCAGTGGTGCAGGGTCGCCCCGCAGCTCAGCAGCAGGTCGCGACGATCGGGGTCGGCCCGTTGCAGATGCCGGCTGGCATCGGCGTACAAGTCGATGCCGCGGCTGCCCACATGCCAGTGCCAGGGCTGGGAGTTGTGCACCGACGGGGCCTGCGTCGCCATTGTCAGCGCAGCGCGGACCGTTTCGGGTTCGGGAAACTGCGCGTTCATCGATCTCGCCACCTTGTCGCCGGGAGTGGTCTGATAGCCACTGTCGCGCATAGCCGCCCGGCCCGGACAGAGACGTAAGTCCTCAGCTGCGGGGACCTGTGCAGCCCCGACCGCCCGCGCGACCGCCCGAAATGCGGCCGGAGGTCACCCGCCGGCACCCGCCCTCAGGACGAGGCCCAGCGCCATCCGCCCAGGTGAGGCCCCGTTTGCGCGGTCTTCACCCGGGGTCTCGGCCGCCGGGTGCCGATGGCGACGCGGGGCGGGGACGATGGCCCTCGACCTACAGCCAGCTAGGCCTGGTCCTGCAGTGCCGCCCGGGCCTGCGGGCTCGGCGGGTTGTCGAACCACAGGTTCTCCTCCCGCAGTTGCGCACTGAGCCAGCCGCTTTCGGTACGCACCAGTCGGTGGTGGTAGTAGCCGCCGCACGCGCTGATCGTCGTCGCGCCGGGCAGCAGCATGGGGTTGTAGAACATCGCCCGTACGGCGGCGGTGTCGCCGGCGATCTCGGCCTCGACGTTGGTGACGTAGTGCTGCGTCATCGGCAACAGCGCCAGCGAACGCTCCAGCCAGGCCGAGACCTCGTCCCGGCCGCCCACCAGTCCGCCCGCCGAGCTGTAGTCGATATGGGCGTCGGGGGTGAACAACGACCGCCACAGGTCCCAGTCCCGGCCGTCGACGGCCCGGGCGTAGCGGTGCAGCAGCCGGGTGATCTCGAGTTCGTCACTGATGCGTTGCAGGTCCATCCTCATCCTCGGTGTAGGAATCCGCGGCGCCGCTTCGGCTCGACGCCGGTGGCCTCGATGATGGCGCGCACGGTATGCCGGCAGCGGCCGCATTCCGAGCCCGCCCCGCAGGCCTTGGCCACCTGTTTGGTGGTGGCCGCACCGGCCGCCACCACCTCGGCCACCGTTTGGCTGGTGACCCCGTTGCACAGGCAGACGAACATGGGCCTGCCTCAGGAGTTCTCATCGAGGCGCATCAGGTGCGCGAGGCGCCCGACGAAGACCGGCGGATAGGGACCGACACCGGAACTGGCCATCCACTCGGCCACCGAGTCGGGGTGGTCGATCCAGCGACTGGCGTCCTCCTCGGTGTCGATCTCCTGCAGCACCATCGCTTCGTGCTCGTCATCGAACGCCCGGAACACGCGCAGGTTCCGGATGCCGGCGTCGGCGAAACGTGGGAGCGTGGCGCGGATCCGGGAGATCAGCACCGGCAGGTCGTCGACCCTGGCGATCGTGCCCACGATGACCCCCGGCGCCTCGTGCGGGTCGAGGTCGGACACCGCGATCTTCTCGACCGTCTCCCCGGCGAAGATGGCCGGGATGTCCTGCAGGCCCACGGAGTCGAACCAGTCAAGGAAGATTCGGGACCGCAGCACCTCGAGGATCGGCTCCTTGCTGCGCAGCGACATGGTCACCAGCACCCGGCCCGCGTCCCGGGTGGAGACGTAGACCAGAACGTAGTGCGCACCGAGATCGACCAGGGCGGGCTTGCTGCGCTGCAGCACCGGCCACACCCGGGCGGGGTCCGGCACCCGGTAGTCCATGGCCAGGACGAGGGTGTGCTCGTCGCTGTCCGCGGTCGCGCTCATGGCGTATCGACTAGTCGCTGGCGGGAAGGGGTTTGGCGGTCTTCTGCTCCAGCGGGATGGTGCCGATGCTGAGCGAACCGGCGCCCGCCTTGGTGACCAGCAGTTCGGCGCCGGCCTCGTCGACGTAGCGCTTGCCCATCACGGTGCCGCCCGCGAAGGCCGGGTCGAGTTGGGCATCCGCGGACTTCTCGGCGTCCAGGGGGATCATCGGGACCCCGCCGGCGCGCAGGTCGTCCAGGCTGTCTGACGACCGCACGACGATGACCTGGGTGTCACATACCTGGCTCTGCAGTCGGGTGCCGGTCTTGACCATGTTGTCCTCCTCGGGTTCAGGCGGTTGGTGACTTGAGCTCGTCGGCCAGCTGGCGCCGTAGCACCTTGCCGGTCGGCGTGGTGGGCAGTTCGTGGCGAAACACCACCCGGTCCGGGGTTCTTGAGCCCCGAAGGTGCTGGCGCACATGGGCCCGCAGGTCCTCGGGGTCCGGGGTGATGTGGGCGACCGGTACCACGACGGCCACCATGATCTGGCCCCACTCGGCGTCCTCGACCCCGACGACGGCCACGTCGCGCACGTGCGGATGTTCGACGAGGACGTCCTCGACCTCGGCCGGGGCGATGTTCTCCCCGCCGCGGATGATGGTGTCGTCGGAGCGCCCGCCGATGAACAGGTAGCCGTCGGCGTCGAGGTAAGCGACATCCTTGGTCGGGAACCAGCCCTCGTCGTCGAGCACCGAGCCGATCTCGGCATACTTGCCCGACACCTGATCACCGCGCACGAACAGTTCGCCGACCTCCTCGGGGCCGAGCACGGTGCCGTCCTCGGCGCGGATCTGCACCTCGATCCCCGGCACCGGCTGCCCCACCGAGCCCAGCCTTCTGCGGGTCGGCTCGTTCTCGGCCGCGTGCGCGGCGCGGTGGTCCTCCGGGGTGAGAACCGCGATGGTGGAACTGGTTTCGGTCAACCCGTAGGCGTTGACGAACCCGACGTCGGGCAGCAACCCGAGCGCCTTGCGCACCAAGGGCAAGGCAACCTTGGATCCGCCGTAGGCCAGGGTCCGCAGTGCCGGCAGCGGGGTCGGGTCTGCCTCCAGTTCGGTGATGATCCGGTCAAGCATCGTGGGTACGACGGTGGCACTGGTCACCGCTTCACTCTGCGCCAGCCGGATCCATTCCCTGGGCTCGAACCTGGTCAGATACACCATCTTGCGGCCGGCGTACAGGTTCGACAATGCCGCGCCCACACCGGCGATGTGATACGGCGGCACACAGATCAGCGCGGCGTCGCCGGGCTCGGCCGAGGCGAACTCCACGGTGCCGGTCACATAGCTGGTGAGGTTGTTGTGCGACAGCTCAACCGCTTTGGGTCGCGACGTGGTACCCGAGGTGAACAGCACCACCGCGACGTCGTCGGGATCGGGGAACTCGGCGACAGGCTCGGCCTCACCGGCCGCCGCGACGAAGTCCGCCGATTCCATTCGGCTGACGCCCAAACCGGCTGCCACTTCGGCATATTCGGCGTCGAAGACGACGAGCGGTTCGGGCAGCCGACCGACCAGCTCGGCCAGCGCCTCGGCGGAGAGCCGGTAGTTCAGCGGTGTGAACGGTCGTGCGGCCCGGGCCGAGGCGAAGATCAGCAGCGGCAGCATGAGTCCGCCGGTACCGACGTACACCACGCTGTTGGCTCCGGATCGGGCGATCACGCCCGCGCCGCCGTCGGCCAGCGCGTTGAGTTCCCCGACGGTCAGCCGCTGGCCGTCGGAGACCACGCCGACCCGGTCGGCATCCGAGGCCGCCATCTCCAGGAGTAGCGCAACGCTCATCGTCGGCTCCTACACCGGGTTGAATTCGGAGATCAGCCAGCGGCCGTCCTGGTTGACCATCGTCACCAGCACGCTGCTGGTGGCCAGCGCGGGATCCGGCCGGTCCTTGCTGGTGGTCACCTGGTTGACGAACACCAGCACCACCGCACGGTCGGGCTGCATCTCGGATACCGCCGCGCGGGCGACGGTGGCCTCGGTCTTGACACCCTTCTGCTTGGCCGCGGGAGCCACGATCTTGTCGGTGAAATCGCTGTAGTACTTCAGGAATTCGCCGGTCAGGTGTGACTTGGCGGTGGCCAGGTCCTTGTCGAGGGTCTCGGGGGCGTACGACAGCAACGCCACCGTGCCGTCGCGCGCGGCGTCGGTGACCCGCTGCTGGGAGGCGGCGTTGGTCAGCTGATCGGGGCGGTAGATCCACCAGTAGACGCCACCAGCCGCGGCGATCGACGCCACCAGCAGCGCGGCGAGCACGATCGCCGGCCACGGCAGGCGGCGCTTGGTGCCGGTAGTGGCGCCCTGCAGGTCGGGCTCGACCGAGATCTCGGCGCCCGTAGCGCCTTCGGTGTCGTCGACCTCGCTCGCGGTGGTTTCGGCGATCGCATCGGCTGTCTCATCGGCCGCGCTGTCGCCGTCGACGGCGTCGGGGCTGGTCTTCTCATCGCTCACGGCACGAACTCCACATCCGACATCTTCAACTTGTCTCCGTCCCGGGTCATCGTCACGCTCATCCGCCACGCGCGGGGATCCTGGCGGGCCCCGTTCGCGTTGGTCACCTGGGACGTCGCCGCGAGCAACACCACCCCGGTGTCACCGTTCTCGGATTCCAGCGCGGCCGCGTTGACCTTCCCCACGGTCACCGCCTTGGACTTCTCGGCGGTCGTCACGAAATCCTGCGCGCCCTTGGTGAAGTCATCCCGAAACGTCCCGGTGGAAAGGTCGATCACCTTCTGCACGTCGGCCTTGGCATGGTTGAAGTCGATCGACAGGAGGGCCACCACGCTCTCCTTCGCGGCGGTCACGAACTCGGCACGATGGGCGAGTTGCGCACTGACCTGCCGGTGCCGCTGGATCATCAGACCCGTCAACACCAACGCCGCACAGATCACCAGGACACCGGCGACCAGTCCGATCTTCGAGCACCCCGTCCGCGACCACCTGCCCCGGGCGGGGTCGTCGGCATCCGCGCCGGCCCCGCCGCCGTCGGCCGAATCAACGTCATCCTCGATGGGCGCGGCATCGGTGTCCTCCGACGACCCGCGCAGCCGGGCGGCGGTGGCCTTCGCCCGGGCCGCCTCGGCGCGCGCCTCGGCCTCGGCGGCCTCCGCCTCCGCCAGCTGCGCCAGCACCTCCGACACGGCTTCCTCATCCGGCGAACGGGACGGGACCGCAGCACCCTTGCGGTTCACCTCAGGCGCCATGCCACCTACACATGTCCGCACTCCTCCTCCGACCAAGCATCCCGCCAGCGTACGGGCGTCCGCTGGACGGTCGACGCCCCCCGCCGCCCACGGCGGGCTACGGGGCTGCGAGACCCGCACGCCGCTCCCCCCGGGCGCGCGCACCGACCGGTCACCGGCGGTGAGAATGAGATTATCATCTCAGGGTAATCACGTTGCCGACGGCACCGTAAGGACCACCGAAAAGCGCCCTGAAGGTGCGGGAATGATATTTCCGGCAGATCACCGCAGCTGGTCCTTCATCACCTTGCCGGTCGCGTTGAGCGGCAGCGCGTCGAGGAATTCGACCGACCGCGGCACCTTGAATCCTGCCATCCGGTCGCGGCTCCAGGCGATCAACTCGTCGGCGCTGACCTCGGCATCGCGCTTTCGCACCACGAACGCCTTGCCGACCTGGCCCAGCCGCTCGTCGGGCACCCCGATCACGGCGGCCTGGGCCACCGCCGGGTGTTCCATCAGGAAGCCCTCGATCTCGGCCGGGTAGGCGTTGAACCCGCCGACGATGAACATGTCCTTCTTCCGGCCGACGATGCGCAGCCGCCCCGAGTCGGTGAACTCCCCCAGATCGCCGGTGTGCAGCCAGCAGTCCACGTCGATCGCCTCGGCGGTGGCGGCCGGGTCGTCGAAGTACCCCTGCATCACGCTGTATCCCCGCACCAGCACCTCACCGTCGTCGGCCAGCCGCACCTCGACGTCGGCGACCGGCAGGCCGGCCGTGGTGGCGACATCTTCGAAGGAGTCGCCCGGCCGGGACATCGTGGCCGTGCCGGCCTCGGTGAGCCCGTAGCCGGTGGCCAGCGTCTGGAACGGAAGCTCCTCGTGCACCCGGCGGATGAGCTCCACCGGGATGTCGGCCGCGCCGGTCACCCCGGCGCGCAGGGTGGCCAGCTTGGCCTTGTCCTCGACGGCAAGCAGCGAGTGGTAAAGGGTCGGCGGCCCCGGCAGCATCGTGATGCGCTCCGCAGCAATGAGTTCCACAGCCTCGTCGATGTCGAACACCGGCACCGGCAGCATGGTCGCGCCACGGATGAACGATGCGATACAGCCCGCCTTGTAGCCGAACGTGTGGAAGAACGGGTTGACGATCAGGTAGCGGTCACCGCGGCGCAGGTCGGCCAGGTCGCACCACTCGGCGTACATCCGCAGGTTCTGCGCATGGTTCATCATCACGCCCTTGGGCCGGCCCGTCGTGCCGGACGTGTAGATGATGTCGGCGATGTCCGCGCCGGTGACCGCACGCTCGAAGGGTGCCCCGTCTTCGAGGAAACCGGATTTGAGGTCGAGTGCGGGCACACCCGGCGGTGTCGCGAAATCCCGCCCCAGGAAACCCTTCTCGACCAGGACCGCCTTCGCGCCGCTTCGGGTGATGATGTCGGCGGCTTCGGCCGTCTTGTACCGGGTGCTGACCGGGACCACCACGGCGCCGGCGGTCAGCACACCGAACGCCGCGATCATCCAGTGCGCGGAGTTGGGTGCCCAAATCGCGACCCGATCACCCTTGTCCACGCCGAGATTCGCGAACGCCCCCGCGGCACGGCGAACCCGATCGGCGACCTCGGCGAAGGTGAGGCGCAGCGGACCGTCGACGACTGCCTCGGCATCGCCGAACCGGTCCGCTGCGCTCGCGACCATCTCCGAGATGGTCTGAAATGCGTTGGGCGAGGGCGAAGTCACCTGGCGCTGCTCCTCATCAGGCGTTTCGCCCTTGATCGTCGCAGCGCGAATGTCACACGTTGACGAGGCGCGACAGGTTGCCGCCCATGATCTTCGCCTGGTCCTCCACCGGGAGGTGCTCGATGGCCTTCGCGTAGTAGGTCGGCTCCGCCAGCCCCTCCGGGTGCGGCCAGTCCGAGCCGTACAGCACGTTGTCCACGCCGATCAGCTCGACCAGGTCGTCGATGCCCTCCTCGTAGAACGGGCTGACGGCGATGCGGCTCTTGACCATCTCGACGGGATCGCTCGGGAAGGCCTCCGGGGCCTTCTTGAACACCTCGGCCAGACCGTCGAGCAACGGGAACATCCACTTGGCGCCGGCCTCGACGATTGCGATCTTCAGCTTCGGGAAGCGGTAGAGCAGGCCGTGGATCACGCAGGAGGCCACCGCATCCTGGATCGGGCGCCACTCGTTGAGGATCGACATCGCGTTGGTCTGGAACGGCAGCATCTCCTGCGCCGCACCGTCCCACTCGGAGGTGTAGCGCGAGTAGCCGCTGTCACTGGAGTGCATCCCGACCAGCAGGTCGTACTCGACGACCCGCTCCCAGAACGGGTCGAACTCGGGCAGCGCGAACGACCGCGGGCCCCGGAAGCCGGGCACCGGGGCCGGGCGGATGAGGATGCACCGGGCGCCGCGCTTGACCGCCCACTCCAACTCCTCGATCGCCTTCTCGACGATCGGCAGGGTGATCACCGGGGTGGTGTAGATGCGGTTCTCGTAGTTGAAGCCCCAGACGTCGGCCAGCCATTCGTTCAGGGCGTGAATGATGACGTGGATGGCGACCGGATCGTCGCGCAACCGCTCCTCGACGACACTGGCCATGGTCGGGAACATCAGGGTGCGATCCAGCCCGAGGGAGTCCATCACCTCCAGGCGCGGACCTGGTTCGAAGAACGCCGGGATCGCGCGCATCGGCTCGCCGAACAGCTCGCGCTTGCTCTTGCCGTCCGGGTTGCCGTACTTGAAGTACTCCTCCCAGGCGCCCGGCTTGGCGACGACCTCGAAGGTCGGGTTGGGAATGTAGTTGCTGATCTGACCGCGCAGCGCGATCTTGGTGCGGCCGTTGACCTGCACGTACTGGACGATGTCCTTGTACTCCTTCGGCAGGTACTTGGTCATCGCCTCCGGCGGCTCGTAGAGGTGATTGTCCGCGTCGAAAAGCGGAAACGGTAAGTCAACACGCGTTGACAGCTGCCCCATGGAATCCTCCTATACGGTTCATGAGAACGATATTCTCATTCTCGACTAACTGCAATACCCCGGTGGTCATCTGGTCGCCGTCGACCCACCCATCGCCGGGGCCGTTCCGATCACGCCCTCGGCCTCGAGCGTGTCGAGCTCCGCCGCGGACAGGCCCAGCTCGGCTAACACTTCGCGGTTGTGTTGACCCAGCAGCGGCGCGGCGCTGGCGTGGAAGCGCTGCGGCCCGGACGAGAACCGGAACGGCAGCGTGCTGAAGTCCGCCGGCGGGTTCACCGGATGCTCGAGGCGCTCGAAGAACCCGCGCGCGGCGAGTTGCTCGAGTTCGTTCTGCCGGTGCGGCTGCATCACCTTGGCCACCGGCACGCCGGTCGGCCACAGCGCGGCGACCACCTCGTCGCCGGTACGGGAACGACACCACTCGGCCAGGTGCCCGTCGATGAGGTCCTCGTGGGCACGGCGTCCGCTCATGGTCGCCAGCGACTCCTCGGTGGCCCAGTCCGGGGCACCCAGCGCGGCACGCAACGCCTCCCACTGCCCGTCGGTCTCGACCGCGATCGCCACCCAGGAGTCGTCGCGGCCGAACTCATCGATCTCGCCGGTGCGGTAAAGGTTCTGCGGCACGGCCGCCGGCCCGCGGTTTCCGGTCCGCTGCAGAACCGCCCCGTAGGCGGTGTACTCGACGACCTGCTCGGCCGCGATGTTCAGCGCGGCGTCCACCATCGCCGCCTCGACCAGCGACCCCTCCCCCGTGCGCCGCCGGTGCTCGAGGGCGAGCAACACCCCGTTGAGCGCGTGCAGACCGGCGTTGGGATCACCCACCGAGTAGGGCTCGTAGGGATTGCGGTCGGGGTAGCCGGTCAGCCAGCTGATGCCGGCGGCCGCCTCGATCACGTAGGCGAAGGCCGGGTTGTCCCGCCACGGCCCGGCCAGGCCGAAGCCCGGCATGCGGAGCATGACGATGGCGGGGTTGATCCGTTGCACGGCAACGTAGTCCAGGCCGAGTTGGTCGAGCACGCGCGGCGTGTAGTTCTCGGCGATCACGTCGGCGGTGCCGATCAGCCGGGTCAGCAGTTCCCGGCCCCGCTCGGTGGCCAGGTCCAGGGTGATGTCCTTCTTGTTGGTGTTGAGCGCGGCGAAGATCGGTTGCTTCTCCCACCAGCCGTCCTCGGTCACCGGCACCCCGGAGATCAGCCGGGTGCCGTCCGGGCGGCGGGCCGACTCGACGTGGATCACCTCGGCGCCCAGCATCGCCATCGGATGGGTGCAGGACGGTCCCGCCCAGAACGTGGTCAGATCCAGCACGCGAATACCGCTGAGCGGCAGCGGGTTCGACGTGCCACCCGCCGCGGTCCGTGAGCTACCGGCGGCGAGGCGGTGGGACTCGGTGTGTTCGCCGAGGCGGGGCGCTCGGCCGGGTGGCCGGAGCTCGACGCCGGAGATACGGTACGGATGGGCCGGTTGGCGGAATCCGGCCGGGTTGCCGACGAACGATCCGCGGGCGACGAAGTGATCCAGGGATTCGATGTTGGCACCGTTGGCCACCGGCGCGTTGGGAATGCGGAACGCCGTGGCCAGCTCGCGCACTTCGGCACCGGTGTGATCAGCGACCCAGGCGTACAGGTCGTCGGCCTTCTCGTTGGCCTGTTCGGTGATCGACAGCGGCGAGTCCTCGTCGATCCAGTCCTCGTGGCCGGTCATCGCGCACAGGTCGAACCACTGCTGGGCGGTACCGCAGCCGAGGTCGATCAGACCGTCACTGGCCCTTGCGATTCCGGGCACGGTGAGCTTGCGGGCGTCGCGCCATGGCCGGCCCAACATCTCGAAATAGGTCACCGGGTAGTAGGTCAGGCCCATGACATGGCTTTCCAGCATGGACACGTCGATCAGTTCGCCCGCCGCCCCGCCGCGGATCCGCATGCGGGATGCCAGGATCGCCGCGCTGGCGTACGCACCGGACAGGTAGTCGCCGACGCGCCCGCCGACGTACACCGGGGCCCGGTCGGGGGCGCCGCGGCCCAGCCCGACGATGCCGCCGGACCAGGCCTGCAGGGTGAATTCCGTTGCCGCGCGCCCACTCCAGGGGCCGGTCAGCCCGAACGGCGTGATCGAGGTGGCGATCAGATGCGGGTGGCGGGCCAGCATTTCCGCCGGCTCGAAGCGCGGCAATTCCGCTACCGGCGATCCGGTCGACCACACCACGGCGTCGGCCGACGCCAGCAGTTCGTCGACCATCTCCAGGTCATCCGCCACCCCGGGATCGGCAACCACGCTCTGCTTGGCGCCGGCCAGGAAGCCGAACAGCGCCCCGTCCTCACCGGCCGGGATGTGCGCCCCGGACGCGGACCATCTGCGCAGTGGATCACCCTGGGGCGACTCGACTTTGATCACCTCGGCACCACCGTCGCACAGCAGCTTGGTGCAATAGCCGCCGGGTATGCCGGTGGCGAGTTCGACGACGACGAACCCGCTCAGCGGCGGGCCGGCCCGCCCTGGATCCACGGGGCTACTTCTTCTTCGACTTGGCGTTCTTGCGGCCGGTCTTCGACAGTCGCCACTCCGGAGGGAACTTGGCGTCATTGTCCTTGACCGCCCCGGACAGTCCCTCATCGAGGGCCTCGTGCATGTCCAGGTCATCGGCGTCGTGGGCGATGGCGGCGCCCATCGACTCGAAGTAGCCGCCGAGCAGGCTGCCCATGTACTCGCCCTGGAACTGCTTCATGACCTCGAAGAAGATCTTCTGCTGAAACACCGTGTCGGTCGGCCGGTTCCGCGCGCAGGCCAGGGCGTACTTGTCGACCTCGGCCTCCAGTTCCTCCCGCGGCACCACGCTGTTGAGAAAGTTGCACTCGGCCATCTCGGCGGCGGTGAACGGCCGGCCGGTGTAGACCATCTCCTGGAACTTGCGGATGCCCATCATCTGCGCCCACCACCACATCCGGGGGCCCCACCCGTAGTACCGGAACGACGGGTGGCCGAACAGGGCGTCGTCGCTGGAGATCACCAGGTCGGCGTCGGCAGCCTGATAGAAGTGCCAGCCGTAGCAGTAGCCCTTGACCTCCAGGATGGAGATCTTCTTGAAGTCCTGCAGGGTCCGGATGCCCGAGTGCGGGCTGGCGTACCACGCGCTGATCGTGGCGCCGCGGCGAAACGAGCCCTTGGGCGGGTACTTCACCTCACCGGCTGCGATCCGGAACTCCGAGAGCCGGGGTCCCTCATCCTCGTCGTCCTGCATCTCCATGAATTCGGGCAGGTCGGCACCGCTGCCGAGGTCCTCGCCGACGCCCCGGATCACCAGCACCTTCACCTCGTCGTCGACGCCGGCCTGGTACAGCAGGTCCGAATACCGCAGCCGCGCGGCCGCGGTCGGGGCGTTGAGATATTCGGGCCGGTTGAAGGTGATCGTCGCGATCTTGGTCTTCGGGTCCCGGTCGTAGAGGATGATCTCCTCGGCCGGTGGCCGCTTCGCCATTCACGCGCTCCAGACCGGGCTGGCGGTCAGTACCTCGGCACCGTCGTCGGTGATCAGGACCGCGTCGCGGCGGAAGACCGCGCCGACGGCCGACTCGAAGACGTAGCCGGTGACGGCGAGCACCATGCCCGGCTCCAGCTGCTCGGCGGCGGCGGTCGCGGCGAGTTGCGGTGAGACGACCGGAGAGTCGAACCCGGCCCCCAGCCCGTGCGCCACCGGTACCACCGGAAGCGCTTCACCGGCGGCCTCGTACGCCGCCAGCAACTCGGCGTTGGCGGCGCCGGGGCGGCATGCCCCGATCAACCGCTCGTGCAAGGCATCGGATCGCCCGAACAACGTGCGGGCCGCCGCGGTGACATCGCCGACGGGCCAGGTGCGGCCAACCTCGCCGATGTAACCGCGATCCAGCACCCCGGAGGCGAAGGCCACCAGGTCACCGTCCTGCACCCGGTCACCGTGCACCCGTCGCCACGGGTGATCCTTCGCGGTCACCCATACGGCGTCCTGGTGCGCCGGTGTACTCACGCCGCCGGCCGTCATCGCCTCCAGTAGCACCGCGGTCAGATCCTGCACCGAGGCACCGGTTTCCAGCTTGGCGAGCCCGGCGGCCAGGCCGACCTCGGCCACCCGGATGGCCTCGCGCAGCGTGTCGATCTCATCCGGCGTCTTGATCCGGCGAGCGTCGCGGATGGCTGGCTCAGCGTCGACCAGCTCGGCGTTGGGGAACGCCTTTGGGAGCAGCTGAGCGAACCCCGGCGACAGCGCATCGGAACCCACTCGCCGCGCCGTCGCGGCGCCCGGGATCTTCTTGAGGTTCTCGATGGTGTTCATCGGATTCCACGCGATCCCGTAGAGGTTCTCGTGCGGGATGTCCTCGGGAACACCCTCGTCCCAGGTGCTCAGCAGGTGCACCGCGCCGTCGCGCAGCAGCACGCACGACGGCGCGAACGGTCGGGTTCCGGCCACCCAGAGCTGTTGTGCGCCACTGACATAGCGGATGTTGGACTGTCTGCCGAGGATCAGAATGTCCAGGTCGTGGGCTTCCATCTGGGCCAGTGCCCGCTCCCGCCGCCCGATGCGGAGAGCGCGCTCGTCGCCCAGGACCTCAGTCGCCATAGGGCGAGTAGGGGTAGTCGGTCAACTTGATCCAGCCTTCCTCGGTGATGACCACGATCTCCTCGCTGCGGTAGCCGCCAGTGCCGTCCTCCCAGACCACCGGCTCCAGCACCAGAACCATCCCGGCCTGCAGCACGTAGTTCTCGTCGAACTCCTCACCGAGATCGGTTCCGATCATCGGCATTTCGGCGGCGTTGACGCCGATGCCGTGGCCGAGGTAGAAGTGCGGCAACCACGGCTTGACACCCTCGTTCGCGTCGGTCGCGGCCCGGCCCAGATCGGCCGCGGTGGCGCCGGCCTTTGTGACGTCCAGCACCGCGGCCATGATGTCGTGCCAGCGCCGGAACTGGGCCTGCTGGCGCGGGTTCGGGTCCTGCCCGACCACCCAGGTCCGGCCGAAGTCGGAGCAGTAGCCGCCATAGGTGATCGAGACGTCGGTCCACAGCACATCCCCGCTGCGCAGTTCACGCTCGGTGGACAGCAACGGCAGCGCGAGGTCCCCGTGGGTGGTCCACACACCCTTGGCTCGGGTGTCCGGCATGACCTGCCATATCGGCTCGAGCATGCTGGCCACCGCGCCGAGTTCGAAGGCGCGGCGCAGGAATTCGGCCGACAGGTCGATCTGGCGGATACCCGGCGCCAGCGCCCGCTGCACGTCGACCATCGCGGTGTCGGTGATCTGGGCGGCCTTGCGGATGCAGCCGATCTCGTCGGCCGTCTTGACGGTCTTGGCGGCGCCGACGATCACCGCCGCATCTCCGGGTGCCCCGTCCGGGAACAGCCGGCTCGCCGAACGGCGCATGGCGCCAGTGAGCTCGTCGACGGCGACAGCCGTTCCGCGCGGGACGAGGCCAGCGACGATGGCGGCGAAATGTTCGACCCCCTCGTCGAACTCGAGGTACACCGGCCCGTGTAGGTGGTCGGCGGGCAGGTCGGTCTCCTCGGCCGCCCCCTCGCGGAACGGCAGGAACAGGTGCGGCGCCTGGTCGTCGGCGAGCACGAGGGCGACCGGGCGTTCGACGTGGGACAGCCCGGCGTCCCCGAGCGGCCAGCTGGTGCCGGTTGCGTAGGTGACCGCGTTGTTGCCCAACAGGATCAACGCACCGACACCGCGCTCGGTCATGGCGGCCCGCAGCCGGGCACCGGTCTCGGCGCGCATCCGGGCGCGGTCGGGCTGGGCCGGAATGTCGGCGAGGGACCGGACCGGCCCGGTCAGTGATGTGGTCATCAGACGCCCAGGAACTTCTTGGCGTTGGTGCTGCAGATCTTCACTGCGGCCTCCTGACCGACGGCGTCGACCACCGACTTGATCGAGCGCTGCGAGTACCCGAACGTGCTCTCGTTGTGCGGGTAGTCCGAGGACCACATGACGTTGTCGACACCGATCTCGTCGAGCAGTCGCAGGCCCAGGGGATCGACCATGAACGATGCACTCATGTGGTTGTCCCAGTAGTAGCGGACGTCGTGTTCCACCTTGCGGTTGAACATGTGCTGGTAGGACGCCAGCAGGTGCTCGGCGTCCTGCAGTGCGGTGGCGACCCAGGCGATACCGCCCTCGAACCAGCCCACCTTCAGGCTCGGGTGGCGGTCCAGGATCCCGGAGAACAGGTACTTCGAGAAGGTTTCGCGGAAGCCGTCGACGTTGATCATCATGCCGACGATGACGCTGTTCACCTCGCACGGCGTCTTCGGCGGAGTCTCACCGATGTGGTGGGAAATCGGCAGACCCGCGGCCTCGATCTCGTCCCACACCGGGCTGAACGCGGTGCCGCCGTAGTCGATGATCTCACCGTCGACACCCTTGCCCGGGTTCAGCGGCAAGAGGAACGTCTTGAGCCCCAACGACTTCACCTCGGCCAGGGTGCGCCGGGCCCCGTCGGGATCCCACCAGTTGATCAGCCCGACGCCGTAGAAGTGGCCGTTGCTGCGTTCCTGCACCGCGGCGATGTGCTCGTTGTAGATGCGGAACACCCGCTCGCGCAGCTCCAGATTCGGGTAGTGGAAGAGCGCCAGAACGGCGTTGGGGAACGCGAGTTCGGTGTCCACGCCGTCGGAGTGCAGTTCGGCGATACGGGCCTCGATGTTCGTGGTCGCCGCTCCGGCCAGGTCGTCGTACTGCATCAGCACCCGGCTGAAATCCAGGGGCAGGAAGGTCTGGCCCTTGCCCTTGCCGACCATGTAGGCGCCGTCCTCGTACCAGATGCGCGGCGCCTTCTCCTTGAGCTCCGGCGGGAACTTCTCGTAGAAGATGTCCTCGGACAACGAGATGTGGTTGTCGGCGGAGAAGACCTCGGTGCCCGCAGGCAGGCCGTTGTCCTCACCGGCGTGAGTGAGACGATCCTTCGGTGCGCCGAAGCCGCCGGGGGGGTAGAGGGTGGGTGCTGACATCGTTGACACTCCAATCGGGCTGACGGTTAACGGTTTTCACCAGGTGACGGGTAGTTCGTAGACGCCGTAGGCGAGCTTGTCGTTCTTGAACGGGATCTCTTCGATCGGTGTCGCCAGGGCCAGCGTCGGGATTCGGCGCAACAGGGTGGCGAAGACGATCTGCAGTTCGGCCCGGGCCAACTGCTGGCCGACACACTGATGCCGGCCGTACCCGAAGGCGAGGTTCTTGTCGGCATCCGGGCGCTGCAGGTCCAGGCGGTCCGGGTGCGGGAAGGCTGCGGGATCCCAGTTCGCCGGGTTGAGGTCGATGATGATGCCCTCGCCGGTTTTGATGGTTTCGCCGGCGATGTCGATGTCTTCGGTGGCGACCCGGCGCTGACCGTTCTGGATGATCGACAGATACCGCAACAGTTCCTCGACGGCGTTGGCGATGACCTTGGGATCGTCGGTATCACGCAGAATCGCCAGCTGTTCGGGGTTCTCCAGCAGCGCCAGCACCCCGATGCCGATCATGTTGGCGGTCGTCTCGTGACCGGCGATGAGCAGGCCGCTGGCCAGCTGCGCGGCTTCCTTGACACTGATCTCCCCGGCGGTGACGCGTTCGGCCAGATCGGAGACCGCGTCCTCGGCCGGATTCTGCATCTTCGTCTCGACGAGGTTGGACAGGTACTTCGCCAGGCTCATCGCGCCCTTCATGCTGTCCTCGGGCTTGGCGTAACGGGCCAGTCCGACGTTGGCATGCTCCTGGAAGAAACCGTGGTCTTCGTATGGCACCCCGAGCATTTCGCAGATCACTTCGGTCGGCACCGGGAGCGCCAGTGCGGTGACCAGTTCGGCGGGCTTCGGGCCGGCCAGGATTGCATCGATTGCGTCGTCGGTGATCTTCTGGATCGCCGGGCGCAGGCCCTCCACCCGCTTGAAGGTGAACGGCTTGGACAGCATCCGGCGATAGAAGGTGTGCTCTTCGGCATCGGAGGTGAACACCGACCGGGGCCGCTTGTCGACCGTGGCGAGCATGTGCTCGTTCCAGTGTGGGAAGCCGGACTTGCGGTCATCGACGCTGACCCGGGAGTCGGCGAACAGCGCGCGGGCCTCCTCGTAGCCGGTGATCAGCCACGGGGTGCTGCCGTCCCAAATCCGCACCCGGCTCAATGGGGCGACGGCGGCCAACTCCATCACCTCGGGTGGCGGCGCGAACGGGCACCGCGCCGAGCGTTCCATCGGGTACTCCGGCGCGGCGACCGCCTCCGTTGACGTCACTGTGTCGGACATACCTACTCCTCGACTTCGATGGCCTGGGCGGGACATGCCGCCGCAGCGCGGCGCACGTTGTCGGCCTTTTCGGCCGACGGATTCTCGTTGACCAGCACGACCACGCCGTCCTCGTCGCGCTGGTCGAACACCGTGGCCGCGTTGAGCACACACTGTCCGGACGAAACACACTTGTCCTGATCGACGGTGACCTTCATCGAATCCCTACGCCTGTCGTGTCACTGGTGCGCGCCACAGACCGACGATCGCGTCGATCAGTCCAGAAGCGGCTGTGCGCCAACTGTTCGGGGGCAGTGCGGAGCCCTCGGCAAGGGCCCGCTCATAGTCGGCGCAGGTGTGGATGAGCAGATTGCGCGCCATGATGTTGCGTTCGGTCCGGACGTTGCCCGGCAGTTCGGGCAGGCACCGGCTGGTGCCCTCCAACACCTTCACCAGCGCCGGCAGCGCCAAGGCGTCGCGGGAGACCGTCTTGTAGTAGGCGGGATCGGCCATCACCTGGGCAGCGAACCGCGCGTACCAGGTGGGGTTGCCGAGTGCGGTCAGATGATCGGTCAACGGCAGCACCAGGCACCCGATCCAGTCGCGCAACTCGGTGGAGTCGCCCATCTCGGCCACCCGCTGCTCGCGCAGCCGCTCCACCGGGACGGCGTGCTTGTGCTCGATGGCGCGCACCAGGTCGGTCTTGGTGCCGAAGTGATAGCCGACGGCGGCGTTGTTGCCCTGCCCGGCGGCCTCACTGACCTGCCGGTTGGACACCGCGAATACGCCGTGTTCGGCGAACAGCCGCTCGGCCGCGACGAGGATCGCCTCCCGGGTCAGACTGGCCCGATCGGTGCGGGAGCTCCTCGCTGGACTGGTCGCGGTGGTCATCGGATGCCAGTCAACCGCCCCGAAGTCTTTAAGTCAAGTGATTGATTTAGGAATCCGCCGGCTTGTCCTTCTTGGGATTCGGCTTGCCCGCCGCGGTGCCGCCATCGACCGGCAGCACCGTGCCGGTGACGTAGGGCGAGCGGTCGCCGGCGAAGAACAGCGCCGCCTCGGCGACGTCGTCGGCGGTCCCCTCGCGCTCCAGTGGCCGGTCGGCGCGCATCTGCGCGCGGATGCCGGCCTCGAACTTCGCCACCTTCTCGGCGTCCATGCCGTGCGCGGACGAGGCGACGATGGCAGTCCGGATATGCCCGGGCGCAAGGCAATTGACCCGGATCTCATACTGGGCCAGCTCGATCGCCGCACACTTGGTGAAGTGGATGATCGCGGCCTTCGAGGCCCGGTAGGTCAGCACACCGCCGCCGGCCTGGATGCCGCCGATCGACGTCAGGTTGATGATGGAGCCGCCAGTCTCGGTCATGTGCCGGGCGGCGTCGCGCGTTCCGGCCATCACCGCCTTGACGTTGATGGCCATCACCCGCTCGAAGTCGCCGAGGTCGTCGGCGAGCAGGCTGCGCTGCATCCTGCCGGACACCCCGGCGTTGTTCACCATGACGTGCAGACCGCCGAAGCGCTGCACCGCGGCGTCGACCAACTCGGTGACCTGCTCGGTCTGCGCGACGTCGGTCGCCAGGAACAACGCCCGGTCGCCGTGCCGCTCGGCCAGGACCCGCCCCCGGTCGGTGTCGATGTCGCCGAATGCCACGACGGCCCCCTCGCCGAGGAAGCGCTCGACGATGGCCGCCCCGAGCCCGGATGCCCCTCCCGTGACGACCGCGACCTTGCCCGCCATTTCGTTACCCATGTCGGCGCAGTCAACTCGCTGAACCGAACTCCGGTCAAGCGATTGACTTAATGCGCTTGGGCGCCGGCCGAGAATTGTCGTACCCCGCTGTGATGATGGGGTCATGTCCTCGACCGGCGCGGTGCTCAGCCCGACCGAGCGGCTTGATGCGCTGTTCGGGGAGTTGGCGGAGTTGTCCGGTCAGCGCAATGCCATCGACGGGCGCATCGTGGAGATCGTCGCCGAGATCGATGGCGACGGGTTGTGGGGAGCCACCGGCGCACGGTCGGTGGCCGGGTTGGTCGCCTGGAAGCTGGGCACCTCGGAGGGCAATGCCAAGACGATCACCACCGTCGCGCAGCGCAGCGCGGCCTTTCCCCGCTGCGTGGGCCAGTTGCAGCAAGGCCGGCTGTCGCTGGACCAGGTCGGGGTCATCGCCGCCCGCGCCGCCGAGGGATCCGACGAGCACTACGCCCAACTTGCCGCGGTGGCCACCGTCAACCAGCTACGCACCGCGATCAAACTCGAACCCCGCCCCGACCCCGACCCCCGCCCACAGCCGCACGCCTCGATCACCAAGAACACCGATGAGCACTTCACCTGCTGGCGCATCAAACTCCCGCACGCCCAGGCCGCCACGCTCGACGCCGCCATCAACGCCCACCGCGAAGCCCTGATCACCGACTGGAAACAGGCCCACGACGGCCGCGACCCCACCGCCCAGGCCGCGCCACCGATGCCCGGTGACCTCGAGGCCTTCCTGCGCCTGGTCGAGGCCGGCTGGGACGCCG
>JAGQTU010000006.1:89806-103508 GCA_020438865.1 Mycobacterium sp.
AAGCCACCCGCCGCCCGCACGGTGCGCACACCACCGTGGTGGTGCACCTCGACCTCGACAAGCGCGCCGCCGCCCTGCACCTGGGGCCGCTGCTGACCGACGACGAGCGCCGCTACCTCACCTGTGATGCCACCTGTGAGGTGTGGTTCGAGCGCCACGGGCAGCTCATCGGCGCCGGGCGCACCACGCGGGTGATCAGCCGACGGCTGCGCCGCGCCCTCGAGCACCGCGACCGCACCTGCGCGGTTCCCGGCTGCGGGGCCACCCGCGGTCTGCACGCCCACCACATCCGGCACTGGGAAGACGGCGGCCCCACCGAACTATCCAACCTGGTGCTCGTGTGCCCCTATCACCACCGGGCACATCATCGCGGGCTGATCACCATCACCGGACCCGCCGAGCGCCTCACCGTCACCGACGGCACCGGTCGACCCCTGAGCGCGGGCCCGATCGCCCGCGCCCCCAACCGTCCCCCACCCGCCGTCCCACCCTGCCCCGGCCCGACCGGCGAACGCGCCCAATGGTGGTGGTATGAACCCTTCCAACCCCAACCACCACCGAGCGACAACTAAGCCCGGATGCGGCTCAATTCGTCCAGCACCAACGCTGTCGCCTCCGGAACCGCTTGTGCCACTTCGGCGCTCAGCCCCGCCCCGTATCCCGTGTCCGCGGCGTCGACGCCGATGACGACCACTCGCAGCGGTGCGCGGTCCAGGGCGCGGGCCAGTGCGTGGGTTTGAACCAGATTGAGATCGTGTGAGCTGAGCCCACCGGCGTCGACCAATTCGTCGATGGTGCAACGCCGGACCCGCCCCGGCACAGGATCCGGGCCGCGCACGGCGTCGATCACCACCGCCAGCTCGGCGCCGTCCCAGGCGTCCAGGATCGCGGTCGGCTCGACGGCGCGGGTGAGCACCCGGACCCCCGGCGGGCACCGCCGCGCGACCTCGGCGGCCACCGCGGGCCCGATCCCGTCGTCGCGGCGGTGGTCGTTGCCGAATCCGATGACGACCGCCGCCACGGGGCCGGCGGCATCGTAATCCCTCACCGGCGATCCACCGTCAGCGTCAGAAAGTGGGTGGCACACGAGATGCACGGGTCATAGTTGCGGATGGTGCGCTCACACATCGAGGTCAGCGCGGCGTCGTCGAGGTCGCCGCCCGCGGCCACCACCCCTGCCAGGTCGTCCTCGATCGCCCCCTGGTTCTGCGAGGTGGGCGGGACGATCAACGCCGTCTTGATCAGCCCGAAGTCGTCGATCTCGTAGCGGTGGTAGAGCAGCCCGCGCGGGGCTTCGCTGACCCCGTGCCCGACACCGGGCCGGGCGGGCACCGCCACGAACGGCTGCGGCGGTACGTACTCGTCGATGATCCGCAGCGCCTCCTCGACCGCGAAAACCACCTCGACGGCGCGAACCACGATGCTGCGGAACGGGTTTCGGCACTGCTCCCCCAGGCCTGCGGCGGCCGCCGCCTCCTTGGCCGCGGGCGTAAGCAGCCGGTGGTTCAGCGAGTACCGGGCCAGCGGCCCGGTCAGGTGTACCCGGCCGTCCAGGGTGGCGTGCAGGGCGGTGGAGTGCGGCACCTGGGCCTCGACGACGTGGTCGGTGAACTGCGAGATCGGGAACACCGCGCCGGCACTGCGCGCGATCACGCCGTTCTCGAGCGGGTAGCACTCCCCGGTCAGCGCCAGCAGTTCGTGCTCGACGGTCACCTCCGGGAAGTCGAAACCGGCCACCCACGCCACGGTGGCGAGTGCGTCGTCGAGCGCGCCGCGCAGCACCTCGGCCATCGTCCGCATGTCGGCCCGGCTCGGCACGGAGTAGAACCCGCCCAGCCGCACGTTGATCGGATGGATCGAGCGCCCACCGACCAGCTCCATCAACCGGTTGCCCGCCTTCTTCAGCGTCAGCCCGCGCTCCACGGCGGCGCGGTGGTTGCGCGCCACGCTGATGATGTCGGGCTCGCCGAGGAAGTCCGGGGCGTGCAACATGTAGATGTGCAGGGCGTGACTGTGAATCCACTCCCCGCAGTACAGCAACCGGCGCAGCGCGACCACCTGTGGATCGAGCGTGACGCCGCAGGCGTCCTCGATGGCGTTCATGGCGCTGGTCTGGTAGGCCACCGGACAGATGCCGCAGATCCGGGCGGTGATATCGGGCGGCTCGGTGTATGCGCGGCCGCGCAGAAACGCCTCGAAGAACCGCGGCGGCTCGTAGATGTTCAACTCGACCCGCTCGGCGACCCCGTCTCGCAGTTCGACGTGCAGGGCGCCCTCGCCTTCCACCCGGGTCAGCGCGCCGACCCGGATGGTGCGCGACGACGCCGGGCGGGACGGGTTGGCGGAGGAGGTCATTCGGCGCTCCGCTCGTCGGCGAACTGGGTGACGTTGAACGTGCTGAACACCCGGTCGACGTCGTCGCCGGACATGCCGTCGAGGTGCAGCAGCGGGATCATGGCGCCCATGTTGGGGGTGGCCATCGGCCCGAAGCAGCCGTAGCACCCGCGGTGGTGCCGGGGGCACAGCGCACCGCAGCCGGCGTGGGTGACCGGCCCGAGGCACGGGATGCCTTCGGCCACCGTGACACAGGCGACACCGGAGCGTTTACATTCGGTGCACACCGTGGCCGCCGGCAGCCGCGGCTTGCGACCCACCAGCAGCGCGGCCAGGGTGTCGAGCAGTTGGCGCCGGTCGATCGGGCAACCCCGCAGTTCGTAGTCGACGGTGACGTGCGCCGAGGGCGGCGTTGAGGTGGCCAGCGTGTGGATGTAGTCCGGCCGGGCGTACACCACCGAGGTGAACTCGCCGACGTCGGCGAAGTTGCGCAGCGCCTGGATGCCGCCGGCCGTGGCGCAAGCCCCGATGGCCACCAGAGTGGTTGACTGCTCGCGTATCTCGCGAATCCGCTGCGCGTCGGAGGGCGTGGTGATGGAGCCCTCGACCAGTGACAGGTCGTAGGGTCCGCCGACCATCGCGCTGGACGCCTCGGCGAACGTGGCGATCTGCACCTCTTCGGCCAGGGTGAGCAGTTCGTCTTCACAGTCCAGGATGGTCAGCTGGCATCCGTCGCAGGACGCGAATTTCCAGACGGCGAGGCTGGGCATGTCAGAGTTCCTCGACTTCCAGTAGCGGCAGGGCGACGTCGTAGCCCACCACCGGGCCGTCCCGGCACAGCAGCAGCGGCCCGAGTTGGCAGTGTCCGCACCAGCCGATGCCGCATTGCATGTTGCGTTCCAGGGACACCCGGATCGATTGCGGCGCAATGCCCTTGGTCAGCAGCGCCTGCGCACCGAACCGCATCATGGCTTCCGGTCCGCACAGAAACGCCGTCACCCGGTCGGGCTGCAACGTCAGTCGGCGCAGCGGTTCGGTGACGAACCCGGTCTCGCCGAGCCAGCCCTGAATCGGGACGTCGACGGTCACGTGCACCTCGAGGCGCGAATCCTCCTGCCAGCGAGCCAGTTCCGCCGAATACAGGAACTCGCGCTGGGAGCGTGCACCGGCAATCACCACCACCCGGCCGTACCGGTCCCGGTGCGCCAGCGCACCGAGGACCACCGGCCGCAGCGGGGCCAGCCCGACGCCGCCCGCGACGATGACAAGATCGCGCCCGTCGGCCTGCTCCAACCCCCAGGTGGTGCCGAACGGTCCGCGCACCCCCACCGTCGCGCCGGGTTCCAGGGCGCACAGCGCGGCGCTGACCGCGCCGACCGAGCGGATGGTGTGGGTGATGGTGCCGTCGGTCAGCGACGGGTCCCCGCTGACCGAGATCGCGATCTCCCCGATTCCGTACGCGTAGAGCATCATGAACTCGCCGGGGCGCGGCGCGGGCAGCCTGGTGATGGTCGGCTCGAGGCACAGGGTGACCGACTCGGAGTTCTCCACCACCTTCGAGCGCACCCGGTATCTGACCGGCGCCATCTCACTCATCGGCTCACTCACCGGCGGGGCCCTCGGACTCGTCGGCCAGGCGGGCGAATGTGGCCATCTCCTCGGTGATGTCGATGCCGGTCGGGCACCAGGCGATGCACCGCCCGCAGCCCACGCAGCCCGAACTGCCGAACTGGTCGTGCCAGGTGCTGAGCTTGTGGGTCAGCCAGTGCCGGTAGCGCGACGGTGCGGACCGTCGCACCGGGCCCTCGTGGACGAACGTGAAGTCCAGCTCGAAACACGATGCCCACTCCATCCAGCGCTCGGCGTGCTCACCGGTGAGGTCGGTGACGTCGGAGGTGGAGGTGCAGAAGCAGGTGGGACAGACCATGGTGCAGTTGCCACAGGTGAGACACCGGTTGGCCACCTCGGCCCAGTGCGGTGACTCGCGGGAGTCGATCAGCAGTTGGCGCAGGTCCATCTCGGGCATCACCCGGCCCATCTGATCGGCGGCCGCGGCGACGGCCTCGACGGCGGCAGCGGTGTCGGCGGGCTCGGCGGGGCGGCTCGGCAACACCGACAACAACTCGGCGCCGGCCGGGCTGCCGGCCTCGGCCAGGTAGCTCACGTCGGCCCCGTCGGCGCGTTCGGTCAGCGCCAGGTCGAATCCCGCGGAGTGCCCGGCGCCGCAGGACGGCCCGGTCCCCATCGAGGAGCAGAAGCACAGCCCGCCGGGTTCGGTGCAGTTGACGGCGACCACGAACGCCTGCCCGCGCCTGCCCGCATAGGAACCGTCCGGGTGTGCACCCCCGGACAGCACGTGGCCCAGCACCCCCATGGCCGCCAGGTCGCAGGCGCGCACCCCCAGGAACGCGTACCGGGGCTCGGCCTCCGGCGCGGGGTCGACCCCGTCGGGCCCGCACGACCACAGCCGCTGGCGCGGCGGGTGCAGGAACTGCTTCCACGATTGCGGCCCGGCGGAGTGGCCGAAGGCGGCCGCGTCGTCGCGCCGGCGCAGCCGGTAGGTCCCGGGTCCGACGTCGACCCCCCAGCCGTGTGGCAGGTCGTCGGCGCTGTCCAGTTCGGCCAGCACGATCGCGTTATCCCGCAGGGTGGGTCCGACCACCCGGTAGCCGCGGGCACGCAGTTCGTCGACCAGCCCCCGCAGACCCGCACCGCCGAGCACCACGGAATCACTGGTCGCCATGCAGCCATCATCGTTCAAGTTCGGGGCCGGTGCGCGGGCCATTGGGCCACCGCGGTGGGCCAAAGGTCACATCCGGAGATCGTTCACCCAACCGAAACCTGACAGGGCTAGCGTCCGGGCATGGGTGAGGCGGCCGAGCAGCTCGCTGAGTTGCAGCGCGAGATCGAAACGCTGCTGGCCCGGCTGGCCGAAGCCGAGCGCAGGTGGCAACACCTGATCGTCCCCACCGACACCGAGAATCGCTGCAGCGCAACGAATCTGGTGCACTACTGGGCATTGCGCCAGGTCGACCTCCGCGACCTGCAGTATCGACTGGCCAGCTTCGGGCTGTCGTCGCTGGGCCGCAGCGAAGCCCACGTACAGGCCACGCTGAACCGGGTGGCGGCGGCGATCGCCGCGATGCGCGGCCAGGGCTGGAACCCGGCCGACCACGCCGCGGTCGAGATCGCCGACGGTCCGCGCCTACTCGACCGCAACGCCACCGCCCTGCTGGGGCCCGCACCGCAGGACCGGGCCGCCCGGATCATGGTGACCCTCCCGTCGGAGGCCGCCGGCGACGCCCGGCTGGTGCGCGGGCTCATCGACGCCGGGATGCGCGTCGCCCGGATCAACTGCGCCCACGACGACCCGGTCGCCTGGAAGGCGATGGCCGCCAACGTCCGCTCGGCCGCCCTGGCCGCCGACCGGCCGTGCCTGGTGGCGATGGACCTGGCCGGGCCCAAGCTGCGCACCGGCCCACTGGAGCCCGGGCCGCCGGTCCTTCGGCTGCGACCCACCCGCAATACGCTGGGCCAGGTCATCTCCGCGGGCCGGGCCTGGCTGACCGCCGCCCGGCGCCCGGTCCCGCCGCCGGAGCCGGGACTCCCGGTGCTGCCGGTCGACGGCGGCTGGCTGGGCCGGCGCGCCGAGGGTGACGAACTACGGCTGCACGACACCCGGGGATCCAAGCGGCGGCTACTGCTGGCGGCCGCCGGGCCCGGCGGGTTCGTGGTCACTGTGGAGAAGACCACCTACGTCGGCACCGGCACGGTGCTCGCGGTGGTCGGCACCGACGACGCCACCCCAGTCTGCGACCTGCCGCCGACCGAACAGTGGATCGCGCTGTCCGCCGGGGACATCCTGCACCTGACCCGCGACTGCACCCCGGCGCCGGCGGACGACGACCAGCCGGCCCGCATCGGCTGCACCCTGCCCGAGGTGTTCGACACCGCCGAGGTGGGTGACCGGATCCTGTTCGACGACGGCAAGCTGGGCGGCCGCGTCGTCGGGATCGCGGCGGAGCGCCTCGACGTCCGCATCGACCGCCCCGCCCACGGCACGGCCAAGCTGCGCGCGGGCCGGGGCATCAACGTGCCCGACACCGACCTGCCCATCTCGGCGCTGACCGACAAGGACATCGCCGACCTGGCCACCGTCAGCGAGCTGGCCGACCTGGTCCAGTTCTCGTTCGTGCGCGAGCCCGCGGACGTGATCCGGTTGTTCGACGAGTTGCGCCGCCTCGGTGACGACCGGCTGGGCGTGGTGCTCAAGATCGAAACCCTCGAGGCCTTCGAACGGCTGCCGCAGCTGATCCTGACCGCGATGCGCCGCCGCCGGGTCGGGGTGATGATCGCCCGCGGCGACCTGGCCGTCGAAACCGGCTACGAGCGGATGGCGGAACTGCAGGAGGAGACGCTGTGCCTGTGCGAGGCCGCGCACCTGCCGGTCATCTGGGCCACCCAGGTGCTCGAGCAGCTGGCCAAGACCGGTCTACCGTCGCGGGCCGAAATCAGCGACGCTGCCATGGCGGAGCGCGCCGAATGCGTGATGCTCAACAAGGGGCCCTACATCACCGACGCGGTGCTCATGCTCGACGACATCCTCGGCCGGATGGCCGGCCACGAGTACAAGAAGAACGCGCTGCTGCGCAACCTGCACTCGTGGCGGGCCTGAATCAGAGCACCCCGGGCGCCGGGTCATGGCCCAGCTGATGGGCCAGCGCGTCCACGACGGTGGCATGCCGGAACCGGTGGCCCAGCGCCTGCAGCCGGGTGGGTAGCACCCGCTGGTCGGCCTCGGCCAGTTCGCGCGCGCCCTGTTCGCCGAGCAGCAGCCGCGGACCGATCGACGGCACCGGCAACAGCGCGGGCCGGTGCATCGTGGCAGCCAGGGCGCGGGTGTACTCGGTGTTGCGCACCGGATTGGGGCCGACGGCGTTGACCGGCCCGGACAGCCGGGCGTCGTAGAGGGCGCGGTAGTAGATGTCGAGCAGGTCGTCGATGCCGACCCAGGACAGCCACTGCCTGCCGGTGCCGAGCCGGCCGCCGAGGCCGGCCGCGAACAACGGACGGAGCAGCCGCAGCGTGCCGCCGGCCGCGGCCTGCACGATGCCGGTGCGCACCGTTACGACCCGCAGCCCGGCCTCCGCGGCTGGGCCGGTGGCGTCCTCCCAGTCGGCGACGACGTCGGCCAGGAACCCGTCGCCGCGGGCGCTGTCCTCGCACAGCAGTGCGTCGCCGCGGTCGTAGCCGTAGATGCCGACCGCCGAGGCGCTGACGAAGGTCCGCACCTGCGGTCCGCCGGCGGCGGCCAGCTTCGCCAGCCGCCGGGTCGGCTCGATGCGCGAGTCGCGGATCGCCTGCCGGTGCGCCTCGGTGAACCGGCCCGCGATCGACTCACCGGCCAGGTGCACGACGGCATCCACGCCGTCGAGCAGATCCGGGGCGGGATCGTTTGGATCCCAACGTCGTTCGTCGGGTGCGGTGGGATCCCGGCGCACCAGCCGGATCACCCGGTGCCCGCCGGTGGACAGGAACGCGGCCAGCGCGGTGCCGACCAGACCGGACGACCCGGTCATCGCGACGACGAGTCGGCCCGCACCCGCCTGCGCGGCGTCGCGGTGCGCGGCCAGGTCGTCGGCCAGCTGCCGGTGCCGGTAGGCGAACGTGGAGCGCAGCGCCGCACCGGGCACCGTGGTGTCCACCTCGTCGTGGACGCGGGTGCGCTCGTCGCCCGCGTCGCTGAACCGGTGGGTGTGTCGCCACCAACCGATGACCCGCGGCGGCAGCGTCATCAGCCCGTCCGAGGACAGCGCGTCGACGAACTGGTACGGCGGGTCGTAGCCGGCCGGATCGTGCCGGGCGATCCAGCGCAGCCCGGCGGGCAGACCGAGGATCGCAACGCCGTCGGCCAGCGACGTCGTCTCGGCCACCACCCGCATCGGCTGCCACGGCGGGACGAGCCGGCGCATCGCGCCGGGACGGGTGTGCCAGGCGAAGACCTCCTCGAGGGGATGGTCGACGATGCTGGCGTATTCGATGCCCATGGTTGTACTTCGTAGCCGCGGGCCGCTTGGATCACCCGAGGGTCAGCGTTTGCCGCTCTCGTCCGCGGCTTCGGCCTCGCCGGTGGACTCCTCGGCGGAATCCTCGGGGGATTCCTCGGTGGATTCCTCGGTGGATTCCTCGGTGGAATCCTCGGTGGATTCCTCGCCGTTCTCCCCCTCGGCGTCCTCCGCCACCGGGTGGACGGCGTCCTCCTCGGCCGGTTCCGGCACCTGCGGCTCGTCGTCGCTGGGGATGTCGGACTCCGGCTCGTCGGAGACCACGTCGTCGGGATGCTGCTCCTCGGCGACGGCCTCGGGGTAGTCCGCGTCGAAGCTCGTCTCTTCGGCGGAGTAGGCGATCGCGTCGGACGTGGCGGGCTCGGCGGCGGCCGCAGCAGGTTCGGAGGCCTCGGAATCCTCTTCGCCGCGTTGCTGGCGTTCCCGGATCGCGTCCACGATCAGCAGGATCACACCCAGCACGCTGGCCGCGATGCACACCCATGCGACCAGTTCATTGCTGGTGACGACCGCCGTGACCAGGGCCGCGAGGCCGATCACCGCCAACACCAGCGCAACGATCAGCATCGATCAACCTCCGCAGCGGCGAGCGTGATTCCGGGCCGGCGTCCGAGGCGGACCAGCCCGAACCGAAACCTAGTTGTTGCCCCGGTTGAACTGGTTGAAGCCGCCGCCGTCGTTGGTGGCGCCGGAATCGACCGGAGCGGCGGACCCGCGCTGGCCGAGCTCCTCCAGCTGGGACTCGAGGTAGGTCTTCAGGCGGGTCCGGTACTCCCGCTCGAAGGTACGGAGCTGTTCGAGGCGACCCTCGAGCACGGTGCGCTGCTGGTTGATCGTGCCCATGATCTCGGTGTGCTTGCGCTCGGCGTCGGCCTGCAGGGCGTCCGCCTTCTCCTGCGCCTGGCGCAGCTGGGTCTCCGAGCGGGTCTGGGCGTCGCTGAGCATCGCCTCGGCCCGCGCCTTGGCGTCGGCGACCGTGGACTCGGCGGTGCTGCGGGCCTCCGACAGGATCTGGTCGGCGTTGGCCCGGGCGTCGGCCACCAGCTTGTCCGCCTCGGCCCGCGCGGTGCCGGTCAGCCGGTCCGCGGTGTCCTGGGCAAGGCTGAGCACCTTGGCCGCCTTGATCGCCTGCTCCTCGGTGACCGAGGGGCTCGGCGCCTCGTAGACGGGCTGCGCGACGGGCGCGGCGACCGGCTCAGGCTCGGGTTCCGGCTGGTAGGCCGGGATGGCCTGGGTCGGCTGCACCCCACCGGCGCGGGCGCCGGCCAGTTCGGCGTCGAGTTCGCTGACCCGCTGACGCAGGTCGGAGTTCTCCTCGATCAGCCGGGTGAGCTCGTTCTCCACCAGGTCGAGGAAGGCGTCGACCTCGTCCTCGTTGTATCCCCGCTTACCGATGGGTGGCTTGCTGAATGCCACATTGTGCACATCGGCCGGTGTAAGTGGCATTTGTGTGCCCCCTCGAATCTGGACGGTCGAACCGAACTCAAAGTGTAGGACGGGTGTGTCGTACTTCGTGCCGTACTGTAACTGGCGTCCATCCTGTCACACCAGAACCGCCGGTTGCGCCTGAGCGCGATAATTAAGAGCGAATTTCAAACTTTCCCCGGCCCCGAATCGGCGTGGCGCATCGAAATCCGCTCCTCGATGGGGTAGTTTGCCGGGCTCTCCGGGCCGGCCTCAGGCCGTGGACGCGGCCGCGTTGAAGGCCAGCTGCATGCCGATGAAGGCGACCAGCAGCAGCACCATGATGGACAGATCGAAGCGGACCGCGCCGATGGTCAGCTGTGGGATCAGCCGACGCAGCAGCTTCACCGGGGGATCGGTCACCGTCATGATCGCCTCGAGGATCACCACCGTCAGTCCGCGCGGGTGCCAGTCCCGGCTGAACGACCGGATGAACTCGACGACCACCCGGGCGATGAGCAGCAGCCAGAAGATGAACAGCGCGAAGCCCAGGATTTCGAAGAACAGCGCCAACTAAAGCCGGTCCTTACTAACAGCGGATGTGACATAGCCGACATTGCTGCCGACATCGCTGGCGTCATCCCAGCGCGACGCCCGTCAGCCTACCGAGTCGGCGGACGGGCGCCCACCCGGCCGGGCTACTGGTAGCTGTAGAACCCCGCCTCGGCGATCCGGCGACGCTCTTCGGCGCTGACGTCGACGTCGGCCGGTGAGAGCAGGAACACCTTGGTGGCGACCTTGTCGAACGAGCCGCGCAGCGCGAAGGCCAGGCCGGCCGCGAAGTCGACGAGCCGCTTGGCGTCGGCGTTGTCCATCGACACCAGGTCCATGATCACCGGCTGTCCGTCGCGGAAGCGCTCGCCGATGGTGCGGGCCTCGCTGTAGTCCTTGGGCCGCAGCGTGGTGATCTTCGACAGCGGGCTGCCGGCGTCGAACAGCTCCGCCATCCGGCGCGGGTCCATGGCCAGCGCGCCGCGGGTCGAACCGCGCAGCGAGCCGAACCGGGACGGCCGTGGCATGTCGTCGAACTCGCGGGGCCGGTAGCGCGGCTCGTCGGCGTAGCGGAAGCCACCGGTGGGCGGGGCGTCGTAGTCGCCGCGCGGGTCGTCGTAGTCGCGCCCGTCGTACCGTCCGCCGGCGTAGGTGTCGTCGAAGCGCTCACCGCGCCGCCCGTAGGAGCGCCCACGCGGGGCACCGGTGTCGCGTTCGTCGTCGTCGTAATACTCGTCGTCGTAGTCATCCATCGGGGCCATCCCGAAGTAGGCCTTGACCTTGTGAAGTGTGCTCATCGCTGGACCCTTCTCGAGCGTGAAGTTCGGTGTCTGTGATGAAGATGTGACTGGAGTGACTACTCAGGGAGACGTTAGAGGACGTTGTCCCATAAGCGCCGTACCGACACGCACACACGTTGAACCGTGTCGCACCGCCGCTTCCAGGTCTGCGGACATCCCGGCCGACAGCTCCGTCGCCCCGGGATGGCTGCTCAGCACCCGCCGATGCTCGGCGGCCAGGGCCGCGAACGCCGCCTCGGGGTCGGCATCCACCGGCGGGATCGCCATCAGACCGACCAGGTTCAGGCCCTCGGCGGCGGTCACCTGGGCGCAGATCGCGTCGACGGCGGCCGGGTCACCGATGTCCACCCCGCCGCGTTCGGTGTCACCGTCCAGGCTGATCTGTACGAAAACCCGCACCGGCGCGGTGCGCCCGCCCTCGGCGAGTGCCTGCAAAGCACCACGATCGAGCGCCGCGGCCACCTTGGCGGTGGCCACCGAGTGCACCGTATCCGCCCACTGCGCAACGTGTTTGGCCTTCTTGCTCTGGATCTGGCCGACCATGTGCCAGTGCACCGAGCCCCGGTCGGCCCCGGTCAGTCGGCCGAACTCGGCGATCTTCGCGGTCGCCTCCTGATCGCGGGACTCCCCGAAGCTGCGGCAACCCAGCCGCCACAGGATCGCCACGTCGCCGGCCGGGAAGAACTTGGTGATCGGCAGCAGTTCGATGTCTGCGGTGTTGCGCCCGGCCGCCTCGGCGGCGTGGGCGAGCCGGCTGCGCAACGCGCCCAGGGCGCTCACCAGGTCGGCCTCGCGGTTCTGCCCGGCGGTCATTCCATCCACACCAGTGAGGCCAGTCGCCCGGTCGGCGCGTCGCGGCGGTGGCTGAACAATCTGCGGTCGGCGACCGTGCAGCGCGGGTCGACATCGATCGCGGTGACACCGGCACCGGCGAGCTGGCGGGCGATCCCGGCCCGCAGGTCCAGCCCGGGGGTGCCCGCCGCGGTGGTGGTGCGGCTGCCGGGCAGCCGGGCCTCCACGTCGGCGGCCATCTGCTCGGGAACCTCGTAGTTGACCCCGCTGACGGCCGGGCCGAGCAACACCGAGATGTCCTCGACGTGGGCGCCGTGGGCCAGCATCGCCTCCAGGGTCCGCAGCACCACCCCATCGGCGGCGCCGACGCGCCCGGCGTGCACACCGGCCACCACACCGGCCCGCGCGTCGCCCATCAGCACCGGCACGCAGTCGGCGGTCACGACGGCCAGCGCCAGCCGCGGTGTGGTGGTGACCAGGGCGTCGGTGTCCTCGAACGGCTCGGTGCGGGGTTCGTCGACGACCTCGACCCGGTCGCCGTGCACCTGGTTCATCCAGATCACCCGCTCCTGGGGCAGTTTGATCGCAGCAGCCAGCCGGGCCCGGTTGGCCTCGACCGCCGCGGGCTGGTCGCCGACATGATCAGCGAGGTTGAAGGTGTCGAACGGCGGAGCCGAGACCCCGCCGGCGCGGGTGGTGGTCACGCGTCGGATGCGAACGGTCACAGAAATCAGTATCCGTTCTCCGGCGCGAGCAGTCGCGAAAGCACCCGACACGCCGCGCTTTTCGGCACATTTGCGTCTGCTCGCCGGAACAACGACCGATCAGTGCCGCATGAACGGCGGCACGTCGACGTCGTCGTCGGAGATCCCGCCGTCGTCGCCGCCGCCGATGCTGACCGTCTTTCCGTTGGTGTGCACCGGAACGCTCACCGCCTCGATGGGCTCGAACAGCGTCGAGCTGAGCTTGCCCGCGCTGCCCGGGGCGATCGGGGCCCCGGCCGCACCGATGACCGGCTTGCGGCTGGGCCCGGCGGCGTCGAAGCCGGCGGCGATCACCGTCACCCGCACCTCGTCGCCGAGCGAGTCGTCGATGACGGTGCCGAAGATGATGTTCGCCTCGGGGTGCGCGGCCTCCTGCACCAGCGAGGCGGCCTCGTTGATCTCGAACAGGCCGAGGTCGCTGCCGCCGGCGATCGACATCAGCACACCCTGCGCGCCCTCCATCGAGGCTTCCAGCAGCGGCGAGTTGATGGCGACCTCGGCGGCCTTGAGGGCGCGGCCGTCACCGCGGGCCGAGCCGATGCCCATCAGCGCGGTGCCCGCCCCGCTCATGATGCCCTTGACGTCGGCGAAGTCGACGTTGATCAGACCGGGGGTGGTGATCAGGTCGGTGATGCCCTGCACGCCGTTGAGCAGCACCTCGTCGGCGCTGCGGAAGGCGTCCATCAGCGAGACCTGGGCGTCGCCCATCTGCAGCAGCCGGTCGTTGGGGATGACGATGAGGGTGTCGCAGCTCTCCCGCAGCGCGCCGATGCCGGTCTCGGCCTGGTTCGAGCGGCGCTTGCCCTCGAAGGAGAACGGGCGGGTCACCACGCCGACGGTCAGCGCGCCGAGCTTGCGGGCGATCGTGGCCACCACCGGCGCGCCGCCGGTGCCGGTGCCGCCGCCCTCGCCCGCGGTGACGAAAACCATGTCGGCGCCGCGCAGCAGCTCCTCGATCTCGTCCTTGGCGTCCTCGGCGGCCTTGCGGCCG
>JAGQTU010000067.1 GCA_020438865.1 Mycobacterium sp.
TTCGTCATCGAAACCCGTGATCTCTACATCCGCCCGAGCATCGGGCTGGCCGTCGCGGGCGTCGCCGAACCGGCGCTTACGGCGGAGGAACTGCTGAAACGAGCGGATGTGGCGATGTACTCGGCGAAGAAGGCGCGCAGCGCCGAGGTGAACACGTTCTCCCCAGACTTGGCCCACACCGACCCGCAGGACTACGAAATGCTCAGCCGGCTCGGTGCGGTGACCGCGGCGTCCGAGTCGCGGGCGGCGCCGGTCCTGGCCGAACTGCGCAAGGCCATCGACCAGTTCGAGCTCATGCTGCTCTATCAGCCGAAAGTCGACCTCCAGACGTCGAGGATCGTGGGAATCGAGGCGCTGGTGCGCTGGCCGCATCCCGAGCGCGGGCTGTTGGACCCCGACGAGTTCCTGCCGATGGTCCGCCGCAGCGGACTGATGGGATCGCTGACTGACGCGGTGGTCAACATGGCACTCGACGATGCGCTGACGTTCAAGCAGGCGTCCTTCGAGGTGCCCATCGCGGTCAATGTCTCGGCCCCGTTGTTCGCCGATGCCCGTCTTCCCGCCCGCATCGCGCGCGCACTGGCCGACCGCGGGCTCACCGGCACCGCACTGTCCCTCGAGATCACCGAGGACCTGCTGTTCGGCAACATGGAGAAGTCCCGCGACGTCTTGGACCAGTTGCGCCGCAACGGTATTCGCATCGCGATCGACGACTTCGGCAGCGGCTATTCGACGTTGTCCTACCTGTGTGAGTTGCACGTCGACGAAGTGAAGCTCGATCGCCTGCTCATCGCACCCGTGCTAGACGACGCCAGGGTGGCCACGGTGGTGCGCACCATCATCGGCCTGGCCCGGGAACTGGGACTGACCACGGTGGCCGAGGGCATAGAGAACGCCGAAGTCGCCCGTCGGCTCGCCGATTTCGGGTGCGACGTGGGGCAGGGTTTCTTCTTCAGTGCGCCGGTGCCGGCGGACGAGGCGCTGCGCCTGCTGCACGAAACCCGGCGGATCCCGGACCACTCCGCAGGTGTGTGACGTAGGTTCGACGACGTGGATATCGCGCAGGCGCTGATCGCCGAGAACGCCGCCTTCGCCGAGCTGTTCCGCGACGCCGACCTGTCGACACCGGTGCCCACCTGCCCGGGGTGGAACCTCGGTCAGCTGATGCGCCACGTCGGGCGCGGGGACCGGTGGTGCGCCCAGATCGTGTCCGAGCAGTCGATGGAGGCCATCGACCCCCGCACGGTTGCCGGCGGCAAGCCGCCCGAAGGGCGGGACAACGAACTCGGCTGGTTACACGACGGTCCGCAACAGCTGCTCGCCGCCGTCGCCAGAACCGGCGCCGACACCCCGGTGTGGACCTTCCTCGGGCCGCGCCCGGCCAAGTGGTGGGTCCGCAGACGCCTGCACGAGACCGCGGTCCACCGCGCCGACGCCGCACTGGCCGTCGGCGCCGGGTTCTACCTCGACCCGGCCGTCGCGGCCGACGCCATCACCGAGTACCTCGAGCGGGTGTTCGTCCGCGCCGACGCCGAGGGCCCCGCCGGCGGGGACCGGCCACTGGGCGACGGGCAGTCGCTGCACCTGCACGCCACCGACCCCGACCTGGGCGAAGCCGGGGAGTGGACCATCCTCGGCCGTCCCGACGGCATCGCCGTCGACCGCGAACACGGCAAGGCCACCACCGCGCTGCGCGGCCCCGCCCGCGACCTGCTGCTGGCCGTCGTCAGGCGAGGCGCGGCGGCCGACCTGGGTCTGGAGATCTTCGGGGATCCGGCGATCTGGGACACCTGGTTGGCCCGCACACCGTTCTAGGCCGGTAACTTGACTGACCATGAGCACTTCGGAGATCGCCACCGTTCTCGCCTGGCACGACGCGCTGAACACCGCGGACCTCGACACCCTGGTCGCGCTGTCCAGCGACGACATCGAGATCGGTGACGCCAACGGCGCCGCTCAGGGCCACGGTGCGCTGCGGGACTGGGCGCAGCGCTCCACCGCCACCATCGAGGTCGGCCAGATCTACTACCACGACGGTGTCGTCGTCGTCGAGGAGCGGTCGACCTCGAAGACCGAGCCGGGTCAGGTCACTACGTCCGCTTCGGCGTTCCGGGTGGTCCACGACCGTGTCACCTCGGTGTTCCGCCACGACGACCTGGCCGCCGCACTGGCCGCCACCGAGCTGACCGACGAAGACCTGCAGGTGTGACTCCGATGAAGGGAATCATCCTGGCCGGGGGGGCCGGCACCCGGCTGTACCCGATCACCCAGGGCGTCAGCAAGCAATTGCTGCCGGTCTATGACAAGCCGATGATCTACTACCCGCTCTCCACTCTGATCATGGCGGGTATCCGCGACGTACTGGTGATCTCCACGGCCTGGGACGCGCCGGCCTTCGAGCGGTTGCTCGGCGACGGATCGGCGTTCGGCATCAGCATCACCTACGCGATCCAGGACCGGCCCGACGGCCTCGCGCAAGCCTTCGTCATCGGGGCCAACCACATCGGCAACGGTCCGGCGGCATTGGTGTTGGGCGACAACATCTTCTACGGCCCGGGAGTCGGCACCAGTCTCAGCCGGTTCTCCGACATCCAAGGTGGAGCGATCTTCGCCTACTGGGTGGCCAACCCGTCGGCCTACGGCGTGGTGGAGTTCTCCGAAGACGGCCGGGCGTTGTCGCTGGAGGAGAAACCGGCCACCCCGAAGTCGAACTACGCGGTGCCGGGCCTGTACTTCTACGACAACGACGTCGTCGAGATCGCCCGCAACCTCAAGCCGTCGGCCCGTGGGGAACTGGAGATCACCGACGTCAACCAGATCTACCTCAACGAGGACCGGCTGACGGTCGAGGTGCTGCCGCGCGGCACCGCCTGGCTGGACACCGGAACCTTCGACTCCCTGCTGGACGCGGCCGATTTCGTGCGCACCATCGAGGCTCGCCAGGGACTGAAGGTGTCCTGCCCCGAGGAGGTGGCATGGCGCAGAGGTTTCATCGACGACGAGCAGCTCGCCGCCCGGGCGCACACGCTGCTCAAGTCGGGCTATGGCTCCTACCTGCTGCATCTGCTGGAGCGGCCGCGTTAGGCGTGGCCAGAATCGCGGCGATCCCGGTCGTCAGCGGCACCGACAGGGCCAGTGCGATCCCGCCCACCGCCGAGCGGGCGATCTCGATGGCCACGCTCTCACTGGTCAGCACGTCGCCCAGTGAGCGGTTGGCCACGCTGAACAGCAGCAGCAGCGACAGGGAGCTGCCTGCGTAGGCCAGCACCAGCGTGTAGACGGTGCTGGCGATGTGATCGCTGCCGATGCGCATGGCGCGCAGGAAGATCTGCCGGCGTGATCCGTGACCCAGGTGCGCCAGTTCGAACACCGCCGACGCCTGGGTGATGGTCACGTCGTTGAGCACCCCCAGCGAGCCGATGATGAAGCCCGCCAGCAGCAGACCCTGGATCGACACATGGCTCATCGAGGCCGCTACCACGTTGTTCTGGTCCTGCGACAGGCCGGTCAGGTGAGCGAATTCGATTGCGCTCCAAGATAATCCGGCGGATACCAGCATCGCCGTCAGGGTGCCGAGCAGCGCGGCGCTGGTGCGCAGGCTGACCCCGTGGGCCAAGTACAGCACGGCGAAAAGTATTGCCGCCGAGGCAACCAGCGTCACCGGCAGTGCGGGGGCGCCGTCGCGCAGGGCTGGCAGCAGGAACACCACCAGCACGACGAACGCGACCACGATGCCGATCAGGGCCCGCAGGCCCCGCCAGCGCGCCACCGCCACGATGACGATCGCGAACGCGGCGGCCAGCAGGATCAGCGGCCAGGTGCGCTCGTAGTCGTAGAACCCGTAGCTGGTGGCGCCCTGCTGGTCGACCTGGCGGAAGATGCGAATGTTCTCACCGGCCAACAGGTTCGGCTGTCCGGGGCCGGGGGAGAACTCGAGCAGGGTGTTGGCACCCTCGTTGGGTCCGCTGTCGATGCCGATGAGGGCCTGGATGCAGCTGCCGTTGCCCGGTATCCCGGGGGCGGGTGCGGCGGTGAGCACCTGCCCGGCCGACCGGCTTCCGCAGTCGGCCATGCTGGCCGACAACACGTGACCGGCCTCGGTGGTGACCGCACCTCCCTCGCTGTTCTGGAAGGGCAGCGGGATGTCGACCTTGCGGCTGCTCGGCCACAGCAGCACTGCCCCGATGATCACCGCCAGCCCGATCACCGTCAGCGCGGTGACGACGATCCGGGCGGCCACTTGGCTCAGCGGCGCGGGCAGGTGGTGGGAGTGCAGGTGCGTGTGTGCCACCCCGGAATGCTACTGGCGGTAGCTGACCAGGAAGTTGCCGAGCCGCTCGATGGCCCGGGCCAGGTCCCGAGACCATGGCAGCGTCACGATCCGCAAGTGGTCCGGGGTCGGCCAGTTGAATCCGGTGCCCTGAGTGACCAGGATCTTCTCCTGCAGCAGCAGGTCGAGCACCAGCTTCTCGTCGTCGACGACGTCGTAGATCTCGGGATCCAGGCGCGGGAACACGTACAGCGCCCCCTCCGGCTTGACACAGGACACCCCGGGGATGGCGTTGAGGGCCGACCACGCCACATCCCGCTGCTCGAGCAGCCGGCCGCCGGGCAGCACCAGGTCCTCGATGCTCTGATGCCCGCCGAGCGCCACCTGGATCGCGTGCTGCGCGGGCACGTTGGGGCACAACCGCATATTGGCCAGCAGGCTGATGCCCTCGATGAAGCTGGTCGCGTGGTCGGTCGGGCCGGTGATCACCAGCCAACCCGAGCGGTAGCCGGCCACCCGGTAGGCCTTGGAGAGCCCGTTAAAGGTCAAACACAGCAGGTCAGGCGCTACGCTCGCCATGCTGATGTGCTTGGCGTCGTCGTAGAGGATCTTGTCGTAGATCTCGTCGGCCAACAGCAACAGCTGATGCCTGCGGGCCAGATCGGCCATCTGCTGCAGCACCTCGCGGCTGTAGACGGCCCCGGTCGGGTTGTTCGGATTGATCACCACGAGCGCCTTGGTGCGCGCGGTGATCTTCGATTCCAGATCGGCGATGTCGGGCTGCCAGCCGTTGGTCTCGTCGCACAGGTAGTGCACCGGAGTGCCGCCGGCCAGCGAGGTCGACGCCGTCCACAGCGGGTAGTCGGGGGCCGGGATCAGCACCTGGTCGCCGTTGTCCAGCAGCGCCTGCAGCGTCATCGTGATCAGCTCGGAGACACCGTTGCCCAGGTAGACCGAGTCCACATCGAAGTGCGGGAAACCGTCGACCAACTCGTAGCGGGTCACCACCGCACGCCGGGCGGACAGGATGCCCTTGGAGTCGGAGTAGCCCTGTGCGGTCGGCAGCGCCTGGATCATGTCCCGCATGATGACGTCCGGCGCCTCGAAACCGAACGGCGCGGGGTTGCCGATGTTCAGCTTGAGGATCCGGTGGCCCTCGGACTCCAGCCGCGCCGCGTGGTCGTGTACCGGGCCGCGGATCTCGTAGAGGACGTCCTGCAGTTTGGTGGACTGCGCGAAGGTTCGCTGGCGGTGGTGCTGGGTGGCGGAGTGCCACGGCAGCTGCTGAGCAGTCACAGAAGAAATCATCCCATCCCGGTGCAAACCGATTTCCGCCCGTCCCGCCGATGATTTTGCTGGCTCTACATAACCGTCAGCAATCGGTTGGGCGACATCGCGGACACGACCGGGGTTTGGGCTGCGCCTTCCGTAGTTCACTGCGAAAAGGCTGCTAATTTGCTGGATCGAAGCATGGAGGCGCAGGTATGAAACGAACGATCACGGCCGCACTGGCGGCGACGATGGCCACCACGGCGGCCGTCGTCATCCCGATGGGTATCAGCGCCCCGGCGAGCGCCGACCCGACGGTGCTCAGCGGGAAGTATGCGATTGTCGACGGCGCTGACAACGCCTATGTGGACGCGACTTCCTCGTGCGCCACCCCCGTCGACGGGTGCACCGCGCGCCTGGACAGCAACCGTGGCTGGACCAGTACCGCCACCCTCACCAACGGCACCTGGAACTTCACCGTCACCAAACCCGACGGTGTGGTCTGCGACGACGGCAGCTATGCGCCGGTCCGGATCGCCTACTCCGTGAATGCCGCGACCCTGACCGGCACCGTCACCGCCGACTCCAACGGGGACTGCCCGGGCGGGCAGATCACCCAGGCCGCGTTCCAGCTGCAGAAGGTCGGCTAGACGGTCAGCCCATACCGCCTAGCCGAAGAAGCTAGGCCCTCTTGCCCGGCGGGCGGGCCCCCTTGGCGATGCCGAGTCCCTTGACCGGCGGCACCTCCGCCTGACCGTTACCGGCGTCGGCGACCGGCTCGGGCTCGGGGGTGACTTCCTCAGGCTCGGGGGTGGGCTCGGGGGTGGGCTCGGGGGCGGGCGTGGCCGCCGCCGGTGCCTTCTTGGCGCCCGGCCGGCGGGCGCCCGCCGCGATGCCCAGACCCTTGACCGGCGGCTGCGCGGGTTCGACGGTTTCGGCCTGGTCGGGCTCGGCGTTGGCCGGCTGGCTGGCCGTCGCCGCTTCGGTCTTCGGCGTCTCGGCCGGCGCTCCGGCCTGATCGGCTGGTGCCGTCGCGGTCTTCTTCGCACCTGGGCGCTTGGCGCCGCTGGCGATGCCCAGTCCCTTGACCGGCGCGGCCGGAGCCGCCTCCGCTGCCGGGGCTTCCGCTGCCGGTGCCGTCTTCTTCGCGCCAGGGCGCTTGGCACCGCCCGCGATACCCAGACCCTTGACCGGGGCTGCCGCCGGCGCTGCCGAAGCCGCAGGCGTGGCGGCGGCCGGCGTGGGCTCGGCGGGTGCAGGTTCCGTTGTGGGTGCCGACGGCGCGATGGCCGGTGCCGCGGCGGCGGCAGCCTTGGCCGCCGTGCCCTTCTCGGGCAACGTGACCGTGCCGCGGTCCAGCGCACCGAGCAGCAGCTGAGCCACGTCGATCACCTCGACGTCGTCGCCCTTGCCGCGGTCGCCGACACCGTCGGTGATCATCACCCGGCAGAACGGGCAGCCGGTGGCGATCTTCGAGGCGTCGGTGGCCAGCGCCTCGTCCACCCGTTCGTGGTTCACCCGCTTGCCGATGTGCTCTTCCATCCACATCCGGGCCCCACCGGCGCCGCAGCAGAAGCCGCGGTCGGCGTGGCGCGGCATCTCGGTCAGCGCGGCACCGGAGGCGCCGATCAGCTCGCGGGGCGCCTCGTAGACCTTGTTGTGCCGGCCCAGGTAGCAGGGGTCGTGGTAGGTGATCGGGTTGCCGCCCTCCATCGGCGAGACCGGCACCAGCTTCTTGTCCCGGACCAGCCGGTTCAGCAGTTGGGTGTGGTGCAGCACGGTGTAGCTGCCGCCCACCTGCGGATACTCCCGGCCCAGCGTGTTGAAGCAGTGCGGGCACGTGGCGACGACCTTGCGGTCGACCCGCTCGACACCCTCGAAGACGCCGTTGAGCGTCTCGACGTTCTGGGCGGCCAGCTGCTGGAACAGGAACTCGTTGCCCGAGCGGCGGGCCGAGTCACCGGTACAGGTCTCGCCGTCGCCGAGCACCAGGAACTTGACCCCGGCGGCGGCGAGCAGTTCGGCGACCGCTTTGGTGGTCTTCTTGGCGCGGTCCTCGTAGGCGCCGGCGCAGCCGACCCAGAACAGGTACTCGAAACCGGCGAAGGAGTCGACGTCCTTGCCGTAGACCGGCACGTCGAAGTCGACCTCGTCGATCCAGGTGAGCCGTTCCTTGGCATTCTGACCCCAGGGGTTGCCCTTGCTCTCCAGGTTCTTGTAGAGGACGCCGAGTTCGGTGGGGAACTCGGACTCCATCATCACCTGGTAGCGGCGCATGTCGACGATGTGGTCGATGTGCTCGATGTCGACCGGGCACTGCTCGACGCAGGCGCCGCAGGTGGTGCAGGACCACAGCACGTCGGGGTCGATGACACCCAGCTGCTCGGCGGTGCCGACCAGCGGCCGCAACGCCTGGCCGGGGCCACTGCCCGGCACTCGGCCGAAGCCGGACTCCGGAACGTGGTGTCCCTCCTCGTGCGGGGTCTCGAGGTCGAGGCCCTCGAGCGGGCGGGGTTTCTCCTCGAGGATGTACGGCGCCTTGGCGAACAGGTGGTCGCGCAGGTCCATGATCACCAGCTTCGGCGACAGCGGCTTGCCGGTGTTCCAGGCCGGACACTGCGACTGGCAGCGTCCGCACTCGGTGCAGGTCGCCATGTCCAGCATGGCCTTCCAGCCGAAGTCCTCGATCTTGCCGCGGCCCAGCACGGCGTCCTCGGCGGGATCCTCGAAGTTGACCGGCTCGCCCTTGTACTCGACGGCCAGCAGCGGGCCCAGCGCGTTGGGCATGCGCTTGAACGTGACGTTGACCGGCGCCAAGAAGATGTGGAGGTGCTTGGAGTGCAGCACGATCAGCAGGAAGATCAGCGCGACCGCGATGTGCGCCAGCAGCGCGATGGTCTCGATCCACTCGTTGGCGTGCAGGCCGAGCGGCGCGAGCACCTTGCCCATGCCGTGCGAGAAGAACGCCCCCCAGCCGTACGGGAAGTTCCCGGTGTTCACCGCGGCGCCGCGGAAGAACGCATAGGAGAAGATGACCAGGAAGATCATGAACAGGATCAGCCAGGCGCCCCCGGTGTGCGAACCGTAGAACCGGGATGAGCGGCCGTATTCCTTTGGCTCCGAGCGCAGGCGGATGATCGCGAACGTGGTGATGCCGAGCAGCACCGCCAGCGCGATGAAGTCCTGCAGGAAGCCCAGCACGTCCCAGCGGCCCACCAGCGGAATGTGGAAGTCCGGCTGGAACAGCGTGCCGTAGGCCTCCAGGTAGACCGTGATGAGGATGAAGAAGCCCCACATCGTGAAGAAGTGCGCCAGGCCGGGGATCGACCACTTGAGCAGCCGGGTCTGACCGAAGACCTCGACGATCTGGGTTTTGATGCGCTCGCCGATGTTGTCGGTACGCCCGCTGACCGGTTGGCCGCTGCGGATCAACGAGAGCAGCCACAGCACCCGGCGTGCGGCGAAGAACAGCACGATTGCGGTCAACGACAGACCCACCACGAGTCTGATCAGCGTCTGCGTCTCCATCAGGGGCCTCCTGGGTGAGTTTGTTACTCGAGGGTAACTTAGCCGTGGTTACCCATCGGTAACTTATGCCGGCCGCCAGTTCATCCTGGCACCTCGGCCGGGCGGTGCGCGACGTAGGTTGCCCTAACCTGCTACGGGGTGGCTGCGGTCGATCCGTCCGGTGTCAGCATCGCCCTCAGCATCGACAGCATCTCCGATCGTGATTCGGCGCCGAGACGTCGTCGGATGCGTGCGACGTGATGTTCGACCGTCTTGGCCGAGATGAACAACTGCGCGCCGATGTCGCGGTAGGGCATGCCCAGCAGCAGCAGTTCGGCGACCTCGCGCTCCCGGTCCGACAGCGGCGACGACGGCGCCCGCCGGGTGGCACGGACGTCGGCCGGGGCCGCTTCGGCCGAGTCCACCCCGTCCACGTCGGTGTCCGCGGCGGCCAGTTTTAGGTCACGCGCCACCTGCAGCATCAGGCCGGACACCTTGGGGTCGGCGGCCTGCAACGCCGCCTGGCCGGCCAGCCGGGTGGCGTCGGAGGCCAGGCCGAACCGGGCCAGTCCGCGGGCAGCCACCCCCACCTCGTCGGGATCGACCTGACCGGCCAGCACCCGCAGCCAGGTCCGTCCCGCCCCGGCGAGTGCCCCGGCGAATGGGATCCGCGCCGCCGCGGCGGCGAGCGCCTGACCGTGCGGAGCCACCGCGGCCGGGTCGTTGGCGAGGATGCCGGCGTGCACCCCCGCCCAGTGCAGCGGCACCGACCATGACAGCGGATCGCCGAGTTCGCCGAGGATGGCGAAGGCGTTCTCCAGCATGGGCGCCAGCCGGTCCTGTTGGCCCATCCGGGCCGCGGCCATCCACAGTTCGCCGAGCGGCAGCAGGGAGAAAAGGTCCATTGAGTATTCGGCCAGCACCTCCATGCCCGCATACCAATGCTTCTGCGCGGCGCCGGGGTCGCCGCCGCGGCGGGCGAGCGCGGTGCGCAGGGCCGCCGCCCACAGCGCGTCCCGGCGGTGCAGCCGGTCGGTGGGCGGCAGGTCGGCCCCCGCCGCGGACAGCTGCCCGTCCTGCATCTTCACCCAGGACAGCAGCAGCCGGTGGCGGTGCTCGAACAGGAGATCGCCACCCACGCGCACCGCCCTGCCGATCACACTGCGCGCCCGCACCGGATCGCCGCCGTGCAGAGCGGCGAGGGTGATCAACGCAGGGGCGCTGTCGGGTATGACCACACCGGCCGGATGGTCGACGGCCATGGCCTGCCCGAGCTTGGCCGCCGCTGTCGGGTATGGGCCGTCCAGGGTCAACAGCAGCCCTTCGGCCAAGCTGCGGGCGGCCCGCGCTGCGGCGGTGGGTGGGCCCCCGCCGCCGGTGGCCAACGCCGCCCGCGCGGCTACCGCGTTACCCGTCCCGATAAATGAGACGGCAGCCGCCGCGCTCACCGCGGCGTCGGGGTCGGGGCCGAGCCAGGAGAACAGTTCGGCGGCCTGTGCCAGGTTGCCGTCGTGGGCCGCGACACCGGCGGCCACCCGGACGGCGGCGGCGCGTTCGGCCGGGTCGTCGGATCCGAGCAGGTCGTCGGCGAGGGCGGCCGCGGCGGCACAGTCGCCGGCGGCACCCAGGGCGTCGGCGAGCCGGGTCCGCAACTCGGTGGCACCGGCCTCGACCGCGGCGCGATGGACCCGCACCGCCAGGGAGGTATCGCCGCGCACCGCGCCGGCGTGGCGGCGCAGCAGATCGGCCAGCCGCGGGTCCCGAACACCGTGCTCGGCCAGCCGCAGCGCGAGTTCAGTCGACAGCGTGGACATCTCGGCCTGGGTGCGCAGCAGCGCCGACTCCAGGTCGTGGTGGCGGGCGGTGCCGACGATCTGCGCGACCGCACGGTGCACCTGCCGCAGGAACCGGGGTGGATGGGAGGGCTCGACCAGTCCGGTGGCGCGGACGCGGTCGACCAGGACGCGCGCCGACTCCGCCGGTGCGTCCAGCGCCGCGGCAACGTCGGCGGCGCCGAGTTCGGAGCTCAGCGAGGTGATCAGCAGGGCGTCGAGTTCGGCCTCGTCGAGGCGGCGCACCCGTTCGATGAGCGCGAACAGCGCGCCCTGGGCGATCGCCGGGGCCGCGTGCGGTCGTGGCGCGGCGATCACCGCGGACACCAGGGCCGGGATGCCGCCGGTGGCGGTCATGAGGGTGGCCACCAGGTCGGCGGGCGGCGGGTGCCCGGACGGGTCGGTCAGCAGCCGGGCGGCCTCGCCGGCCGTCAGCGGGCCCAGGGTCAGCCGGGGCCGCTGACGTTCGATCGCGACGGTCAGCGCCCGCAGGTCGCCGTCCTGCTCGCGCGGTTCGGTCGCGATCACCAGTGTGGTGTCCTGCTCGCCGGCCAGTTCGGTGAGCCGGCCCAGTTCGTCTCCGCTGAGCAGGTGGGCGTCGTCGATGACGACGGCCGCCCCGGCCGGGTCGCCGGGTTGCGGGGCCCGGGTGACGACCGGCGTGCCCGCCTCGCGCAGCGTGTCGCGGACCGCGGCCAGCACGGTGCTCTTGCCCGTGCCGACACCTCCGGTGACCACCAGCTTCACCGGACCAGCGGCCAGCGCGCCGACCGCGGCGGTGGCGGCGGGCGGCAGGCGCTGAACCGACGCAGGATCGGCCACGGCCGGCGTCAACCCCCGGTCACCGGCACGGTGGTCAGCGGTTGCGGCGCGGTGGCGCCGGTGAGCAATTCCTGCGTCGTCGGTTTCGGCACGGTGGTCACGACCGCCTGGGTCGTCGGCGTGGGCGCGACGGTGGTGATCGCGGCCGGGGTGGTCGTCGGCGGCGGCGCGACGGTGGTGGTCGGCGGGGCGACCGTTGTCGTCGGCGGTGTCACCGTCGTGGTGGTCGTCGTCGGCGGCCGGGTGGTCGTGGTGGTCGGCGGGGTGGTGGTGGTCGTCGTGGTGGTCGGCGGGGTGGTGGTGGTCGTCGTGGTTGTGGTGGTCGTCGTAGTCGTCGTGGTGGTGCTCGGTGTCGTCGTCGTTGTCGTCGGTGCGGTGGTCGTCGTGGTGGTGGGGGTGGGCGTCACCGTCGAAACCGTCGGACTGCCGTCGGCGCCCGTGACGGTGATCGTCTGTGGCGGAGCCACATTCGAAGTGGGCGCCTGGCTGGGCTGCTCACCGGGTTTGGTGACCCGGGTCGTCGTCGTCGACGGTGTGCTGTCGGCGCTCGTCAGCGTGATCGCCAGTCCGCCGACCGCCACCGCGGCCACCACCGCCGCCAGACCGAACAGCAGTGGCGGGCGGCGATACCACGGGGGTACGTCCGCGCCGACCAGTTTCGTCTCGGCATCCGGGGAGTCGAACTCCACCATCGGCCCGGCGCCCGTCACGCCCTGCGCGCCGGGCTGCTGGGCGTAGTCGAAGGTGTAGTCCTCCCCGGAATACGGTGTCGGCCCGTCGCCGGGTGCGTCATCCTGCGACCAGGCCAGTGCCCGGAACGTCGCCGACGGAGAACCGTCGGTGGCCGACTCGGTCGCCGCCACGCCCGCCGCCCCGGCCGCCCACGCCGCCGGCGCCAGTCCGGTGGGGGCGTCGGCCGCAGCCACCGCCATGCCGGTCGGCGCATCCGGTTCGCCGCCGCGTGCCGCGATCACCGCGGCACCGACCGCCGCGTTGAGTTCGGGGTGTGGCGTGGTGATCACCGGGACCCGAAGTTCCTCGGAAAGTCGTTGAGTGACAAGCGGTATCGCCGCGCCGCCGCCCACCGTCGCGACCGCGGCGAGGTTCACCGCCGGAATCCTGTTGTGCTCCAGGGCATCCCCGACGGCGTCGAGGAAGCCCGCGAAAGGTTCGGCCATCAGCTGCTCGAGTTCGGCCCGGGTGACCCTGATTCCGGAGTTGAACCCCGGTAAGTCGGCGGGTACCACGGTCGCCGTCTCCGAGGACAACCGTTCCTTGGCCAGCCGACACTCCTCCCGGAGCCGGGTGAGCGAACCGACGGCTGCGGTGCCTGCGGGATCGATGTCGGCCGACTCCCGGATACCTGCCATCACATGCTGCAGTAGAGCCTGGTCGATAAGTTCCCCGGAGAACTCGGGAAAGTGCACGGTGTCGCCGATCGGTGCCAGGTTCGCGCCGGCGTCGGCGAGCGTGATGCTGGTACCGCTGGCGCCGAGATCACACAGCGCCACCACTCCGCTTGCGGGCAGGCCCGGGTCGGTCTGCAAGGCGGCAAGCGCGGTGGTGGCATCCGACACCAACATGGGCGGCACACCGTTCGGCGACAGCGCCGGCACCGTGCGCAACGCGCCGCGCAGCGCACCGACGACCCCCGCGCCCCAGTGTGCGGGGACGGCGACGACGAGGGTGGACACCGATTGGCCGTCGTCTTCCCCGTCCTGGACGGCGCGGGCCATCGCACCGAGGGCCTCGGCGACCAGCGCCTCGCCGCGGTGTGGCGAACCGTCGGCTGCCACCAGTGGCACCGGATCGCCGACCCGCTCGACGAAGCCGCGCAGCACCAGGCCGGCTTCGGTGAGGTTCGGGCTGGTCAGTTCCGGGTTCTGCGAGGGAACGCCGACCTCGGCGGGCCGGTTGCCCCACAGCGTCAGAACCGCGCGGCGCGACACCGGCGCCCGGCCGGGGCGCGCGGCCACCAGGTTGGCGGTCCCGATCGACAACCCCAGCGATTCACTCACGTCGGATATCCCTCCTCGGCGCGCACGGGCGGCCGATCCTCACGATAACGGCTGCCCGCCGGAAACCGGCCAGCTAACCCCTAATGTCGTGAAATCCCCTAAGGCTGTGTCCCCTAATGGGCACCCGCGCGGGATGGGTTCGACACCGATCTCGGCCGCGGCGGCACTGGCTAGCATCCATAGAGAACAGCTGGGATTCCACCGTGCTGTCGCTGCCAGGGAAGAAGGCGTGACATGGCCAATTCGTTGCTCGACTTCGTGATGTCGCTCGTTCGCGACCCCGACGCCGCAGCACGCTACGCCGCCGACCCGGCCGGCGCCATCGCCGACGCTCATCTCACCGACGTGACCAGCGCCGACGTCAACAACCTGATTCCCATGGTCACCGACTCGATGTCGACGGCGGCGCCCACATACGGTGGCGGCGACGGCAACGTCTGGACGAGTGGTGCGGCGACGGCCGCCTTCGACGCCTTCGACGCCCACCTGCCGGCACCGGTCGGGCACCCCGCCCAGGATGCCTTGACCAGCGTGATCGCCCCGCCGCTCGAGGCCGAGCACCCCGCGATCACCGAACCTGCCGCCGGTGCGCCCGACCCGTTCGGGGCGCCGGCCCAGGCTGCCGATAGCGGCTTCGAGTGGCCGGTCGACGATGTCGTCGGGCAGCAGCCCATGGAGCACCAGCCCGAATGGGGCGACCACGGCGGCTGGGAGCACACCGGTCTCGATGACGGCAATCCCGCCCCGGAACATCCCGGGTTCGACCTCTTCTAAGCCCCCTTCACCCAACCCCGCGTCGCTGACGTGGGGTTGGGTCGTTTCTCGTGTCGCTACGCGGGCATCCCCTAATCCCCTAACGGGCCACCCCCGCCGTCCCCGATAGGGGCCGATTAGGGAGGGGATCGCGCCCCGTTACCGGGGCCGTCCTGCGCCCATAGCGTGGTTGCAGATCGCCGGACAGGCCGGCGAGCAAGCTCACCGAAAGGGCTCGACATGCTCACTCTGATCGATTGGATCCTCGCCCTATTTCGTAGCGAGGATGCCGCCCGCGCGTTCGTGGCGGCACCCGAACAGTCGGTGCGGGACGCCGGTCTGGCCGGTGTGACCGCCGCCCAGGTGTCCGCGGTCGCGGCCACCGCCGTGCCGGGACTGGTGCTCGGTGACGGTGACCCGATCGTCGGGCTGCAGCGCGCCGTGGCCAACCAGTACGGGTTCGCACCGGCCTACGCGCCGTCGTTCGACCCGGTCTACGCCCCATCGCCGACGTTCGCCCCGCAGACCGACCTGGCCAGCCACAACGACACCTCGCTGTTGAGCCCCAGCCAGGACGCCGGCGCCAACGCCCAGCAGGGCGCGTTCAACCTCGGCTTCGGCGACATCACGCTGGGCGACAAGACCAGCAACACCGCCATCAACGGCGGCGTGGTGGTCGACGGGACCAACAGCGGTGACATCGTCAGCGGTGACGGCGCCGTGCTGGGCAACGACAACGACGTCAACAACGGCCATGTGTGGGCCGGTACCGGCTCCAACGTCGCGATCGGCCACGGGCAGGTCGACGACAGCGGCACCACCGCGACCGGTGGCAGCACCGTGATCAAGGACAACGGCGGCCCGGTCTTCCACGACGTGGATGCCGGCGGTGGCAACGGCGGCGGCGCTGTCGGCGGCGACAGCCTGATCGGTATCGGTGGCGGTCGCACGGCGGGGGGCAACGCCGGCGGTGGTGGCATCACCGTGATCGACGGCCACACGTCGACAACCAGCGGCAACTCGGTGAGCACACCGACACACACCGTCACCGAGACCACGTCCACCACCACGGTGGCCGACCACTCGAGCGACTCGGTGCACCAGACCACGGTCACCGACGACTCGACGCATGACAGCTCGAGCCACGCGCTGTTCCACACCAGCCACGACACCTCGCTGGTGAACAGCCATCTCGACAACGGCCACGAGCTCTCGCTGGCGTCGGGCAATCACCTGCCCGGCTTCTGAAGAGCCCGCTCGGATCGGTGGGGACCGCTTGACGGTCCCCACCGTTTCATGCGCATACCGTGGTAGAGCAAGGGAGGGCATGTGACGCAGCCGCACAATCCAGCACCCGACCCGGGCCGGGTCAATCCAGCACCCGACCCGCGCCGGGTCCCGGTGATCGTCGAGCTGATCGATCACACCGCCGCGATCGCCGAACTCAACGATCGCGGCGACCTGGCCGCCCGGCTGGCGGTGGCCCGCGAACGCATCACCGACCCGCAGATCCGGGTGGTGATCGCCGGGCAGCTCAAGCAGGGCAAGAGTCAGCTGCTCAACTCGCTGCTGAACGTTCCGGTGGCCCGTGTCGGCGACGACGAGACCACCGCACTGGTCACCATCGTCACCTACGCCGACGAGCCCGCCGCCCGACTGGTGGTCTCCGCCGGAGGCGACGTGCCGCCGCAGACCATCGCCATCCCCGTCGCCGACATCCGCCACGACCTGCGGCGCGCGCCGCAGGCCGGGGGCCGGGAGGTGCTGCGGGTGGAGGTCGGTGCGCCCAGCCCGCTGCTGAGGGGCGGCCTGGCCTTCATCGACACCCCCGGCGTCGGTGGGCACGGCCAACCGCACCTGTCGGCCACCCTCGGGCTGCTGCCCGATGCCGACGCGCTGCTGATGGTCAGCGACACCAGCCAGGAGTTCACCGAACCGGAGTTGCGGTTCATCCGGCAGGCGCACGAGATCTGCCCGGTCGGCGCGGTGATCGCGACCAAGACCGACCTATATCCGTTCTGGCGGCAGATCGTCGAGACCAACTCCGTGCACCTGCGCCGCGCCGGGCTGAACCTGCCGATCATCCCGGCCTCGGCGGTCCTGCGCAGCCACGCGATCCAGCTCAACGACTCCGAACTCAACGAGGAGTCCAACTTCCCGGCGATCGTGAAGTTCCTTTCCGGGAAGGTGCTCTCCCGTGAGAACGACCGAGTGCGCGATCATGTGATCGACGAAATCCGTTCGGCGGCAGAGCATCTGAGCCTGTCGGTAGGTTCGGAGCTGGCCGCGCTCAATGACCCTGACCAGGCAAGCCGGCTCACCGAGGACCTCGAACGGCGCAAGGCCGAGGCCCAGGATGCGCTGCAGCAGACCGCGCTGTGGCAGCAGGTCCTCAACGACGGCATCGCCGACCTGACCGCCGACGTCGATCATGACCTGCGCGCCCGGTTCCGGGCCATCACCCAGCACTGCGAGCAGGTCATCGACACCTGCGACCCGACCCAGCATTGGGCCGAGATCGGCGCCGAGGTCGAGGACGCAGTCGCCACCGCCGTCGGCGACAACTTCGTGTGGGCCTACCAGCGGGCGGAGGCATTGGCCCTGGAGGTGGCCCGCACCTTCGTGGAGGCCGGCCTGGAAGTGGTGGACATGCCGGAGGTCAGCGCGCGGGAGATGCGGGCCGGGGTGGGTCGGCTGAAGTCACTGGCCCGGCTGGAGTCCAAGCCGATCGGCAAGGGGCACAAGGTGATCACCAGTATGCGCGGCTCCTACGGCGGCGTGCTGATGTTCGGGATGCTCACATCGGTGGCCGGACTGGGCATGTTCAACCCGCTGTCCCTGGGAGCGGGCCTGCTGCTGGGGCGCAAGGCCTACAAGGAGGACATGGAGAACCGCATGATGCGGGTGCGCAACGAGGCCAAGACCAACCTGCGCCGCTTCATCGACGACGTGCTGTTCGTGGTCACCAAGGAATCCCGGGACCGGCTCAAGAACGTCCAGCGCCAGCTTCGCGACCACTATCGCGAGATCGCCAACCAGACCACGCGCTCGCTCAACGAGTCACTGCAGTCCACGATCGCCGCGGCCCGCATGGAGGAGACCGAGCGCAACAACCGGATTCGTGAACTCGAGCGCCAGCACAACATCCTGACCCAGGTCCTCGACAACGCCGACAAGCTGTCGATCCCGTCGGGTCAACCCGAGGGCCGTCCGGGCGCCTGACGCGGGCCCGGCGGGTGGGTGACGCGGCTGGGGAACGAACCGGGGAACGTCGGTGCGACGGCGTTCGTCGACGTCGGCGTGACAATCGACGGGATCGGCGATTCGGAACCGGACGACGTGGTCGTGGTGCTCGACGGTACCTCCAGGGGCAGGCCGATGTCGGTTGTCGAGAGCCGCACGCTGGTGGTGTAGGACGTCGATGAGGTGGGGGTGGTGGCCATGACGTGGGGAGCCTCGGGCACATGGGTGCCCGGTGGAACGACGATGTCGGAGGTGGTGGTGTCCCACCGGCTCGACATCTGCACCACCGCGATCACCAACCCCGCGACCAGCGCCAGCCCGATCAGGCCCGCGGCCAGGGTGGCCGCCGAGGATCGGTACCACGGCTCGTTGTCCGGGGCCATGGCGGCAGATACTAGCCGTCCCGGCCGCATGGCGCCGGACCGTAGACTCGGCCAGCAATGAGCACGACCGATCAGGTACGCGCGATACTCGGCGGCACGCAACGCGCCTATCGGGCCGAACCCGCCTACCGCGAGCGTCCCGATGTGTTCAACGAACTGGACCGCATCGCTGCCCGGCTCAACCAGCCGATCCGGATCGCCCTGGCCGGCACCCTCAAGGCCGGCAAGTCGACACTGGTGAATGCGTTGGTCGGGGAGAACATCGCCCCCACCGACGCCACCGAGGCCACCCGCATAGTCACGTGGTTCCGGCACGGCCCCACCCCCAAGGTCACCGCCAACCACGTCGGCGGTCGCCGCTCCAACGTCCCGATCGCCCGCGAACGGGGGCTCACCTTCGACTTCGGCGGGCTGGACCCGAACGACATCGTCGACCTCGACGTCGAATGGCCGGCGGCGGAACTGATCGACGCCACGATCATCGACACCCCGGGCACCTCGTCGCTGTCCCAGGATGTCTCCGCGCGCACGCTGCGGCTGCTGGTGCCCGACGATGGCGTGCCCCGGGTGGATGCCGTGGTGTTCCTGCTGCGCACCCTCAACGCCGCCGACATCGCGCTGCTCAAGCAGATCGGCGAACTGGTCGGCGGATCGGCCGGCGCGCTCGGGGTGATCGGGGTGGCGTCTCGGGCCGACGAGATCGGCGCCGGGCGCCTCGACGCGATGATGTCGGCCAACGACGTCGCGCAGCGCTTCACCACCGAACTCGACCGGACCGGCATCTGCCAGGCGGTGGTGCCGGTGTCCGGCCTGCTCGCCCTCACCGCGCGCACCCTGCGGCAGAGCGAGTTCGCGGCGCTGGAGAAGCTCGCCGGGGTGGATCCGGCCGAACTGAACAAGGCGATGCTGAGCGTGGACCGCTTCGTCCGGGCGGACAGCGCCCTGCCGGTCGACGCGCAGACACGTGCCCAACTGCTCGACCGGTTCGGCATGTTCGGGATCCGGATCTCGATCGCCCTATTGCGTTCCGGAGCCGCTGGGTCGGCGACATCGGGCACCGGAGCCGCCGATTCGGTGACGCTGGCCGACGAACTGCTGGAGCGCAGCGGGTTGGTCGCCCTGCGCGACGTGATCGACCAGCAGTTCGCGCAGCGCTCCGAGTTGCTGAAGGCGCACACCGCGCTGCTGTCGTTGCGCCGCTTCGTCGAGGCGCATCCCATTGCCGCGACACCACGGATCATCGCCGACATCGACCCGCTGCTCGCCGACACCCACGCGTTCGAGGAGCTCCGGCTGCTGAGTCAATTGCGTTCGCGGACAACCACATTGACCGATGACGAGATCGCCTCGCTGCGACGCATCATCGGCGGTTCCGGCACCGATCCGGCCAGCAGGCTGGGGTTGACCCCGGACGCGCCGGACGACGGGCCGCGGGCGGCGTTCGCCGCGGCGCAGCGCTGGCGGCGCCGCGCCGAGCATCCCCTCAACGATCCGTTCACCACCAGGGCGTGCCGGGCCGCGGTGCGCAGCGCCGAGGCTCTGGTGGCCCAGTACGCCGCGCGGGGGAACTGAGCCCGCTACTGGCCGGGCCGCGGGAAGAGCGTCGGGATCAGCCGCTGCGTGGTGGTGACGGTCTCGGTCACGGTGCTGACCGACGTGCTGACGCTGGTGCTGACCGTGGTGCCGGTGCTCGTACTGGTGCTGGTGCTCGTCGATGGCGGTGCGGTGGTGGTCGTGGTGGTCGGCGCCTCGCTGGTGGTGCTCGGAGCGGCGGAGGTGGTGGTCGGCGATTCGGTGACTGTCTGGGTGGTCTCGCCGGGAGCCGGGGCGACCGACGACGACGGCGCCACCCCCGACGTCGTCGTCGACGACGTGGTGGACGTGAGGGTGGGGCTGGTCGCGTCGTTCGCGGTGAATTTGACGATCGCGTAGACCAGCAGGGCGAGCACGGCCGCGGTCAGCACTCCGAGCCCGATCAGACCCGCCGGCTTGCGGTTCCAGGGTGTTGGTGGCTCCGGCGGATAGGGCCCGGGCCCGGTCGCGTAGCCGGTCGGCGGTCCGAACGCGACGGCGGGTTCGACCTCGCTGTACGCCTCGCCCCCGCTGCCGCCGTAGTTCGCGTACTGGGTGGGCTCGCTGTCGGAGTAGTTGTTCGGGTCGTCGGGGGAACCGTTACGCGCCACGGCTTCCGATAGTAGTGCTGCGCGTCAGCCGCCCGAATTGGGGAAGGCGGGGCGGTGCGTGGGTCGCACGCTGATGTCCGGCGGCCTGGTCACCGGGGTGGTGATGTTCGGGCGCCCGTTCTGCGGCTGGCGAGGCGGCGGTGCCACCGCGCCACCGGGGTTCGCCGGCGGCGGTACCGGCTCCTCGTTCGGCGGCGGCGGCGGTGGCTCGGTCGGGCTCACGCCGGTCATCGGCGTCGTCGTCGGTGTCGGGCTCGGCTCGTCGGTGGTCGGTCTGCTCGGTGCGGTGGTGGCGGTCGTCGACGGGCCGGTGGGGGAGCGGTCGGACCGTGGGGATTCCAGGGCGACCAGCAGCACCGCAGCGACGATGATCGCCGCCACCGCGATGGCGATGGCCACCAGCGCGGCCATGGCCGGCTTCCTGCGGTACCAGGGCCGTTCGGGCAGCCAGAACGCCTCCGGCGCGAACGGATCGAAGCCTGGGTCGGTGGGCGGATCGGCGAAGTCGTCGACGTCATCGGCGGAGTAGCCGGCCGGGTCGTACTTCGCCACGGCTACGGATCCTAATGATCAGCGGAGTTGGCCGACGACCTCGTTGGCGAACAACTCCACGTGGTCGAGGTCGGCGAGATCGAGCACCTGCAGGTACACCCGCTGCACCCCGGCCTCGACGAAGGGCCCCAGCCGGTCCACGATTTCGGCCGGCGTGCCCACCAGCGGCGTGTTGGTGCGCAGCTCGTCCACCTCGCGGGCGATCGCATCGGCCCGGCGCCGGATCTCGGCGTCGTCGCGCCCGGCGCACACCACGAACGAGGCGGAGTAGGTGATGTCGTCGGGGTCGCGGCCCGCCTTCTCCGCGGCGGCGCGCACCCGGCCGTACTGGGTCGCCACGACGTCCAGTCCGGCGAACGGGACGTTGAACTCGGCGGCGAAGCGCGCGGCCAGCGCGGGCGTCCGGGTGGCGCCGTGGCCGCCGACGATGATCGGGGGATGCGGCCGCTGCACCGGTTTGGGCAGTGCCGGTGAGTCTTCGACGGTGTAGTGCCGACCGGTGTAGTCGAACGTCTCGCCGGCCGGCGTGCCCATCAGGCCGGTGATGATCTCCAGTTGCTCGGTCAGCCGCTCGAACCGCTCCCCCAGCGGCGGGAAGGGGATGGCGTAGGCCAGGTGCTCCTTCTCGAACCAGCCCGCGCCGATACCCAACTCCACCCTCCCGTCACTCATGGCGTCGACCTGCGCCACCGAGATCGCCAGCGGGCCGGGGTGGCGGAAGGTCGCCGAGGTCACCAGTGTTCCGAGCCGGATCGACGACGTCTCGCGCGCGATCCCGGCCAGCGTGACCCACGAGTCGGTGGGGCCGGGCATCCCGTCGCCGCTCATCGCGACGTAGTGATCGGAGCGGAAAAAGGCTGAGTAGCCGAGGGATTCGGCGGTCTTGGCGACGGTGAGCTGTTGCTCGTAGCCGGCGCCCTGCTGGGGTTCGACGAAAACGCGGAAGTCCACCCTCGCCAGCCTAGAAGATCTCCACCTTCTCGATGCTGACGAACATGCCGTGGCCGGTTCCGTCGTTGGTGAACCGGGTTCCGTCGTTGGTGGCCTCGATCGTCCACCCCACCGCGTGGTAGGTGGAGTAATCCAGCGTGGTGGCCGGGATGTCGCCGAGGTTGCCGACCAGCCAGCGCACGTTGCCGTCGGCTGACACCTCGACACCGTTGGCGGGCTCGCCGTTGACTTCCGGCGGATTCTCGAACTGCGCCTCGCAGCCCACGGACGCCGTGTTGAGCTGGCAGCGGGTCAGGCCGGACTTGGTCTGGATGTAGACGTAGCCGCTCTCGCTGGGGTCCAGGGTCGGGCCGCTGGGCGTCGAGGTGGTCGGTGGCGTGGGGTTGGGCAGCCCCGGCTCGTTGGGGCCGCAGCCGATGCAGATCGCCCGGCCGTCGACGGTGTTGCTGCAGCCGGCGGCCCCGGCGGCGACGACCAGCGAGG
>JAGQTU010000068.1 GCA_020438865.1 Mycobacterium sp.
CATTCTTCGCCTTGGGGCGGTTGATGGTGATGATCAGGATGCGGCCGCGCTGCTCGGTGAGGACGGCGGGTTCTTCGGTGCTGGCTTCTTCGCTCACGCGGTGATCGTAACGACCACGGGGTTCACCGCCCGACGCGGCCAGCAAGATCACCTCTGCCCGAGTTGCCCTGGGGCGGCACTGGCAAGATCCAGCGCGACGAGTTGCCGGCCCAGGTGAGGACCCATGACTGAAATCGTTCGATGGCTACGGCGCCCGCGGCCGGTGCTGCGCGCCGCGCTCGAAGTGCTCAACGCCGCCAACGGCGTGCGGCCCCTGGGCCGGGAGGGGTACGTGACCCTGCCGGTGTTCGCGTTCGGCTGGCCCACCACCGAAGTCGCCCCGCTCTATCTGGGCGCATCCGTTCTCGACGCGGCCCGGCGCGGATTGCGCGGTGACTTCGGGGGCCCGCGGGGCAAGCTCGCCCTCGGCCTCACGGGTGTGGCCTGGGCCCTGCTGGGTGTGATCATGTACCGCGACGCGCGGTCCGATCCCCCACTGGAACGCGCCCTGCGCGAGGCGCTGGGCGACGACTACGCGGCGGTGGCCGCGGCCGGTGAGCGCCGCCGTCGTCGTCCCGGGGTGATCGCCACATCGCTGACCCGGCGTCGGTACGTCAAGCGCACCAGCACCGTTCGGTACGGGCCGCACGGCCGCGCCAACCTGGCCGACATCTGGCGCCGTGCCGACCTGCCCGCCGACGGCCGCGCACCGGTCGTCCTGCAGGTGCCCGGCGGCGCGTGGTCGATCGGCATGCACCGGCCGCAGGCCTACCCGCTGATGAGTTACCTCGCCGAGCGCGGCTGGGTTTGCGTCTCGATGGCCTACCGGGTGAGCCCGGCGCACACGTGGCCGGATCACATCGTCGACGTCAAGCGTGCGTTGGCCTGGGTCAAGGAACACATCGCCGAGTACGGCGGTGACCCCGACTTCGTGGCCATCACCGGCGGCTCGGCCGGCGGACATCTCGCGGCGCTGGCCGCGCTCACCCCCGACGACCCGCAATACCAGCCCGGCTTCACCGAGGCCGACACTTCGGTCGTGGCAGCGGTCCCGCTTTACGGCCGCTACGACTGGTTCACCACCACCGGTGCGGGCCGCAAGGAGTTCATCGCCTTCCTGCAGCGGTTCGTCGTGAAGAAGCGCTTCGCCGACCACCGGCAGGTCTATCTCGATGCCTCACCGATCACCCGGGTGCGCGCCGACGCGCCGCCGTTCTTCGTTCTGCACGGCACCGACGACTCGATCATCCCCGTCACCGAGGGCCGCGAGTTCGTCGAGGCGTTGCGTGCGGCTTCCACCTCTCCCGTGGCCTACGCCGAGATGCCGCACGCCCAGCACGCCTTCGACTTCTACGGCTCCCCGCGGGCGCACTACACCGCCGAGGCGGTCGAGCGGTTCTTGTCCTGGGTGCAGGCAGGTAGTCCACAACGCGGAACTAACTCCTCTACTTAAGAGATTGCGGCACAACGGGTTTCGTAATCACCTCTCCCCCTGACAACGCTCGCTGATACCGGCGAGCTTGCTCGAGACCACCAAGAGCGGGGCCACGATCTTCGTCGTCTTGCGGGGGGACCATACTGGCCTGGTGCCGGACACCGACATTCATCCCGAGTTGCGCTCCACCGCGCGGTTCGTCCCCCGCAAGCTGATCTACCCGTGGACGCTGCCGGTGTTGCGCCGGCTGACCGCGTTGCAGCGGCCCAGCGGCGACGGCGTCGAGGTGCTGACGCTGCCCTCCGGCGTCGGGATCCGCCTGCACCGTCCAAGCGGCGCCGCGGCCCGCGGCCCGGCCCTGCTGTGGATCCACGGCGGCGGCTACGTGCTGGGCAGCCCGGCCCAGGACGACATCCTGTGCCGCAGATTCGCCGACACCCTGGGAATCACGGTCGCCGCGGTGCGCTACCGGCTGGCGCCCGAACATCCCCACCCCGCGGCCCTGGAGGACTGTTACAGCGCGCTGCAGTGGCTGGCCGGGCTGCCCGCCGTCGATCCGGACCGGATCGCCGTCGGCGGCAGCAGCGCCGGCGGCGGCCTGGCGGCGGCGCTGGCCCTGCTGACCCGTGACCGCGCCGAGATCAACCCGGTGCTGCAGCTGCTGGTGTATCCGATGCTCGACGACCGCACTGTGGGCAGGCACCTCGACGACACCGGCCACCGGCTCTGGAACGCCACCAGCAACCGGTTCGGTTGGCGGTCCTATCTGGGTGCGGCCGACCCCGCGGTGGCGGTGCCCGCGCGCCGCACCGACCTCGCGGGTCTGCCGCCGGCCTGGCTCGGCGTCGGCACCCTCGACCTGTTCCACGACGAGGACCTCGAGTACGCCCGACGGCTGCAGGCGGCCGGGGTGCCGTGCGAGGTGCATCTGGTTCGGGGCGCCTTCCACGGTTTCGACGGGATAGCGCCCAAGGCCTCAATCTCCCGGCAGTTCTTCGAAAGCCAGTGTGCGAGCCTGCGGGACCACATGGCGGTGGCGGTGTGAACCCGTGTCGCTGACGCTCACCCGGGAGCAGGGCGACCTGCGGGAGGCGGTTGCGGAGCTGATGGGCAAGCGCTCCGCCGAGGCCGAGGTGCGCCGGCTGATGGCCGGGGACACCGGATACGACCCGGCGGTGTGGCGCGAGTTGGCTTCGATGGGCCTGCTCGGCATGGTGATTCCGGAGCACTTCGGCGGTTCGGGAGCGGGCCCGGTGGAGTTGGCGGTGGTCGCCGAGCAGCTCGGCCGGGCGTTGTTCTGCGGCCCGTACCTGTCGACCGCGGTGCTGGCGGCGAATCTCCTTCTGGCATCGGGTGATGACGCCGAGCAGACCGAGGCCCTGCCACGGATCGCCGAGGGTGCGCTGATCGCCGGTGTGGCGTTCGCCGAACCGGGATCCGCGCGCCCGCCGCAGGTCCCGCAGACCCTCGCGGCCGACACCGGTGACGGATGGCGGCTGACCGGGGCCAAGGCCTACGTGCTCGACACCGCCGCCGCGGAGCGGTTCTACGTGTATGCCCGCACCGGTTCCGGCACGGCGATCTTCGCCGTCGAGCGCACCGCACCGGGCCTGGAGATCAGCGGGTCGAACACCGTCGACCAGACCCGCAAGCAGGGCAACCTGACGCTGGCCGACACCCCGGCGCGATTGGTCGGGGCGGCCGACGGCGGCGCGGCGGCGCTGGCCCATGCGCTCGACATCGCCGCGGTGGCACTGATCGCCGAACAGTCCGGCGGCGCCACGCACGCGATGCGGATGGCCGCCGATTACGCCCGGACACGCTTTCAGTTCGGCCGCGCGATCGGCAGCTTCCAGGCGGTCAAGCACATGTGTGCCGACATGCTGCTGGAGGCGGAGTCGGCGGTCTCGGCGGCGCGTCACGTCGCCGCCGCATTCGACGCCCAGGCCACCGACCGCCACACCGATCTCGCTCTGGCACAGGCGTATTGCTCGGAGGCGTTCGTGTTCGTCGCGGCGACCAACATCCAGGTGCACGGCGGCATCGGCTTCACCTGGGAGCACCCTGCGCACCTCTACCTGCGCCGAGCCCGCACCGACGCCCAACTGTTCGGGGATCCGGCCTGGCACCGGGAACGCTACGTGCAACTGCGGGAGGCCGGCGCATGACCGACGACGAGGTGCGCGCCGAGGTACGGCAGTGGTTGGCCGACCACTGGCGCCCGGACCGCGACCGCGGGCAGTGGTCACAACTGGTGTTCGACGCCGGGTGGGCCGTTCCGAGCTGGGAGCCACAGTGGTGGGGCCGCGGGCTGACCGACGCCCAATCCCGCATTGTGGCAGCCGAGTTCGCCGCGGCGGGGGCGCCGGGCACCGGCCACGACCGCGCCAACCTATTCGCCTGCACCCTGCACGACCTGGGCACTGACGACCAGAAGCACCGGCTGATCCCGCCGTCGATCCGCGGTGAGGCCAAGTGGTGCCTGCTCTACAGCGAGCCGGGCGCCGGTTCCGACCTGGCGGGGTTGCGCACCCGGGCCGACCGGGACGGCTCGGGCGACGGGGACTGGATCGTCAACGGGCAGAAGGTATGGACCTCGTTCGCCAAGACCGCCGACTACGGCCTGCTGGTGGCCCGCACCGACTGGGAGGTGCCCAAGCACAAGGGCATCAGCTTCTTCATGTTCCCGATGCGCCAGGCGGGCGTCGAGATCCGCCCCATTCACCAGATCACCGGCGAGTCGGAGTTCAACGAGGTGTTCATCTCGAACGCCCGGGTGCCGGACGCCAACCTGGTCGGCCGTCCCGGAGAGGGCTGGTCGGTGCTGCAACTCGCGCTCGCCTACGAGCGCCGGTTGATGGGCGACCTGGCGCGGACGTCGAAGTCGGCGCGTAAGCCGCAGGCCGACTCGGACAGCCTGATCGGAATGGCCCGGCAGGCGGGCACCCTCGGCGATGCCCACATCCGCCAGGAGATCGCGCGGGTGGAGGGGTACGCGGCGGTGAACCGGTGGAACACCCAGCGGGCCAAGGCCACCGCCGATCGCGCGGAGGCCGCCGCCCTGCTGGCGCTGGGCAAGATCGCGATGTCGCGGATCCTGCACGAGACCGCCCGGGTACAGACCGAGATCGTCGGGCCGGAGTCGATGTTCGCCGGGCCGGACAATCCGGTCGGGGACGCGGTCACCTTCCGCACCCTGAACGCGTACTTCACCTCGATCGGCGGTGGGACCGATCAGATCCAGCGCAACATCGTCGGTGAGCGGGTGCTGGGACTGCCGAAAGAGCCCGAACCCTTTCGCAATACGCCCTTCCGGGAGCTGCCCACTAGCTGACCACCCGGTGCAGTTCACCGGCGACGACGGTGGCCGCGACCAGGCTCGAGTCCAGCCGTGCCAGTACCTCGTCGGCGGGCGCGGACAGCACGCACAGATCGCCGGGCTGTCCGGGCGCGATGCGGCGCGGTGAATCCGGGCGGTCCGCGGTTCCCAGAAACATGGTCAGTGCCGTTGTGGCCGAGATCCTTTCGTCCGGACTGAGAACCGATCCGCTAGGTGTGCGCCGGTGCACCGCGGCACGCATCGAGGCCCACGGGTCGGCGCCGCCGAACGGCAGGTCGGTGGACAGCGCGACCCGCACGCCGCCGGTCAGCAGGGTCGCCAACCGCCACAGCGCGGGCTGATCGGCCGGCTCGACGTCGGCGAGGTAGTCGTCCCCGCGTTCGGCGACGAAGTTCGGTTGCGTCACCACCAGCACGCCGAGCGCGGCGAGCTCGGCCACGGCGTCGACGGGCACCACGGCGGCGTGCTCGATGCGGTCGTCGGGCCGGGTTCCCGCCGATCGCAGCGCCGCCAACGCGACCACCAACTGGCCCGCCGTCACGCAGTGCAGGGCGACACCCGTTCCGGCGCGGTGCCTTTCGGCAATCCACCCGGTGAGCTCGTCGAGATCCAGCCGGTCGTCGTGCAGGATCCGCTTCCCCGGCGCGAGCCAGTGCACATGCTGGGTCAGGTCGCGGTGGCGCCGGGCGTCGGTCAGCGTCACGATCGCGTCGGCCCCCAGGTCCGGGGTCGCGTCGGTGACCCCGGTGACCCCGAATCGGGTGAGCCGGCGGCTCAGTTCGGCCAACGTGGTCTCGCGGCGGGCGACCGCGTCCGACCATGCGTCGTAGCTGCGCAGCCGTCCGTCGGGATGATCCGGCAGCCCGACCGCGGCCAGCCCGGCCGAGTTCAGCATCCACAGCACGCCACTGCGGTGCTGAATCCGCACCGGCACAGCGGGACCGATGTCGTCCAGCACGTGCCGATCCAGCGGACCCGCGGCCGACTCGTGATAGCCGACGGCACGAACCCAGCCGTCGGTGCCCACCGGCGCGCCGGCCAGCGCCCGGGCCAGCCCTTCGCGGCCGTGCACCTGGGCCGGGCCGACCTGCACCGAGTGCAGCGCCGCCGCGGCCGCCCGCAGGTGGACGTGATGGTCGTGCAGGCCGGGGATCACCGTGCCGCCGGCGGCGTCGAACACCGTCTCCCCCGGCTGCTCCGTCAACGAGGCCGCGACCTCGCCGATCCGGGTTCCGGTGCGGATGTCGACGACCCGCCCGTCGAGCAGTCCGGCGCGACGGATCAGCATGAGACCGCGCGCCGCCGGGCGATCAGGTCGACGACCGCGGCGGTGTCGGCGCCCAGGGCCGCGGCGGGCTCGCCGGGTGGCGGCGGCGCGGGCGGCGTCGCGTCGTAGTCGGCGTCCGAAACTCCGGCCGGCAACGCGGCATAGCCGGCGGCCACGGCGGACATCGACACCTCGACGATCTCGCCGCCGCCGCGGCGAAGCGAATCAGCCACGGCCAGTACAGATTCCAGCCCGGACAGCGGATCGGCGATGGCGTCCCCGCAGAAGACGGGACCGGCGGCGCTGCGGCCGACCAGGCCACCGGCCACCGCCGCGTCATCGCCGAACGCCACCCGCGACGATCCGCCGTGCCCGCTCAACCGGAGCCATACCCGCCCGGGTGTGCCGGTGCGTTCCTCGGGGCCCAGCCCGCGGCGGCGCAGCGCGGCGGGGCGGGAGCCCTCGATCACGATGTCGGCGGTGTCCAGCAGTGCACGCAGTAGCTCGTCGTCGAAATCGACGGCGCAGGAGAGCTTTCCGCGGTTGATCCAGTCGAAGAACGCGGGGTCGCCGGATCGGGTGCCGTCGGGCCGCGACGGGTTCTCGACCTTGACGACGGTGGCACCGGCGGCGGCCAGCAGCCCGCCGCACAGCGGGCCGGCCCACATCGAGGACAGGTCGGCCACCAGCAGGCCGGTCACCGCGCGGGGCGGGCATCGCGGCCCGGTGACCGTCACCCGGGGCGGCTCGGCGGTCGCCTCGCCCAGGGCGGCGACCGGCAGGTCGAGCAGCACGCCCCGCCCGACGACCGCCGAGCAGCTCCGTACGGCCGCCCAATCGGCGACCGCCGGCCACGGGTCACCGGTGTCGGCGTCGCTTTCGAGGAGCGCGGGCACGGCGGCGACGTCGTCGGGGCGGGACAGGGTCAGGGCGCACCAGCCATCGCGGGTGGGCAGCAATCGGGTGGCCCCGCCCGCCGAGATCCGGCCCCGGCGCCGCAGCCCGGCCAGCGCCGCGCGCCCGCTCAACGTGGTCGCCGCGTCGACGCGCACCCCGAGCCGCTCACCGATTCCCACCGCCACCGCCTCGGCCCGGGCCAGCACACCCGATCGGGAGAAATCGGGCGGCCCGTCCGGTGCGCCGGTCAGCCAGGCCAAGCCGCTGCGGCCCCACGCGCCGGCGGTGTCGTTCACCGGACCATTGTCGCCCGGCTAGAAATGCAGCGCGGTGAATCGCCAGTCCAGAACCGTGCGATCCGCACCGTCGTCGGCCACTGCGTAGACCACCGACCGCAGGGTGAGCACCCCACCGCGGTCGCCGGGCAGCGGCTCGGCCGCTTCCACGTGTAGATCGCTGTAGAGCGTGTCGCCCTCGTGTACCGGGCCGATGTGGTTGCAGGACTGCCAGCCCAGCACGGTTGCGAGGTTGGGCAGCAGCCGGCCGGCCTGCGCCAGCGCCAGGCCGATGGTGTGGCCGCCGTACACCAGTCGCCGGCCACCGACGCGTGAATCATGGTGGGTGGCGGCGATATTCAGGGTGATTCGGGCCAGTTCCGGGGCGGAGGTGACGACGTCGCCGGTGCTGCGCAGCACCGAGCCCGCGATGTCGGGGTAGAAGTGCGGGCCGGGCACGCGCTGGCGGAAAGCCTCGGCCGCCCAGTCGACGGTCGGGTCGGGGGCGTTCGTCAGGTCGGCGCCGATGCCGGTCAGGTCGTCGGCGTGGCCGGTGTCGGGGGCGCCGGGGCTCAGCGGCAGCATCGCACAGCGGTAGAAGTCCAACACCAGGCGGCCGACCTGGTCGATGGTGGTCATCCGCAGCGCCGCCATCCCGGTCGCGGCGCGGCCGGGCTTGGGCGTGTTCTGCCGAAGCCCGACGACCTCGGTGCGGGTGAACAACGTGTCGCCGATGACCGGATAGCGGTAGAACGTCAGGCCGCGGTAGAAGAGGTTGGCCTTGACCCGCTGGGTGACCAGGGTGCTCTGCCCGATGGCGACATCGCAGACGAATGCGGGGTGGGCCAGCGGCCCCGTGGCGCCCACCACCGCGTGGGCGAGCTCGCCGTCCAGCGACAGCCGCAGCCGGTCACCGAGAATGGCCTGGTGGGTCGCGGCCGCACCGGAGGTCAGCGTCATCGAGGGCGCCCAGTCGAACACCTGGCCGACCACCAGGTCGTCGAAGTAGGGTCCGCCCGCCTCACCCGCGCCGATATGGCCGTACAACGTCACAGTCGAACATGATCGCAGCTGCCCTCCGCGCGTGTGCGACCATGGCCGCACCGAGCTGACTGGAGCAATGTGAGCACTGCACTCAACGACGAAGAAGCCATGCTGGTGCAGACGGTTCGGGCGTTCATCGACCGCGAGGTCAAGCCCACCGTCCGGGACGTCGAGCACGCCAACACCTACCCGGAGGCGTGGATCGAACAGATGAAGCGGATCGGCGTCTTCGGCCTGGCGATCAGCGAGGCCTACGGCGGGTCGCCGGTGTCGATGCCTTGCTACGTCGAGGTGACCCAGGAGTTGGCCAGGGGCTGGATGAGCCTGGCCGGCGCGATGGGCGGCCACACGGTGGTGGCCAAGCTGCTGGAGACCTTCGGCACCGAGGCGCAGAAGCGGGCCTACCTGCCGGCGATGGCGACCGGGGAGCTGCGCGCGACGATGGCGCTGACCGAACCGGGCGGCGGTTCGGACCTGCAGGCGATGACCACCGTCGCCCGCCGCGACGGCGACGAGTGGGTGATCGACGGCGCGAAGACCTGGATCAGCAATGCCAGGCGCTCGGGTCTGATCGCCCTGCTGTGCAAGACCGACCCGCAGGCCACCCCGCGGCACACCGGCATCTCGGTGCTGCTGGTGGAGAACCCCGCCCCCGGCCTGACGGTGTCGCGGGATCTGCCCAAGCTGGGGTACAAGGGTGTCGAGTCGTGCGAGCTGGCCTTCGACGACTGCCGGGTGCCGGCCTCGGCGGTCCTGGGTGGTCAACCGGGCCAGGGCTTCGCGCAGATGATGAAAGGCCTTGAGACCGGTCGCATTCAGGTCGCCTCGCGGGCGCTCGGCGTGGCGAGCGCGGCGCTCGAGGATGCTTTGGCCTACGCCCAGGACCGGGAGAGCTTCGGGCAGCCGATCTGGAAGCACCAGGCCGTCGGCAACTATCTGGCCGATATGGCCACCAAGCTGACCGCGGCGCGTCAGCTCACCCGGTACGCCGCCGAGCGCTACGACAGCGGCGAACGCTGTGACATGGAGGCCGGGATGGCCAAGCTGTTCGCCTCCGAAGTGGCGATGGAGATCGCGCTCAACGCGGTGCGCATCCACGGCGGCTACGGCTATTCCACGGAATACGACGTGGAGCGCTACTTCCGCGACGCCCCGCTGATGATCGTCGGCGAGGGCACCAACGAGATCCAGCGCAACGTCATCGCCGGCCAGCTCGTCGCCCGCGGCGGGATCTAGGCGATCTCGTCGATCAGGCCCCAGCCCAACGCGGTCGCCGGATCGATCGGCTGACCGGACAGCACCAGATACGCGGTGCGCCAGCGTCCGATCCGGCGGGTGACGCTCACCGTCCCCCCGGCCCCGGGGATCAGGCCCAGGGCCAACTCGGGCAGCCCCAGCACCGCGTCCGGCCGGCAGCTCACCCAGCCGCAGAAGGCGGCCATCTCCAGTCCGCTGCCCAGCACCCGCCCGTGGATCTCGGCGCGGCAGCGGCGCCCAAGGCGGCCGGACAGCTCGTCGAGCGCCAGCGCCGGACTGTGCCGGGTGCGAGACAGATGGGCGGCGGCGGGGTCGGCGAAGGTGCCGAACTCGGCGAGATCGCCTCCGCTGCAGAAGGATGGGCCGTTCCCGGCCAGGACCACTTCGGTGACGGTGTCGTCGAGCAGCGCCACCGCGAGCGCCTCCAACAGCCGGGCCCGCGCGTCGGTGCTGAATGCGTTGTGACGCTGCGGACGGTTGAACCGGATCCCCAACATGCCGTCGCATCGCTCGGCCTGCACCGGGTCGGCGATGTCCGGCGGTACGGCCGGGCCCCGTTCGGCGAGCCAGCGCGCGAACTCCGGTCCGGACTGCAACGTCGAGTACGCCAGCGATTCGGTGACGACGCCGGGCAGCGCCGGCCCGGCGGGGTCGATGGAGCGCAGCACGTCGTCGCAGACCGCGCTCGCCTGCGGCCACCGGCCACAGCGGTCGGTCAGCTGGGCCAGGGTGTCGGGCACCGAGGCGACCGTCACGGTCCGGCGGTCATCGGGTGCGGCCTCGGTGAGGGCGAAAGTGCACTCGCCGAGCCAGTATTCGGCCTGCGCTGTGACCGCCTCACCGACTGCCACCACGACGCCCGGTGGTCGGACGAGGTCGATCGGCGGCGGATCCGACAGGTCGACGATGCGCACTGATCGAGCTAACCCGCCGGGGTCGGCGCCGAGTACTTGGTGATGAGTTCCTGCTTGTACAGCTTGCCGGTGTCGGTCCGCGGCAGCTGCGGCTCGAAGGAGATGGTCCGGGGGCACTTGTAGTGCGCCAACCGGTCCCGCAGCCACACCAGCAGCTCCTCAGCCAACTCCTCACCGGCGTCGGCCGGGTCGACGAGCTGGATCACGCCCTTCACGCTCTGGCCCATCTCGTCGTCGGGGATACCGAACACCGCGGCATCCATCACCTTCGGGTGGGTGACGAGCATGTTCTCGGCTTCCTGCGGATAGATGTTGACCCCGCCGGAGATGATCATGTGGTGGCGGCGGTCGGTGAGGTAGAGGTAGCCGTCGTCGTCGAGGTAGCCGATGTCGCCGACGGTCATCCAGCCGGTGTGATGCCTTGAGGCGGCGGTCTTCTCGGCATCGTTGAGGTACTCGAAACTCATACCGGACTCGAAGTAGATCTCCCCCGCCTGACCGGCGGGCAACTCGTTGCCCTCCTCGTCGAGGATGTGCACGTTGCCCACCATCGGCTTACCGACCGAGCCGGGGTGGGCCAGCCACTCCTCGGCGCTGATCAGCGTGGAACCAATGGCCTCCGAGGAGGCGTAGTACTCGTCGACGATCGGTCCCCACCAGTCGATCATCTGCTTCTTGATCTCGACGGGGCACGGCGCCGCGGCGTGCATCACCCGCTCCAAACTGGAGACGTCGTACGAATTGCGCACGGCCTCGGGGAGTTTCAGCATGCGGGTGAACATCACCGGCACGAACTGGCCGTGTGTGACGGAGTGGCGTTGGATGGCGTCGAGCGTTCCCTCGGCGTCGAACTTCTCCATCACGACAACGGGTATCCCGGCGGCCTGCATCGTCAGGGACCAGACCGAGGGCGCGGTGTGATACAGCGGCGCGGGGCTGAGGTAGACCCCTTCGGGGTTCATCCAGAACGACACCAGCATGGTCATCAGCCCGGGCGCCTCCGACGGCGGCAGATGCGGCAGCTCCCGCTTGATGCCCTTGGGTCGACCGGTGGTGCCCGACGAGTACTGCAGCAGATCGCCCTCGATCTCGTCGTCGATCGGCGTATCGGGTTGATCGGCAACACATTCCGGGTACCGCAGCCAACCGTCGAGATCGTCATCTGCGGTGATCAGGAGCTGCGGCAGTCCGTTGGGCAGGTGCTCGGCGAGGCCCTCGAGAACGGGCCGCAGTGCGGCGGTTCCGACGATCGCCTTGGCCGCGCTGTTGTCGATGATGTAGGCGGCCTCGGCGGCGGTGAGATGGGTGTTGATCGGCACGTAGTACAGCCCACTGCGGCGGGCGGCCCACATCACCGTGTGGAAGTGCCCGTTGTTCTCCATGAGCATCGCGACGGCGTCGCCCTCATGCAGACCGGCCTGCCGGAAGAGGTGCGCCAATTGGTTCGCCCGCGCCTCCATCTCCCCGAAGGTCACGACCTTGCCGGAGGGATAGAGGATCACCGCCGGCTTGTCCGGGGTAGCCAGCGCATGCTCTCGGATCTGCATGCGTGAACTGTACGACAGCCCCGATTGACGGGTGTCAAGAAGGTCGCTCAGCTGAGCTGGACCACACCGTCGCCGAGTGCGTAGTAGCCGGTGACGATCTTGAGCGCGCCGGTGCTCAGCGGCTTCTCGAGTTCGTGGGACTGCTTGATCAGGTCGCGGGATTGCTCGACGTTGGCCAGGATCGCGTTCTCCAGCAGGTCGCCCGGCTTCGTCTGCGCCACGGCCACAGCCGGGGTGATCGCCGTGATCAGCGACACCACCGCGCCGTGCGGCTCCTCGAACGGCGGCTGCAACGCCTCCAGGGTCGCCGACACCGCACCGCAGTTCTGGTGGCCCAGCACCACGATCAGCGGAGTGCCCAGATGACCCACCGCGTACTCGATGCTGCCCAAGCCGGCCGGTTCGACGATGTTGCCCGCGACCCGCACCACGAACAGGTCCCCGAGCCCCTGGTCGAAGATGACCTCGGGTGGCAGCCGGGAATCCGAGCAGCTGAGCACCACCGCAAAGGGGTGCTGCGCCTTGGAGACCCGAAGCCGGGCCTCCGCCCCCTGGTGTGGGTGCTGCAGCTTAGAGTTCGCGAAGCGTTGGTTGCCCTGGCGCAGCAATTCAAGGGCGGCATCCGGGCCGTCGACGTCCGGCCGCGCCGCCTCGGTGGTGATGGGCACCCCGGCGGGCACCGTGACCGTCGTCGTCGACGCGGTCTGCGTCGAGGACCCGCACGCACTCAGCGCCGCAGCGGCCGCGGTGGCTCCCGCCGCGCCCAACCACGCCCGCCTGGAAAGCACTCCGTCCATCGCCGGCACCCTTCCTCCACTGGCCCCGAGCAGAGGCTAGCGCGGTGAACTCGCACACAGGAGGCGTTCAGCAGGTTCAGGGTTCGTTCGGAGCCGGATCCGGTGACCGAAATCCTCGATGTCGGATCAGCAAAGCGGCGTTGACACATCAAGCGGCGACCTACGATGGCATCACCACTGAGATCTGAGCGCGGGGGTGCTCCAGTGAGACCGAATCCGTCGCGAACCGAGCGTCGATGAACGGCCCCGAGGGGTGTCCCCCGCCGGGTGTCATCACCTTCCTATTCACCGACATCGAGGGTTCGACGCGGCGGTGGGAAGCCGAACCCGGGCAGATGCGCGAGGCCCTCGCGGCTCATGACCACGTGTTGCGGGGAGCCATTGAACGTCAGCGGGGCCGGTTGTTCAAGCACACCGGCGACGGGGTCTGCGCGGCGTTCTCGTCACCGCGGGCTGCTGTCGATGCCGCCGTCGACGCCCAGCGATCCCTCGAGCTACCGGTGCGAATGGGCATCGCGACGGGAGAGGCTGAACTTCGCGACGGTGATTATTTCGGTGTGGTCTTGAACCGTGCGGCTCGCATCATGGGGGCCGGCCACGGCGGTCAGATCCTCGTCGACGGTGCCACCGCAGGTTTGCTCTCCCGCGCTGACCTGATCGAACTGGGTCCCCGACGGCTGCGCGACCTCGGGAGCGTCATCGAACTGTTCCAGGTGTGCGCAACCGGCTTGCCCACGCAATTCCCCCCGCTGAAGACCATCGACGTCGCGCCGGGAAATCTCCGGCCGCCGCCGACTACGTTCGTCGGGCGCGAACGCGCCGTCGCCGAGCTCAGGGCCGCGCTCGCCGAGCACCGACTGCTGACCCTGACTGGCGTCGGTGGAGTGGGCAAGACGCGCCTCGCGCTCGAGACCGCCGCCACCGTCACTGACCGTTTCTCAGATGGGGTCTGGGTGATCGAGCTGGCTCCCGTTGGGGACCCCGCCGCGGTACCCGAAGCTGTCGCCGCGACGCTCGGTATCACACCACAACCGGGTAAGACGCTTACCGAAAGCATCGCGGAAGCGTTGGAAGGCCGCTCCCGGTTGCTGATATTCGACAACTGCGAACATGTTGTAGATGCGGCCGCCGAGTTGATCGAAGCCATCCTTAGCGAATCACAGGCCGTGCGGATCGTCGCCACCAGCCGAGAGGGCCTCCGAGTTGTCGACGAACAACTCTGGCCGGTGCCCTCACTGGAGGTGCACAACGGGAGCGAATCGGCCGCCGCGAAGTTGTTCGCGCAGCGGGCAACTGCGGTGGCGGCGTGCCTGCCACTCTCCGGTACCGATGACGCGGCCGCGATCGTCGAGATCTGCAGCCGCCTGGACGGCATCCCGTTGGCCATCGAACTGGCCGCTTCGCGGCTGCTGTCTATGACGGCCACGGAGGTGCGCGACCGTCTTGACGACCGATTTGAACTGTTGGCCGGCTCACGTCGGGGCCTGGAACGGCACCAGACCCTGCGCCACGCCGTGCAGTGGTCCTACGACCTACTCGACCCCGCCGAGCAGACGTTGTTGAATCGGTGCTCGGTGTTCGCCGGTGGTTTCGATGTGGCGGGCGCGCACGTAGTTGGTGGCACGCGAAATGAATTGGCCGCTCTGAATGTACTGGATTCGCTGGTGCGCAAGTCGCTTGTCATCGCGGACCGGTTGTCTGGCCACACGCGCTATGCGATGTTGGAGACCATCCGACAGTTCGCCGAAGAGCAACTGGCACATAGTGGTTCCGCGAGGGAGACCCGAACCGCCCATGCCAGGTACTTCGCCGGCCGCGAGGCCGAGGTGACAGCGAAGTGGGACAGTCCCGAGCAGTCGGATGTCTATGATTGGTTCGCTCTCGAACTGCCGAATCTAAGGACGGCATTTCGATGGTCCACCCGAAGCGGCGACCTGGACGCTGCGATCTCGATCGCCGTCTACGCGACATTCCTGGGCAGTATGGTGGAGCAACTCGAGCCGAGCGTGTGGGCAGCGGAACTCATCGATACCGCGGAGGCCGTGGATCACCACCGTCTGCCGCAGCTCTGCGTGATGGCCGCCACATGTTATTCCGCCGGAAATCTGGAGGATTTCCACCGCTATGCGGAGCGCGCTGACACGGCCGCCGGCAGCGGGGGCTACGATCCCATTCCGGAGCACTTCGAGAGTGTGATCGGAGCCGGGTACCTGACCTCAGGTGAACCGGAACGTTGTATCGACTTGTCCCGCAAGCTGATTGAGCGGCGAGCGGGAGGGCGGCTGTACGCCGAAGCCGACCTCGTGATTGGACTCACGATGACCGGGGCGATTGAGACAGCGATTGCGGCGTCGGAGGACTTCCGCGCCCGCGCTGAGACCGAGGTCCGTAACCGTAATCCAGGCCTGGCATGCTTTCTGCTCTTTGCCTACGGCTTTGCCCACCGAGAGCTTCATCCATTGGCGGCCCACGAGGCCCTCGAAAGAGGCCTGGAGATTGCCCAGCGAACCAACAACACACAACTTGGTTCCGGCTTCCTGGTGTCCCTTTCGAGGATAGCCGCCGCTCATGGTGATCCCTTGAAGGCCTTTGACTTTCTCAAGCAAGCGATTGGTCGATACCACGACTCGGGCAGCTTTGTGCTCATGCTGGGTCCGTTGGCGGTCCTCGCGGCTCTGTTGCATCGATTGGGATACCTTGATGCCGCAGCCATCATCGCTCACTTCGCGGACGCTCCGTTCACCCGAGTCGGATACCCGGAGATCACGGCCACGCTCGACCAACTGGTCGACATGTTGGGTGATGAGGCGTACCAGAGGTTGGCGAATAGAGCTGACACGATGACAAACGCCGGAATGGTCGCCTACGCCACCGAGCGGATCGACGCGGCACGAGCGGCGCTATAGCTCAATTTGCCCAGTAGACGTAAAAGTCCCCGGAAACCAGTGAGCGGTTTTCGGGGACTATTACGTCTGTTCGCGGCTAGTCGGCTTCGGCCAGGCGCTGCTTGAGGGCCTCGAACTCGTCCTTGACACCGGTCGGCAGCTTCTCGCCGATGAAGGAGAACCATTCCTCGATCTGCGGCAGCTCGTCGCGCCACTCCGAGGCGTTCACCTGGACCGCGGCGGCGACATCGTCGGCCTGGACATCCAGACCGGACAGGTCGAGATCGTCGACACCGGGCACCGTGCCGATCGGGGTCGAGGCGCCGTTGGCCTTGCCCTCCACCCGCTCGATGATCCACTTGAGCACCCGGCTGTTCTCACCGAAGCCCGGCCACAGGAAGCGGCCGTCGTCGCCACGGCGGAACCAGTTGACGAAGAAGATCTTCGGCAGCTTCGACTCGTCGGCGTTCTTGCCGAGATTGAGCCAGTGCTGGCAGTAGTCGCCGGCGTTGTAGCCGAGGAACGGCAGCATGGCCATCGGGTCGCGGCGGATGGTGCCGACCTTGCCCTCGGCCGCGGCGGTCTTCTCGCTGCCTAGGGTGGCGCCGATGAACACACCGTGCTGCCAGTCGCGGGCCTGCGTCACCAGCGGCACCGTGGTCTTGCGGCGACCGCCGAACAGGATCGCCGAGATCGGCACACCCTGCGGATCGTCCCACTCCGGGGCCAGCGTCGGGCACTGCGACATCGGGGTGCAGTACCGCGAGTTCGGGTGGGCGGCCGGCTCGTCGGAGTCCGGGGTCCAGTCCTGACCCTTCCAGTCGATCAGGTGCTGGGGCTCACCCTCGAGACCCTCCCACCAGACGCCACCCTCATCGGTCAGCGCGACGTTGGTGAACACCGTGTTGCCCGCCGCGATGGTTCGCATCGCGTTCGGGTTGGAGCTCCAGTTGGTGCCCGGCGCAACGCCGAAGAAGCCGAACTCGGGGTTGACCGCGTAGAGCCGGCCGTCCTTGCCGAAGCGCATCCAGGCGATGTCGTCACCGAGGGTCTCGGCGCGCCAGCCGGGGATCGTGGGCTGCAGCATGGCGAGGTTGGTCTTGCCGCACGCCGACGGGAACGCCGCGGCGATGTAGTAGGCCTTGTTCTCCGGGGAGATCAGCTTGAGGATCAGCATGTGCTCGGCGAGCCAACCCTCGTCGCGGGCCATCACCGAGGCGATGCGCAGCGAGTAGCACTTCTTGCCCAACAGCGCGTTGCCGCCGTAGCCGGAGCCGTAGCTCCAGATCTCCCGGGTCTCCGGGAAGTGGGTGATGTACTTGGTGTCGTTGCACGGCCACGGCACGTCCTCCTGGCCGGGCTCGAGCGGCGCGCCGAGCGAGTGCAGCGCCTTGACGAAGAATCCGTCGTCACCCATCTTCTCCAGCGCGGCCTTACCCATCCGGGTCATGGTCCGCATCGATACCACCACGTACTCCGAGTCGGTGATCTCCACCCCGAGCTTGGGGTCCTCGGCGCCCAGCGGGCCCATGCAGAACGGGACCACGTACATGGTGCGGCCGCGCATGCACCCGCGGTACAGGTCGGTCATCAGGGCGCGCATCTCGTCGGGCGCCATCCAGTTGTTGGTCGGGCCGGCGTCGATCTCCCGCTCGGAACAGATGAAGGTGCGGGACTCGACGCGCGCCACGTCGGACGGCTCGGAGCGGGCCAGGTAGGAGCTGGGCTCCTCGGAGTCGCTCAGCGGCAGGAAGGTGCCTGCGGCGACCAGCTGCTCGCAAAGGCGCTGGTACTCCTCCTCGGAACCGTCGACGAAGACCACCCGGTCGGGCTGGGTCAACTCAGCGACCTCCTGGACCCAGGCCAGTAGGCCCCGGTGCTTGGTCGGTGCGGTGTCCAGACCCGGGATGGTCGCTGAAGTCATCGGTCTCTCCTGCGTAGATTTCTGCCAGGACGTAGGCCTTCTATCCGCGTGGCACGGAGACGGTCGTCCCTGACAGAGAAGGTTAACGCGGGTGAGATACCCGTGGTTAATCGGGATTATGTCCGATCACTCACAGGAACGATTCAGATGGGCGCCTCGACGGGTTCGTCGGCCGGTTTCAGCGACCCGTCGGCGCGTAGGCGGCCCAGTTCCGCGCCGATGGCGACCAGCGCCCGACCGATCGCGGGCAGTCGCCGGTCGCCGACGGCCACCGCCCGGGCCTGCGCCATCCGGTGGTCACCGATCTCGCGGTCGAGGGCGGCGACCTGATCCCGGACACCGGCGGCCGCGGTGACGTCCCGCTCGGCCAGGGCGCCGCCGAACGCCGACTCCGCCGCAAGTACCCGGGCGGCGACCCGCTCCTCCAGGGTGCCGCGCAGGGCCGTCACCACGTCGGTGACCCACCGCTCGAGCACCGCCCGGTCCTGCAGCAGACCGCGGGCGCCGACCACCCACAGCGTCAGCGCGACACCCACCGCCGCGCAGCCGACGGCGGCGATCGGGCCGGGGGCGAGCTCGGCGAGCATGCGGCTCAGGGTCAGCGCCACCCCGAGCCCGAAGCCGGCCCCGAGGAGTGCCGTCAACCGGGTCTCCAACCGGCGGGACCGCAGCGCCGGCGCCGGCACGGCGGCCCGCGGCATCGGTGGTGCCGGGACGTCGACCGCCCGCAGCCCAAGGTCCGCGGCAGCGGCGGCAAGGCGTGCGGTGACGGCACCGTCCACCTCGTCGGCGAGCGCGGTCAGCCGGTCCCGAACGGTCCCGACGAATTCAGCCCGGAGCCGCCGGGTCGTCGCCGCGGCATCGCGCTGAAGTTCAACTCGCACCGCCGTGCACCGGGTGCGGGTCACGGAGGACAACTGCAGCCGCGCCTGCTGGGTCTGGGCGCGCAGGGTGATCGTCTGACTCGCCTTGTCCAGCTGCCGACGACTGAGCAGCGCGGCACGCCGCTCGGACAACTCGGCGAGACGCTCCGTGCGGCCGGAACCGTCCGGCTCGGGACGGCAGCGCAGCCCCAGGAGGTGGGAATGCCACGCGCGCAACCGATTCCGCCGCTCGAGGGCCGGCTCGGCGAAGACGGCGCGCAGCACGTCGACCAGCCGGTCGACGTCCGGTGCGCCGATGTCGGGTGCCGCTGCCACGCCCACCCACGGCATACCGGCGTAGCGGGCGGCGCGGCCGGCAAGTGCAGCACGGTCGGCTTGCAAGACGGCGCGCCAGGTGCGATGTGCGTCGGTCTTCGACACCGCGCCGACGACGACGTCGGTCCAGGCGGTCGCCGCGTCGAGCAGTGCGCAGTCCGACTCGGTCAACGGCGCGGTCGCGGACACCACGAACACCACGACCGCCGGGGCCTCCCCGGGCCGAAGGTCGGCCGCTTCGACGACCGTGCGCTCGGTGAGGCGACCGCGCAGGGCCGCGACGACGCCGGTGGTGCCGGCCAGCGGGGGTCCGGTGACGAGCACGACGTCGCGGCGGCGGATCGCCGGTTCGCCCAAGTTCGTCGTCTCGATCTCAGCGATCGGGATGCTCACGGCGCCGTCTCGGCGACTCCGCCGGCCTGCGCCCACAGCCGCAGCGAGCCGCGGACGACATCGGCGGCGCAGGCGCGGAGCACTGGTGACAGCGGCCCGCCGGCGTAGCGCTGCCAGCGGACCGCGCGGCCAAGATGCGGCGCCGCCCGGGTGTCGTCGCCCGCCGCCGCCATCCCGGCGGCCGTCAGCACCTCGACGGCCGCGGCCATCCTGGCGATGACCACCTCGTCGCTTGCCAGGCCGTCGGCGACGCGGGCGCCCTCGGGACCGGCCGAGAGTTCGGCCAGCACCGGCGCCGCATCCAGGATGCGCCGGTACCGCACCGGTGCCCCAGCGGCGGTGATGGCGTCCAGCACGGCCGCGACACCGCTGAGCCGGTGCAGGGTCGCGTTGACCGCTGCCCGGTCCGCGCCGCGGCGCACCGCCAGCACGGCGTGGGCGATGCCGAACAGGTCGAGTTCGGCCAGCAGCCGCTCCCGGACGGCCGGGGACAGCGAGTGCGCACCCGCGGTGAAGCGGTCGGTGGAGCCTAGGTCGGCCGGCTCGTCGGCGAGCACCCCTAGCGCGCCGATCATGTCGTCGTCGAGGTCGGCAGCGGCCAGCAGCGCCGCCAGGGGTAGGACCTCCACGCCGCACTGCCCCTGCAGGGCCCGACAGCGCTCAGCGGTCCGCGCCAGTGGTCCCTCTTCGCCGAAGCCGCACACGTCGGCCTTGTTGAGGACCGCGATCCGGGGCCGTCCGCCCCGGCGAAGGGCGGCGGCGTCCTCCGGTTTGAGTGTCTCGGCCAGCACGTGGACCTCGACGTCGACGGCGTCGTCCGCGGCGAGGACGGTGGTACCCCGGCGGCGCAGGGCCCGGCTGACGGATGCGCAGCCGGCCCCCGTTCGTCCGCGCACCCGCACCCGCAGCGGCCGGCGCAGATGCTGCACCAGTCGGGCCAACCGCGGCTGCTCCGCGACGGTGGCGACGTCGTCCAGCGCCGCAAGATAGCGCCCCAGTCCGGTCACGTCCGCCCCCGTGGTCCCCACCCCGATGTCGTGGGGTCATGGTTGCATCCCGTGCGACGTGGCGCGAGCCACTACCAGGCGAAGGCAACTGTTGGGTATCAATCTGCACCACGGTGCGGGTACCGGGTGCTTCATGAGCGACGATGGACGGATGCATGCGCAGCGGCAGGGCGGCTCGACCGCGCCCGACAGCGACGCCGCACCGCATTCCTACCGCCGGGTCACCAGCTTCCGATCGCGCCGGGCCTCGCTGACCGAGCAGCAGCAGGAGGTGTGGGACCGGCTGTGGCCGAGCCTCGGCACGCTGGCCCGCCCCGCGGGCACCGGGTCCGACGCCGCCCCCGCCGAGCCGCTCGACACCGCCGCCTGGTTCGGCCGGCGGGCGCCGGTGGTGCTGGAGATCGGCTGTGGTACCGGCACCTCGACCCTCGCGATGGCCCAGGCCGAACCCGATATCGACGTGGTGGCCGTCGAGGTCTACCGCCGCGGCCTGGCCCAGCTGTTGAGCGCCATCGACCGGGAGGGCGTCACCAACATCCGGCTGGTCCGCGGCGACGGCGTCGACGTGCTGGAGCGCATGTTCACCACCGGGACGCTGACCGGGGTGCGGGTGTTCTTCCCCGACCCGTGGCCCAAGTCCCGCCACCACAAGCGCCGACTGCTGCAGGCGAGCACCGTCGGATTGATCGCCGACCGCCTGGTGCCCGGCGGGCTGCTGCATGCGGCCACCGACCACGCCGGTTACGCCGAGCAGATTGCGGCGGTCGGGGACGCGGAAACCCGGCTGCGCCGGGTACTCGCAACGGAGGCACTGCCGATATCGGTGCATCGCCCGATCACGAAGTACGAGACGAAGGCCCGGCACGCGGGCAGCGAGGTAACGGAACTCCTCTGGGTGCGACGACCGTGAGTGCGAGACGACGATGAGTGTTATAGAAGAAGCCGGCATCAAAGAGACCGCCGGAGCCACCGCCCCGCCGGACATCGCCCCCGCGATCCCGCCCGCGGTGCAGCGGGTGCTGCTGGTCTGGGACGCGCCCAACCTGGACATGGGTCTCGGCTCGATCCTTGGTGGTCGGCCCACCGCGGCGCACCGGCCCCGCTTCGACGCGCTGGGCCGCTGGCTGCTCACCCGCACCGCCGAACTTTCGGCCGCCCGACCGGACATCACGCTCGAGCCGGAGGCGACGGTGTTCACCAACATCGCCCCCGGCAGCGCCGACGTGGTCCGGCCCTGGGTCGAGGCCCTGCGCAACGTCGGCTTCGCGGTCTTCGCCAAACCGAAGGTGGACGAGGACAGCGACGTCGACGGGGACATGCTGGCCCACATCGCACTGCGCCGCAGCGAGGGCCTGGCCTCGGTGTTGGTCGCCTCGGCCGACGGCCAGGCGTTCCGGGCGCCGCTGGAGGACATCGCGCGTTCCGGCACCCCGGTCCACGTGCTCGGATTTCGCGAACATGCCAGCTGGGCGTTAGCGTCGGATACCTTGGACTTTGTCGATCTCGAGGACATTCCCGGCGTTTTCCGAGAGCCGTTGCCCCGAATCGGCCTAGATTCGCTGCCAGAACAAGGGGCGTGGCTACAGCCATTCCGGCCGCTGTCCTCGTTGTTGACCTCGCGTGTCTGACCACAGAACCCGATGCGCGGGTCATAAGAAGAGTTAGTTAGGAGCCTGAGTGTTCGCCTGGTGGGGTCGCACCGTGTACCGCTACCGGTTCATCGTGATCGCTGTCATGGTCGCGCTGTGCCTGGGTGGCGGCATCTACGGCGCCAGCCTCGGCAAGCACGTCACCCAGAGCGGCTTCTATGACGAGGGCAGCCAGTCGGTGCACGCCTCGCTGCTGGCCGACGCCGCCTACGGGCGCGACACCTCCGGCCACATCATCGCGATCTACACGGCGCCGGACGGCAAGACGGTCGACGACCCGGCGTTCCAGAAGAAGATCCTGGACAACCTCGCCGCGGCGGAGAAGGCCCATCCCGACAAGATCCTGCGGTCGATCGGCTACTTCAAGAGCCCCGAACTGCTGTC
>JAGQTU010000069.1 GCA_020438865.1 Mycobacterium sp.
GACCTGGTCGACGAGGCCGGTTCCCGGCTGCGGATGGAGATCGACTCCCGGCCCATGGAGATCGACGAGGTCGAGCGCCTGGTGCGCCGGCTCGAGATCGAGGAGATGGCGCTGGCCAAGGAGGAGGACGCCGCGTCGGCGGAGCGGCTGGAGAAGCTGCGCGCCGAACTGGCCGACAAGAAGGAGGAGCTCGCCGAGCTCACCACCCGCTGGCAGAACGAGAAGAACGCCATCGACATCGTGCGCGACCTCAAGGAGGAGCTGGAACACCTGCGCGGTGAGTCCGAACGCGCCGAGCGCGACGGCGACCTCGCGAAGGCCGCCGAGCTGCGCTACGGCCGCATCCCCGAGGTGGAGAAGAAGCTGGACGCCGCGCTGCCCCAGGCGGAGGCCCAGGCCAACGTGATGCTCAAGGAGGAGGTCGGGCCGGACGACATCGCCGACGTGGTGGCGTCGTGGACCGGCATCCCGGCCGGCCGGCTGCTCGAGGGCGAGACGGCCAAGCTGCTGCGGATGGAGGACGAACTCGGCAAGCGGGTCGTCGGGCAACGCAAGGCAGTGCAGGCCGTCTCCGACGCGGTCCGGCGCAGCCGGGCCGGCGTGGCCGACCCCAACCGGCCGACCGGCTCGTTCCTGTTCCTCGGCCCGACCGGTGTGGGCAAGACCGAGTTGGCCAAGGCGCTGGCCGACTTCCTGTTCGACGACGAGCGGGCGATGGTCCGCATCGACATGAGCGAGTACGGCGAGAAGCACTCCGTCGCCCGCCTGGTCGGTGCCCCTCCCGGCTACATCGGTTACGACCAGGGCGGTCAGCTGACCGAGGCGGTCCGCCGCCGGCCGTACACGGTGGTGCTGTTCGACGAGGTCGAGAAGGCCCACCCGGACGTGTTCGACGTGCTGCTGCAGGTCCTCGACGAGGGCCGGCTGACCGACGGTCAGGGCCGCACGGTGGACTTCCGCAACACCATCCTCATCCTGACGTCCAACCTGGGCTCGGGTGGCACCGAGGAGCAGGTGATGGCGGCGGTCCGGTCGGCCTTCAAGCCGGAGTTCATCAACCGTCTCGACGATGTGCTGATTTTCGAGGGCCTCAAGCCCGAGGAGTTGGTGGAGATCGTCGACATCCAGTTGGAGCAGCTGAAGAAGCGGCTCTCCCAGCGTCGCCTGGAACTGGAGGTGTCGCTGCCGGCCAAGAAGTGGCTCGCCGATCGCGGGTTCGACCCGGTCTACGGCGCCCGGCCACTGCGCCGACTGGTCCAGCAGGCCATCGGTGATCAGCTCGCGAAGATGCTGCTCGCCGGTGAGGTGCACGACGGTGACACCGTGCCGGTGAATGTCTCCCCGGACGGCGAATCGCTGATCCTGGGCTGAGTTGGGCTGAGCCGCTCGCGCGAAGACCCTCGCACTCGAACCGGGTGCGGGGGTCTTTCGGCACCAAGAGGTGTGACCTGGTTGTGACCTGGTGGCATTCTCGTTAAGGCCGGGTGAGCAGATAGGCTAGGCGCAATGGTCCCGTTCTGGTTCACGCTGTCTGCACTTTGTTTCGTGGGTGCGGCGGTGTTGCTGTATGTCGACATCGGTCGGCGCCGCGGCCTGGGCCGCCGCCGAAAGTCCTGGGCCCGCTCGCACGGCTTCGACTACGAGCCCGAGTCCACCGAGATCATCGACCGCTGGAAGCGCGGCGTGATGTCCACCGTCGGCGATGTCACCGCCCGCAACGTCGTGCTGGGCCAGATCCGCGGTGAGGCGGTCTACGTCTTCGACCTCGAGGACGTCGCCACCGTCATCGCCCTGCACCGCAAGGTCGGCACGAACGTCGTGATGGATCTGCGGCTCAAGGGCGTCAAGGAACCGCGGGAGAGCGACATCTGGCTGCTCGGCGCCATCGGGCCCCGAATGGTGTACTCCACCAACCTCGACGCGGCCCGCCGGGCCTGCGACCGCCGGATGGTGACCTTCGCCCACACCGCACCGGACTGCGCCGAGGTCATGTGGAACGAGCAGAACTGGACCCTGGTGTCCATGCCGATCTCGTCCAGTCGCGCGCAGTGGGACGAGGGCCTGCGGACGGTTCGCCAGTTCAACGACCTGCTGCGGGTGCTGCCGCCGCTCCCCGCCCAGGCCGCCCTGCCCCAGTCCGCCGGTCGGCGCAACGCCGCGCCGGGGCGTCCGCTGGCACCGGCCGGGCGCCGGGAACTGCCCACCGGTCGCGCCGAGGCGCCGCCGCCGCTGCGGCCGCAGCAGCCGCGCAACACCACCCAGGCCCCTAACTACCAACGCTGAACTCCGATAGGGTCTCGGCGTGCCCCGTCCCGTCGCCCTCGTCACCGGTCCAACCTCAGGTCTCGGCGCCGGTTACGCCCGCCGTTACGCCCGTGACGGTTACAACCTCGTCCTGGTGGCCCGCAATGTCGACCGCCTCGAGGACCTCGCCGCCGAACTGCGCGCGGCCAACGGGGTCGACGTCGAGGTGCTGGCCGCCGACCTCACCGCGGCGGACGACCGTTCGAAGGTGGCCGATCGGCTGACCACCGGGGTGCAGGTGCTGGTCAACAATGCCGGATTCGGCACCTCCGGTGAGTTCTGGACCACCGACCCCGCGCTGCTGCAGGCCCAACTCGACGTGAACGTCACCGCGGTGATGCATCTGACCCGGGCCGCGCTGCCTGCCATGCTGGCCGCCGGCTCGGGCACCGTGATCAACATCGCCAGCGTCGCCGGGCTGGTTTCCGGTCGCGGCTCCACCTACTCCGCGTCGAAGGCGTGGGTGGTGTCGTTCAGCGAGGGCCTGGCCAACGGTTTGGCGGGCACCGGGGTCAGCATCCACGCGGTCTGCCCCGGTTTCGTCCACACCGAGTTCCACGAGCGCGCCGGCATGGACATGAAATCGATCCCGAACTTCATGTGGCTCGACGTCGACGGCGTGGTCGCCGAAAGCCTCGCCGACGTGGCCAAGGGCAAAGTCGTCATCGTCCCCGGTCTACAGTACAAGGCGCTGACGACCGGCTCACGACTCATTCCGCGCGGGCTGGTCCGCGCGCTGACCAAGGGATTCGGAAATGGCCGTGACCGCACCTGAGCTGAACTCCGCCGACCGCACCGAGCTCGCCGACCTGGTCCGGCAGCTGTCGGTGGTGTTCGGCCGGGTCACCCTGTCGTCGGGCAAGGAGGCCGACTACTACGTCGACCTCCGTCGCGCCACCCTGCACCACCGGGCCGCCCCGCTGATCGGCCGGCTGATGCGCGAACTCACCGACGACTGGATCTACTCCGCGGTCGGTGGTCTGACCCTGGGCGCCGATCCGGTGGCCACCGCGATCATGCACGCCCCGGGCCGCCCCATCGATGCCTTCGTCGTGCGTAAGTCGGTGAAAACCCATGGGCTGCAACGGCTCATCGAAGGTACCGAGGTGGGCGGGAAGCGGGTGCTGGTGGTCGAGGACACCAGCACCACGGGCAGTTCGGCCCTGACCGCCGTCGAGGCGGTCCGGGAGGCGGGCGGAACCGTGGTGGGCGTCGCGACGGTGGTGGACCGGGCGACCGGGGCCGCCGAGGCGATCGAGGCCGCCGGGGTGCCCTACCGCAGCCTGCTCGGCCTGGCCGACCTCGGGCTCGCCTGAGCCGCACCGCTCGTGATCAGTCCCCGCTGAGCGTGGGCTGGTCGTAGCGCATCGCCTCGCGCGCCAGGAACTGCTGGAAGTACTGCAGCGCGGCGTCGTTGGCGATACCGGGCAGAAGCAGCTCCCACGCGTGGGTCAGGCGCGAGATCATGTCCGCGCCCGCGGAGATCGCGGTGGACAACTGCTCGATGCCCAGCAGCGTGGCGATGATGGTCTCGCCGACGACATGTGCGTCCAGATCCGGGCGTAGGTCGCCTTCCTCGGCGGCGCGTACGGCCTGGTCGTCGACCACCGTCGTCCAGTCCGCGTAGGTGTGTGCGCCGACGGGGGTGAACTGTCCGAGTGCGCGGGCCAGTTGGCGTCCGATGCGTGCCAGCTTGTCCTGGGCGATCATGCCGAGCACGACGAACGAGCCGTGGATCATGTTCTCCAACGCCGGCGTCGACGACTGTGCGATGTCCCGGAACGTGCCGATCACCCGGTCCGTGGCCTCTTCGATGATGGCCGCCGCGAGCGCTTCCCGGGAGTCGAAGTGGTAGTACAGCGCGCCTTTGGTGATGTCGGCGCGCTCGATGATCTCGCCAAGGCCGGTCGACCCGTAGCCGACTTCGCTGAAGATGTCGACCGCGGCGTCCATGATCTTCTGCCGCGTCACCTCGGCGCGTGCCTGGCGGGCCATACCGGCTGCACCTTCCTGTGCGTCCCCGGGGGGAGCCTAGCCCGTCGTCATCAGGACTGGTCGGATTCGACCCGCTTCCAGTCCCGCGACAGGTGGGCGGTTCGGCGGCGGATGAACTCGGTGAGGTAATCGAGCCGCTCCGGGTTGGCAATTGCCGGAAGAATCAAATTCCAGTTCTTTGCCATGTGGTCCAGGAACTGTTCGCCGTTGTCGGCGCTGGTGTTCAGCCGGGTCCCGGCGTAGACCGTGACGATCAGCCGGGCGACGTCCTCGGGGTTCAGGCCGGGGGCGATGTCACCCTCCTCGGCGGCGCGCTTCACCACCCCAGTGATGGCGCTCACCCATTCATCGAGCCGGCGGGCCTGGGCGTTCTCGATCCGGCCGACGGCGTCGACGAGGTTGACGCTGGCCCGTCCCAGTTCGGTGCCGAATTCGTGCGCGGCCACCAGGTAGATCATGTCGACGATGGTCTCCAGCGCGGACATCCCGCGGTTGACCAGTTCGATGGTCGCCACCCGACTTGCCCGCGCCCGTTCGTCGACGATGGCCTCGGCCAACGCCCGCTTCGAGCCGAAATGGAAGTACAGCGCACCCTTGGTGACCCCGGCCTCGGCCACGATGTCGTCCAGGCTGACCGAGCTGTAGGCGTTGACCGCGAACTGATGCGCCGCGGCGCGGATGATCTGCGCACGCGTGGAGTCGAGGAAGGTATCGCTGGGTTCGGTCACCGGGACCAGAGACTACTGCACCCCATCCGGCAGGCATCGGAACCGGCGATGGCTGGGTAGGGTTCCCGATGTGCAGGATCCGGCAGGCCCCGACGCCCGGGAGTCGGAGTTGCACTGGGATGACGAGGTCGACGTGCTCTGCGTCGGCTCCGGGCCCGGCGTGCTGGCGCACGCCGTGTTCAGTGCCGCCCTGGGCGCCGACGTGCTGTTGGTGGATGCCCCGACCGACGTCACCGACCCCGAGACCCTCGCCTACCTGGGCTCGATGACCGATGATCTCGGGCCGATCAGCCCGGTTGCGGCGGACCTGGAGGCCTCGGTCCTGCGCGCCGAACCCGCGCCGATCCGCACCGACCCGCGAGCACCGATCGAGCCGTTCATCGGTCCGCGGCTGCGTGAGTTCGCGCTGAGGTGCGTCGCCTCGCCGTTCGGGGTGCTCTACACCGAGGTGCCCGACGCCGGCCGGACCGCCATGCGCACGGAGAGGGGGGACACCGTTCAGGTCGCGTCGATCGGTGCGTTCCGGGCCGGCGCCGACGCGCCCGCTGCGGCGCTGACGGCATGGCTCGATGAGCAGGCGCACGCACGCGGCGTGGGGCGCGCCACCGATTCTGTCGCGCAGCGGCTGATCTTCGAGAACGGCCGGGTCGCCGGCGCCGAGCTGGCCGGACCCTCGGGGAGCACGCTGGTTCGGGCCGCTGCCGGCGCGGCGCTGTCCATTCGATCGGCACCGGACGTCGGGGGGTGGCCGGGGCAGGCGGAACTGGGTGAGCAGACCGCGGACGTCGCGATCGTGGCGCTCACGGCGGGCAGGTTCGGCCGGGTCGTGCTGCTGAATCCGCGCTAGCAACAAGCGGGGTCGGCGGTGCGGAGAACCTACAGTGATGGCCGTGGGTGCACACCGGGTGATCGCCGCGCCGGCCGTCGTCCTTGCGCTCGGCGCCGGCTGCTCGGACGCCGCCCCGACATCCGTCTACGGCGCCCCCCAGGTCCGGATCGGCGAGTCGTCGGCGTCGTTGTGCACGCAGGGCGAGATCAATGCGGCGCTGCTGTGCGCCACGGTGTCGGTGAACCGTGACTGAACCTGAGAATCCCGGGCCGACCGAGTGGAACACCGGCACCCCGGGTGTCGGCCCCTGGGTGGGGGAGCCGCCTGCCGATCCCCGATACGACCCCGAACTGTTGCGGGACGGCGACACCCGCAATGTCGTTGACGCCTACCGGTATTGGACGCGCGAGGCGATCATCGCCGATATCGATTCCCGGCGACATCCGCTGCACATCGCGATCGAGAACTTCGGCAACGACGCCAACATCGGGGCGGTCGTTCGCACCGCGAACGCGTTCGCCGTCGACACCGTGCACATCGTGGGCCGGCGACGCTGGAACCGCCGGGGTGCGATGGTCACCGACCGCTATCAGCACCTCATGCACCACGACACCACCGAGGAACTGCTCGGTCACGCCGCCACCGCCGGTCTCACCGTCGTCGCGGTGGACAACGTGCCCGGGGCGGTGCGACTGGAGGACACCGCGCTGCCCCGCGAATGCCTGCTCGTCTTCGGCCAGGAGGGGCCCGGCATCTCGCCCGCGGCGGCCGCGGGCGCGGCATTCACGGTGTCGATCGCGCAGTTCGGCTCCACCCGCAGCATCAACGCCGCGGTCGCCGCGGGCATCGCGATGCACAGTTGGATCAGGCGTTGGGCCGACCTGTCCCGCGCCTGGTAGGGCAGGATTGAAGGTCATGGACCAGTTGTGGGCGAATCGCGCGGCCAGCGCCGAGGCGGCGATCGCGAAACGCCACCTGCGTCGGCTCTGGCAGGTGCCGGGAACGCAACTCGGTGTGGTCGGCTGGCCGCCGACCCGCCGCGACCGTGCCTTCGGCACCTGGCACTACTGGTGGCAGGCGCACCTGCTGGACTGCCTGGTCGACGCGCAGGTCCGCGATCCGCAGCCGGCGCGGCTGACCAAGATCAGCAGGCAGATCCGTGGCCATCGGATCCGAAACAACGGCCGCTGGACCAACAAGTATTACGACGACATGGCGTGGCTGGCGCTCGCGCTCGAGCGCGCGGGGCGGTTGGCCGGCATCGAGCGGCCGCGGGCGCTGAACTCGCTGGAACATCAGTTGGTCAGTTCGTGGGTGCCCGAGGACGGGGGCGGCATCCCGTGGCGCAAGCAGGATCAGTTCTTCAACGCCCCGGCCAACGGCCCGGCGGGAATCTTCCTGGCCCGCTGCGGCGACCGACTGCGCCGGGCGCAGCAGATGGCGGACTGGATCGATGCGACGCTGATCGACCCGGACACCCACCTGGTGCTCGACGGCATCAAGGCGGGTTCCCTGGTTCGCGCGCTGTACAGCTACTGCCAGGGCGTGGTGCTCGGCCTGGAGACCGAACTCGCGGTGCGCACCACCGATGATCGGCATCCGGCTCGGGTGCGCCGGTTGGTGGCCGCCGTGGACGCGCACATGGCGCCCGGCGGCGTGCTGGTCGGCGCCGGCGGTGGGGACGGCGGACTGTTCGCCGGGATCACCGCGCGCTATCTGGCGTTGGTGGCAACCGACCTTCCGGGTGACTCCGCCGAGGATGTGGCGGCGCGGGACACCGCCCGCCAGCTGGTGCTGACCTCGGCCGAGGCAGCCTGGGACAACCGGCAGAGCGTAGACGGCCTGCCACTGTTCGCCGCGTTCTGGGATCGCACCGCCGAGGTCCCGACGGTGGGCGGCGCTGCGGCGAAGTTCGTCCAGGGCGCCGTCAACTCCTCGGAGATTCCCGAACGAGATCTGTCCGTGCAGGTCTCGGGCTGGATGCTCATGGAGGCCGCGCACGCGGTGACGCGATCCGGGTGACCAAGAGCCGACTGGGCCGCGATCCGACCGCGAAACGTTTCGGCGAGAACGCCGCGGCGGCGCTGCTGCTGGCGTTCACGGTGGTGGCGATCCTCTGGGCGAATTCGCCATGGTCCGAGACCTATTCGCAGTTCTGGGGCACCCCGGTCGGACTCAGCTTCGGTGATCTGCATGTCGAGTTGACGGTCAAGGAGATCGTCAACGACGGATTGATGGCGTTCTTCTTCTTCATCGTCGGCCTGGAGGTCAAGGCGCAGTTCACCATTGGCGAGCTGACCGAGCGATCACGTGCTGCCGTCCCGGTGATCGCCGCAATCGCCGGCCTGACGTTGCCGGCCGTGATCTTCCTGTTGTTCAACCCCTCCGGGGACGACGCGCGCGCCTGGGGTGTGGTGATCTCGACGGACACTGCGTTTCTGGTGGGCGCGCTGGCGATCATCGCCCCCAAGTACCCGGCCCGGCTGCGCACCTTCCTGCTGACCCTGGCGGTGGTCGACGACATCGGCGCGCTGATCGCGATCGCGGTATTCTACTCCGAGCGGATCCGGGTGGTCCCGCTGCTCGTCGCAGTGGGCCTGCTGTTGGCCCTGCTGGCCGTGCGGTACCTGCCGGCCGGTGGCCGCGGACCGGCGTATTCCGTTCTCGGCGTTGCGCTGTGGCTCTCGTTGTTCGCCGGTGGGGTGCACCCCACGCTGGCGGGAGTCGCGGTGGCATTGCTGATCCCGGTGTTCACCCCGGAACGCCAACGGGTGGAGGCGGCGGTCGAGGTCATCCGGGCGTTCCGGCAGTCACCGAACTCGGAGTACGCCCGCGCCGCGTCGCGCAGCCTGCGCGACTCGATCTCCATCAACGAACGGCTGCTGACCGGCTTCGGCCCGTACGTGTCGTTCGGCGTGCTGCCGGTCTTCGCGTTGGCCAATGCCGGCGTGCACCTGGACCGTCACACCATCGCCGAGGCCACCGGTTCGCCGCTGACCTGGGGTGTGGTCGTCGGTCTGGTGGCGGGCAAGCTGATCGGCATCACGGGCGCCACCTGGCTGGTGCAGCGCACCGGACTCGGCCGGCTTTCTCCCGGGCTGACCCTGCGGCGGGTCGCCGGGGGCGCGCTGCTGTCCGGCATCGGCTTCACCATCTCGTTGTTCATCGTCGACTTGGCCATCGACGATCCGCGCTCGGCCGACCTGGCCCGCGTCGGCGTGCTGGCCGCCTCCGTCATCGCCTTCGCGCTGGGGTGGGCGTTCTTCCGGATCACCGACCGGCTCAGCCCGCCGGTGGCCGTGGGGCTGAAGCTGGTTCGGGCGATCGAGCCCGAGCGCGACCACCTTCGCGGGCCCGCGGACGCCCCGCTGACGTTGGTCGAGTACGGCGACTTCGAGTGCCCGTTCTGCAGCCGGGCCACCGGTTCGATCGATGAGGTGCGGGCCTACTTCGGTGACGAATTGTGTTATGTGTGGCGGCATTTCCCACTCGAGCGGGTCCATCCGCGCGCCACCGATGCCGCCCGGGCCAGTGAAGCCGCCGCCCTGCAGGGCAAGTTCTTCGACATCGCCCCGCTGATGTTCAAGTTCCAGGATCACCTGGAGTGGCAGGACATCTACCGCTATGCCGACCAGGCCGGCTGCGACATTGCGCAATTCGACGAAGACCTGCATTCACCCCGAGTCCTGCACCGTGTCGAGGACGATGCGCAGGACGCCGAGGTGATGGACCTCAACGCGACCCCGACGTTCTTCGTCAACGGCGTCCGGCACAAGGGCCCCTGGGATTCGGCCAGCCTGATCCGGGCGCTGGAGGCGGGCCGGGGGCGCTGAGCCTCGGCCCACCTCGACGCCGAGATGGACGCTAGCGCGCGAAAGTGCGAGTGGCCCGCACGCCAGCGTCAATCTCGATGAACGCCAGCTCTCAACTCCACAGCGTGACATGGACTTTGGGACGGAACCGGGTGACACCCACTCCCGTTCCGCGGATCATCGCCTGCGTGCAGCGCGGGGTGGTGATGAAGTTCAGCAACTCGGTGACGGCGGGTTGGCGCGCCGAGGCCGGCAGCGTCGAAGCACACCATTCGCCCGACAGCTGTAGCCGGGAGCCCTTGACGTGCACCAGCCGCCCCGCGGAGAGGTCCTTCGCGACGGCGAACCCGACGGCGAGGGTCACTCCACCCATGCGTTGAACCTCCTCCAGCGCAGCAGCATCGCTCTGGAAGATGCGCTGCGCTGTCTCCGGGATCGCGAGATTTCTTATCAGCGTGGCGATTTCGCCGTCGACGCTGCCAGCCGACGGGCCGAGCATCCACTGTTGGTCGCGCAGCAGCGCCGGTGTCGGGGTGCCGGTCGCCAGCGGGCTGGACGGTGCAGCCACCGTGATGATCTGGTACTTGAGGAACGGGCGCACCACGATCTCGGCGCCGGTGTCGGGGAGGGCCGGACCCACAGCCACGTCCACCGCCCGGGATTCGATGAGGTCGCGGAACCGACTGGTCGGGTGCACGCTCAACTCGACCGACAGGTCGTCGGCGCGCGAGGAGAACAACTCGATCAGGCCGGGGGCGGCGTGCTCGGCGAATGCGCTCGACGCGGCGATCCGCAGCAGCCGCCGGCCGCGCGCGGCCTCGGTGACCTCGATGGCGGTCTGCTGCTGCAGACCCAGGATCTCGATGGCGCGGCTGGCCAGCCGCAGCCCGCCCGGCGTGAACGCCAACCCGGCCCGGGTCCGGCTGAACAGCGGGTCGTCGAGCTCCTTGCGTAGCTGCGCCACGTGCGCCGAAATACCGGCGTCGGAGACGCCCAGTTCCTCGGCGGCGGCGTGCACCGAACCCAACCGCACCACGGCCGAGAAGGCCCGAAGCTGCGCCGGTGTCACGAAATGAGCCTACGTTTGATGCCGTGCAGGACGTGCTCGCGGAATTGGCCGCCATCTGGCGGGTCGGCGGGACCGCCGGTGTCGGCACCGTCGTGCGCACCTTCTCCTCGGCCCCGCGCCAACCCGGGGCCGCCATGGTGGTGGCGTCGGACGGCTCGGTCGCCGGCTCGGTCTCGGGTGGCTGCGTGGAGGGCGCGGTGTACGAGTCGGCCACCGAGGTGGCCCAGACCGGTGTCGCGCGCCTCGAGCGCTACGGGGTCAGCGACGACGACGCCTTCGCCGTCGGGCTGACGTGCGGCGGAATTCTGGACATCTTCATCGAGCCGGTGTCGCAGGCCACCTTCCCCGAACTCGATGCCGTCATCGACGCCATCACCGGGCACCGGCCGGTGGCCGTCGCGACCGTGATCGCCCATCCCGATCCGGACCGGGTGGGCCGGCGGCTGATCATCGGCCCCGACACCGCCGTCGGCACGCTGGGGTCGGATCGCGCCGACGCCGCGGTGACCGACGATGCGCGCGGGCTGCTGGCGGCCGGGCGCAGTGAGGTCCTCACGTACGGCCGGGACGGTCAGCGCCGTGGCGACGGGATGGAGGTGTTCGTCGCCAGCCACGCCCCGCGGCCGCGGATGCTGGTCTTCGGCGCCATCGACTTCGCGGCGGCGGTCGCCCAGCAGGGGTCGTTCCTCGGCTACCGGGTGACTGTGTGCGACGCGCGGCCGGTGTTCGCCACCTCCGCGCGCTTCCCGTCCGCCGACGAGGTGGTGGTCGACTGGCCGCACCGCTACCTGGCCGCGCAGGCCGAGGCGGGGGCCATCGACGGACGCTCGGTGATCTGCGTGCTGACCCACGACGCCAAGTTCGACGTGCCCCTGCTGGAGGTCGCGCTGCGCCTCGACGTCGGCTACGTCGGCGCGATGGGCTCCCGGCGCACCCACGAGGATCGGCTGTCCAGGCTGCGCGACGCCGGGCTGTCCGAACAGGAGTTGAGCCGGTTGTCCAGCCCGGTGGGGCTGGATCTGGGGGCGCGCACCCCGGAGGAGACCGCGGTGTCGATCGCCGCGGAAATCATCGCCCGGCAGTGGGGCGGCGGCGGGCGTCCGCTGTCGGAGATCGGCGGCCGGATTCACCACGACGACGACGGTAGCGCCTCGCCACCGGGACAGTTAAGCGATCACTTAAGTCGCTCTTGACGGCTCGGAGGGCGCGTCTCACACTTGGGTCTCCCGCTACCGATGTGAGGTCCGTCACATGCAAGTACCCGGTCCCTTCGAATACGAGCGCGCCACCAGTGTCGATCACGCGGTCGGGCTCCTGGACAGACTGGGGGAGGGCGCGTTCATCGTCGCCGGCGGGCACAGCCTGCTGCCGATGATGAAGCTGCGCATCGCCAACCCCGAGTACCTCATCGACATCAACGACCTGGCCGACGAACTCGGCTACATCACCGTGGAGCCGACCCTGGCCCGCCTCGGCGCGATGACCCGGCACCGCGAGGTCCTCGAGGACGCCGCCCTGGCGCAGGTGTGCCCGATCTTCGCCGACGCCGAGCGGGTGATCGCGGACCCGGTGGTGCGCAACCGCGGCACGGTCGGGGGTTCGTTGTGCCAGGCCGACCCCGCCGAGGACCTCTCGACGGTGTGCGAGGTGCTCGGTGCGGTGGTGGTCGCCCGCGGGCCGTCCGGTCAGCGCGAGATCGGCATCGACGAGTTCATGGTCGGACCGTACGAGACTTCGCTGGCCCACAACGAGATGCTCATCGAGGTGCGGATCCCACTGCGCCACAACACCTCCAGCGCGTACGCGAAAGTCGAACGCCGGGTGGGGGACTGGGCGGTGGCCGCCGCGGGCTCCGCCGTGACCCTCGACGGTGACCAGATCGCCGCCGCCCGGGTCGGGCTGACCGCCGTCAACGCCGACTCCGAGGCGCTCGGCGCCGTCACCGAGGCCCTGGTCGGCTCCCCGCCGACCGAGGAGACCTTCGCCGAGGCCGGCCGGCTGGCCGCCGCGGCCTGCGAGCCGGTGACCGACCAGCGCGGCACCGCCGAGTACAAGCGGCACCTGGCCTCCGAACTGACCATCCGCACCCTGCGCACCGCGGTACAACGCGTGCGCAGCATTCCCGCACCGAAGGGCAACTGATGCACGTCACCATGACCGTCAACGGCGAGCAGGTCAGCGCCGACATCGAACCGCGGATGCTGCTGGTGCACTTCCTGCGCGATCAGCTCCGCCTCACCGGAACCCATTGGGGCTGCGACACATCCAACTGCGGCACCTGTGTGGTGTCGGTCGACGGCCAGCCGGTCAAGTCGTGCACCATGCTGGCCGCGATGGCCTCGGGCCACGACGTGCGCACCGTCGAGGGCCTCGCCGACGGCGCCAAGCTGGACCCCGTGCAGGAAGGCTTCATGCAGTGCCATGGCCTGCAGTGCGGATTCTGCACGCCGGGCATGATGATCACCGCCCGCGCGCTGCTCGACGAGAACCCCGACCCGACCGAGGACGAGATCCGCGAGGCCATCTCCGGCCAGATCTGCCGGTGTACCGGCTACACCACAATCGTCCGCTCGATCCAGTGGGCCGCCAAGCATGCGAACGAGGAGGTTCAGGCGTGACCCCACCCGAATCCCGGCTGCTCGCCGGGGAAATCCAGCAGCGGCCCGAGGACACCGCCGACAACGACAAGAAGCCCTGCGGCTACGGCCGGATGCTCCGCAAGGAGGACCCGCGCTTCATCCGCGGCCGAGGCAACTACGTCGACGACGTACAGCTGCCCGGCATGCTGCACCTGGCGATCCTGCGGTCGCCGTACGCGCACGCCACCATCAAGGGCATCGACACCACCGCGGCCCAGGCCCACCCGAAGGTCAAGGCCGTCATCACCGGCGCCGACCTGGCCGAGAAGGGTCTGGCGTGGATGCCGACCCTGTCCAACGACGTCCAGGCCGTGCTGGCCACTGACAAGGTCCGCTTCCAGGGTCAGGAGGTGGCGTTCGTCGTCGCCGAGGACCGGTATTCGGCGCGAGATGCCCTGGAGCTCATCGACGTCGACTACGAACCGCTCGACCCGGTCATCGACGTGCGCACGGCGCTGGACCCGTCGGCGCCGGTGATCCGCACCGACCTCGAGGGCAAGACCGACAACCACTGCTTTGACTGGGAGACCGGCGACGCCGCCGCCACCGACGCCGTGTTCGCCAAGGCCGAGGTCGTCGTCAAGCAGGAGATCGTCTATCCCCGTGTGCATCCCGCGCCGATGGAGACCTGCGGTGCCGTAGCGGACCTCGACCCGGTGAGCGGCAAGCTGACGCTGTGGTGCACCACGCAGGCCCCGCACGCACACCGCACCGTCTACGCGCTGGTGGCAGGGCTGCCGGAGCACAAGATCCGCATCGTCGCCCCCGACATCGGCGGCGGCTTCGGCAACAAGGTGCCGATCTACCCGGGATACGTCTGCGCCATCGTCGCGTCGCTGGTGCTGGGCAAGCCGGTGAAGTGGATGGAGGACCGCAGCGAGAACCTGACGTCCACCGGGTTCGCTCGCGACTACGTCATGGTCGGTGAGATCGCGGCCACCAAGGAGGGCAAGATCCTCGGGATCCGCTCCACCGTGCTCGCCGATCACGGGGCGTTCAACGGTGTGGCCGCGCCCACCAAGTACCCGGCCGGCTTCTTCGGGGTGTTCACCGGCAGCTATGACATCGAGGCCGCGTACTGCCACATGACCGCCGTGTTCACCAACAAGGCGCCCGGCGGGGTGGCCTACGCGTGCTCGTTCCGGATCACCGAGGCGGTGTACTTCGTCGAGCGGCTGGTCGACTGCCTGGCCTACGAATTGAAGATGGACCCGGCCGAGCTGCGGCTGCAGAACCTATTGCGGCCCGACCAGTTCCCGTACAAGAGCAAGACCGGCTGGGTGTACGACTCCGGCGACTACGAGGCCACCATGCGGCTGGCCATGGACATGATCGGCTACGCGCAGCTGCGGGCTGAGCAGGCCGAGAAACGCAAGCGCGGCGAACTGATGGGCATCGGGATCTCGTTCTTCACCGAGGCCGTCGGCGCCGGGCCGCGCAAGGACATGGACATCCTCGGCCTCGGCATGGCCGACGGCTGCGAGCTCCGGGTCCACCCGACCGGCAAAGCGGTGCTTCGGCTTTCGGTGCAGACCCAGGGCCAGGGTCACGAGACGACGTTCGCGCAGATCGTCGCCGAGGAGCTCGGTATCCCGCCCGAGGACATCGACGTCGTGCACGGCGACACCGACCAGACGCCGTTCGGTCTGGGCACCTACGGCAGCCGCTCGACGCCGGTATCCGGTGCTGCAGCGGCGTTGGTGGCGCGCAAGATTCGCGACAAGGCCAGGATCATCGCCTCCGGCATGCTGGAGGCCTCGGTCGCCGACCTGGAATGGGAGAAGGGCTCGTTCCACGTCAAGGGTGACCCGTCGGCGTCGGTGACCATCCAGGACATCGCGATGCGCGCCCACGGCGCCGGTGATCTGCCCGAGGGCATCGAGGGCGGCCTGGACGCCGAGGTCTGCTACAACCCGGAGAACCTCACCTACCCGTACGGTGCCTACTTCTGCGTGGTCGACGTCGACCCCGGCACCGCGGTGGTCAAGGTGCGGCGCTTCCTCGCCGTCGACGACTGCGGCACCCGGATCAACCCGATGATCATCGAGGGCCAGGTGCACGGCGGCATCGTCGACGGTATCGGCATGGCCCTGATGGAGATGATCGCCTTCGACGAGGAGGGCAACTGCCTCGGCGGTTCGCTGATGGACTACCTGATTCCGACCGCCGTCGAGGTGCCGCACCTGGAGACGGGGCACACCGTCACCCCGTCGCCGCACCACCCGATCGGTGCCAAGGGTGTTGGCGAGTCGGCGACCGTCGGCTCGCCGCCGGCGGTGGTCAACGCCGTCGTTGATGCCCTGGCGCCCTTCGGGGTTCGCCATGCCGACATGCCGCTGACCCCGTCACGGGTGTGGGAGGCCATGCAGGGCCGCGCCACCCCACCGATCTGACATGACGATCGCCGACCGGGTCCGCCAGCTGCTGGGGGAGCGCAAGCCGTTCGTGCATGCCACGGTGGTGCGCGCCCAGCAGCCCACCTCGGCGCAGCCGGGGGACGAGGCGATCCTGTTGGCGGACGGCACCATCGAGGGTTTCGTCGGCGGGCAGTGCGCGCAGAACTCGGTGCGCAAGGCGGCGCTGGGCGCCCTGCAAGCGGGGGAGAGCGTGCTGTTGCGGGTGCTGCCCGACGGCGACATTCACTTCCCCGACGCGCCGGGCGCCTGCGTCGTGGTCAACCCCTGCCTGTCCGGCGGTGCGTTGGAGATCTTCCTGGCCCCGCAGATCCCCCCGCCGCTGATCCGGATCTGCGGGTCCACCCCGATCGCCGAAGCGTTGGCCGGGGTGTGCGCCGTGCTCGGTTACCAGGTACGCCGCGACGATGCGGGCGGGTTCGACGGGGCGACGGCCGTCGTGGTCGCCACCCACGGCGGCGCCGAGGCGGAGACCATCCGGGCGGCGCTGGACGCGGGAGTCGGCTACGTCGGTCTGGTGGCCAGCCGGGTCCGCGGGTCCGCGGTGCTCGACGAGCTGAGTCTGTCCGACTGCCAACGCGCCCGGGTTCACACTCCGGTCGGCCTGCCGATCGGCGCCAAGACGCCGGGGGAGATCGCGGTGTCGATCGCAGCCGAGGTGATCTCCGAGATCCGCACCGGCGGAATGGAAGTCGTGCCGCACCAGGATCAGCCCGCGGCGTCGACAGCGGTGGATCCCGTCTGTGGGATGACCGTCACCATCGGCTCCGACACCCCGCACCTGAACGTCGACGGCGACGACTACTGGTTTTGCTGCCCCGGCTGCCGGACGAGATTCGCCGCGGAGAGGTCCGGGGGATGAACCGGGTCACCGGAGTGGTGTTGGCCGCCGGCCGCTCGCGTCGGCTCGGCCAACCCAAACAGGTTCTGCCCTATCGTGATTCGACGGTGCTGGGCGAGACCCTTCGGATGGCGCGCCGGTGTGGTTTCGATCAGCTGATCGTCACCCTCGGCGGGGCGGCCGACGAGGTGCGTCGGGATGTGTCGCTCGACGGTGTCCAAACCGTCGTCGTCGACGAACCCGCATCGGGGTGCTCGGCGTCGTTGCGGGTGGCCGTCGAGCGAGTGGACCCGGCCAGCGCCGGGATTGTGCTGCTGCTCGGCGATCAGCCCGGGGTCACGGAAGTTACGGTCCGTCGGCTGATCGAGGCCGGTGCCGGAGAGTCGATCGCGGTATGCCGCTACGACGACGGCGTGGGCCATCCGTTCTGGTTGGCGCGCAGCGTGTTCGGGGAGTTGGCGGGCCTGCACGGCGATAAGGGGGTGTGGAAGCTCATCGACTCCGGCCGGTTCGACGTGCTCGAGCTTCCGATTGGCGGGCCGGTGCCCCTCGACGTGGACACCTGGGACGACTACGAGCGGCTGATCGCGGCGGTGGCACCGTGACGTTCGGGGACGTCGGCGAGGTGATCCGCCGTTTCGACGAGCAGGGCTATCTGCTCGACGAAGGCACTGCGGCCGCCTTCTACCTCGCCACCGCGCTGAACCGGCCGCTGCTGCTGGAGGGTGAGCCGGGGGTGGGCAAGACCACCGCGGCCAAAGCCCTCGCGGCCGTGCTGGACACACCGCTGATCCGGCTGCAGTGTTACGAGGGCCTGACCGCCGCCGAGGCGCTCTACGACTGGAACTATCAGCGGCAACTGCTCAGCATCCGGCTGGCCGAGGCCCGGGGCGCGGCCATCGAGGAGTCCGACCTCTACGGTGAGACCTACCTGGTGGACCGGCCGATCCTGGCGTGCGTGCGCCATCGCGGGCCGCGGCCGCCGGTGTTGTTGATCGACGAGATCGACCGTGCCGACGACGAATTCGAGGCGCTGCTGCTGGAGTTCCTCGGTGAGTCCTCGGTGACGGTGCCCGAACTGGGCACGTTCGTCGCCGAGCGGCCGCCGGTGACGGTGCTGACTTCCAACCGCAGCCGCGATCTGCACGACGCGCTTCGCAGACGCTGCCTGTATCACTGGATCGACTACCCGGAACCACAGCGAGCGGCCGCGATCGTGCGCCGCTCGGTGCCGGGGGCCACCGCCGCACTGATCGAGCACGCCACCCAGTTCGTCGGACGGAGCCGGGAACTCGACCTCGACAAGCCCCCGGGCGTGGCCGAGACGATCGACTGGGTCGCGGCGCTGGTGATGCTCGGGGTCGGTGATCTCGTCGATCCGGCCGCGGCGGCCGGATTGAGCGCGCTCGGCAAGACCCCCGACGACAGCGCCGCCCTCGACGAAGCGTTCACTGATTACCGCGCCCAACTCGCCACCGGATGAGGAGATTCCATGAAGATCGCCAACGAGTTCACCGTCAGCGTCCCGATCGAGCGGGCCTGGGAGGTCCTGACCGATATGGAGCAGGTGATCCCGTTGATGCCGGGGGCGCAGTTGGTCGGTCATGAGGGCGACGACTTCCTCGGGAAGGTCAAGGTCAAGGTCGGACCGGTCACGAGCGAGTTCAGCGGTAAGGCGCATTTCGTCGAGCGGGACGAGACCGCGCACCGGGCGTTGATCGACGGCCGCGGCAAGGAAGCGCGTGGCACCGGAAACGCCGCAGCCACCGTCGTTCTGCAACTGCACGAGGCCGGCGACCGCACCCGCGTCACCGTGGACACCGACCTCAAGGTGGTCGGCAAGCTGGCGCAATTCGGCAGCGGCATGCTGCAGCAGGTGTCGGAGAAGTTGCTCGGCCAGTTCGTCGACAGCCTCGAGGCGAAGCTGGCCGAGGGCAAGGCGCCTGGCGCTCCGGCCGAGCCCGCCACGGCGGCTGCGGCCGCCGCCGCGCCGGTCGCCGCCGCACCCCCGCGGGTGGTGGCGGCCCCAGAACCGGAGCCGATCGACCTGCTCGATCTGGCGGGTGGCGGTGCCGTGCAGAAATACGCGATCGTCGGGGTGGCCGCGCTGGTGGTGCTGCTGCTGATCCTGGCGGTGCGCCGACGGCATCGCGCGTGACCGCACCGGCGCTGCTGCGGGGGGTCGACCTGGCCGCCTTCGCAGTGGCGCTGGTGGCGCGGCTGCGGGCCGCGGGAGTGGCGGTATCGGCCAGCGGGCCAACGGCTTTCGTCGCGGCGATGCGCACCCTGGTGCCGGTGACCCGCTCCCGGCTGTACTGGGTGGCGCGGCTGACCCTGGTCAACCGGGCCGAGGACATCACGGCGTTCGACGCGGTCTTCGAGGCGGTGTTCGCCGACGCTGTGCTGCCGGTGGATCCGGTGTCACTCAAGGCGCAGCGGGGTACCGCCGCCGCCGCGGTCCCGGCATCCGGTCACCGGGCCGAGGAGGGCCCGCAGAGCGAGGGCCTGCCGTGGACGACGCGGCCGCCGTCGCTGCGCCCGGCGAGTGCGGGCCAGGACGCCACTGCCATCCCCGACACGCTGCCCAGTCGCATCGTGGCCCGCGCCGAGGAGCCTTTCGAGCAGTTCGATGACGCCGACCTGCGCCTCATCGGGACCTGGCTGGAGCAGAGCGCCGCGCGCTGGCCGACCCGACGCAGCATGCGCACCGAACCGCACCACGCCGGCAAGCGCGTCGACCTGCGCGCGACGCTGCGCCGCTCCCGCACCACCGGCTGGGAGCCGGTCGAATTGGCCCGCACCCGGCCCCGCCGTCCGCGTCGCAGGCTGGTGCTGGTGTGTGACGTCAGCCGCTCGATGCAGCCGTATGCGGCCATCTACCTACATCTCATGCGGGCAACAGCGTTGCGGCAGAGTGGTTTTCGGCCAGAGGTATTCGCCTTCTCGACAGCGCTGACCCGGTTGACACCGGTGCTGGCGCACCGCTCGCCCGAGGTTGCCCTGGCACGGGCCAACGCCAAGGTGGTCGACCGCTATGGCGGGACACACCTGGGTCGGTCGATCCACGACCTGCTGGCACCGCCGCATGGCAGCGCCTTGCGCGGGGCGGTGGTGGTGGTCGCCTCCGACGGCTGGGACAGCGACCCGCCCGAAGTGCTCGAGAACGCGCTGGGGCGGCTCAAACGTCGCGCGGCGCATCTGGTCTGGCTCAACCCGCGCGCCGCCGCGCCGGGATTCCAACCGTTGGCCGGTTCGATGGCGGTCGCGCTGCCGTACTGTGACGTGTTTCTGCCCGCCCACTCCCTGACCGGGCTGCGCGACCTGTTCGACGCCCTTGGCCGCCTGTAGCCACCCGAACAGCACCGCTGACGATCTCGTCAGTACGGGACTCCGCTGAGCGCTTGCTGTGCGGTGCGCGTGCGCCCGCCCGATCAGGTGCGGCCGACGCAACCGGACCGGGCCGTCATTTGCTGCCCCGATTCCGGCGGCGGGAATATGCTTGCGTACGGAAATAAGCCACCGGAGTGGGCGTGGATTCGCGCAGACAGGACAGTTTGGGCTGCCTATTCTCTGCTCAGCGATGCGACCGAAGGGGAAATCGTCCGATGAAGAACATTGCGGCCGTGGCGACGGTGGGGCTGGCAACGGTTTCGATGAGTTTCGTGCTCGTCGGTTGTTCCTCCGCCACAAAGACCGACAAGCCGGCCACGACGACGTCGGCGAGTGCCGCCACGTCATCGAGCGCGGCGCCGTCGACCTCCGCGGCGGCCTCCGGCGCGGCCAAGACGATCAACGACTACATCACCGAGAACAAGATCGCCGAGACGCCGATCAAGCCGAACGAACCCGGCACACCGAACTTCGACTTCCCGTTCCCGCCGGGCTGGAGCCTGGCCGGCGACAAGACGCCGGACTGGGCGTACGGCGCGATCGTCTACGACAAACCCGAGGACCCGAAGGACCCGCCCGCGATCATCGCGATCGCGTCCAAGCTGACCGGCGACGTGGATCCGGCCAAGATCCTGCAGTACGCCCCGAATCAGCTGCTGAACCTGCCCGACTTCAAGCCGATCGGTGAGCCCGAGAACGTGAAGATGAGCGGGTTCGACGCCAACCAGTCCGCGGGCACCTACACCGACGACGGCATCGCGCGAGTCGTCGCGCAGAAGACCATCGTGATCCCCGGAAAGGACGCGTTGTTCGTTCTCCAACTCAATGCCGACGCCCGTCAAAGCGAGGAGAACGTGGTGATCGACGCCGCCAAGCTCATCGACGAGCAGACCAAGATCACCGCGTAGCGAGCGACGGAGAACATCGACATGAGAACCGGAACCAAGACCTCCAAGTTCCTCCTCGCCTGCCTCGGCACGTGGATGCTGGCGCCCCTGGCGCTGACAGCGGCGCCGGCGGCGACGGCCGCCCCCTGCCCGGGCGGTCAGATCCTCGACCCGACCACCGGAATCTGTTGGTCGCAGAACAACCCGAGCAACAGCTACGGCGGATCGGGCAACATCCCGTGCCTTCCGGGCCGGCTGGGGCTTTGCCTGGGCGCGCTGCAGAACACCCCGATTCCGGGTGCTGCGCTGCAGCCGCAGGCGCCGGCCGGGGCCAACCGCGTCTGGCCCTGAGCGGTGTAGTGCCGGCTCAGTCGCCGGCGGCGGGCCGGCGTCGGGCCAGCAGGTTGCGGCCCACCGTGACGACGCCGGGCAGGATCGAGAGGAAGACGATCAGCAGGATCATCAGCTCCAGGTGCGCCTTGACGAACGGGACGTTGCCCAGGAAGTAGCCCAGCAGCGTCACGCCCGCACCCCACGCGATGCCGCCGATGATGTCGAAACCGAGGAACAGCGGGTAACGCATGTACGACACACCGGCGAGCACCGGGGTGAACGTGCGCACGATCGGCACGAACCGGGCCAGGATGATCGTCTTCGGGCCGTGCTTCTCGAAGAAGGCGTGTGACTCTGTCACGTAGTGCTTCTTGAAGAAGCGGGAGTCCTCCTTGTCGAACAGCGCAGGCCCGATCCGCCGCCCGATGAAGTAGGCGCACTGGTCGCCCAGGACCGCGACCACCGCGACGCAGATCACCAGCACCCAGATGTTGACCGGCGGGTTGGGGGCGGCGGCCAGCAGGCCGCCGGTGAACAGCAGCGAGTCACCCGGTAGCAGCGGGAACAGCAGGCCGGTCTCGATGAAGACGATGACCAGAATGCCCGGCAGCACCGCGGAGGCGAACAGGCCGCCCTCGCCGAGCCAGTACATCGGGTCCATGATGCTCGGCAGCGCCATCACGGTGGTGGTCATGACGCCCGACCCTACCTGGCGGTGGCGGCGCCCCCGGCGCGGCTCTTTGCCATACTTCTTCAGACAGCCGCATCAGGAGAGGAAGTTCCATGCCCATCGCCACGCCAGAGGTCTACGCGGAGATGCTGGCCCGCGCCAAGGAACACTCGTTCGCCTTCCCGGCGATCAACTGCGTCGGATCCGAGAGCGTCAACGCCGCCATCAAGGGCTTCGCGGACGCCGGCAGTGACGGCATCATCCAATTCTCCACCGGCGGTGCGGAATTCGCGTCCGGCCTG
>JAGQTU010000070.1 GCA_020438865.1 Mycobacterium sp.
TCATGCTCACCGGGCGCGACGTCGATGCCGAGGAGGCCGAACGGATCGGTCTGGTGTCGCGGCAGGTGCCGGCCGCAGACCTGCTGCCGACGTGTTATGAGATCGCCGAGCGGATCGCCGCGTTCTCCCGGCCGGGCACCGAGTTGACCAAACGGACGCTGTGGACTGGACTGGACGCCAGTACCCTGGAGGGGCATATGCAGGCCGAGGGCCTCGGGCAGCTCTATGTGCGCCTGCTCACCGCCAACTTCGAAGAGGCGGTCGCTGCGCGGGCGGAGAAGCGCCCACCGGTATTCCCTGACGAGAAGTAACTAGGAGAGCAGCGCCGTGATCACCGCAACGGACCTCGAGGTCCGCGCCGGCGCGCGCACCCTGCTCTTCGCCGAAGGCCCGGCGCTGCGCATCCAGCCCGGTGACCGCATCGGCCTGGTCGGCCGCAACGGTGCCGGCAAGACCACCACGATGCGGATCCTGGCGGGGGAGAGCGAACCCTACGCCGGCACCATCACCCGCACCGGTGAGATCGGCTACCTGCCGCAGGACCCCCGCGAGGGCGACCTCGACATCCTCGCCCGCGACCGGGTGCTCTCGGCCCGCGGCCTCGACACGCTGCTGGCCGACCTGGAGAAGCAGCAGGCGCTGATGGCCGAGGTGGTCGACGAGGACGCGCGCGACAAGGCCGTCCGCCGCTACGGTCACCTCGAGGAGCGCTTCGCCGCTCTCGGCGGTTACGCCGCCGAGAGCGAGGCCGGGCGGATCTGTTCCAGTCTCGGGCTGCCCGAACGGGTCCTGACCCAGCAGTTGCGCACCCTGTCCGGCGGTCAGCGCCGCCGGGTCGAGTTGGCCCGGATCCTGTTCGCCGCCGCGGAAGGTGGCGCCGCCGGGGCCAATTCGACCACGACGCTGTTGCTCGACGAGCCCACCAACCACCTCGATGCCGACTCGATCGGCTGGCTGCGCGACTTCCTCAAGTCGCACACCGGCGGCCTGGTGATCATCAGCCACAACGTCGAGTTGCTTGCCGACGTCGTCAACCGGGTCTGGTTCCTGGACGCGGTGCGCGGCGAGGTCGACGTCTACAACATGGGCTGGCAGAAGTACCTCGATGCCCGCGCGACCGATGAGCAGCGCCGCCGCCGCGAGCGCGCCAACGCCGAACGCAAGGCGTCCGCACTGCGCACGCAGGCCGCGAAAATGGGCGCCAAGGCCACCAAAGCCGTTGCGGCGCAGAACATGCTGCGCCGTGCGGACCGGATGATGGCGGCGCTCGACGAAGAACGCACGGCCGACAAGGTCGCCCGCATCAGGTTCCCCACGCCGGCGCCGTGTGGCAAGACCCCGCTGGTGGCCAAGGGACTCACCAAGACCTATGGCTCGCTGGAGGTCTTCAGCGGGGTCGACCTGGCGATCGACCGGGGCTCGCGGGTGGTGGTGCTCGGGCTCAACGGCGCCGGCAAGACCACGCTGCTGCGTCTGCTGGCCGGCACCGAGGCCCCCGACGCCGGCCACCTGGAACCGGGGCACGGGCTCAAGATCGGTTATTTCGCACAGGAACACGACACCCTGGACAACACCGCATCGGTCTGGGAGAACATCCGGCACGCCGCACCCGATACCGGTGAACAGGACCTGCGGGGCCTACTCGGTGCGTTCATGTTCAGCGGCCCGCAGCTCGACCAGCCGGCGGGCACACTCTCCGGCGGCGAGAAGACCAGGCTGGCGCTGGCCGGCCTGGTCGCCTCCACCGCCAACGTGCTGCTGCTCGACGAGCCCACCAACAACCTCGACCCCGCTTCGCGGGAGCAGGTGCTCGACGCGCTGCGCAGCTACGTCGGCGCCGTGGTCCTGGTGACCCACGACCCAGGCGCCGCCGAGGCGCTCGAACCGCAGCGGGTGGTGCTGCTGCCGGACGGCACCGAGGACCACTGGTCAGAGGAGTATTCGAGCCTCATCGAACTCGCCTGACAACTGCGACAGAAGATTTCGGTCATTCCGGCCACGCCACCGGCGAGCACTCCTACTCTGTGTCCTCATGGGGGCAACCGACCGGGGAGGGTATCGATGAGGAAACCCAACAAGGCTCGCGATCAACTGGTGGACGAGCTGCGGAACGCCTACGAGGGTGGCGCCAGCATCCGCAGCCTGGTGGCGACGACCGGCCGGTCCTACGGCTCCATCCACGCCATGCTGCGCGAGTCCGGCGCCACGATGCGCAGCCGCGGCGGCCCCAACCATCGCAGGCGCACCCTCGCGACGAGCTGAGTAGCGCAAGCGCTCATCGGTGTTGTCGGCTCTTCGCGCCAGCGCTCATCGGTGTTGTCGGCTTTTCGCGCCAGCGCTCATCGGTGTTGTCGGCTCTTCGCGCCAGCGCTCATCGGTGTTGTCGGCTCTTCGCGCAAGCGCTCATCGCAGCCGCACGGAATCCTCGACCAGATCCAGCACGGCCGACAGCCGCTGCGGGTCTTCACCGGCGGCCAGCCGGGCGACCAGACCGTCGAGCACCAGATCCAGATAGCACTGCAGTACATCACCGGGCACGTCGTCACGAAGCCGCCCGGCCTGTTTCTGCCGGCGCAGCCGGTCACTGGTCGCGGCCGACAGCTCTGCGGAGCGTTCCGCCCAGCCGCGGTGGAACTCCGGGTCGTTGCGCAGCTTGCGAGCTATCTCCAACCTGGTGGCCAGCCAGTCGAATTGGTCCGGGGCGGCGAGCATGTCACGCATGACCTGTATCAGGCCCTCCCGCGAAGCCACCTCGGCCATCCGGGCGGCGTCCTCACGGGCCAGCTCGAAGAACAGCGTGTCCTTGTCGCGGAAGTGGTGGAAGATCGCGCCCCGTGACAGACCGATCGCCTGTTCCAACCGCCGCACCGTCGCCTTGTCATAGCCGTACTCGGCGAAGCACCGGCGGGCGCCATCGAGGATCTGGCGGCGGCGCGCCGCCAGATGCTCCTCGCTGACCCGGGGCATGCCCTTGGCGACCGCGTGCCGCGGCTAGCCGGCCCGCAGCATGTTGCGCAGCACGTACTGCAGGATGCCGCCGTTGCGGTAGTAGTCCGCCTCACCGGGGGTGTCGATGCGCACCACGGCGTCGAACTCCACCGCACTGCCGTCAGCCTTGGTCGCCGTGACGTGCACCGTCTTCGGGGTCTTGCCTTTGTTGAGCTCCTCGATGCCGGTGATGTCATAGACCTCGGTGCCGTCCAATCGGAGGCTCGAAGCGGATTCCCCCACGGGGAACTGCAGTGGGATGACACCCATGCCGATCAGATTCGAGCGGTGAATGCGCTCGAAGGACTCGGTGATCACCGCCCGCACGCCGAGCAGCCGGGTGCCCTTGGCCGCCCAGTCGCGCGACGAGCCCGAGCCGTACTCCTTGCCGCCGAGCACAACCAGCGGAATGTTCTGTGCCGCATAGTTTTGCGCAGCGTCGTAGATGAACGCCTGCGGCCCGTCCGGCTGGGTGAAGTCGCGGGTGTAGCCACCGGACACATCATCCAGCAACTGGTTGCGCAACCGGATGTTGGCGAAGGTGCCGCGGATCATCACCTCGTGGTTGCCGCGGCGCGAACCCAGCGAGTTGAAGTCCTCCGGCTTGACCCCGTTGGCCTCCAGGTACTGGGCGGCCGGGGTGCCCTTCTTGATGCTTCCTGCCGGTGAGATATGGTCCGTGGTCACCGAATCGCCCAGCAGCGCAAGAACTCTGGCGCCCCTGATATCGCTCACCGGCTCCGGATCGGCAGGCATCCCGTCGAAGTACGGAGGTTTGCGAACGTAGGTGGACGCGTCGTCCCACGCGAAGGTGTTGCCCGACGGCGTCGGCAGGTTCCGCCAGCGCTCGTCGCCCTTGAACACGTCGGCGTAGCTGGCGGCGAACATGTCCCGGTCGATCGAGGACGCGATGGTGTCGTCGATCTCCTTCTGCGTCGGCCAGATGTCCTTGAGGAAGACGTCGTTGCCCTCGCCGTCCTGCCCCAGCGGATCGGACTCGAAGTCGAAGTCCATGGTGCCGGCGATGCCGTAGGCGATCACCAGGGGAGGTGAGGCGAGGTAGTTCATCTTGACGTCGGGGGAGATGCGGCCCTCGAAGTTGCGGTTGCCGGACAGCACGGCGGTGACCGTGAGGTCGTTGTCGTTGACCGCCTTCGAGATCTCCTCGGGCAGCGGGCCGGTGTTGCCGATGCAGGTGGTGCACCCGTAGCCGCCCAAGTAGTAGCCGAGCTTCTCCAGGTACGGCCACAGGCCGGCCTTCTCGTAGTAGTCGGTGACCACCTGCGAGCCCGGGGCCATGTTGGTCTTCACCCACGGCTTGGAGGCCAGCCCTCTCTCGACGGCCTTCTTGGCCAGCAGCGCCGCGCCGAGCATCACCGACGGGTTGGAGGTGTTGGTGCACGAGGTGATTCCGGCGACCACGACGGCGCCGTGGTCGAGCACGAAGTCGCCGCGCTCGGCGGAGCGCACCCGGACTGGCTTGCTCGGTCGGCCCTCGGCGCCGTTGGCGGCCGACGGGCGGGCGTCCACGGCACCGTTGTCGGCGAACGACAGCGCGGCCGGATCGCTGGCCGGGAAGGACTCCTCGACGGCCTCGTCGAGCTTGGTCTCCGGGGCCGGATGGTTCTCCTCGACGTAGTTGTGGATGTCCTTGCGGAACTGGTTCTTGGCGTCGGAGAGTTCGATGCGGTCCTGCGGGCGCTTGGGCCCGGCGATGGAGGCCACCACCGTGGACAGGTCCAGCTCCAGGTACTCGGAGAAGACCGGCTCCTTGTTCGGGTCGTGCCACATGCCCTGTTCCTTGGCATAGGCCTCCACCAAGGCCAGCTGCTCCTCGGAACGGCCGGTCAGCCGCAGGTAGCTGATGGTCTCCTCATCGATGGGGAATATCGCTGCGGTGGAACCGAATTCGGGGCTCATGTTGCCCAGGGTGGCCCGGTTGGCCAGTGGCACCTCGGCCACGCCCTTGCCGTAGAACTCGACGAACTTGCCCACCACTCCGTGCTTGCGCAGCATGTCGGTGACGGTGAGCACCACATCGGTGGCCGTGACGCCCGGCTTGATCTCGCCGGTCAGTTTGAAGCCGACGACGCGGGGGATGAGCATCGAGACGGGCTGACCCAGCATGGCGGCCTCTGCCTCGATGCCGCCGACGCCCCAGCCGAGCACGCCCAGGCCGTTGACCATGGTGGTGTGGCTGTCGGTGCCCACGCAGGTGTCCGGGTAGGCTGTTTTGGTTCCGTGGCCGTCGCGTTCGAACACCACCCGGGCCAGGTACTCGATGTTGACCTGGTGCACGATGCCGGTTCCCGGAGGCACCACCTTGAAGTCGTCGAAGGCGCCCTGGCCCCAGCGCAGGAACTGGTAGCGCTCGCCGTTGCGCTGATACTCGAGTTCGACGTTGCGCTCGAACGCGTTCGGACCACCGAAGAAGTCCAGGATCACCGAGTGGTCGATGACCAGCTCGGCAGGGGCCAGCGGGTTGACCTTCTCCGGGTCGCCGCCGAGCTGGGTGACGGCCTCCCGCATGGTGGCCAGGTCGACGATGCACGGCACGCCGGTGAAGTCCTGCATGATCACGCGCGCCGGCGTGAACTGGATCTCGATGCTCGGCTCGGCCGAGGGATCCCAGTTCGCGATGGCCTCGATGTGGTCGGAGGTGATGTTGGCGCCGTCCTCGGTGCGCAGCAGGTTCTCGGCCAGCACCTTGAGGCTGTAGGGGAGTTTCTCCGTGCCGGGCACCGCATCGAGGCGGTAGATCTGATAGCTGTTGTCGCCGACCTTCAGGGTGTCGCGCGCTCCAAACGAATTCAGCGAATCATTGCTGCTCACATCAACTCCCGGCGTTGGTGATCGGCGTCAACGGGCTGTGTCGACGACCTCTCAATACTAACAGTACGGTTGTCCTGCAAAGAGGGGGGTCTGCTGGGGCGGTTGCTGCCCGGACTCCAGTCTTGTCCTCGTCGGCGCGTGCTGCCACCCCCGATCGGCGCCCGCGGTACGGTCTGAGATCGTGACGTTCCCACCCGTGCCCGGCTTCATTCCGGTGGAGGTCTGCAGCAGCGTCGGGCTCGAGCCGTCGACGCCGCTCGACCAGTGCATGGCCGAGGTGCAGGCCCAGATCGCCAAGGACGGTGTCGCCGCGCCGGCCGCCGATGTCGCCGGCCTGCAGAAGGTTGTCGCCGATGCCAAGGCGAATGGCATGGACCTCAAGGTCGTGGTGATGGAGAAGAGCCCGGGCATCGACACCCCACTGCGTGACGTCGCCACCGAGATCGGGGAGGTGCACCCGGACGCCACGGTGCTGGTGCTCAGCCCGGGATGGGCCGGCACGTACAGCACCAGCTATGACCGGGTGACCCTCGAAGCCGGCCAGGACGTCGCCAAGACCAGCCCCAATCCGGTGGTCGGTGCACAGGCCTTCGTCGACCAATTGAGAACGCCGATTTTCCCGTGGACGACATTGACGATCGTGCTGGTGCTGGCGGTCGCCGCTGCGACGATTCTGACGCGCGTGCTGCGTAATCGGGCAAAGAGCGCGGACGACGCAGAAATGGCTGCTGACCTGCCAACATAGTTTTGTTTGGCAAATCAATAAGATTACTATTCGGTCACATAGGCCGAATTACAAACTTGTAATTCTTGACCCAAGTTTCCCCTGCGACAAATGTGACCTATGGTGCAAATGTCGCCATTGTTACAGGTGTGACAAAAGTTATGGATGTGACTGGCGTGACCCACGCCCGAGCAAGGAGATTCAGAGTCGAATGAGACGTTCCCATCGCGGCTCTCTTATCCGCCCCGCCGCCCGACTCACCATGCGGGTGAGTCCGCTCGTGCTGACCGCCGCCATGACCATTTCAATGCCGGGTGTGGCGCACGCCGAGCCGGCGCCCAACACCATGGCGAGTCTGATCGCCGACGTCGCCGAGGCCAACCAGAAGCTTCAGGAGATCGGTGCCAAGGTGCAGGCCGAGCAGGAGGCCGTCAACAAGGCCCTCGTCGACGTCCAGTCCGCCCGCGACGCCGCCGCCACCGCCCAGCAGCAGGTGGATGCCAGCGCCCAGGGCGTCAAGGATGCCACCGCCGCCATCGCCGCGGCGCAGCAGCGTTTCGACACCTTCGCCGCCGCCACCTACGTCAACGGCCCGTCGGCGTCGATGGTGCTCGCCGGTGACCCGCAGGAGATGCTCTCCAACGCCGCCGCCGGCCAGACCCTGGCCTTGAGCTCGCAGAAGGTCATTGCCGATCTGCAGAAGGCGCGCACCGAACAGGTCAACAAGGAGTCGGCGGCGCGGCTGGCCAAGAAGCAGGCCGACCAGGCCGTCGCCGACGCGGAGGCGAGCCAGAACGCGGCTGTGTCGGCGCTGACCCAGGCCCAGCAGATCTTCCGCGACCAGCAGTCGGAGATCGACCGGCTTGCGGCCGAACGCAAGACCGCGCAGGCCAAGCTGGACGCCGCCCGCAAGTGGTCGGCCCCGGCCGGCAATCGGGCCGCGGCGCCCCAGGCGGCCGCACCGGGGGCCGCCGGCTCCGGTGACCGCTGGGATCCGGCCGCGCCGGGCTCCAGCACCGCGCCCGGCGGGGCCAAGGTGCCCTACGGCAACGCCTCGGAGTGGGATCTGACCCTGCCGGCGGTGCCCAGCGCCTTCGTCTCCGGTGACCCGATCCAGATCATCAACGCCGTGCTGCAGATCGCGTCCAGCTCGCTGCAGACCACCCAGCAGCTGGGCAAGAGCTTCCTGCAGAAGCTCGGCATCCTGAAGCCGGATTCCACCGGCATCACCAATGGCCAGATTCCGGTCGTCTACGGCTCGACGGCCGTCGAGTACGTCATCAAGCGCGGTATGTCGCAGATCGGGGTGCCGTACTCGTGGGGTGGCGGCAACGCCAACGGCCCCACCAACGGTATCGACGACGGTGCGGGCACCGTCGGGTTCGACTGCTCCGGTCTGATTCTGTATTCGTTCGCCGGCGTCGGCATCAAGCTGCCGCACTACTCGGGGTCGCAGTACAACATGGGCACCAAGATCCCGTCGGCCGAGATGCGCCGCGGCGACGTGATCTTCTACGGCCCCGGCGGCAGCCAGCACGTGACGCTCTATCTGGGTAACAACCAGATGCTCGAAGCCCCCTACACCGGTTCGACGGTGAAGATTTCGCCGGTACGCACCAGCGGCATGACGCCGTTCGTCGTTCGCTACATCAACTGACGGAGTGATTTCCATGTCTCGCAATGTTTCTCGGCGGCTGCGCGCGGTCGGGACGGTCCTGGTGGCAGTGGGCGTGGCGGTCGGTGTGGCCACGCCCGCCAACGCCGACCCGGGTCTGTGGGACCCGACGCTGCCGCAGATCCTCAGCGCCGGCGCGCCAGGTGACCCGGCCGCCGTCGCGAATGCCTCGCTGCAGGCCACCATGCAGGCCACCCAGGCGACGATGGACCTGGGTCGCAAGTTCCTGTCCAGCCTGGGCATCGGCGGCAGCCCGGCGTCCGCGGTGCCGGGCGGTCGGGTGAGCGGCCCGCAGGCCATCGAGTACGTGATCGCCCGGGGCGCCTCGCAGCGTGGCGTGCCGTACTCCTGGGGTGGCGGCGCCATCAACGGGCCCAGCGCGGGTGTCGAGCAGGACGCCGGGAAGATCGGCTACGACTGCTCGGGGTTCACCCGCTATGCCTACGCCGGCGTGGGCGTGCTGTTGCCGAAGTACTCCGGTGACCAGTACAACGCCGGCCGGCACATCCCGCCCTCGCAGGCCAAGCGGGGCGACCTCATCTTCTACGGGCCCGAGGGGACCCAGCACGTGACCATCTATCTGGGCAACGGCCAGATGCTGGAGGAGTCCTCGGCGGCCGGGCAGGTGACGGTGAGTCCGGTCCGCACCGCGGGCATGACGCCGTACCTGACGCGCATCATCGAGACCTGAGCCTCGTCCGGCAGGTTCGCGCGTCGCCCCGTCGACGCGCCAGCGAACGGTGCACGTCGACGGATTTCGCAACGCCTGGAATAGTTGTGGCAGGGCACGGAGCTGTCCCCCCGAAACTTGGGGCAATGTAGAAGTGCACGCAGTCGTGTCACCAATCGCTGTGGAGGAAGTCGATGACGTCACCTGGTGGGCCCGCCGCGGGTCCCGGAGGGTTTGCCGCCCCGAGCGGGGCCCCTGCGCCCCCTGCCGCGGGGCCCAATGGGCTCGCCGGTGAGGTGCACACACTGGAACGGGCGATCTTCGAGGTCAAGCGCATCATCGTCGGCCAGGACCAGCTCGTCGAGCGCATCCTGGTCGGGCTGCTCGCCAAGGGGCACGTGCTGCTCGAGGGTGTACCCGGCGTCGCCAAGACGCTCGCGGTCGAGACCTTCGCCAAGGTCGTCGGCGGCACGTTCGCCCGCATCCAGTTCACCCCCGACCTGGTGCCCACCGACATCATCGGGACCCGGATCTACCGCCAGGGCCGCGAGGAGTTCGACATCGAGCTCGGTCCGGTGGTGGTCAACTTCCTGCTCGCCGACGAGATCAACCGCGCGCCGGCAAAGGTTCAGTCGGCCCTGCTGGAGGTCATGGCCGAGCGCAAGATCTCGATCGGTGGCCAGACCTATCCGCTGCCCAAGCCGTTCCTGGTGATGGCCACCCAGAACCCCATCGAGAACGAGGGCGTCTACCCGCTGCCCGAGGCCCAGCGTGACCGCTTCCTCTTCAAGATCAACGTCGACTACCCGTCGCCGGAGGAGGAGCGGGAGATCATCTACCGGATGGGCGTCAACCCGCCCGAGCCCAAGCAGATCCTGGAGACCGGCGACCTGCTGCGGCTGCAGGAGGTGGCGGCCAACAACTTCGTCCACCACGCGCTGGTCGACTACGTGGTGCGGGTCGTCACCGCGACCCGGCGTCCCGAGCAGTTCGGCATGAACGACGTGAGGTCGTGGATTGCGTTCGGCGCCTCGCCGCGCGCGTCGCTGGGCATCATCGCCGCCGCCCGGGCCCTGGCCCTGGTGCGCGGGCGCGACTACGTCATCCCGCAGGATGTCATCGAGGTGATCCCGGACGTGCTGCGGCACCGGCTGGTGCTGACCTATGACGCCCTCGCCGACGACGTCAAGGCCGAGACGGTGATCAACCGCATCCTGCAGACCGTTGCGCTGCCTCAGGTGAACGCCGTTCCGCAGCAAGGACATTCGGTGCCGCCGGTGGTTCCCGCCGGGGCAGGTGCCAACGGTCGGTGAGCCAGTCCGAGACCGTCCACCCGCCGTCGTTCCAGCGTGGTGAGATCGGTGATGCCAAGCTGTCGGCTGCGCTGCGCACGCTGGAGCTGACCGTCAAGCGCAAGCTCGACGGCGTGCTGCAGGGCAACCACCTCGGCCTGATCCCCGGACCGGGTTCGGAGCCGGGGGAGTCGCGGCTGTACCAGCCCGGCGACGATGTGCGCCGGATGGACTGGTCGGTGACCGCCCGCACCACCCACCCGCATGTTCGCCAGATGATCGCCGACCGGGAGCTGGAGACCTGGCTGGTGGTCGACATGTCGGCCAGCCTGGATTTCGGCACCGCCGGCTGTGAGAAGCGTGACCTGGCGGTGGCCGCGGCCGCCGCGATCACCTATCTCAACAGCGGCGGCGGTAACCGGCTGGGCGCGGTGATCGCCAACGGCCAGTCCGTCGTGCGGGTGCCCGCGCGGTCCGGTCGCCAGCACGAGCAGACGCTGCTGCGTGCGATCGCCACCTCGCCGCGGGCGCCGCTGGGGGTGCGCGGTGACCTCGCCGCCGCCATCGACGCCCTGCGCAGGCCGGAGCGGCGCCGGGGGATGGCGGTGGTGATCAGCGACTTCCTGGGTCCGATCAACTGGATGCGCCCGTTGCGGGCGATCGCCGCGCGCCACGAGGTGTTGGGCGTCGAGGTGCTCGACCCGCGTGACATCGAACTGCCCGACGTCGGCGACGTCATCCTGCAGGACACCGAGTCCGGGGTGACCCGCGAGTTCACCATCGACGAGCAGCTTCGCGATGACTTCGCCCGGGCGGCCGCCGCGCACCGCGAGGAGGTCGCCCGCACGTTGCGCCGCTGCGGTGCGCCGTTGATGACGCTGCGCACCGACCGGGACTGGATCTCCGACATCGTGCGGTTCGTCGCCTCCCGTCGCCGGGGTGCGCTGGCGGGCAGCCAGTAGGGGTAAGAACTGATGACATTGCCGCTGCTCGGGCCGATGACGCTGTCCGGCTTCGCCCACCCGTGGTTCTTCCTGTTTCTGCTCATCATCGCGGGGCTGGTGGGGCTCTACGTGGTGGTGCAGTTCGCTCGGCAGAAGCGGATCCTGCGGTTCGCCAACATGGAGCTGCTGGAAAGCGTTGCGCCCAAACGGCCCAACCGCTGGCGGCACGTGCCCGCCATCCTGCTGATCGCGTCCCTGGTGCTGCTGACCGTCGCGATGGCCGGGCCGACCCATGACGTGCGCATCCCGCGGAACCGCGCGGTGGTGATGCTGACCATCGATGTTTCGCAGTCCATGCGGGCCACCGACGTCGAGCCGAGCCGGCTGGCCGCCGCGCAGGAGGCGGCCAAGCAGTTCGCCGACCAGCTCACCCCGGGTATCAACCTGGGCCTGATCGCCTACGCCGGTACCGCCACCGTGCTGGTCTCGCCGACCACCAACCGCGAGGCGACCAAGATCGCCATCGACAAGCTGCAGCTGGCCGACCGCACGGCCACCGGTGAGGGCATCTTCACCGCCCTGCAGGCCATCGCGACGGTGGGCGCGGTCATCGGCGGCGGTGACAGCCCGCCACCGGCGCGCATCGTGCTGATGTCCGACGGCAAGGAGACGGTGCCGTCCAACCCCGACAACCCGAAGGGTGCCTTCACCGCGGCCCGCACCGCCAAGGATCAGGGCGTGCCGATCTCCACGGTGTCCTTCGGCACGCCGTACGGCTACGTCGAGATCAACGACCAGCGCCAGCCGGTCCCGGTCGATGACGAGATGCTGAAGAAGATCGCCGAGTTGTCCGGCGGCAACGCCTACACCGCCTCCAGCCTTCAGCAGCTCAAAGAGGTGTTCACCTCGCTGCAGGAGCAGATCGGCTACGAGACCATCAGAGGCGACGCGAGCGTCGGCTGGCTGCGCCTGGGCGCGCTGGTGCTGGCGCTGGCCGCCTTGGCGGCGCTGCTGATCAACCGCCGCCTGCCGGGCTGATGATCGGCGCACGACGCCGCGAGATCGCCCCCATGGTCGTGGATCGGCTTCGATCACGGCCCTGGTGTCGATTTCGGTGCGGCCGACCGCAGGCACTAAGTTGGCGGGCATGAGCGAAACCGGAGCCGCACCGGCGGCGACATCCGATACCGCTGCCGGGGGCAAACCCCCGTTCGTCTCCCGTTCGGTGCTGGTCACCGGAGGAAACCGGGGTATCGGCCTGGCCATCGCGCAGCGGCTGGCCGCCGACGGGCACAAGGTGGCGGTGACGCACCGCGGCTCCGGGGCTCCGGAGGGTCTGTTCGGCGTGGTGTGCGACGTGACCGACAACGAGGCCGTCGACCGCGCGTTCAAGGAGGTCGAGGAGCACCAGGGCCCGGTCGAGGTGCTGGTCTCCAACGCGGGCATCTCCAAGGACGCGTTCCTGATGCGGATGACCGAGGACCGGTTCACCGAGGTCATCGACGCCAACCTCACCGGCGCGTTCCGGGTGGCCCAGCGGGCCTGCCGCAGCATGCAGCGCAACCGCTTCGGCCGGATCATCTTCATCGGTTCGGTGTCGGGCATGTGGGGCATCGGCAACCAGGCCAACTACGCCGCCGCCAAGGCCGGCCTGATCGGCATGGCCCGCTCGATCTCCCGGGAGCTGTCCAAGGCCGGCGTCACCGCCAACGTGGTCGCCCCCGGCTACATCGACACCGAGATGACCCGGGCGCTCGACGAGCGGATCCAGGCCGGGGCCCTGGACTTCATCCCGGCCAAGCGGGTGGGCACCGCCGAGGAGGTCGCCGGGGCGGTCAGCTTCCTGGCCTCGGAGGATGCCGGCTATATCGCCGGCGCGGTGATCCCGGTCGACGGCGGCATGGGCATGGGCCATTAGGCCCGAGGACATAGCAATCGCCACCAGAGATCCACTAGGAGATTAGGACTGACATGACAGGGCTTCTGGAAGGTAAGCGGATCCTCGTCACGGGGATCATCACCGACTCCTCGATCGCGTTCCACATCGCGAAGGTGGCGCAGGAGGCGGGCGCCGAGTTGGTGCTCACCGGATTCGACCGGATGAAGCTGATCCAGCGCATCGCCGACCGGCTGCCGAACCCGGCTCCCTTGTTGGAACTCGACGTGCAGAACGACGAGCATCTCGACTCGCTGGCCGGCCGGATCACCGAGGTCATCGGCGCGGACAACCGCCTCGACGGGGTGGTGCACTCGATCGGGTTCATGCCGCAGACCGGCATGGGCATCAACCCGTTCTTCGATGCCCCCTACGAGGACGTCGCCAAGGGCATCCACATCTCGGCCTACTCCTATGCCTCGCTGGCCAAGGCGGTGCTGCCGGTGATGAACCCGGGTGGCGGCATCGTCGGCATGGACTTCGACCCGACCCGCGCCATGCCCGCCTACAACTGGATGACGGTGGCCAAGAGCGCCCTGGAATCGGTGAACCGGTTCGTCGCCCGCGAGGCGGGCAAGGTGGGCGTCCGCTCGAATCTCGTTGCGGCCGGGCCGATCCGGACCCTGGCGATGAGCGCCATCGTCGGCGGTGCGCTCGGCGAGGAGGCCGGGGCGCAGATGCAGCTGCTCGAAGAGGGCTGGGACCAGCGTGCGCCGCTGGGCTGGAACATGAAGGATCCGACGCCGGTCGCCAAGACGGTGTGCGCACTGCTGTCCGATTGGCTGCCCGCCACCACCGGAACGATCATCTTCGCCGACGGCGGCGCCAGCACTCAGCTGCTGTAGATGCAGTTCGACGCCCTGCTGCTGCTGTCGTTCGGCGGCCCGGAGGGCCCCGAGCAGGTGATGCCGTTCCTGGAGAACGTGACCCGCGGCCGCGGCATCCCGCGCGAGCGACTCGAGTCGGTCGCCGAGCACTACCTGCACTTCGGTGGCGTGTCCCCGATCAACGGCATCAACCGTGCCCTGATCGACGAGATCCGCGCCGAACTGGCCGAGCGCGGTGAACAGCTGCCGGTGTACTTCGGCAACCGCAACTGGGAGCCCTACATCGAAGACACCGTCGCGGCAATGCAATCCGACGGGATCCGCCGGGCGGCGGTGTTCTCCACCTCGGCCTGGGGCGGGTACTCCGGCTGCGCGCAGTACCAGGAGGACATCACCCGCGCCCGGGCCGCGGCTGGTGACGGCGCCCCGGAACTGGTGAAGCTGCGGCAGTTCTTCGACCACCCGCTGCTGGTCGAGATGTTCGCCGACGCCATCGGCGTGGCCGCCGCGACGCTACCGGAGCCGCTGCGTGCCGAAGCCCGCCTGGTGTTCACCGCGCACTCGATCCCGCTGCGCGCCGCCGACCGATGCGGGCCGAATCTGTATGCGCGCCAAGTGCGCTACGCCGCTAGACTGATCGCCGCGGCGGCCGGCTACCACGACTTCGACCAGGTGTGGCAGTCCCGCTCCGGGCCACCCCAGGTCCCGTGGCTGGAACCCGATGTCTCCGATCACCTTTCGGCGTTGGCGGCGGCCGGCACCAAAGCCGTCATCGTCTGCCCGGTCGGTTTCGTCGCCGACCACATCGAGGTGGTCTGGGACCTCGACAACGAACTCACCGAACAGGCCGACGCCCTGGGCGTCGCACTCGCGCGGGCATCGACACCCAACGCCCAACGCCGGTTCGCCCGCCTCGTGCTCGACCTGCTCGATGAACTGCGCAACGGGCGCGAGCCCGCCAGAGTCCCCGGCGCCGAACCGGTTCCGGGCTACGGATCGAGCGTCGACGGACGATTCTGCACCCCCGACTGCGTGGCCAGCGCCGCGGCCGCCGCGGCCGGTCGACCGACTCGGCCCTAGATCCAGGCCGACTGCAGTACCGCGGTGACCGCGGCGATCCGCGCCGAGCGCACCACCGAGGCCAGCGGCCGAAGCGTGTCACTGGCGATCTGGGCCTCCGATGCGCTCTGCGTCCCGATCGGCATCAGGCCGGCGCTGACCGCGATGATCGCGTCGACGTGAGCGGCGTTCTCCAGCACCCGAAGGGCCCGGGTCGGGGCGTGATCGGGGGCGCGATGGTGTCTGCTCGACTCCAGCACCTGTTCGACGAGCCCGCGCGGATCGTCCACACCGCCGGCCGCGCCCAACCGCATCGCGCCCAGCGCCTCGGCCGCCGACCGCACCGCCGAACGCAACGCGTATTCGGCCTCCCCGAGATCCATCTGGTCTGCGATCGGGACGGACGGCACCGAGTAGACCGTCCACGACAGCCGGCACAACTCGGGCGACAGATCCTCGTCGGCCATCCCGTCGCCCTCGTCGTATTCGAATTCCGGCACCAGGCCGATGGCCTCACCGGCGGGGGAGCTGACGATCACGGCCTCACCCGCGTTGAGCGCATCGCGCTGGAACCCGGTGCCCGCGGGCAGGCCGCGGACGTCGCCGGGTACGGGCAGCACCACGCCGATCACCGGCCGCGCCGGCCGGTCGGCGTCGCTGCGCCGCCCGGCGCCGCTGCGCACCGTCTGCAGTAGCGAGACCGCGCCCGCGGGGTCGACATCGGGCCACGGCAGGCCGGTGCGGCCACCGGCGACGGCATCATAGGCCGTCACCGAATGTGTTGGCGCCCAAAGCGATAGCGCGTCGAGCACATCGTCCGGCGCCGCCTGGCCGGCAAGCCAGGCGTTGGCCCACATCGACAGTGAGACACTCGGGCACCACATGATGCTCGCAGTGTAGTGGTTGTTCACCGGACAGGCCGTCTGCCACCGCTGCGCCAGATCGCGCGTTATCCTGGCGGCATGCCCGCGGCGCTGATCTGGCTCGTCTTCGCCCTGGGTCTTGCCGGTGCCGAGGCACTCACCGGTGACCTGTTCCTGATCATGCTCAGCGGTGGGGCGCTGGCGGCGGCCGGTTCCAGCTGGCTGTTGGACTGGCCGGTCTGGGCCGACGGCGCGGTGTTCCTGGTGGTCTCGGTCCTGCTGCTGGCGCTGGTGCGGCCGGCTCTCAAGCGCAGGATCCTCGCCGGTAAGGGCATGCTCGACCCGGTCAAGGCGCTGGAGGGCAAGAGCGCGCTGGTGCTGGACCGGGTCTCCCGGCACGACGGCCAGGTGAAATTGGACGGCGAAGTGTGGACGGCGCGCCCGCTGAACGACGACGATGTGTACGAGCCGGGCGACCACGTCACCGTGATGCACATCGACGGGGCCACCGCGGTCGTGTGGCGAGAGGTCTAGGGACACCCGGGCGAACAACGGAAGGAACCCTGATGGACGGTGCGATCGCAGGACTCGTACTCCTGGCGGTGCTGGTGATCTTCGCCATCATCGTGGTGGCCAAGTCCGTGGCCCTGATCCCGCAGGCCGAGGCCGCCGTGATCGAACGGCTGGGCCGCTACAGCAAGACCGTGTCCGGGCAGCTCACCCTGTTGCTGCCGTTCGTGGACCGGATCCGGGCCCGGGTCGACCTGCGCGAGCGGGTGGTGTCGTTCCCCCCGCAGCCGGTGATCACCGAGGACAACCTGACGGTCAACATCGACACCGTCGTCTACTTCCAGGTCACCAACCCCCAGGCCGCCGTGTACCAGATCAGCAACTACATCGTCGGTGTCGAGCAGCTGACCACCACCACGCTGCGAAACGTGGTCGGTGGTATGACGCTCGAGCAGACCCTGACGTCGCGCGACCAGATCAACGGTCAGCTGCGCGGGGTGCTCGACGAGGCCACCGGCCGCTGGGGCCTGCGGGTGGCGCGGGTGGAATTGCGCAGCATCGACCCGCCGCCGTCCATCCAGGACTCGATGGAGAAGCAGATGCGCGCCGACCGCGAGAAGCGCGCGATGATCCTGACCGCCGAGGGCAGCCGGGAGGCTTCGATCAAGCAGGCGGAGGGGCAGAAGCAGGCCCAGATCCTCGCGGCCGAGGGTGCCAAGCAGGCGGCCATCCTGGCCGCCGAGGCCGACCGGCAGTCCCGGATCCTGCGCGCCCAGGGTGAGCGGGCCGCCTCCTACCTGCAGGCCCAGGGCCAGGCCAAGGCCATCGAGAAGACCTTCGCCGCGATCAAGGCGGGCCGACCCACCCCCGAACTGCTCGCCTACCAGTACCTGCAGACCCTGCCGCAGATGGCCAAGGGCGAGGCCAACAAGGTGTGGGTGGTGCCCAGCGACTTCGGTTCGGCCTTGCAGGGCTTCACCAAGCTGCTCGGCGCCCCCGGCGACGACGGCGTGTTCCGCTATCAGCCCTCGCCGGTCGAGGCGAACCTGCCCAAGCCCGAGGACGACAGCAAAGAGGTCGCCGACTGGTTCACCACCCAGACCGACCCGGCCATCGCCCAGGCGGTCGCCAAGGCCGAGGCGGAGGCGCGCTCGCCGGTGCCCACCGGCATCACGCCGTCGTACTCGACGCCGCAATACCCGCCGCTGTCGCAGCAGACCCAGCCGTCGGCGACCGACTTCCTGCAGCAGCCGAGCGCCCCGCCGGCCGCCCAGCCCGCACCCCGGCACGGGGCGAACGAGGGCTGATCAGCCGGTGACCGCCGGGGCGCCGTCCGGATCGGTCACCGCGGCGGCGTGCCGACGGCGGTAGTGGCGGGTCTCGTAGCTCAGCCCGGCGATGCCGAGAGCGGCGGTACAGACCGAGACCAGGACCAGCAGCGGATTGATGTTGCCGGTCAACGCATCACCCAGGATCACCACGGCGGCGGTGCCGGGCAGTAGGCCGACCAGGGTGGCCAGCAGGTAGGGCAGCACCCGCACGGCCGAGGCGCCCGCGGCGTAGTTGAGCACCGAGAACGGCACCACCGGGATCAGCCGCAGCGACAGCACCGCGGGCCAGCCGCGGCTGCGCAGCCAGGCATCCACCGACTCCACCCGGGGGTGGCTGACCAGCCCACTGAGCTGCAGCCCCAGCGCCCGCACCAGCACCAGGGCGATCACCGCGCTCAGCGCGCTGGCCAGCACGGCGATCCCGACCCCGAGGGCCGGGCCGAACAGCAGGCCCGCGGCCAGGGTGAAGGCGGTGCGCGGGAACGGGAAGACCGTGACGACGATGTGGGTGGCGAGAAACGCCAGCGGGAACCACGGCCCGACCGAGGTCGCCCAGTCGCGCAGCTGGACGGCGGTGGGCAGCGGCACCCATACCGCGACTGCGACGAGAATCACAGCGGCGACGCCGGCGATGATGATCCGGCTCCGCGGCACCTGGCGCGCGGCGGTCGCCACCGCGGAACGCACACTGCGCAGCGTGCTCAGGACCCCTGCCATCACGTTTACCAAGGTTACGTGCCCCCGGTGACGTGCCGGCGGATGCGAGGCGAACTCCGGCGCCGCCCGCCGGTCGCCGACGACCGGGTCGGGGCCATCATTTAGCCTGATTGGCGAGTGGCTGGTCCGGTCCCCGGGCCGCCACCTGCTGCGACAACAGGAGTTGCCGGTGTCGGTAGAGGTCTCGGTTGACATGGAGAGCAGCCGCGCCCGCTGGCGCGCCGCGGTGGCCGCAGTGCTGGCGAAGAGCACCCGGTGCGATCCCGCCGATCTGCCCGACGAACCCGAGCGGCTGCTCGACTCGCCCACCTACGAGGGCTTTCCCATCCGCCCGCTCTACACCGCGCTCGACGCGCTGCCCGAGCCGCCGCTACCGGGCAGCTGGCCGTTCGTCCGGGGCGCGGACGCCCACCGCGACGTCCTGGCGGGCTGGAAGGTTGCCGAGACGTTTCCGGCCGCCGACTCGGACGGCGCCGCCGCCGACGGCAACGCCGCGGTGCTCGCCGCGCTGAGCGACGGGGTCAGCGCCCTGACACTGCGGGTCGGGGAAGGCGGGGTGGCACCGGCCGACCTCGACCGCCTGCTCGAGGGGGTGTACCTCGAGCTGGCTCCGGTGATCGTCGACGCCGGCGCGGAGTTCATGGCGGCGGCCGAGGCGGTGCTGGCGCTCGTTGCCGGGGCCGATGACACCAAGCGGGCGGCGATGTCCATCGATCTGGGCGTCGACCCGCTGACCGCTCCGCTGACCGGCCGCGCCGCGCCGTCGGTGGACGAGGTTGTGGCGGTGGCCGCCAAGCTCGCGGGCAGGCCCGGGGTAAGGGCCATCACCATCGACGGGCCGGCCTTGCACAACCGGGGCGCCAACGCGGCGTGGGAGCTCGCCGGTGCGCTCGGCGCGGCGGTGGACTATGTCCGGCTGCTGGTGGACGCCGGGCTGGACGTATCGGATGCGTTGCGCCAGATCAGTTTCCGGCTGGTCGCCGATGACGACCAGTTCATGACGATCGCTAAGTTTCGCGCTGCCCGCCGGGTTTGGGCCCGGATCGCCGATGTGCTCGGCCGGCCGGACAGCGGCGCGACCACCCTGCACGCGGTCACGTCGCTGCCCATGATGGCGCAGCGCGACCCGTGGGTGAACATGCTGCGCACCACGCTCGCGGCGTTCGGCGCCGGGGTCGGCGGGGCGGACACCGTTGCGGTGCTGCCGTTCGATGTGGCGATCACCGGCGGCTTTCCGGGCATCAAGCCGGCGTTCTCCCGGCGCATCGCCCGCAACACCCAATTGCTGCTGCTGGAGGAGTCACACATCGGCCGGGTGCTCGATCCCGCGGGCGGTTCGTGGTTCGTCGAGGACCTCACCGAAAGGCTTGCCGCCCAGGCCTGGTCGCACTTCCAGGACATCGAGGCGCGCGGGGGATTCACCGCGGCGCGCGACCACATCGCCGCGCAGATCGAACAAGTGCGCGCGAGTCGGTCGGCCGATATCGCGCACCGCCGCACCGCGATCACCGGGGTCAACGAGTTCCCCAACCTCGGCGAGCCGCCCATGCCGCGGGACGCCATCCCTGCCGCGGTGCAGCGCTACGCGGCCGGCTTCGAGGAGCTGCGCGACCGCTCTGATGCGCACCTCGAGCGCACCGGTTCCCGGCCGCGGGTGCTGCTGCTGCCGTTGGGGCCGCTGGCCGAGCACAACATCCGCACCACCTTCGCCGCGAACCTGCTGGCCTCGGGCGGAATCGAGGCGGTCAACCCGGGTACCGTTACGGCCTCGGGCGTCGCCGAAGCGGTCCGGGAGGCCGCGGCCGAGATCGCGGTGATCTGCGGTACCGACGCGCGCTACGGCACCGAGGTCACCGAGGTCGTCGAGGCGGCGCGGGCGGCCGGGGTACAGCAGATCTATCTCGCCGGCCCGGAGAAGGCGGTGGCCGAGGTTCCCGCCGCGGCCCGTCCCGACGGGTACCTGACCGCGAAGATCGATGCGGTCGAAGCACTTTCGGCTCTGCTCACCCGATTGGGGGCGTGACGTGACTACTTATGATGTCTCCGCGGGTACGGTACCCAGTTTCGCCGACATCCCGCTGCGCGGTGACCACCAAGTCGTCGCGCCCACCGAAGCCGATGCGGCGCAGCAGATCTCGGCCGCTGCTGCGGCCCACGGCTACACCGCCGAACAGCTGGACTGGCAGACCCCGGAGGGCATCGGCGTCAAGCCGCTGTTCGTCGGCGCCGACCGGGACGCCGTCGCGGCCGCGGGCTACCCGCTGGACAGCTTCCCCGGCGAGCCGCCGTTCATCCGCGGCCCGTACCCCACGATGTACGTCAACCAGCCCTGGACCATCCGGCAGTACGCCGGCTTCTCCACGGCCGCGGACTCCAACGCCTTCTACCGACGCAATCTGGCCGCCGGCCAGAAGGGCCTGTCGGTGGCCTTCGACCTCGCCACCCACCGCGGCTACGACTCCGACCATCCCCGGGTGCAGGGCGACGTCGGCATGGCCGGGGTGGCTATCGACTCCATCCGGGACATGCGCCAACTGTTCGACGGCATCGACCTGTCGGCGGTCTCGGTGTCGATGACCATGAACGGTGCGGTGCTGCCGATCCTGGCGCTGTACGTGGTGGCCGCCGAGGAGCAGGGTGTGCCGCCGGAGAAGCTGGCCGGGACCATCCAGAACGACATCCTCAAGGAGTTCATGGTCCGCAACACCTACATCTACCCGCCCAAGCCGTCGATGCGGATCATCTCCGACATCTTCGCCTTCACCAGCGCGA
>JAGQTU010000071.1 GCA_020438865.1 Mycobacterium sp.
CAGATGCGCAGGTATCGGGCATTGACCAGATTCGAGAGCACGAAATCGATGAGACGGTAGGCGCCGCCGAAGGGAACCGCGGGCTTGGCGCGATCGGCGGTCAGCGGGTACAGGCGCTTGCCCTCCCCACCGGCCAGGACGATGCCCAGCACGTGTGGCAATTCCCTCATGCTGCAAACCTAACGGCCGCCGCCACAGACGGCTAGGTCATTGGCACTTTTGCCGCCCCCTGTGTCGCCGGCGAAGCGCGTTCTTCCGCTCGCGCACAAGCACGTTGACCACAATTATGCGGCGGCGGGCCACTGCCGCTACGGTCGGGCGTATGCGGGTGGCGATGATGACTCGGGAGTATCCGCCCGAGGTTTACGGCGGGGCCGGGGTGCACGTGACCGAACTCGTCGCCCAGTTGCGCCGGCTGTGCGAAGTCGACGTGCACTGCATGGGCGCCCCCCGTTCGGGTGCGTTCGTCCATCAGCCCGACCCGGCGCTCAAGGGTGCCAACCCGGCGCTGTCGACGCTGTCGGCCGACCTGGTGATGGCCAACGCCGCCGAGGCGGCCACGGTGGTGCACTCGCACACCTGGTACACCGGCATGGCCGGCCACATCGCCGCGCTGCTGTACGGCATTCCGCATGTGCTGACCGCACATTCGCTGGAGCCGATGCGGCCGTGGAAGGCCGAACAGCTCGGCGGCGGCTACCGGGTGTCGTTGTGGGTGGAGCGCACCGCGGTCGAGGCGGCCGACGCGGTGATCGCGGTGAGCTCCGGGATGCGGGACGACGTGCTGTCGGTGTACCCGGCGCTGGACCCGAACCGGGTGCACGTGGTCAAGAACGGCATCGACACCGACGTCTGGTACCCGGCCCCCCCGGAGCGCGGCGAGTCGGTGCTGGCCGAGCTGGGTGTCGACCCGTCCAGGCCGATGGTGGCCTTCGTCGGCCGGATCACCCGGCAGAAGGGGGTGCCGCACCTGATCGCCGCGGCGCACCACTTCGACCCCGAGGTGCAGGTGGTGCTGTGCGCAGGCGCGCCGGACACCCCGGAGATCGCCGCCGAGGTCAGCGCCGCCGTCGCCGAACTGGCCGCCGCGCGCAGCGGCATCTTCTGGGTGCAGGAGTTCCTTCCCATCGGCAAGATCCGCGAAATCCTCTCGGCGGCAACAGCTTTCATCTGCCCTTCGGTGTACGAGCCGCTGGGGATCGTCAACCTGGAGGCGATGGCTTGCGGGACGGCGGTGATCGCCTCCGACGTGGGCGGCATCCCCGAGGTGGTCGACGACGGTGTCACCGGGACCCTGGTGCACTACGAGGCGGCCGATCCGAGGGATTTCGAGGTGCGGCTGGCCGCGGCGGTCAACGCGCTGGTGGCCGACCCGGACAAGGCCCGCCGTTACGGCGTGGCGGGCAGGCAGCGCTGCATCGACGAGTTCTCCTGGGCGCACATCGCAGAGCAGACGCTGGAGATCTACCGCAAGGTGACGGCCTAGCCGAGGCGGCGGGCGCGACGCCCCGTTCGCCGGGCAAGACGAAACCCCGCGCGCGGGCGCGGGGTTTCTCGGTCGGATCGGTTAGCTCGTAACGCCCTTGAGCTCGTCGCCCAAGGCGGCAGCCTCATCGGGCGTCAGCTCGACGACGAGCCTGCCGCCGCCTTCCAGTGGTACCCGCATCACGATGCCGCGCCCCTCCTTGGTTGCTTCCAGCGGACCGTCGCCGGTCCGGGGCTTCATCGCCGCCATCGAGTGCTCCCTCCAGATTCGAGCCGGCCCGTTGTCACGGACCCGGATCGGTGCCGGACCGCTTTGGGGCTGCGGCTCCGGCACTGAACTGCCTGTTTTCGCATTCTATTGTTCCTCATCGGAGGGCATGCGTGTGAAAGACCCGTTCACCGGGTGGGATCACCGGTGTTTCCCGGCGGTGGCCGCCGGCACCCAGCAGGACGCGACGTGGTCGTCAACCATGCCCGTGGCCTGCATCAATGCGTACGCGGTGGTGGGTCCGACGAAACGAAAGCCCCGCCTCTTGAGGTCCTTGGCCATGGCCTGGGACTCCGGGCTGAGCGAGGGCACGTCGGCCAGGGTCCGCGGTCGGGGCCTCGGCGGCGGCGCATACGACCACATCAGGTCGGACAGGTCGATGTCGAGGTCGGCCGCGGCGCGGGCGTTGGCGATCGTGGCCTCGATCTTTGCGCGGTTGCGCACGATGCCGACGTCGGCCATCAGCCGGCTGACGTCGCGGTCGGTGTAGCGGGCCACGGTCTCGATGTCGAACCGGTCGAAGGCCGCCCGGAAGTTGTCCCGCTTGCGCAGGATGATCAGCCAGGACAGGCCGCTCTGGAACGCCTCCAGGCTCATCCGCTCGAACAGCGCGACCCGGCCGCGCAGCTCCCGGCCCCACTCCTGGTCGTGGTAGTCGCGGTAGAGCACGGACTGGCTGCCGGGGGAAGCCTGAGCCCAGTCGCAGCGGGTCCTGCCGTCGTCCCCGGCCGGGTCGGTCAAACCGGTTCCTCGTCGGCGGCGGCGTGGTGGGTGACGGCCCGCCGGTCCAGACGCGCCGAGGCACGCACCGCCGCCAGTTCCCCGCGCAGCTGATCCAGCTCGGCCCCCAGCCGGTCGAGCACCCAGTCCACCTCGCTGGTCTTGTAACCGCGCAGCACCTGGGTGAACTTGACGGCCTCGACGTCGGCTCCGGTGACCCCGGAGACCGGCAGCACGGTGGCCGTGGTGGCCCGCGGCAGCGCGGGCAGCTGCTCGCCCCGGCCGAACACCAGGCTGGCCACCCCGAACAGGACGACTCCGACGAGAATCAGCACCACCAGGTACAGCAGGATCAGCGTCACGTCACCGATATTGCCTCACCGGGCCGTCAACCGGTGTGCCGGTGTGCACAGCCTCCTCAACGCAGGGTGTTCATCGGGGGCCGGTCGGCCAGCGACACACTCGTGGTCCGCAGTTCGAAGCCGTCGCCGTCGGGCAGAAACTGGGTGAGCCCGACGCCGGAGTCGGCGATCCCGCAGCGGGACAGCAGGGTGGCCATCACCTGGCGGCTCATCGCGCCCAGTTCGATCAGCGGCCGGTTGCGGTGTGCCCGCACCCCGAGGTTGACCTGGGCTATCGCGTCCAGGCCCAGCCGGTCGTAGGTGTCGATAAGGATGCCGATCTCCACGCCGTAGCCCGGCGCGAACGGCAACGACATCAGCAGCTCCCGGGTGCCGGCGTACTCGCCGCTGAGCGGCTGGATGACACACCCCAACTCCGGTCGCAGCGCGGCCAGCAGGGGGCGGGCGACCAGTTCGGTGACCCGGCCGCCGCCGTGGGCGTCCTCGCCGCTCGCGGCCTTCAACGGCCTGCGGTAGAAACCCTTGACCAGATGGATGCCGTCGCCGGTGAGCAGCGGGCCGACCAGCCGGGGCACGAACATCGGGTCCGGCTCGATCAGGTCGGAGTCGACGAACACCACGATGTCGCCGGTGGTGGCGGCCAGCGAGCGCCACAGCACCTCGCCCTTGCCGGGCAGCGGTTCGACCTCGGCCAGCGCCTGCTCGCGGCTGACCACCCGCGCGCCCGCCGCGATGGCCCGGATCTCGGTGTCGTCGGTGGAACCGGAGTCCAGCACGATCAGCTCGTCGACCAGGCCGCCGAGCAGCGGGCTGATGGTATCGACGACCGAGCCGACGGTCTCCTCCTCGTTCAGTGCCGGCAGCACGACCGAGATGGTGCGCCCCTTCTTCGCGGCGACCAGGTCGGCCACCGTCCAGCTGGGGTGGGTCCAGCTGTTGTCGGACAGCCAGAGGTCGCCGGGACGGGTGTAGGCGGCGGCGAGGTCGGTCATGCCAGCCCCCGCACCGTTCGGGCGGGTGGGCGGTCGCCGCGGATCGAGGCCACCATCTCCAGCACCCGCCGCGTCGGGCCCACCTCGTGCACGCGGAACATCCGGGCCCCGTCGGCGGCGGCCAGTGCCGTCGCCGCCAGTGTCCCCTCCAGCCTTTCGGTCAGCTCCACACCCAGAGTCTCCCCGACGAAATCCTTGTTGCTCAGCGCCATCAGGACGGGCCATCCGGTCTTAACAAGATCTTTTACATGGCGCAACAAAGTAAGGCCGTGGTAAGTGTTCTTGCCGAAATCGTGGGTCGGGTCGATCAGGATCGCTTGCCGGTCGACGCCGAGGGCCACCGCTCGTTCGGCGGCCGCGGTGACCTCCGCGATCACGTCGTCGACCACACCGGTGACGGTGGTTCCGTAGGCCACCCGGAACGGGCGCGTCCGCGGCACCGCCCCGCCGGTGTGCGAACACACCAGACCCGCGCCGAACTCGGCGGCGACCTCCGGCAGTGCCGCGTCGGCACCGGCCCAGGTGTCGTTGATCAGATCGGCGCCAGCCGCACAGGCCTGCTTGGCGACCGTCGCCCGCCAGGTGTCCACACTGATCAACTGGTTGGGGTACTCGGCGCGCAGCCATTCGATGAACGGCACCACCCGGGCGATCTCGTCGTCGGCGTCGACCACCGCTCCCGGCCCGGCCTTGACGCCGCCGACGTCGACCACGTCGGCGCCCTCGGCGATGACCCGATGCGCCGCCTCTTTGGCGGCCTCATCGGTGAAGGTGGCGCCCCGGTCGTAGAACGAGTCCGGCGTGCGGTTGACGATCGCCATGATCAGGGCGCGATCACCGGCCACCGGCCGTCCGCAGAACGTCGACGTCACCCCACCATGGTGCCTGGTCGGGCGGGTTTTCTCCCAAACCGGGCCGGTCAGCCCTTCGGGAGTTTGCCGATTGCGACTTCCCGCGGGTACTCGTCGTAGAACGGCACGTAACCCTCGTCGCGGCCCTTGAGCACGTACAGCGGGTCCTCGATGTCCCTGCCGTAGCCCTGTTTGCGAAGGTCGACCTTGCGGCTCTTGAAGGTCGAGGTGGTCTCCAGCGATTCGACGATCCGCACGAACAGCGGCGCGGCGTAGCCCGGCAGGTTGTCGTAGGCGGTCTTGGCCAGCGTCTTGCCGTCGAACTCGGCGCCGTCGCGCAGTTTGATCGCGGCCATGCCGGCGCGCCCGCCGGTGTCGGGCACCTCGACCCCGAAGACCGTGCACTCCTCGACGCTCCGGTCGCCGCCCAGGGCAGCCTCGACCTGGGTGGTCGCGACGTTCTCGCCCTTCCACCGGAAGGTGTCGCCGAGCCGGTCGGAGAAGGCGGCGTGCCCCATGCCCTGCGGGCTCATCACGTCGCCGGTGTTGAACCATACGTCGCCCTCTTTGAAGGCGTTGCGCACCAGCTTCTTCTCGCTGGCCGCCTTGTCGGTGTAGCCGTCGAACGGCGACAACCTGTTCACGGGGCTCAGCAGTAGGCCGGGCTGGCCGGCCGGAACCCTGCGGACCCGGCCGTTCTCGTCGCGGACCGGTTCGCCCGTCTCGGCGTCGTATTCGACATAGGCCAGCGGCAGCGGGCTTATGCCGGTGGTCTTCGGGATGTTGAAGATGTTGATGAACGCGGTGTTGCCCTCGCTGGCGGCATAGAACTCGGCCACCCGGCCGATGCCGAACCGCTTGGTGAACTGGTCCCAGATCTCCGGGCGCAGGCCGTTGCCGGCGATCACCCGCACCTTATGCGCGCGGTCGGTGTCTTTGGGCGGCTGGTTGAGCAGGTAGCGACACACCTCGCCGATGTAGATGAAGGCGGTGGCCTCCATCTCGATCACGTCGTCCCAGAACTTCGACGCCGAGAACGACTTGCCCAGGGCCAGGGTGCCGCCGGCGTTGATCACCGACGACACCGCAACCGTCAGCGCGTTGTTGTGGTACAGCGGCAGCGGGCAGTACAGGGTGTCGTCGGCCTTGAGGCGCAGTCCCAGACCGCCGAACGCCGCCAGCGCGCGCAGCCAGCGGTGGTGGGTCATCACGCTGGCCTTGGGATGGCCGGTGGTGCCCGAGGTGAAGATGTAGAACGCGGTGTCGCGGGCCTGCACCTGCGAGGCCGACCGCGGGTTCTCCGTCGGTTTGTCGGCCGCCTGCTCGCGGAAGTCCTCCAGGGTCACCAGCCCGGTGACGTCGGCGCCGCTGTCCTTGATGGCGTCGACCAGATCCGACTCGGCGACCAGTGCCTTGGCGTCCAGCAGGCCGATGCTGTGGGCGAGGACCTCGCCGCGCTGGTGGTAGTTGAGCATTCCGGCGACCGCCCCGCATTTGACGGCGGCCAGCATCAGCAGCACCGCGTCCGGGGAGTTGCGCAGCATGATGCCGACCACGTCGCCGCGGCCCACGCCGTCGGCGGCCAGGGCGGCGGCATAGCGGTTGGCCCTGGCGTTGGCCTCGGCGTAGGTGAGCTTCTCGGCGCCGAAGCGGATGAAGACGCGGTCGCCGTAGCGGGCGGCCCGCTCCTGGAAGACCTTGCCGATCGAGGTTTTGCTGGTGGGCAGCGCCAGCAGGCCGGTCAACGCGCCACGCAGGATGACCGGGGCGTCCAGCGCCACCGCGGGCAGCCGGGTCGCGAGGTCGAGCAGCCCCACCGAGTGCCGGGCGCCGGATTCTTCGGAGTTGGACTCTTCGGAGTCGGATTTCTTAGAGGCCATCAGCGTCACCCCTCGTGTTCGGCCCGTCGGGCGCCAGCGTAACGGCGGGCGAACTAGGCGCCGGCGCAGAGTTCCAGCGCGGCCTCGAGCTCGTCGACGACGATGAGCCGGTCCAGCGCCCCCTGGGCGACGTATCCCGTTTCGACGAGCGAGGCCAGCCACGCCCGCAGGCCGTCGTAGTGGCCGGTGGGGTCAAGCAGTACCACCGGCTTGTCATGCATTCCCAGATACCCAGCCGTCCACGTTTCGAAAAGCTCCTCTAGCGTGCCGATTCCGCCGGGCAGCGCCAGGAAGGCATCGCTGCGTTCCTCCATGACCTGCTTCCGCTGGCGCATGGTGTCGGTGACGATCAGCTCGTCGGCGTCGACGTCGGCCAGTTCGCGGTGCACCAGCGCCTTGGGGATCACGCCGACGGTGTGACCGCCGCGCAAGCGGGCGCCGGTGGCCACCGCTCCCATCGCCGAGACGTTGCCGCCGCCGGAGACCAGCGTCCACCCACGCTCGGCGATCGCCTGCCCGACCCGGTGGGCCAGCTCCAGCAGTTCGGGGTGGCGCGGGCTGGACGCGCAGTACACGCAGACCGCCCACTCGCCGCGGGGTTCGGGTCGGGGCTGCACACCCGAAACCTAGACCACCGCCCCGACCGACCGACCGACAAGGGCGCTTACCGGCGGTCGATGAGCGAAACGCGGATCACGGTGTGCGGGCACGCCTTAGAGTCGGCGATTATGCCGATGAACTGGGCCCTGGTTCCGCGTCGCGCCGTGGACGACGTGGCGGAACGGCTGAACGGCGGCGCGTCCGGGGTGGCGCTGATCGGCAACGAGGGTGTCGGCAAGACCACGCTGGCCGGTCAGGTCGCCGAGGGGCTCGGCCGCGGTGAACCGGTGTGGGTGGTCGGCACCCTGGCCCAGTCCGCGGTTCCGTTCGGCGCGTTCGGTCCCCTGCTCGAGATCCAGGACGCCGGAAAGCCGGCCGCACTGCTGCAGTCGGCAGCGGATTCGCTTCTGGCCCAAGCCAATTCGGCGCCGATCATCGTCGACAACGCGCGGCTGCTCGATCCGCTGTCGGCCAGCCTGGTCTACCGGCTGGCCCAGCAGGCCGCCAGCCCGCTGATCGTGACCGTACGTTCGGTGCTGCGGGCGCCGCAGGTGGTCAGCGCGCTGTGGAACGACGGTCTGCTGCCACGGATCGATCTGCGCGGCCTGGACGCCGAGGAGACCACCGCCGTCGTGGCGGCCAACGGCGGTGGCGACGCGGCGAAGCTGTATCGCCGCAGCGCGGGCAATGCGTTGCACCTGCGGATGCTGCTCAGCACCGGCGGCACCGAGGACACCCTCGACGCGGCGATTCAGCGCTACCTGGGCGGACTGTCATCCCGTGTTCGTGAGGTGCTCGGCTACCTGTGCGTGTTTGAGCCGCTGTCGTCCGCCGACCTGGCGGCGCTGGCCGGCGAGGCGGCCGTCGAGGAGGCCGCCGGGGTCGGGGCCGTGCAGGTGCGCTCGGCGTCGGTATACAGCGGGCACCCACTGTTCCTGGAGCAGCTGGCGGGCATCCTCGCCAAGGCCGAGGTGCAGCGGTTGCGCACCGCGGTCGCCGCGCAGCTGGCGGCCACGCCCAGCCGCACCCCGGCCGACCGGCTCGGCCGGACCCTGCTGACGCTGCAGAGCGACGGCCCGGTGGACGGGGATGCGGTGGTGGGCGCCGCGCAGGAGGCGCTGCGGCTGGGTGACGTCGTGCTGGCCGAGCGGCTGGCCCGCGGGGCGCTGGACCGGGCCCCAGAACGGGCCCCAGAACGGGCCGACGCCTTCGACGCCCGGCTGGCGCTGAGCACGGCGCTGGGCTGGCAGGGCCGCGGCCGGGAGGCCGAGGCGGTGCTCGGCGAGGTGGATCCGGCGACGCTGACCGAGGACCAGGTGATGGCGTGGGCGCTGCCCCGGGCGGCCAACCAGTTCTGGATGCTGTCCGAACCCGAGCGGGCGACGACGTTCCTGCAGAACGTCCGTCGGCGCGTCAGCTCCCCGTCGGCGCGGATCACGCTGGACGCGCTGTCGGGCACGTTCGCGATGAACGCCGGCCAGGTCGGACGGGCGGTCGACATCGCCGGTGAGGTGCTGGCCGCCCCGGACGCCCCGGACATGGCGGTGGCGTGGGCCGCCAGCGCGGCGGCGTTGAGCTCGGCGCGGATGGGACGGTTCGCCGAGGTCGGCCCGCTGGTTCAGCGGGCGTTGGGCGCCGAGTATCCGGGCCTGCTGCGGTTCACGGTCGGGCTGGCCGAGACGACGACGCTGCTGATGACCGGCCAGGATGAGGCCGCCCTGGAGACCGCGCGGCGCTTCACCGACTTCGCCGAACTCGCCCAGCCGGGCCGGGCGATCGGCGAGGTGCTGCTGGCGCAGGTGCTGCTCGCCCGCGGCGAGCCGGCCGCCGCTGCGGAGCTGATGGGTCCGGCGGCCGCCACGCTGGAGTTGACGGGCTATTCGTGGGGTCCGCTGTCGCTGATGTACCTGGCGACCGCGCTGGGGCAGTTGGGTGAGGTCGCGGCGTCGGCGATGGCGCTCAGCCGCGCGCAGTCCCGGCACGGCACCAAGTCGGGGCTGTTCACCCCCGAACTCGGGGTGGCCCGGGCCTGGCGGCTGGCCACGATCGGCGACAGCCACGCGGCCATCGCGGCGGCGCGCGACGCGGCCCGGGCGGCCGAGCGCACCGGCCAGTTCGGGGTGGCGGTGTGGGCCTGGCATCAGGCCGCCCGGCTGGGTGACTCGCGCGCCGCCGAAACACTGTCCAAGCTGGCCGAGTCGGTGGACTGTGCGTTCACCCGGGCGGCCATCGAGGAGGCCAGGGCCGGCGCGCCTGGCTGACAGACCGGGCGGCGGTAGCCCGCCGCTCTGCGGGTGAGGCCGTTGTGCCCGGCTATGCGCGACTGTGCCGGCGACGCACGACCGAGTCGCGCATAGCCGGGCACAACATACGGGAGTGCGGGCGCGTCAGCCCGTCAGGTAGCGCCGCAGGGTGTCGGTGACCGCGGTGATCTGAGCCACCGCCACCCGCTCGTCGCGGCGGTGCGCGAGGTTAGGGTCACCCGGTCCGAAATTCACCGCCGGGATGCCGAGGGCGGCGAAGCGCGCCACGTCGGTCCAGCCGTACTTGGCGCGCACCATGCCGTCGGCGGCCTCGACCAGCGCCGCGGCAGCCGGGTGGGCCAGCCCGGGCAACGCGCCCGCGGCCACGTCGGTCTGCTCGAGGTGCACGTTCAGCCCGTCGAACACCTCACGGACGTGGGCCAGCGCCGCCTCCGGCGAGCGGTCCGGGGCGAAGCGGAAATTAACCGTCACCGCGGCCGCGTCGGGGATGACGTTGCCGGCCACCCCGCCGTCGATCCGCACCGCCGACAGCCCCTCCCGGTAGGTGCAGCCGTCGATGTCGACGATGCGGGCGTCGTACCCGGCCAGCCGGTCGAGCACCGCGCCCAGTTTGTGAATGGCGTTGTCCCCCAACCAGGATCGTGCCGAATGCGCCCGGGTTCCGGTAGCCGAGATCACCACCCGCAGGGTGCCCTGGCAGCCGGCCTCGATGTAGCCGCCGGACGGTTCGCCGAGGATGGCCACGTCGGCGCGCAGCCAGTCGGGCAGTTCCCGCTCGATGCGACTCAGGCCGTTGGCCGCCGCCTCGATTTCCTCGCAGTCGTACATGACCAGGGTGATGTCGTGGACCGGCTCGGCGACGGTCGCGGCCAGGTGCAGGAACACCGCGTCCCCGGATTTCATGTCCGAGGTGCCGCAGCCGTACAGGTGGTCACCGTCGCGCCGGGACGGCACGTTATCGGCGATCGGCACGGTGTCCAGATGGCCGGCCAGCAGCACCCGGGACGGCAGGCCGTGGTTGGTGCGGGCCAGCACCGCGTCGCCGTTGCGGACGATCTCGAAGCCGGTCTGCTCGCGCAGCGCCCGTTCCACCTCGTCGGCGATGACCGCCTCGTGTCGCGACTCGCTGGGGATGTCGACGAGCGCGGCGGTCAGCGCGATCGGGTCGGTCCGTAAGTCCAGCACAACTGACCAGGCTAGCGGGCCGGCGCGATCGACTAGCGTGTAGCACCGTGACTTCTGCTGCGGGCCTCGGACTGGCCACCGTGACCGAAGACGGCACCGTTCTCGACACCTGGTTCCCGGACCCCGAATTGGGGGCATACAGCCCGTCGGGCACCAGCCGCCTGGCTCCCGGCGACGTGCGCGGGGAACTGGCCGCACTCGCGGGCCCCGACCCGGACCGCGGGGTCGAGGTCGTCGTGGTCCGGACCGTTATCGCCGCGCTCGAGGACCCGCCGGCCGACACCTATGACGCCTATCTGCGGCTGCATCTGCTCTCGCACCGGCTGGTGGAACCGCACGGGCTGAACCTGGACGGGGTGTTCGGCGTGCTCACCAATGTGGTGTGGACCAACCACGGCCCCTGCCCGATCGAGGGGTTCGAACACACCCGGCTGCGGCTTCGCGCCCGCGGCCCGGTGACGGTGTACGGGATCGACAAGTTCCCCCGGATGGTCGACTACGTGGTGCCGACCGGGGTGCGGATCGCCGACGCCGACCGGGTGCGACTGGGCGCGCACCTGGCGCCGGGCACCACGGTGATGCACGAGGGGTTCGTGAACTTCAACGCCGGCACGCTGGGCGCCTCGATGGTGGAGGGCCGCATCTCGGCCGGGGTGGTGGTCGGCGACGGGTCCGATGTCGGTGGCGGCGCCTCGATCATGGGCACCTTGTCCGGCGGTGGCACCCGGGTGATCTCGGTGGGCAAGCGCTGCCTGTTGGGCGCCAACTCGGGCCTGGGCATCTCGCTCGGCGACGACTGCATCATCGAGGCGGGCCTATACGTGACGGCGGGCACCAAGGTCGTCACCCCGGACGGCGCTTCGGTGAAGGCCCGTGAGCTCTCCGGCGCGAACAGCCTCCTGTTCCGGCGCAATTCGGTGACCGGCGCCGTCGAGGTGGTTCCCCGCGACGGCACGGGTATCGCGTTGAACGCGGCGTTGCACGCCAATTAGACAGCGGCGTTGCACGCCAATTAGACAGCGGCGTTGCACGCGAACGAGTGCGCAGGACCGCCCGCTATTCGGCGGCGAGGATGCAGAACTCGTTGCCCTCCGGGTCGGCCAGCACCACCCAACTCTGCTCGCCCTGCCCGATGTCGACGCGACGGGCCCCCAGCGCGATGACCCGCTCGACCTCGGCCGCCTGATCGTCCGGCGTGAAGTCGAAGTGGATGCGGTTCTTGACCACCTTGCCGTCGGGCACCGCTAGGAACAGCCAGTCCGGCCCGGCGCCGGCGGGGGGGCGCACCGCCACGTCGTCGTCGTCGGTGCGCTCGGCCGGCCAGCCCAGCACCCGGGACCACCACGCCGCCAGCGCGTCGACGTCGTGGGCGTCGATACAGATTTCACTGAACCTCAGGGTCATGACATCAACTCCTTCTTGACGACCTTGCCCATGGCGTTGCGGGGTAGCGCGGTCAGCCGCCGCACTTCGCGCGGCCGCTTGTGGGCCGAAAGTTGTTCGGCGACAAACTGAATCAGGTCGGCCGGATCAGCGTCACCGACGACGAAAGCGACGATGCGCTGGCCGAGATCGGCGTCGGGCAGCCCCACCACGGCGACCTCGGCCACCCCGGGATGGCCGAGTAGCACCGCCTCGACCTCACCGGCACCCACCCGGTACCCGCCGGATTTGATCAGGTCCACCGACTCGCGCCCGACGATGCGGTGCATACCGTCGGCGTCGATGACCGCGGCGTCACCGGTGCGGTACCAGCCGTCGGGCTCGTATGCCTCCGCCGTGGCGTCCGGCCGGTGGAGGTAGCCGTCGAACATCGTCGGGGCCGTAACCTGAAGGCTGCCAATGGTTTCGCCGTCATGCGGTGCCGGGGAGCCGTCGTCGTGCCGCAACCGCGTCTGCACACCGCTCAGTGGCAAGCCGACCCAGCCGGGTCGGCGTTCACCGCCGGCCCGGGTCGACACGGTGATCAGCGACTCGGTGGCGCCGTAACGCTCCACCGGGGCGTGACCGGTCAACTGGGTCAGCCGGGTGAACACCGGAACCGGCAGGGCCGCGCTGCCGGACACCAGCAGCCGCGCCGAGGCCAGCGCCGTGGCCGACTCGGTGTCGTCGACCACCCGGGACCACACCGTCGGGACCCCGAAATACAGGCTTCCGCCGGCCGCGGCGTAGGCCTGCGGCGTGGGTTTGCCGGTGTGCACGAACCGGTTGCCCACCCGCAACGAACCCAGCAGGCCCAGCACCAGACCATGGACGTGGAACAGCGGCAGACCGTGCACCAGGGTGTCCTCCGCCGTCCACTGCCAGGCCTCGGCGAGCGCGTCGAGATCTGCCGCGATGGCGCGGCGGCTGATCATCACTCCCTTGGGCGGGCCGGTGGTGCCGGAGGTGTACATCACCATCGCGATGCTCTCCGGGGCCGGCTCCGGATAGCGGTGCCAGGACCGCGCGTGCAGGCGCACCGGCACCGCGGGCAGACCGGCCGGATCGGCGGGCTGCTCCCCCAGCCAGGCCTGGGCCCCGGAGTCGGCGAGCATGTGGGCCCGCTCGGCGACGCCGACGTCGGCGGGTACCGGCACGAACGGGACACCGGCGATCAGGCAGCCGGTGACCGCCAGCACCGTCGCCGGGGTAGGGGTGGCCAACACGGCGACCAGTTGCGCCCCGCCGACCCGCTCGGCGACCGAGGTCGCCGCACCGGCCAGATCACTGCGTGAGAGCACCGTTCCGCCGATCCGGACGGCGTCGCCGAGGTCGCGGCCGCCGGCGACGGCGGCGGGATCCAGGGAGGCCAGCAGCACGCCAGCGACGCTACCCCGGCGGGCGGATCGGCAATACTGACCGCGTGCAACCCACCGTCCGGATCGCGTCCCGTGAGATCTACCGCAACGACTGGATGATCGTGCGTGAGGACGACATCCGCCGCCCGGACGGCTCGTCGGGCATCTACGGCGTCATCGACAAGCCGGCCTACGCCCTGGTGATCGCCACCGACGGCGAGCGGCTGCGGCTGGTCGAACAGTTCCGCTACCCGCTCGGCCGGCGGCGCTGGGAATTCCCCCAGGGCACCGCCCCGGGGCGGGCCGAGCTCGAGCCGGCCGAACTGGCGGTGCGCGAGTTGCGGGAGGAGACCGGGCTGACCGCTGGCACCATGACCGCGCTGGGCTGCCTGGATCTGGCACCGGGCTTGAGCAGCCAGCGCGGCTGGGTCTTCCTGGCCACCGACATCACCGAGGGCGACCCGGACCCCGAGCACGAGGAGCAGGACATCCGCAGCCAGTGGTTCGCCCGCACCGAGGTCGAGCAGATGATCCTGGCCGGTGAGATCACCGACGCGCAGTCCATCGCCGCCTACGCGACGTTGCTGCTCACCGAGCGTTCTGGCCGCTGACCGGCGCGTCGCCACTCGGATGCGACGGGTGAGGTTAACTGGCCGCTACGCTGGAGGTTCGCACGACACGACATAAGAGGAGACATGGGGTCGGGCCGCCAGAGCTTGGGTGTCACGCTGCTCGCCGTGGCGACCCTCGGCGCCGCGGCGATCGTTGCACCGGTGGCGCAGGCGGCCCCACAGCGCTGGAACGGCCGCTACCAGATGGTGACCTACGCCTCCCAGAAGGCGGGCACCAGCCCGGCCACCCACCAGAGCGAGGCCGACTTCGGTGCGGTGTTCACCCTGTCCACCGCGTGTTCGGTGACCACCTGCGTGGCCACCGTGATCGACGGGCCCAAGCCCACCAACCCCACCATCCCGCAGCCCACCCGATACACCTGGAACGGGTCGGAATGGGCCACCACCTACGACTGGCTGTGGGACTGCTTCCTGGGCGACGGTAACCAGAAGCAGTGGAGCAAGGCGACATCCTGGGCGTTCTACGCACCGCAGCCGGACGGAACGCTGCGCGGCACCTGGCACACCGACATCTCCGACGGCCCGTGCCGCGGCAGCGTCGTGATGCCGGTCGCCGCCGCGCCCGCCTGACCGCGGCCACCGGCGTATGCCGTGGCCGGCGGCCACAATGGACGTCCCGTGGCCAACGGCCACAATGGACGTCCCGTGGCCGGCGGCCACAATGGACGTCCCGTGGCCAACGGCCACAATGGATGACGTGCCACCCACCGATGACGATCCGGCGATGACTCGCGCCGGGGCGATGACCGCGGCCCGCGACCACTCGATGGACTTCTACCGGGTGGCAGCCCTGGTCTTCGTGGTGCTGGGCCATTGGGTGGCCGCCTCGCTGACCTACCGCGACGGATCGTTTTGGCGGGAGAACCCGCTGGTCCAGATGCCATGGACGCAGTGGCTGACCTGGATGTTCCAGGTGGTGCCGGTGTTCTTCGTGGTAGCCGGCTACGCCAGCGCGGTGTCGTGGAGCCGCCACCGGCATAACGGCGGTGACGGGCGGCAGGCCTGGCTGCGGCACCGGCTGACCAAGCCGCTGGGGCCGACGGCGGTGTACGTGGTGTTCGCCCTGGCCGTGGTGGCGGTGTTGCGCGCCGCGGGAGTGGCCGGCGCTGAGCTCGACTTCGGCGCCTGGGCGGTGGCGATGCATCTGTGGTTCCTGGGCGTCTACGCGGTGATGATCGCGCTGACCCCGGTGGCGATGGCCGCCCACCGGCGCTGGGGGCTGGCGGTGCCGGCCGCGCTGGCGGTCGCCGTCGCCGTCGTCGACCTCGCCACCATCGGCGCGCAGCTGCCGCACCTGGGTTGGGTCAACCACCTGCTGCCGTGGGCGGTGCTCTACCAGCTCGGCATCGCCTGGCACGCCGGCATGCTGCGGGGCTGCGCGCCGCTGCTGCTGGCCTCCTGCTCGGCCGTCGCGCTGGTGCTGCTGGTCACCGTGGGGCCCTACCCGGTCAGCATGATCGGGGTCCCGGGACAGACCCTGCAGAACACGTCCCCGCCGAACCTGGCGATCCTGGCGCTGGGCGTCGCACAGGCCGGAGTGGTTCTGGCCGCTGCCCCGTTGCTCAACCGGGTGCTGAATTCGCCTCGGCGGCAACGGATCCTGGCCGTCGCCAACGACAACGTGATGGCGCTCTACCTATGGCACATGGTGCCCGTCGTCATCGTCGCGCTGATCGGCTACCCCACCGGCCTGCTGCCGCAGCCCCCGCTCGGGTCGGCGGCGTGGTGGCTGGCCCGGTTGGAGTGGTTGGTGGTGCTGGCCATGGTGGCCGCGCTGGAGCTGGTCCTGTTGTGGTGGGGCCGGGCACTTTTCGCGGCCCCGCTGCCGACCCTCCGGGTGCCGATAACGCCGCGCTGGGGCGAGCCCCTGGTGCTCGCGGGCACCGCGCTGACCGCCGGTTCGCTGTCCTGGTTCGCCGCGCTCGGCTTCGCCCCGAACGGCGACGTTCCCGTCGCCACCACGGCCTGTTTCCTGGCCGGGCTGGTGCTGGTGGCCGTCGCCCCGCGGAACTCAGCGGCCGCCGATGTAGGCGTCGGCGCAGAGCTTGACCGCCAGCACCAGCCCGGCGATTCCGATCAGCAGCCGTAGCGCGACTACCGGCGCTCGGTCAGCGCCCGCAGGAAGAACATCAGGTTGGCGGGGCGCTCGGCAAGTCGGCGGACGAAGTAGCCGTACCACTCGGTGCCGAACGGGACGTAGACCCGGACGTGGTTGCCCCCGGCCGCCAGCCGGCGCTGCTCGGGGTCACGGATTCCGTAGAGCATCTGGTACTCGAATCCGTCGGCGTCCCGGCCGTATTCGCGGGCCAGACCGGGCACCGCGGCGATCACCGCCGGGTCGTGCGACGCCACCATCGGGTAACCGGAGCCGGCCATCAGGATTCGCAGGCACCGCAGGTAGGAGTCGGTGACCTCGTCGGGGCCGCGGTAGGCGACGGTGGCGGGTTCGTCATAGGCGCCCTTGCACAACCGGATCCGGGCGCCGGCCGCGGCGAAGTCGCGGCAGTCGGCCTCGGTGCGCTTGAGGTAGGCCTGCAACACCGTTCCCAGCCAGTCGAAGTCGGTGCGCAACTCCCGCACGATCGACAGGGTCGAGTCGGTGGTGGTGTGGTCCTCGGCGTCGATGGTCACCCATGCCCCCACCCGCTGGGCCCGCTCGCAGATCAGGTGGGCGTTCTCGTGGGCGATCTTCTCGCCGTCGCGGGGTAGCGACTGGCCCAGCGCCGACAGCTTCAGCGACACCTCCAGCGGTCGCACCGGCCCGGCGCTGCCGAACGCCGCGCCGAGGGCGTCGAGCAGCTGCAGGTACGCGGTGACCGTCGCGTCGGCGGTGTCGACGTCGGTGACGTCCTCGCCGAGGTAGTCGATGCTGACCAGCCGATCGGACTCGCGCAGCACGGTGACGGCGTCCAGTGCGTCGTCGACGGTCTCGCCGGGCACGAAGCGGCGCACCACGTCACGGGCGACGGGCAGGCGCTCGGCGGTGTGCCGCAACCGGTGTGAGCGGCTGGCGGCCAGGATCGCCGGGCGTGCGGTCCGGTTGAACCACGCTGATGCGCGATCCGCCTTCGGCTTCTCGCTGAGGGTCGCCATCACTGCACCTCCGCCCGCTTCGCCGGCTCCGCGCCGGCGCCCATGTGTGGGTAGGTGTGGTCGGTGGGCGGGACGAAGGTCTCCTTGATGGAGCGGGCCGACGTCCAGCGCAGCAGGTTCATCGGCGAACCGGCCTTGTCGTTGGTGCCCGAGGCGCGTGACCCGCCGAAGGGCTGCTGGCCGACCACCGCGCCGGTGGGCTTGTCGTTGACGTAGAAGTTGCCCGCGGCGAACCGCAGCTTGTCGGTCGCCAGGCGCACCGCGGCGCGGTCGTCGGCGATCACCGCACCGGTCAGCGCGTACTTCGAGCCGCCGTCGACGACGTCGATGATGTCGTCGAACTTCTCGTCGGGGTAGACGTGCACGGCCAGGATCGGGCCGAAGTACTCGGTGCTGAAGGCTTCGTCGCTCGGGTCGTCGGACAGCAGAACCGTGGGGCGGACGAAATAGCCTTCGCTGTTGTCACATTCACCGCCGACGGCGACGGTGACACCGGGCGCGCTTTTCGCCCGCTCGATGGCCCGCGAGTTCTTGGCGAATGAGCGGGCATCGATGACGGCGCCGCCGAAGTTCGACAGGTCGGTGACGTCGCCGTAGGTCAGCGCCTCCGTGGCAGCCAGGAAGTCGTCACCCATCCGGTGCCACAACGAGCGGGGGACGAAGGCGCGCGAGGCCGCCGAGCACTTCTGGCCCTGGAAGTCGAACGCGCCGCGAATCAGGGCCGTGCGCAACACATCCGGGTTCGCCGAGGTATGGGCGAGCACGAAGTCCTTGCCGCCGGTCTCTCCGACCAGGCGCGGGTAGCTGTCGTAGTCCGCGATGCGGGTGCCGACCTCGCGCCACAGATGCTGGAAAGTGGCCGTCGAGCCGGTGAAGTGGATGCCTGAGAGCCGCGGGTCGGCCAGCACCACCTCGGAGACCGCGTAGCCGTCGCCGGTGACCAGGTTGATGACGCCCGGCGGCAGCCCGGCGGCCTCCAGCAGCTGCATCGTCAGGTAGGCGGCGAAGCTCTGGGTGATCGACGGCTTCCACACCACGGTGTTGCCCATCAGGGCCGGCGCTGTCGGCAGGTTGCCCGCGATCGCGGTGAAGTTGAACGGCGTGACGGCGTAGACGAAGCCGTCCAGGGGCCGGTAGTCGCTGCGGTTCCACACCCCGGGGCCGTTGAGCGGCTGCTGGGCCAGGATGTCGCGGGCGAAGGCGACGTTGAACCGCCAGAAGTCGACCAGCTCGCACGGCGAATCGATCTCGGCCTGGTAGGCGGTCTTGGACTGGCCCAGCATGGTGGCGGCAGCGATCTTCTCCCGCCAGGGGCCGGCCAACAGGTCGGCGGCCCGCAGGAAGACCGCGGCCCGCTCGTCGAACGGGGTGGCGGCCCACGCCCGCTTGGCGACCATGGCGGCCTCGACCGCGGCGGCGGCGTCGGCGTGGTCGGCGTTGGTCAGGGTGCCCAGCCGTGCGGAGTGGCGGTGCGGCTGGACGACGTCGATGCGCTCCCCGGCGCCCATCCGGTGCCGGCCGCCGATCACGTGCGGCAGGTCGATCGGTGCGGTGGACAGCTCGCGCAGCGCCGCGACCAGGCGGGCGCGTTCGGCAGAGTGGGGTGCGTAGTCGTGAATCGGTTCGTTGACGGGCATGGGTACTTCGGTCCGGGCGTCCATGGCTCTAAGCATCGCGGTGCACCGGCCCGAAACTGTTGTCCGCTGCGACAGCAGTTGGCCCATCATCTAGTAGGATCGGATAACATGCGGGCGGCCGGTGTCGGGCTGGGCCAGCTGGTCCTGGCGCTGGATGCGACGCTGGTCAGCCTGGTCTCCGCGCCCCGGGGCCTGGATCTGCCGGTGTGCTCGGCGGCGCTGATCGACTCCGACGACGTGCGGCTCGGCCTGTCGGTCGGGGCCGGTTCGGCCGATGTGTTCTTCCTGCTCGGCGTCCCCGACGCCGACGCCACCCGCTGGATCGACCGGCAGAGCGCGGCCCACGGGCCGCCCGCGGCGATCTTCGTCAAGGAGCCCTCCGACGCCGTGGTGGCCCGGGCGGTGGCCGTCGGCGCCGCGGTGGTGGCCGTGGAGCCCAAGGCCCGCTGGGAGCGGCTGTATCAGCTGGTCAACCACGTCTTCGAGCACCACGGTGATCGGGCCGACGGGTTGTCGGACTCCGGCACCGACCTGTTCGCGCTGGCCCAGTCGATCGCCGAGCGCACCCACGGCATGATCAGCATCGAGGACGCCCAATCACACGTGCTGGCGTACTCGGCCTCCAGCGACGAGGCCGACGAGTTGCGCCGGCTGTCGATCCTGGGCCGCGCCGGGCCCCCTGAGCACCTGCAGTGGATCGCCCAGTGGGGCATCTTCGACATCCTGCGGGCCGGCAGCGATGTGGTGTGGGTCGACGAGCGCCCCGAGTTTGGGCTGCGGCCCCGGCTGGCGATCGGCATCCACCGCACCGACGGCCAGCGGGACCAACTCGGCGCCGCGGGCCGCCCCACGTTCGCCGGCACCATCTGGGTGCAGCAGGGCTCCCGTCCGCTGGCCGACGACGCCGAGGAGGTGCTGCGTGGCGCGGCGGTGCTGGCGGCGCGGATCATGACGCGGCTGGCCGCCCGCCCGTCGGCGCACCTGCTGCAGGTGCAGCAGGTGCTCGGGCTGGCCGGCCGCGACGGTGTCGACACCGAGGTGCTGGCGCGCGAGCTCGGTGTGGTCGCCGACGGCCACGCAGCGGTCATCGGGTTCGACAGCCGCGGCCGCCATCCCCGCCTCGCCGAGGTCCTGGCGTTGAGCGCCAGCGCTTTTCGGCCCGACGCCCAGGTCGCGCCGAACGGGTCGCGGGTGTATGTGCTGCTGCCCGACTGCGGACGCAGCAGTTCGGTGGTGTCGTGGATTCGCGGGACCATCGCCATCCTGAACGCCGAACTGGGGCTTGCGCTGCGGGCCGTCATCGCCGCACCGGTGCCCGGCCTGGCCGGGGCCGCGGCCGCCCGCAGCGAGATCGATCGGGTGCTCGACAGCGCCGAGCGCCACCCCGTCGCGATCGGCGAGGTGACCACGCTGGCCGAGGCCCGGACCACGGTGCTGCTCGACGAGATCGTCACGCTCGTGAGCGGCGACGAGCGGTTGATCGACCCGCGGGTGCGCCGGCTGCGGGAGCACGAACCGGCCCTGGCACAGACCCTGCAGACTTACCTGGACAGCTTCGGCGACGTCGGCGCCACCGCCGCGACGCTGCACGTGCACCCCAACACGGTGCGCTACCGCATCCGCCGCGTCGAGAAGCTGATGTCGACCTCGCTGGATGACCCGGATGTGCGACTGCTGCTCGCGCTCAGCCTGCGCGCGACGGCCTGAGACGTCCGGTACGACGAACTCTCCGGAAAATTCGCGAAAATTCGCCGAAAAATTGGTAACTATGTGCCTGCTGGGGCCGATGAGAAAGCTGTCGTGCGACAACATCGGTGCAGGCGGGGCCCCCGACTCACCGTCAAGCTAAGGGGTCAGGCATGAAAGTGATGGGTCGGGTACTGGTGGCGGTGGTGGCCGCCGTTGCGGCGTTGTTCGTCGGGACGGGTACCTCGCATGCGGGGTTGGACAATCAGTTGTCGTTGGTCGACGGTGGCGGCCGCACGATGACGATCCAGCAGTGGGACACCTTCCTCGACGGGGTGTTCCCCCTGGACCGCAACCGGCTGACCCGGGAGTGGTTCCACTCCGGCAAGGCCGTCTACAGCGTGGTCGGTCCCGGCGCCGATGAGTTCGAGGGCACCTTGGAGCTCGGCTATCAGGTGGGCTTCCCGTGGTCGCTGGGGGTGGGCATCAACTTCAGCTACACCACCCCGAACTTCCTGTTCGACGACGCCCAGGTCTACGCCAT
>JAGQTU010000072.1 GCA_020438865.1 Mycobacterium sp.
CCCATCGGAGCGTTGAGGATCGGGGCGGACAGGCCCATCGCCGCCGCCCACGGCGTGGAAAGTCTGTTCATATCGCTCATCAGCGTCGCACAGGCTCATTCCGCTTACCTGCAGGACGCTGACGTCGATGCCGGCGCGGCGAAGGACTTTCACTCCCCGAACGACACCCACGCGTCCCGGGACACCGGCAGACCGCCAGCCCAAGACGCGCACCAGTTGGAAGAGAGCCGAGAGGAAACCAACCCCGAACCGCCAGACGGAACACCACACGTGCCAGCGAAAAGCCCCGCACGAACCATAACAGGACCCATCAGCCCACCACCAGCGGTCCTACCCCACCCCCAGGGCGGGGCCCCAAACCCCTGTGGCTAGGCCGACGGCCACCCCACGCCTCGGCACGCCCGGATCGTGGCCACCACCTGAGAGCCCTCGGCGGTCAGCTGCATCCGGTGGCCACGCTCGGCGCGGGTGAACAGGGTGACGTTCAGATCCTTCTCCAGCCGGTTTATCTGGGTGAACAGCGTGCTCGAGTGGACCCCGAGTTCGGTGGCCGCGATCGACAGGTTCGGGAAATCGGCTGCCGCCGCGAATCTTTCGAGGCGTTCCCGCCCCCCGATTCCCCGCAGCGCAGGCCTGATCAGCGCCGGTGCCGCGGCAGCGGCGTGCTCGGCGGCCAGGGTGGCGCTGTGACTGGCACCGCCCCGAGCCCGCAGTGGTATCGCGTGGAATCTGGCCCAGTTCGCCAGGGTGGTGGTGCTCATCGCGGCTTCGGCGGCGATGTCGGGCAGGGCCCGGCGGTTGTTGACGTACTGGTCGTAAAGCCAGTCGCGGTCGATGGTGGTGCGTGGTCGGCCGCCGGGGTTGCGGATCGGCAGGCCGTAGTCGCGGGCCAGGCTGGCGATCGTCGATCGGCTGACCCCGATGACCGCGGCGATGTCGTGCAGCGAGAGGCGGTCGCGTTCGTAGAGTTCAGCGAGGCGTTCGCGGGACAGCGCTGCTTTGGCCTTGACGTAGGCACGGTTGCAGGGAGTCGGTAGCGGGGTGCCTGGTTCCGGGTCGGGTCGGGGTGCGGGATGGCTGCCAAGGAGGTGTCGCAGGGTGTCGAGGGTGGTGTTCAACCGGGCGGCCGCGGCGCCGAGTTTGAGATTGTTCATCCCGATGAGTCGGTGGAGTTCGGGCATCGCGACGGCGGCAGGGTCGGGACCGGGAAGCTTGAGTTCCTCGAGGAACCTCGAGGTGGGCTGCCATGTCGCGGGTTCGCCCTTGATTCCCCGCTCGGCGAGGAACTCCTCGGCGTGGTCCTGGAGTGCGTGGGCGAGAGCGGGGGTGAGGTAGCGGGGGAAGTCGGCGGTCTTGGTCCGGAAGGCGCTGTCGTCCAGGGCTCCTGGTGCTGTCGCGGCGGGCAGTCCGCTGAGGCGTTCGAACAGAAAGCACCGGGCGATCCTTGCCCGGGCTGCTCCTGGTCCGGGGGTGGCGGTGTCGCGGCAGATCTGTGCCCACACCGCATCGGGTAGCAGCGTGGTGTAGTCGGTGCGGCGCCGCCGCTGGTAGTCGATCGGGATGTCGTTGTCAGCGAGGTAGGCCGCCATGCCGATCAGGGCGGCACGGATGTTGTGCCACTGGTCGTGCTTTTCCAGAAGTCGCAGAACCCGGGAGATGTCTTGGCCCTCGAGCGGACTGCCGATGAGGCGGGTCGCCTCGTCAAGGGTGAATCGGCTGTTGACGAGCAGAAGCACAGCTGACAGGGCGGGGCGTAGCTGCCATTGGTGGCAGTGCGGGATTGCCAGGCGAAGCGACCACGCCGGCCACAGCATGGTCGGTAGTCGGGCGGGCGGGAAGGGTGGCGCGGCCGAGGCTGTGGGGTAGCCCGGTAGCACCGAGCCGATCCGGTAGCGCAGTTGGTCGCTGGGCTTGAGCAAGGGTCCCAGCGCGGCGAGTTGGATCCCGCTCAGCACCGCGGTTGTGTTCTTTCCCCACCCGATGTTGGTGGCGCTGACCTGTAGTCCTCGCTGCCGCGAGGTGCTCACCAGCCACCGCAGCGCGTCGCCCCCGGCGGCAACGGAGTCGACGTCCAGCGCGTGCAGCGCGGCGAGCACCCCGACGGCGGCGGTGGCCGCCTGGGCCGGCGCGGCCAGCCCGGGTTTGGTCGGCGTCGGGGCGATGTCGGCTCGGGGATCGGAGTTGCTGCGGGCCCGATGGTAGGCGGCGAGGAGGTCGGCGGGCACGATCCTTGCGAGGTCCTGTGCTGTTCCGTAGGACAAAGCCCTGCCGGCGACGGCGCGGATATCGGCCAGGACGTTGATTCGCGGTTGGGGCAGGTGCCGGTACACACCCATGGCGGCGGTCGGGTGGTCGAGGATGGTGTTGACGGTGCGCTGGGCCCGGATGGCCGGGTGGTCAGGGCCCAGCACAGCGGCATCGGCGGCGGTCAGGTCGGCATCGCAGCGAGCCGGGGTTCGGCCGGTGGCGTGGGGGGCCGGACGAGCGCAGCATCCGATGTTGGGGATGAGATCCCCGACATGGGTGCGGCGGCGCGGGACAGCGCCGCAGCGCGGACAGGTGTCGACCAGCAGCCTGTGATGGGTGGTGCAGGCGAAGCTCCAGCCCAGCCGCCACGACAACTGCCAACGCCCGCCGGTGTCTGTCAGGCAGGCCGGGCAGTAGCGCGATCCGTGGGCGTTTCCCCACGGGAAGGCCCGCTTCAGCGTGGGTGTCTGGGAGTCGATGTTGACCGCCCTGCCCGCGTAATGAGCCAGGGTCATCGTGGTCAGCACGTCGGGGCTTACGTCGGTAGCGGCGGTGATGGTGGACGCCTGCTCGGGGGCGAGTGCGACGATCCAGCCGTTGGTGGCCGTCCCGTGGTAGGGATTGAGACCCACCGCAGCCAGCAGGTCGCCGAATGCGGTGGCGGTGCGGTGAGCCAGCGCCTCCAGCCAGGAATCCAGCCCTTCCCCCGCGATGGGTGCCAGCCGAATCGGCAGGCTCCGTACCGCGCTCATCCGGCTCTGCCAAGCCGGGTGGTCAACCTGCCTGACTCGAAGGCGGTCTGCAGTTCCTGGCGGCCCTTCTCCGACGCGGCGTCGTTCTTGACCAGGTCCAGCAGGTCGCGGGTGAGGTTCTCGGCCCCGCTGCGCACGGCCCGCTGACAGCCCCGGTTGATCAGCGTCATCAGCGACCCGATGTGTCCGGTACTGCGGGCGAAGAGATAGTCAGACAGGTCATCGACGAGCATGCCGGGCCGCTTGTCGGCCAGCACGATCCGCTGTTCCAAGGCCAGCAGGAGTTGGCGCCACTCGCGCCGGCCGGCCTCGGTGTTGATCACGAACGGGTTCAGGTCGAGTTTGGTGGTGCGGCGTCCGGTCTGGGCGATCACCGCGTCCTCGTAGGAGTGCCCCTCGGAGAACAGGCCCCGGGCGGCAAGCCCGACGCCCACGAAGATCAAGGTGACGGGGAACTCGTTGGCGATGTATTTGAAATGGTTGCTGATCTCCACCCCGACGATGTTGCGCCACCGCAGGAAATGCAGATCATCGACGATCAGCAGCCGCGTTTCGCAAGCCAGGACACAGTCCAGGGCGCGGTGGGCGAAGTGGGCGGCGTTGCCGCGGGACACCCCGGGGTGGGCGAAGAAGGCCAGCATGGCCCGGTTGAACTCCACCATGCCGGTGTTGCCGGTCAACCCCACCCGGCACACCGGCCAGCGCTCGTGACCCTCGCTGGTGATGGTGCCCCGCTCCTTAATTTCGCGGCGGTGATACTTCTTGGCGAAGTCCAACACCGCGGTCGTCTTCCCAAGCCCGGGGAAGGCGTCGATGGCGATCGCCCCTTTGGCTTTGTCGCCGTCCTGGGCGTTGCTGTCGACGATGTCGTAGATGTTTTCCTGCAGTTCGGCCAACTGCGGGGTCTTGATCGGCCCAAGATTGGCGTGCCATTCGCGGCGTTGCCTGTTGTAGTCCTCGAACGCCTCTTCGCTCAGCGATTCCAACTCGGCCCGGGTCAGGGGCTCGGGTTGGATGCGGGCGGGGGTCTCGACGAAACGCTGCCAACCTTCCTTGCGCGCCAGGGTGAGATTGTCCACCCTGTTCTCCGACAGTGCCTGCTGCGCCGGGGTTTTGGTCGCCATCAGGCGTCCTCGAGAGCATCGGAGTAGAAGTCGTCCAGGACCTCCTCAAGGTCATCGGCGTCGTCGTCATCACCGGTCTCGGGATCCGGCTCCCCGGCGGCGTCATCGGCACTCACTGCAGGAGGTGGGCCCGCGGTCGCCAGGACCTTGGCCACCGAGGGCAACGTGGCGACCTGATCCTGCGGCCCGCCGCTCTCGATCAGCAACGCCTCCCGCGATAACCGCAGCGCCATCCGACGTTCAGCCGGCGTTGTTCCCAACCCCAGATTCCATCGCTCCAACAAGTCGGCGATCGCCAGGCGGTCATCCGGGTAGGTGTAGTTGGCCGCGGCGAGTTTGCGGGCGAACGCCAAAGCGTCCTCGCTGAGCGGCATCTGCATCGCCGGTGCGTGCTCCCACATCAGGGTGTGCCACTGGCCGGACTGCGGATCGCGGAAATAAACGCGGGCGACATCGTCGGGGTCGTGGTGAATCGGCCAGCGGCCCTTCGCCTTACCCTTATACGGGCTTGTCAGGTTCCGGTAGGGGTCAAGGGCCGCACCGTTATAGCGGCGTGCGTCTCGTCAAGTGATTCGGCCCCACTAATCGTCGCGAATACTGGCCCCGGTACTAGGGCTATTACGTTGGCCGGGGCTCGGAGCGCATCTCGCGGATGGCTGCAATAGCGCGGCGGTGGAACTGAGAGTTGGAGTACTCCTGTTCGCCAGACGTTCATTTGCGCCGGGATTCGATCTTTGTCAATATCGACTCATGTCGAAGCAAGCGGCCGGTTGCTGTCCGGTGGTCCCGCTGGTGGCCGAGCCGTTGAGTATGGCTGCTGCCGTCGGTCTGGCGGCGAAGTTCAAAGCACTCGCCGATCCGGTTCGGCTGCAGTTGCTCAGTTCGGTGGCCAGCCATGCCGGTGGTGAGGCGTGCGTATGTGACATCTCTGCGGGGGTGGAGGTGTCTCAGCCGACGGTCTCGCACCATTTGAAGGTCCTGCGGGATGCTGGCCTGCTGACCTCGCAACGCCGTGCGTCGTGGGTGTATTACGCGGTGGTTCCCGAGGCGCTGGCGATGCTGTCGACGCTGCTGAACGCCGGGACTGATTCAGCTGCGACGGAAGGGATTTCAGCATGACCGACACTGTGAACGCCGACGCGCACGTGGCGGGTCGGCTGTCCACGCTGGATCGCTATCTGCCGGTGTGGATCGGTCTGGCGATGGCCGCGGGCCTGCTGTTAGGCCGCTGGATTCCGGGTCTGAACACCGCCTTGGAGAAGGTGCAGATCGACGGGATCTCCCTGCCGATCGCCCTGGGCTTGTTGATCATGATGTATCCGGTGCTGGCCAAGGTGCGCTATGACCGCCTCGACACCGTGACCGGGGATCGCAAGCTGCTGCTCAGTTCGCTGGTGTTGAACTGGGTGCTTGGTCCGGCGCTGATGTTCGGGCTGGCCTGGCTGATGTTGCCGGATCTGCCGGAATACCGCACCGGGCTGATCATCGTCGGATTGGCCCGGTGCATCGCCATGGTGATCATCTGGAACGATCTGGCCTGCGGGGACCGCGAGGCCGCCGCGGTGCTGGTCGCTTTGAACTCGGTGTTCCAGGTCCTGATGTTCGCGGTGCTGGGCTGGTTCTACCTGTCGGTGCTGCCGGGTTGGCTGGGCTGGGAGCAGGCGGGGATCTCCACCTCGCCGTGGCAGATCGCCAAGTCGGTGCTGATCTTCCTGGGCATCCCCCTGCTGGCCGGCTATCTGTCCCGCCGTATCGGGGAGAAGGCTAAGGGCCGCCAGTGGTACGAGAGCGTGTTCCTGCCAAAGGTCGGTCCCTGGGCGCTCTACGGGCTGCTGTTCACGATCGTGATTCTCTTTGCGCTGCAAGGCGATCAGATCACCAACCGGCCGTGGGATGTGGCCCGTATCGCGTTGCCCCTGTTGGCCTACTTCGCGATCATGTGGGGCGGTGGGTTCCTGCTGGGTGCCGCCCTGGGCCTGGGCTATGCCCGAACCACCACGCTGGCGTTCACCGCGGCGGGCAATAACTTCGAACTCGCGATCGCGGTGGCCATCGCCACCTTCGGCGCCGCGTCCGGGCAGGCGCTGGCCGGGGTGGTTGGCCCGCTGATCGAAGTGCCGGTCCTGGTCGCCCTGGTCTATGTGTCCCTGGCCCTGCGCCGACGTTTCCCGGCGACCGCCCGGACCTGACTCTGCCCACCCATCAGCCCCTGTTAAACAAGAGAAAGGCGTTGCCCGATATGGCTTCTCGTCCGAGTGTGTTGTTCGTCTGCATCCACAACGCCGGCCGTTCTCAGATGGCCGCCGGCTTCCTGCGCTCGCTGGGCGGGGACGCCATCGAGGTCCGTTCCGCCGGCAGCGATCCCGGTGAGCGGGTCAACCCCGCGGCGGTGGAGGCGATGGCCGAGGTTGGTATCGACATCTCCGACCAGACACCGAAAATGCTGACCCACGAGGCGGTCGAAACCTCCGATGTGGTGATCACGATGGGGTGTGGGGACGCCTGCCCGGTCTTCCCGGGGATCAGCTACCGGGACTGGAAACTGGAGGACCCGGCCGGCAAGGGCATCGAGGCGGTGCGCCCGATCCGCGATGAGATCAAGACCCGGGTGCAAGCCCTGGTCGCCGAGCTCTTGCCCGCGAGCGCCTCCAGCTAGTCGCGGTGATGACGACACCGAAGGTGCTGTTCGTCTGTCAGTCCAACAGCGGCAAATCCCAGATGGCGGCGGGGTTGATGCGCCAACTGGCGGGTGACCGGATCGAGGTGCACTCGGCGGGCACCGACCCGGGCACGGCCCTCAACGCGCTTTCGGAGGAGTCGCTGCGGGAGGTGGGTGCCGACATGAGCGCCGAGTACCCCAAGACGATCGACCCGGCCCTGGTCCGCGACGTTGATGTGGTGGTTGTCCTGGGCCGTCAGGCCCGTGTCGAGCCGGTGGCGGGAACCCGGTTTGAGACCTGGGACACCGACGAGCCCTCCGAGCGGGGCATCGAGGGGATCGAGCGGATGCGGCTGATCCGCGACGACATCGCCGCCCGCGTCCAAACATTGGCTCATGAACTGAATCCGGCTGTCGCCCAAACCGATAAGGAGAAACTGATGAGCAAGATCGAGGTATTCGAGCCCGCGTTGTGCTGTGCGACCGGGGTGTGCGGAGACGACGTCGACCAGCAGTTGGTGACCTTCTCCGCGGACATGGATTTCATCCGCAGCCAGGGCGGTGACATCACCCGCTACAACCTGGCCAGCGAACCGCAGGCCTTCGCCGACAACGAGGCCGCCAAAACCTTCCTGCATCTGTCCGGATCGGCCGGACTGCCTTTGGTCCTGGTTGACGGTGTCACCGCGATGACCGGCCGGTACCCCGACCGGGCCCAACTGGCCACCTGGGCCGGACTGGCCCAGGTCGCAGTCCCCGCCGGTGGCGGTTTGGGCATCACCGCCACCGGTTCGGAGGGCGGCTGCTGCGGCGGTGCCGCCTCCAGCTGCTGCTAACCCCGAACCTCGCCGACAGCGACACGAAAGAACTGCAGATGAGCACCGAGCCTGTGCATGACGTCATCATCATCGGATCCGGCCCGGCCGGGTACACCGCGGCGATCTACACCGCCCGCGCCGAGCTGAATCCCCTTGTCTTCGAGGGCACCTCGTTCGGCGGTGCCCTGATGACCACCACCGAGGTGGAGAACTTTCCGGGCTTCCGCACCGGCATCCAGGGCCCGGAACTGATGGAGGAGATGCGCGAGCAGGCGCTGCGGTTCGGTGCCGATCTGCAGATGGAGGACGTGGAATCGGTGTCGCTGGACGGGCCGGTCAAGGAAGTCCTCACCGCCGGCGGACAGACCCATCGGGCCCGCGCGGTCATTCTGGCCATGGGGGCTGCCGCGCGTTACCTCGGTGTGCCCGGGGAGCAGGAGCTGTTGGGCCGCGGGGTCAGCGCGTGTGCGACCTGTGACGGCTTCTTCTTCAAGGACCAGGACATCGCCGTGATCGGCGGCGGGGACTCGGCGATGGAGGAAGCCACCTTCCTGACCCGGTTCGCCCGCAGCGTCACCCTGGTGCACCGCCGCGAGGAGTTCCGCGCCTCCAAAATCATGCTGGAGCGGGCGCGGGCCAACGAGAAGATCACCTTCCTGACCAACACCACCGTCGTCGCCGTGGAGGGTGCGTCGACGGTGAGCGGGCTGCGAGTGCGCAACATCGTCAGCGGGCAGGAGTCCACCCTGCCGGTGACCGGGGTGTTCATCGCCGTCGGCCACGACCCGCGCTCGGAATTGGTGCGCGACGCCGTCGAGGTCGACGCCGACGGGTATGTCCAGGTTCACGGCCGCACCACGGCCACCTCCCTGCCCGGGGTGTTCGCCGCCGGGGATCTGGTGGACCGCACCTACCGCCAAGCGATCACCGCGGCCGGCAGCGGCTGCGCGGCCGCGATCGACGCCGAACGCTGGCTCGCCGACACCCACCACACCAGCGAGATGATCGGAGCACACCCATGAGCCCGCTGACCGTCACCGATGATTCCTTCGCCGCCGATGTCCTGAACAGCACCACCCCGGTGCTGGTGGACTTCTGGGCGCCCTGGTGCGGTCCGTGCAAGATGGTCGCCCCGGTATTGGACGAGATCGCCGCGGAGAAGGCCGGGGTGCTGCGGGTGGCCAAACTCGACGTCGACGCCAACCCGGCCACCGCCCGGGAGTTTCAGGTGATCTCCATCCCCACCCTGATCCTGTTCAAGGACGGCAAGCCCGTCACCCGCATCGTCGGGGCCAAAGGGAAACCCGCGCTGCTCACCGCGATCGCCGAAGCCCTCTAGCGGCATCGGAAGATCCACTACCGCAAAGGGATTACTTCTGTGATGAAGTTCCTCGCCGATCCGCCGCGCTTTCTGTTCTTCACCGGCAAAGGTGGGGTCGGTAAAACCTCGGTCGCCTGTGCCACCGCGATCACCCTGGCCGGCCGGGGTAAGACGGTGCTGCTGGTCAGCACCGACCCGGCCTCCAACGTCGGGCAGGTGTTCGGGTTGACGATCGGCAACACCATCACCGACATCCCCGACGTTGCGGGGTTGGCGGCGCTGGAGATCGACCCCGACCAGGCCGCGGAGGCCTACCGGGAACGCATCGTCGGACCGGTCCGCGGGCTGCTGCCCGAGGCGGAACTGGCCTCGATCACCGAACAGCTCTCCGGGTCGTGCACCACCGAGATCGCCTCGTTCAACGAGTTCACCGAACTGCTCACCGACTCCGAAGGCCGCATCGGTCAGTACGACCACGTCCTGTTCGACACCGCCCCCACCGGGCACACCATCCGGTTGCTGCAGCTGCCCGGGTCCTGGACGGACTTCCTCAACGAGGGCAAGGGCGACGCCTCCTGCCTGGGTCCGCTCGCCGGGCTGGAAAAGCAGCGCACCGTGTACGCCGCCGCCGTCGAGGCGCTGGCCGATCAGCAGCGCACCCGACTGGTCCTGGTCGCCCGCGCCCAGCGATCGACCCTGGCCGAGATCACCCGCACCCACCGCGAACTGGCCGCGATCGGGTTGACCCACCAGTACGTGGTGATCAACGGAGTCCTGCCCGCCCCGGCCGTCGACGGCGACCCGCTGGCGTCGGCGATTTACCGCCGTGAGCAGCTGGCCATCGCCGCCCTTCCCGACGAACTGCGCGCCCTGCCGCTAGACCAAGTCGAACTCAAGGCCACCAACATTGTCGGCCTCGACGCCCTGGCCACCTTGTTCACCCCCGACACCACCACAGGGCAACCCGAGCAACCCCCGGTCGAGGTACCCGACGCTCCGCTGGCCGCGCTGATCGACCAGATCGCCAACGGCGATAAGGGATTGATCATGTGCATGGGCAAGGGCGGAGTCGGCAAAACCACCGTCGCCGCCGCCATCGCCGTCGCGCTGGCCCAGCGCGGCCACCCCGTGCACCTGACCACCACCGACCCCGCCGGGCACCTCACCGACACCCTGCACGGCACCCTGGACAACCTGACGGTGTCCAGCATCGACCCCGTCGAGGCCACCCGCGTCTACCGCGAGCACGTCCTGGCCACCAAGGGCGCCAGCCTCGATGAGCAGGGACGGCTGATGCTCGCTGAAGACCTGCGCTCCCCGTGCACCGAGGAAGTCGCTGTCTTCCAAGCGTTCTCGAAAGTCATCGCCGAATCGCGACGCCGTTTCGTCGTCGTCGACACCGCCCCCACCGGCCACACCCTGCTTCTGCTGGATGCCACCGGCTCCTATCACCGGGAAGTCGCCCGCCAACTCGGCGACCGCCACTTCACCACACCCCTGATGCGGCTGCAGGACCCCGAACTCACCAAGGTCATCATCGTCGCGCTCGCCGAGACCACCCCCGTCCTGGAAGCAGCCGGCCTGCAGACCGAACTCGAACGCGCCCAGATCCACCCCTGGGCATGGGTCATCAACAACTCCCTGGCCGCCGCCGAGCCGACCGCACCGCTGCTGCGGCGCCGCGCGGCCGCAGAGGTTCCGCAGATCACCAAAGTCAAAAACGAGTACGCCGACAGGATCGCCCTCGTTCCCCTGCTCGCCGTCGAACCCGTCGGAATCCCTGCACTCCAGGGGCTCTGCGACGCGCAACGGACCTCTCGCCGATAAGCAGCCGAAGCCCTGGGCAGGGACCGCCCCACGAGCCTGCCCCCTTGGCCGGTGCCTTAACGGACAGCGGTTCTTGAGACGTCGTCGACGATGGGGGCGACGCTCGGGGTTATCTGCTGGGCGTGACGTCGAGCTCGGTGTACATGCCCGAGCCGTAGTGGCCGGCGATGTTGCAGAGCAGTTCGTAGCGTCCGGGTGCGAGGGTGAGGGTGGTCCAGCCCATGGTTCCGGGAGCGATGCCGTCGCCTTCACCGGCGCCGCAGGTTCGGGCGGCTTCGCCCAGGCTGCCGGCTTCGTCGACTTTCCAGTCGCTGCCGATGAACCGTTGGCCGGGGTTCTGGCCCGGCCCGAGGGGCAGGACGATGACTTCGTGGGGAAGCCAGCCGTTGTTGGCGACCCGCAGGGAGACCTGGCCGGCGGGCACTGAGGTCGGGTTGATGGTCAGGCGCATCATGCCCATCCCCATCCCGGGGCTATTGGGCCACGCACCTTGAGGACCCATCATGGGTCCGCCGTTCATCCCGGGGCCCATCATTCCGGGCCCCATCATGGGTCCGCCGTTCATCCCTGGGCCCATCATCCCGCCCGGGCCCATCATGGGTCCGCCGTTCATCCCAGGGCCCATCATGGCGCCCATGTCGGAAGCAGTGACGTCCACGACCGCTCCAGCCAAGGCAGGCGGGGTGCAGGCCGGGGGCTGAGCGGGCATGGGTCCGCCGAACCCTGGTCCGGCCATCGGGGCGAAGCCGGGTCCGGCTCCGGCACCGGCCATCGCGGCGGTGGTGCCGATCCCGAGGGCCAGGGAGGCGGCACCGATCAACAGGCCGGTGCGCAGGCGGGGCTTCACTGGTGTTCCCGCAGCAGTGCGACGCGGCGACGGTATTCCTCGTCGTCGACCTCTCCTCGGGCGAAGCGTTCGGCGAGGATGTCTTCGGGTCTGCGCCCGGGCTGTAGACCGTGTCCCGTTGGTCCGTGATGGTGTCCGGGGCCGCCCAGGTAGCGCACCAATGCCACGATCGCGGTGATCACCAGGGCGAAGAACAGGGTCATGACCATCGCAGTCAGAATCCAACCGCCCCAGCCCCAGCCCCAGCCGCCGTAGCCGTGGTGCCACATGCCGCCGTTACCGCACATCACCGTTCTCCCTTCATCAACGCAGTCCCTCACCAGAATGTCTCCGTGGGTCTCCACCCAAACAGGGCCGAATGTCACTAAATGCCGATAACATCGCTAAATGGCGATTTGTGTGGTGTCCGGTGCGGTGAGCAGGGTGGAGTTGGCGCCGGCGGCGGCGTTGTTCCGGTCGCTCGGTGATCCCACGCGGCTGGCGATCCTGCGCCGCCTGGCCCTTGGGCAGGCCCGGGTGGGCGAGCTCGTCGAGGAAGTCGGGTTGGCCCAGTCCACGGTGTCCAAGCATCTGGGCTGCCTCAAGGAGTGCGGTCTGGTCGACTCCGAGCCGGTGGGCCGGGCCTCGGTGTTCCGATTGTCTCAGCCCGCTCTGGTCGATGTGTTGGCCGCCGCCGAGGCGGTGTTGCAGTCCACCGGCCAGGCGGTGGCGCTGTGCCCGTCTTATGGAATCGACAGTTGCACCGGGGATTTCCGATGAGTGTTGACCACCAACCCGGCGTCGTGGTGGCGGATGCGGGTCGGCGGCAGGTGCTGGCGCGGCGGATCCGGATGTTGGTGGCCGCGACGATCAGCTACAACGTGATCGAAGCCGTCGTGGCGATCACCGCCGGGGCGCAGGCGTCCTCGACCGCGTTGATCGGGTTCGGTTTGGACTCGGTGGTCGAGGTGTCCTCGGCGGCGGCGGTGGCTTGGCAGTTTTCCAGGCCCGACCACGAGGCCCGGGAGAAAGCCGCGTTGCGGGTCATCGCGCTGTCGTTTTTCGCCTTGGCCGCCTACGTCACCGTGGAGTCCGTGCGGGCGTTGTTCGGCTATGCCGAACCGCGGCCCTCGATCGTGGGGATCGTGCTGGCGGCGGTGAGCCTGGTGGTGATGCCGCTGTTGTCATGGGCTCAGCGCCGCACCGGGCGGGAACTTGGATCCCGTTCGGCGGTGGCCGATTCCAAGCAAACCTTGTTGTGCACCTACCTGTCTGGGGTTCTGCTGGTTGGCCTTGGACTCAACAGCCTGTTCGGGTGGTCGTGGGCCGATCCGATCGCCGCGCTGGTCATCGCCGCCGTCGCGGTCCGTGAAGGGCGTGAGGCATGGGAAGGCCGGAACTGCTGCGGCCCAACACCTCTGAGCGACACCTCCTGCTCATCAGAGCAGTGCTGCGATTCTCCCGAGTGATCGTCTTCCCCGGCTCAGCCGGTCTTGCTTCGCCGCGCAACGCTCTTGGATGTCCGCAGCCGATAGGACTCGGTGCCGGTTTCCAGGATGTGTGCGTTGAAGGTGATACGGTCGACAATCGCGGCGACCAGCCGGGGGTCGGGAAACACGGCTCCCCATTCACTAAACGGCAAATTACTCGCCAAAGCGATACTGGCTCTTTCCTCCCGCTCAGTGATGATCTGAAACAGCAATTCCGCTCCGCGGTGGTCGATTTGGACGTACCCGACCTCGTCGAGCAGCAGCAGATCCAGGCGGCCGTAGCGAGCCACCACCCGTGACAGAACACGCTCATCGGCGGCTTCGACGAGTTCGTTGACCAGTTGGGCGCAGGTCGTGTAGCGCACCCGGCGGCCCTGCTCGCACGCGGCCAGGCCCAACCCGATGAGCAGATGGGTTTTGCCGGTGCCGCTGTCACCGAGCAGGACCACGGGTTCCCCGGCGGACAGGTAGTGGCCGTGAGCCAGGGTGCCCAGCTGAGCGGCGTGAATGGTCTTCACCGCGTCGACGTTGAACTCCGACAGCCGTTTCAGGCGAGGGAATTTCGCATCGGCGATCCGGCGGGCGCGGCGGCGCTCGGCCCGGTCGTCGACCTCGGCGGCCAGCAACTCCGACAGGAACACGAGATAGGACTGGTGCTCGCGGGTGGCGATCTCCGCCACCCGCGCCACCTCGGCACGCAAAGTGGGAAGCCGTAACTCCTTGGCGGCGGCGCCGATCGCCGCGAGCGCGGCTTCATCACTGCGGGTACTCATCGACGGGTCATCCCTCACTTCCGGTCAGCAACACGTCGTAGCCGGCCAGGGTCGGGGCCGGACGGTCATAGCGGGCCCACACCCCGATCGGCACCGCCCCGGCAGTGCGGTCCTCACCGTGGCTGTTTCGGCGGGCTTCGATGATCACCACCTGCGGATCGCACATCCCGGTGGCCACGGCCGTCCTCATCGCCTCCTGCAACGCAGTGGCGGGCAGGCTGCGATGGGCCAGCAGGACCTCGATCAGCGCCCGCGTGCCCGCAGCATCCCCACGGGCCCGCCGGGCGGCATCCCAAAAGCGTTGGTGCGCGGAAGTGAACGCGCCGCTCGCCTTGGCTTGGGCCAACGCGGTCGCGCCGGGTAGAGCCCCCGGTTTGGCGGCCAACACTTCCAGGTAGTGATCCAACGCCAAGACCTCAACGTGGCGACCCGCCGCCCGTTCATGGGCCGCAACGAGTTTCGCCCCGTCGTGAACCTCCACGGTGGTGGCACTCAGCCGCACCGCCAACCGTCGGCCGGCGTAACGGGCCGGCACTGAGTAGTGGCACTGACGCACGCAGACCCGCGCCCGCAGATCCACCCGCGCCCGCACCACCAGCGCGGGGTCGAACTCCTCGACCGGAAGATTCTGCAGCCGTGGGACTTCCGCGGCGAAGGCCTCGGCGATCGTGTGCGGGCGGCCAGTGATCACCCGGGTGTCATCGAGCAGATCCCCGGCCGCGATGAACCGGTTCAGCTCGGCCAGCGAAGCGACCTCGGGCACCGGAACAAGATGCCGACGCCGGAAACGGCCGATCTCGCCCTCCACCCCGCCCTTCTCATGAGCGCCGTCCTTGCCCGGCCGACAAAAGAAGCTGTCGAAGCCGTAATGGCTGCGCAAAGCGACGAACCGATCAGACTCAATGCGGTTTCGACCCTTGAGTACCTTGACCACGGCCGGCTTGAGATTGTCATACCGGATCCGGGCGGGGACCCCGCCGAAATGGTTGAGCGCCAACACATGTCCCTGCAGGAACGCCTCCTGCGCCTGGGTGGTGAAAGCCACATGAAAGGCCCGACCTGAGCACGACAGCCTCATCACGAACATCCAGCACTTGATCAACTCACCGCCGATGCGTGCCCAGAACTCCCCGAAATCTACCTCAGCCTCAGCCCCCGGCTCATGGGTCTGCGGCACCGCCACCTCTACCCCCTTCACCCCCAATTCGCCGCGCCGGCAGGCCACATACCGCGAGACCGTCACCTCCGAGCACGACGCACCGTGCTCGGCGACCAGACGCTGCCAGATCCGCCGGGCGGTGTGGCGCTGCTTGACCGGTGCGCTTTGATCGGCCGTAAGCCACGCGTCGATGATCCCGGCATACGGGTCGATCGCCGGTCGCAACCGCGACGGGTACTGCTTACGCGGCGGCGGCACCGCCGAGGCCAACGCCTGACGCACCGTGCGCCGATGCACCCCATGACGGGTAGCCAGCTCCCGAATCGAAAGCCCCTCAATACGCCGATCCCGACGGATCTGTTCAAACACTTCCATCCGCGACCTCGCCACGCCCCGACCTCCGCATCACCAACACCGACACGAAGATCGCAACCAGGGTGGGGCCAACATTGATGACGACACGCCGTCCCACCATCAGGCGCAGCCACCACCCCTAGGTGGAGCCGACATTCACGACGACAACGGCCTCAACTGGGGCCAAGACAGGTGACCACACTCAGCGGCGGCCACCGAAGTCCACGCCGTAATGCTGGACCTTACGGAACTCGGTCTTGAGGAATTCATAGGCCAGATCGGGATCCCGCGGAACCTCGATATAGCCCGCCCGAGCCACACCATGTTCGAACATCTGCGCCGGCGACATCCGTAGTCCCGGCACATGAGGGTCGATAAGGCTCTCGTGTGGCCGGTGGTGATACACCATGGCCACCCACTCCCGGATGATCGCCTCCAACTCATCAAGGTAGAAGAAGGCCTCCGACTCCGGATCCAGCCCACGGGAATGAACATCGGGACCCTTGTATCCCGGTAAGGCCTGCAGCAAGTCCTCCCGGATCGTGCGGAAGAACCGCTCCACCGGTCCCTTGTCACGACCGGTCCGCAGCCGCGCGGGCTGGATCGAAATCCCCATCCGCTGGCACACACTGGTCAGGTGCTCAGACACATAGATCTTGCCGTGGTCGATCACGATCGTCTCAGGCGCGATCGCCGGCCCCGCCACCCCGAACGGGGGCCCTTCGATCGCATCGACATCAATCAGCACCGAGCGCGGGATACCGTGCTCGGGCCAGACAGCGTACTCGGGCCACTGCTTCCCGGCCGGCCGTGGCCGGTAGGCCTGGTAAAGAACCGCCGCTGCATCCACCGACTTCGTCGAGACAGGCGTCAGCCGAATCCCGACGACACAGCGGGTGTACCAGTCCATCCCGACTGTCAACTCGGCTTGCACCCAGCGCAGTGTGAACGGGTCGAGGGCGAAGACATCAAGTCGGGTGGTGTCCATCAGCAGGTATTCCCCTGGGCGGGTCGGACGCAGTTTTCCGTAGGCACCGTCTGGACGGTCGGCGATATCGCGATTCCGCTTCGTACTCAAGCGAAAGGTCGGATAGCGATTCTCAAGCTCGCCCAGGACGCGGAACGCCGTCGCCCGTGAAGGCAATGCCACGACTCCCTCACCAAACCGGACAACGACCCTGGCGTTTGTTCGGTCGATGACCATGGTCTGCGAGGGCCGCGACTGGTCAGTGTGCTCGACCATCACCTCTACCGCGGCTTCGGTCCACCGCGGATCAACCTTCGCGCCCAGGCCAGTAGCGGCTCCAGGGTCTCGGGTCGGCGCCAACCCCGCTTCACCCTGATCGCGGAAGTTCGACACCCAACTCCCGATGGTGCGTACTGTCACGCCAAGCTCAGCAGCCTTGGATTGGTACCGCTGCATGAGTGGTCGGTGCGGATCGAATTCGGGGCGCGGCTCACCGTCGGCGGAAAGGTCGGCATGACCGGAGCGGTATCCGGTGAGCACCTCTCGGACATGCGCCGCGCGGAAGCGCACAGACTCCAACTCGACCTCGGACAGCTTGGCAAGAACCACACCCGCCGGATCAGCGGGACCCTCGGAGTCGCCAACTTCGTCAATCAGGCGGGCACGACCACTATCCAGGAGTTCCCGCAACGCAATTCGCTCCGCGCGTTGGCCGCTCGATCCAAGACGAATCGTGAGTTCGATCCCTGACTGGCTTGGTTCAAGTGCGACGACACAGGCCGCCTCACCGTCCAGGATCAGCCGCGTCCCAACCCCGATTCGGACAGATGCCTTTCTCATTCCATCAACCCCCTCGCTGAAGTGTCGATCTAGGACTCAGTCGTGCTCGAAGGTCGGTCACAAACTCCTGCGACCACAACAGGTGGAATAGCGCCGACCGCACCTGGGGCGTGGACCACGCGGAAGGCGCCTCGATGACCTCGCCGATCGTTAATCCTCCTGTCACAGTTGAATGAAGCTCGGTCAGCAGAGCTGGATCGAATAGGTTTCGCCTTCGGTATCCGGCAAGGAAGCGGACATTGTGGAGTTCCACAGCGCAGGGCTCGCTCCACACCTCGTACATCCAGCCACGGCGTTCGATCGCCGATCGTGTCCACTCGAAGGTCGATACCACTTCGGGCACGGACAACCTCCGGGCGGGCTTCACATCTACTACCTTCGGGCCGCTAGTCGTCATCAAGAAATAGTCGGGAATGTGTTTCCGCTCAACGTTATTCACGACACAAGATAGGAGAAAAGGCTGGGCACAGATTCGCTGTACCGAACGATCGAAATCCGCGTAGAGCAGCCTGGCCAGTTCCAACCGCGATTCATAGATGACGTGCCGACTCTCAGTAGCCGACCAGTACGTACCCGAGTAGTGCTTCTGCCCCGAATACCACCGAAACTCGCGCCACGGAAAAGCCCCTGCGAGGACATCCGGATCGGTGTCGGTCAGCGCGACTGAAGAAACTTCGGCATTCGGTGCGGTTCGGTACCGCACCGTCTCGGTTACAGCGGTCTTGGCCGCCGAAACCATGGTCGTCCGCTACCGCTCGGCCGTACCCAAAACCAAAGTCATGCAACACAGACTGGCACTCAAAAGGCCGATCCGGTGAACTCCGATCGGCGTGTCTCATCGCAATTTCAAATTGGAAAGGCGTTGGAAGCTACCCGTGAGATTTTGAACCTACGCGTGAGAACCTACACCAGCACCGCCGACCCCTGCGGGCCCGGCGGTGCCCCATTGCTTGCCCTTTCTGGCTTCCGAGTGTGGCCGGCGGCCCACGCGCGCAAGGCTCGGGCCCTTACGGGCCGTGAAACTTTTCCGAACCGCTCGCTGCGCTCGCCGGAAAACTTTCACTGCCGAGCCTTGCCGCTTTCGTGGCCCTCATGCCGGCCCACTTCGTCATTGCCAGAAAGGCAAGAAGAGCGGGCGTTCAAGCCCCCGACGAGAGGGTCACCATGACCGACACCATCCCGACCGCGATCGACACCACCGAGGACGCAACCCCGCAGCCCATCGGGGAACTGGAACACCTCAATCCGCACACGCTCATCATCGGCGACAACGTCCGCACCGACGCCGCCCTGGACAAGGACTTCATCGCCAGCATCAAGCAGCACGGCGTGCTGATGCCCATCACGGCTGTGCGCGATGAGGACGGCAACGTGCTGGTCCGCGACGGTCAGCGCCGCACCCTCGCCGCCCGTGAAGCCGGCCACCCCAGTATCCCGGCCTACGTGCTGCCCAGTGCCGCAACGAGTTTCAGGGAGTACGAAGTCGAGCGCATCGCCCAACAGATCGTTCTCAACGACCAGAAGGCTGACCTGACCGAGGCGCAGCGCGCACGCGGCATCCAGGCCATGCTCGACGCCGGGGTCTCGGTGACCAAGGTCGCAAAAATGCTCTCGACCAAGAAGACGGTCGTGCAGTCGGCCGAAGCGGCAGCCAAGTCCCGCGCCGCCATGGACGCACTTAGCGAAGGCCAGCTCACCCTGGAACAGGCCGCGATCGTCGCGGAGTTCGCCGACGACGACGACGCCGTTGACCAGCTGCTGACCGCCCCCCCGGCGCGGTTCGACCACCTGGTGTCCAAGCTGCGCAAGGACCGCGAGTCGGACAAGGCCTACGCCGAAGCGGTCGAGCACTACCAGGGCCTGGGCGTGACGATCCTGACCGCCTACCCCAATTGGCGCGACCTGACCTGCGTAGGACTGCGCTACCTGTGCACCGCCGAAGGCGGCGAAGTCACCGAGGAACAGGTCGTGCCCGGCCCTCACTGGGCCGCATGGCTCTCCGAAGGCATCGCCTACTTCGACAAGGAGACCGGCGAGCGTGTTGACGAGGACGACCTGGACTATGACACCAAGTGGAACCGCGACGACGCGGCCGAGGACGGCCTGCGGCACTACGACAGCGTGGTCGAGAAGACCGTCATCGAACCCGAGTGGTTCTGCCTGGACTACGCCGCCGCCGGCCTCACCCTGGCTCCCGCCCTGAGCGGACTGAAGGCCATCGGCAGCAGCGGACCGGTCAGCGACCAAGTCGTCGACGCCGAAGCTCAAGCCGACGCCGACCGCCGCGCACGCCGGATGGTCATCGCCCTGAACAAGCTCGGCGACGCGGCGATCCCAGTGCGGCGGCAGTGGATCCGCACCACCCTGCTGGCCCGCAAGACCCCGGTCAAAGGCGGACCCTCGTTCGTCACCAAGGCGCTGGTCGACGACGCCCACCTGATCACCGACTACCGGCTCTCCGAGATCGCAGCCGAACTGCTCGGACTGTCCACCGGGGAGAAGTCCCACGGTGGGCGCGACGCCGTCTCGACCCACCTCGACGGGCTGGGCGTCAACGGCGACGGGCGCGCCCAGGTCGTGGCGCTCGGGCTCGTGTTGGCCGGTCTGGAATCCCGCTGCCCCAAGGACGCCTGGCGATCGGGCGGTGCAGGCAGCTCCCCATGGCGCAACGGCCTGTCCAACGCCGACTACCTGGCGTTCCTGGAGGCCAACGGCTACGTCCTCAGCGACATCGAGCAGGTCATCGTCGGTAGCAAGAAGGCCGACGACCTCTATGACGAGATCGCCAACCCCGCAAAGGAGGACGCCGCCGAGGACGATTGATCCCGCACGGCGAACGAGGGGGCCGGCCCAGGAGCCGGCCCCCTTGGTCGTGCGTGCGGCAAGCGGAAACGCCGTTCCGGCGTTGCCCCCCAACGGGTTTCCAGGTAGGTGATGTGTGCCGTCAGCGCCGCGCAGTCTGATCCCCCGGGCACCCGGTGAGGTCGAGGTCACGCGCCACGGACCTCGCGCGTCTCGCTGCGCGGCCGCGCGGCACCGGCGAACATCGACGGCCCAACCGCATTCGGGCGGCAGGCGCTCACGCGCGCCGCCCGAAGCGGGCCGCCCGATTCGCCTCCCGGCCCCTGCGCCCTCCCCCGACCCCTCCGCCCGGGCGATCCCCGCTTTCGGCGAGCCGACCGGCAGGCGGTCGGCCATCTCCCGAAAGGACTCTCAATGAAGAAGTCAAGCCGCGGATTTGGTGATTGGGGGTGAGTCGGGTTGCCAGGTGCGGTTGTCGCGGATGAGTGCGTAGAGGACGTTGGTGCGGCGCCGCGCCAGGCAGAGGGTGGCCGGGATCGGCCGTTTCCCTTCGTCTCGTTTGCGCTGGTAGTAGACCTTGGAGTGCGGGTCGCATCGGATCGCGGTGAGAGCGGACATGTACATCACCCGGCGCAGTCGGCGGCTGTAGCGCTTGGGGGTGTGCAGTCGACCGGTGCGTTTTCCGGAATCCTTGGATACCGGGGCCAGACCGGCCCAGGCGGCGAGTTGATCGGCCGAGCCGATCAACGCGGGATCACCGACAGCGGCCAGGAACTCGGCGCCGAGCCGAAAGCCCATGCCGGGCAGGCTGGTGATTACCTCGGCGAGCGGATGGCGGCGAAATCGATCCTCGAT
>JAGQTU010000073.1 GCA_020438865.1 Mycobacterium sp.
CCAGGCCGTACTCGCGTGCCCGCTCCGCGAAGCGCCTGGCTTCGTCGTCGGTGGCGATCATCGGTGCCATCACCCAGGGCGCGGTGCCGGTGCGGGCCGCCGCCCCCGCGATCGCCTCGAGCTGGTGGGTGAGCAGGGCGGGATTGCCGTCGGCGATCCTGATGCCGCGCACCCCGAGCGCCGGGTTGGCCTCATCGGGATGACCGACGAACTTCAGCGGCTTGTCCGATCCGGCGTCCAGGGTGCGGATGACGACCTTGCGGCCTTCGAAGGCCTCGAACACCTCGGCGTAGATCGCCGTCTGCTCCTCGACGGTGGGTTCGGTGTCGCGGTTGAGGAAGCACAATTCGGTACGGAACAGCCCGACGCCCTCGGCCGGTGTCTCCCGGGCCGCGCGGGCCGCCGAACCGTCCTGCACGTTGGCCAGGATCGCCACCGGATGACCGTCGGCCGTCGCCCCCGGCCCGGTCCACCCGGCCATCGCCGCCAGCAGTTCGTCGGCCGCCCGCACCGCCGCCTGCGCCGCGGCCGGTTCGGGCGAGAGCGTCACGCGGCCGCGGGTGCCGTCGATCAGGACCGGCGTGCCCGCGGGGACGTCGTCGAGCCCGTTGACCGCGACCACGCAGGGGATGCCGAGCTGTCGCGCGATGATCGCGGTGTGGCTGGTCGGGCCGCCCAGGGTGGTGGCCAGGCCGACCACCAGCGCCGGGTCCAGCCCCGCGGTGTCGGCGGGCGCCAGGTCCTCGGCGCAAAGGATCGACGGCTCCGCCGGCACCGGCACACCGGGCTCCGGAAGGCCGCTCAGCTCGGCGACCACCCGGTCCCGGATGTCTCGCAGGTCGGTCACGCGTTCCGCCATCAGGCCGCCGACCTGGGTGAACAGCTCGACGAACTGGTCGACCGCCGCACCGGTGGCCCGCACCGCGGGCTTGCCCTCGGCGATCCGCTTCTCGGCCGCACCCAGCCAAGCCCGGTCCTGGGCCAGCATGGCGGTCGCGGCCAGCACCTCGGAGGCCACCCCGGTCGCGGCCGCCGCACGGTCCCGCAGCCGGGCGGCGACCGCCGCGGCCGCCGCGATGAAGCGGGCGGCCTCGGCGTCCCGGTCGGCCTCGGCGACCTCGCCGCCCGGGTCGAGGTCGTCCAGCGCGGGCAGTCGGCCGGGGCGGATCACGGGGGCGAACCGGACGCCCGGGACCACCGGAACCCCGGTTAGCACGGCGCCGGTGGAGTTCGGCAGTGAGGTAGGCGCTGAAGACGCGGACATGTGAACCAGATTACAACAAAACGTTGACAGGTCAACACGAACGGGAGTAAAACAACACGAAGCAACATCGATTCCCTACCGGAACCAACACAATCGGAGAACCGTGTACCCGGAAGAGCGTCAGCAGGCGATCGCCGCCCAGGTCCTGTCCCAGGGCCGGGCGTCGGTGACCGAACTGGCCCACGCCTACGACGTCACCACCGAGACGGTGCGCCGGGACCTCGCCGTCCTCGACCGCGCCGGACTGCTGCGCCGGGTCCACGGCGGAGCGGTACCGGTGCGGGCGCTGCACGTCGTGGAACCCGGTGTCGACGAACGCGAGATCACCCGGGCCGATCACAAGGAGGCGATCGCCCGGGCGGCGACCGAGTTCCTGCCGCTCTCCGGAGCCACCGTGCTGTTCGACGCCGGCACCACCACCGCCCGGGTGGCGGCCATGCTCCCCCCGGGCCGGGAGTTGGTGGTGGTGACCAACGCGGTGCCCATCGCGGCCCGCCTGGCCACGATGGGATCGGTGACGTTGCAGCTGCTGGGCGGGCGGGTACGCGGCCTGACCCAGGCCGCCGTCGGCGAACCGGTGCTGCGGGCGCTGGACACGCTGCGGGTGGACATCGCCTTCATCGGCGCCAACGGCATCAGCGTGCGGCACGGCCTGTCCACCCCCGACAGCGACGAGGCGGCGGTCAAGCGGGCCATGGTGCGCTGCGCCAACTACGTCGTGGTGGTGGCCGACTCGTCGAAGATCGGCCGCGAGGAGTTCGTCAGCTTCGCCCCGATCGAAAGCGTCGACGCCTTGGTGACCGATGCCGAGATCAGCCCGGCCGACCGCGCACAGTTGACCGAGCGGGGCGTGGAAGTACTCGTGGCAGGAATGGTGGCAGGAGGACAGTCATGATCGTCACGGTCACGCCCAACCCGAGCATCGACCGTACGGTCACACTGCCGGCCCAGCTCGTGCGCGGTGCCGTGCACCGCGTGCAGTCGGTGTCCACCGAACCCGGCGGCAAGGGGGTCAACGTCGCGCGCGCCCTCACCCTCGCCGGCCTCGACACCCTTGCCATCCTGCCGGCGGGCGGGCGCGACCCGATCCTGTCCGCCCTGCAGTCCTGCGGCGTGCCGTTCCACTCGGTACCAGTGGATGGCGCGGTGCGCACCAACCTCACGATCACCGAATCCGACGGCACCACAACGAAGATCAACGAGCCCGGAGCGGTGATCGACCCGGCCGCGCTGGCCGCACTGACGGCGGCGATTCTCGACCGCGCCGCATCGGCGCGCTGGGTGGTGCTCTCGGGTTCACTGCCGCCCGGAATGCCGGACAGCTGGTACGCCGAGGTGGTGGCCCGGCTACAGCCCTTCGACTGCAAGGTGGCGGTGGACACCTCCGACGCGCCACTGGCCGCGCTGGCGGCCGAGTTCGGCCGCGCCGCACCCGACTTGATCAAGCCCAACGCCGAGGAACTCGCCGGCCTGGCCGGGGCGGCGGCCGGGGACCTGGAAGCCGCTCTGGCGCAGGGTGATCCGGATCCCGTCGTCAGCGCCGCCCGGCAGCTCATCGACCGTGGTGCCCGCACCGTGCTGGCGACCCTCGGCGCCGCGGGTGCCGTGCTGGTCGACGACACCGGCAGCTGGCTGGCCACCCCGCCCCCGATCAAGCCCAGGAGCACCGTCGGCGCCGGTGACTCCTCCCTCGCGGGCTATGTGCGCGCCGACGTCGCCGGGGCGCAGCCACCGCAACGACTGCAGATGGCCGTCGCCTACGGCAGCGGCGCCGCCGCGCTGCCGGGCTCGGCGCTGCCCTCCCCCGCCCAGATCGACCTCGACGACGTTGCGGTCACCCCCATCTCGCCGTACCCGGCCCGTCCCTGAACAGAAGGCGATACACATGACGAACCCCGACGCCATCATCGGCACCGACCTGGTCCTACTCGACGTCGACGCCGGTACCGACAAGGAATCGGTGATCGACCGGATCGCGGGCCGGCTCGCCGACGCCGGACGCGTCAGTGACCGCGACGCGCTCAAGACGGCCGCCCTGGCCCGGGAGGCACAGTCCGCCACCGGATTACCCGGCGGCATCGCGATCCCGCACTGCCGTTCGGCGGCGGTGCAGAAACCGTCGATCGGGTTCGCGCGGCTCGCACCGAAGGTCGACTTCGGCGCGCCGGACGGCCCGGCGGACCTCGTGTTCCTGATCGCCGCACCGGACGGTGCCGGGTCGGAGCACATGAAGCTGTTGTCGAGCCTGGCCCGTGCGCTGGTCCGGCCTGAGTTCGTGGCGTCGTTGCGGGCCGCGAAGTCGGCCGAGGAACTGGTGGACCTGGTCGACGGTGTGGTCAACCCGGACGGCGTACCGGCCGCCGCTCCCACCGCCGCGCCGAAAGCCGCCGAGGCCAAGTCGATCATCGCGATCACCGCCTGCCCAACCGGTATCGCACACACCTACATGGCCGCCGACGCACTCAAACTCGCCGCCGAACGGGCCGGGATCGATCTGACCGTGGAGACCCAGGGGTCGTCGGGCAGCACCCCGGTGGGTGCCGACATCATCGCGGAGGCCGATGCCGTCATCTTCGCCACCGATGTCGGGGTCAAGGACCGGCAGCGGTTCGCCGGCAAGCCGGTGATCGCCTCGGGGGTCAAGCGTGCGATCAACGAGCCCGACACGATGATCGCCGAAGCCGTTGCCGCGGCTGACAATCCGAACGCCGCCCGGGTGGAGGGCACCGCGGCCGCCGCCGACACCGGCGCACCGGCGGGCGGAGTCGGCTGGGGTACCCGGACCCGGCAGATCCTGCTGACCGGCGTGAGCTACATGATCCCGTTCGTGGCCGCGGGCGGTCTGCTGATCGCACTGGGCTTTCTGTTCGCCGGGTACGACATCGCGAACACGCCGGAGGGTAGGTCCGATTCGCTGGCCCACCTCATCGCCACCACCAACTCGCTGACCAACCTGCCCGCCGGGGGCTTCACCCAGTACCTCGGCGCTGTGCTGTTCACCCTGGGCGGGCTGGCGTTCGGGTTCCTGGTTCCAGCGCTGGCCGGTTACATCTCGTTCGCGATCGCCGACCGGCCCGGTATCGCACCGGGTTTCACCGCGGGGGCGGTGGCGGTGTTCGTCGGCGGCGGCTTCATCGGCGGTATCGTGGGTGGCCTGATCGCCGGCTTCGCCGCGCTCTGGATCAGCGGGTGGAAGGTGCCGCAGTGGTTCCGCGGGCTCATGCCGGTGGTGATCATCCCGCTGCTGGCGTCGCTGATCGTCGGCCTGCTGATGTTCTTCCTGCTGGGCCGCCCGCTGGCCGCGGTCACCTCCGGCCTGACGAACTGGCTCAACAGCCTCACCGGCGCCTCGGTCATCCTGCTCGGCGTGATACTGGGCCTGATGATGTGCTTCGACCTCGGCGGCCCGGTCAACAAGGCGGCCTACGCGTTCGCCACCGCCGGGCTCAGCGTCACCGACGTCGCCTCGCTGCGCATCATGGCCGCGGTGATGGCGGCCGGGATGGTGCCGCCCCTCGCCATGGCGCTCGCCACCACCATCCGGCCCGGGTTGTTCAGCGAGCCGGAACGGGAGAACGGCCGGGCCGCCTGGCTGCTCGGCGCATCGTTCATCTCCGAGGGCGCGATCCCGTTCGCGGCGGCCGACCCGCTGCGGGTGATCCCGTCGATGATGGCCGGGGGTGCGGTCACCGGTGCGCTGATCATGGCGTTCGACGTCACGCTGAAGGCTCCGCACGGCGGCATCTTCGTGTTCTTCGCGATCGGCAACCTGCTGTGGTTCCTGGTGGGGCTGGCCGCGGGCACCGTAGTAGCCGCCGTGGCCGTCATCGCGGCCAAACAGTTCATCAGCCCCAAGTCCGAGGAACAGGCCAACGCCGCCCTGGCTGCAGCCTGAGTCGTCCCGCGAAACCGCCGTTTGGACGCGACCCTTCGAGTAAACATCTCCATAGCGTCGATTTCGACACACCAGTGAGGAGCACCATGCACACCAAGACCGTCATCGTGGGATCGTCGATCGGGCTGCATGCCCGTCCGGCGGCGATCATCTCGGAAGCCGTTGTGAAGGCAGGTGTTCCGGTGACACTCACGCTGGAGGGCGGTGAACCGGTCGACGCCGGGTCGGCGCTGATGATCATGACCCTGGGCGCCGGCAACGGCGCTCAGGTGACCGTGGCCTCCGACGACGAGGCGGTCTGCCATCAGATCGCCGAGCTCGTCCAGCAGGACCTCGACGCCTGAACTACCCGCCCAACCCGCGAGCAGACGCAGAATCGCACTGCATGAGCAGCTTTCATGCGATTCTGCGCCTGCTCGGCGTCAGGGCCGGCTCAGAATCAGGCGAGCCCCTTGAGCATCAGATTCCAGTACAGGAACGGCAGCCCGTACTTCTTGAGATACCAGTACGGCCGATGCGGCTTGGTCGAGTCGAGCAGCGGGAACGACGGCTTGAGGTTCAGGTCGTAGTCGAACTCTGCCAGCAGCATGTCGTGTGACGAGGTGACGATCGGGCACGAAGAGTAACCATCGTACTTCGCCTGCAGTGGCCGGCCCTTGAAGTAGGCGTCGATGTTCTCGACGACCACCGGCGCCTGCTTGCGGATCGCGGCACCCGTCTTGGAGTTGGGCGACGAACCCGCGTCACCGAGACCGAACACGTTCGGATACCGCACGTGCTGCATGGTGAACTTGTCGATGTCGACGTACCCGTTCTCGTCCCCGGTCGACAGCGGGCTGGACTTGATCCAGTCCGGTGCCGACTGACGCGGGACGGCATGCAGGATGTCGAACGGCAGGGTGGTGTCGGTCCCGCCCTCACCGACCGCGCTGACGGTGACTTTGCGCGAATCCGCATCCACTCCAGTGACTTCCGACATGGTGTGCAGATGGATCCCGTAGTTCGCGATCACCTTGTCGAGGTTGTTCGCGATCTCCGGGATCCCGAACGCGCGCGGGCTCGGTACCACCAGATGGACGTCGATCTTGTCCAGAACGCCCTGCTTGCGCCAGTAGTCGCTGGCCAGGTATGCGATCTTCTGCGGCGCGCCGCCACACTTGATCGGGCCCGACGGCATCATGAAGACCGCCGATCCCGACCGAGTGTCCTGGATGAAATCCCACGTCTTGGGCGCCAGATCGAATCGGTAGTTCGACGAGACACCGTTGCGACCGATGGCCTGCTCGAGACCCTCGGTCCGGTTCCAGTCCAGCTGGATTCCCGGGCACACCACCAGCGCGTCGTACTCGTACGTCGCGCCGTCGTCGCACGTCACCACGTTGGCGTCCGGGTCGATTGCGGCCGCAGAATTACGAATCCAGTTGGCGTGCTTGGGCATCACCGATGCCTCAGGCCGAACGGTGGTCGAGGCCTTGGCCTGGCCGGCGCCGACCAGCGTCCACAATGGCTGGTAGTAGTGCTGGGCCGACGGCTCGATCACGGCTACGTCGGTGTAACCCTTGCGCAGCAGCCGGGCGGCGACCGTGACGCCGGCGGTCCCGCCGCCGACGATCACGACCTGATGCTTTCCCTTGATGGTCATCGTTACTCCGTTACCGCTCAGGCGTTCTGCACTGCTTCGTCCCAGGCGTTGTAGCCGCCCAGGAGATCACTGACATCTTCAAACCCGCGCTGGCGCAGCATGCTGGCGGCCACCGAGGACCGGTATCCGCCGGCACAGTAGACGACCGTCGGCTTGCGCGGATCGAGCTCGCCGATCCGGTCGGGCAGCTGACCCACCGGGATGTTCACCGCACTCGCGATCATTCCGCCAGCCGCTTCGCCCGGGTTGCGCACGTCGACGAGCTGCAACTCCGGCACGTCGGCGATCCGTTCGCCCAGCGCGTTGGTGGTCAGTCGCGACGCCACCTCGACGTCACCCTGGTTCTCGAACATCACCTGGTAGGGCTCGTTGAGATAGCCGATGACGCGGTCAAAGCCGATTCGCGCCAGCCGGTTCTTGCCTTCCAGCTCCAGACCGGGCTCGGTGAGGATCACCAGGTCGACGTCGGGTTTGACCACCGATCCGGCGAACTCGGCGTAGCGGCCCTCCAGCCCGATGTTGACGGCGGTCTTGAGATGCCCCATGGCGAACTCTTCGGGTGAGCGGCCGTCGATGAGCAGGGCACCGCCCTTGATGGCCTCCTGCACCTGTTCGTAGGTCATCGGGGCGGGCATCTCCGCCTCGTCGAGCAACTCGCGTTCCTTGCGGTTGAGGATCGCGTTGTAGACGAAGTAACCCGGCGCCGGGGGCTGACCCTCGGTGACCATCTCCATGAACGTCGCCTTGTCCGGGGCACGCAGCGCGTAGTTCGTCTTGCGCTGCTCACCCATCGTCGACCACAACTCGGTCGACAGGTTCTTGCCGCAGGCGGAACCCGCGCCGTGAGCCGGGTAGACCCGGGTAGTGTCGGGCAGCGTCATCAGCTTCTGATGCAGCGAGTCGTAGAGCTTGTCGGCCAGCTCCTCGCGGGTGAACCCGATGGACGCAAGCAGGTCCGGACGGCCGACGTCACCGATGAACAGGGTGTCACCAGTCAGCACACCGTAGGGCTCGGTGTCGTCGGCATGCTCGTAGATCACGATGCTCAGCGATTCCGGGGTGTGGCCGGGGGTATGCCGGAACTCCAACGTCACCTCGCCGAGCGAGTAACGCTCACCGTCCTCGACGGCCATGAAGTCGAACTCGGGTTGCGCCACCGAGGAGTAGACGATCCTCGCGCCGGTGGCTTTGGCCAGCTCCAGATGACCGGACAGGAAGTCGGCATGGAAGTGGGTCTCGATGACGAGCTCGATCGTCATCCCCAGTTCCGTTGCGTCCGCGAGGTATTCGGAGACGTCGCGCTGCGGATCGATGACCACGGCACGCCCGGTGCTCTCGTCGCCGATCAGGTAGGAGGCGTGTGACAGGCACTCCAGGTAGTACTGGTTGAACTTCATGGCAGATACCCTTTCTTTCAGATTTCTCGGTGCGTCGTCGGTTGGTTGTTGTCAGGCGAGAGTCAGGAAGATCTTCTCGAGTTCGGCTTCCGTCATCGGCGCCTCCTTGTCGGACGGAACTCCGGTGGCGCATTCGCGCAGCCCGGTGGCGACGATCTTGAAGCCGGCCCGGTCCAGGGCCTTCGATACCGCTGCCAGTTGGGTGACGATGTCCTTGCAGCTGCGACCCTGTTCGACCATCGAGATCACCCCGGCAAGCTGGCCCTGTGCGCGGCGGAGGCGATTGAGCACCTCCGCCCCGCCGTCTTCTTCAGCCATGTCTACTCCTTTTCGATGCGGGTTGCGCTGGTTCAGGCCGCCCCGGCAGACACCATGGAGGTGGTGACGACGCGGCGTAACGGGCAGGTGTCAAGCCGGCTGCAGGCGAACGAGATTCCGCCCGCAATGCCGGTGGCGATCATGACGGCGATCCCCACGCCGGCGTGGACCTCCTGGCCGAGGATGACTCCGGCCATGATCAACACGAACCATCCGAAGGACTTGCGCAGCAGGTCCGGGTTCACCAGGGAAGCGAAGCGCGCGCCGATCACGCCGCCGGCGACGGCCGCTGCGGTCACCATGCCGGCGACGGCCCAGTTGATATGCACGACGGACAGGTAGCCGGCCAGTCCGGCGAACGACTTCATCGCGATCACCACGAGGGACGTGCCGACGGCGACCGGCATGGGCAGACCGCCCAGAAGCACCAGCGCAGGCACCACCAGGAAGCCACCGCCGGCGCCGACCAGCCCGGTCACCAGACCGACGACCGCACCTTCGGCCACGATCTTCAGGATCGGGAGATGGTCCTTGGGCCCGGTGGGCTCGGGGCTGTCCTTGCGGCCGCGCAGCATGGCGACGGCGGTGGCGATCATCATCACCGCGAAGCCGACGAGCAGCACGCTGCCGGGGATGAATTTGGCCAGGTGGCCACCGGCGTAGGCGCCTAACATCGCGGTGGCACCGAACAGCACCGCTGTCCGCCACTGAACCCGCCCGGCCCGCGCGTGGGAAACTGCGCCGACCGCGCTCGTCACGCCGACGACCAACAGCGACGTTGCAATCGCCTGCTTGGCGTCCATTCCGGCGACATAGGCCAGCAGTGGAACCGTCAGGATGGACCCGCCACCGCCCAACAGGCCGAGTGAGATTCCGACAAACACCGCTAGAACGACTGTCAATGCGATCACCTGGATCACCGTTCCTTACTCGAACCGCTCACCACCCGGGGCGGGAGATATATACCTCCGGGGGTATGTACTCGGACCATCATTACATACCCCCGGTGGTATAGGCAAGGGGTCGCTCCAATGCGGGCCGCCGCTCACCGGCGATGCCGTGTGGACCTACTCGTCGCTACCCGCGACCTGCGGGGACCCGACTCCCGGTTCGGGATGCAACCGTGCCAGGACGGTTTCGTAGGTCACCCAGCCGACCACCGACGTCCGGCCGGAATCCAGCACCGGCAGTCCGGTGCCGCCATGACCCTTCAATGCGTCGAGGATCTCGCGCACACCGGCATCCGCGCTGATGGTGGCCACCGGCCTGGTGAGCTCACCAACGGTCGGCGGCGAGTCGGGTTCGTCGAGAGCCTCTGCGAGGTCCTGGGCTGAGACACACCCCGAATAGCGCCCGTCGGCGCTCACCACCGGCAGCATCCCCAAGGACGTTCCCGCCAGCGCCCGGGCGGCCTGGGCAAGCGAAGTGCGCACGGTCAGCGGCTCGGGCGCCGGAGCCAGCAGTTGCGATGCGCGGAAGTCGGGTAGCTGCGGTGGTGCTGCTTCGATGTCGATTCCACGCCGCCACAGTTTGGCCGTGTAGATGGTGTCCTTCGACATCAGGCGGCTGGTGCCGGTGGCCATCACGACCGCCGCCATCAGCGGCAGGATGATCGAGTACTCACCGGTGAGTTCGAAGAGGATGACGACCGCCGTGATCGGCGCCCGGGTGGCGCCGCCCAGCGCCGCGGCCATTCCGATCAATCCGTAGGCGCCGGGTGATTCGGTGATCGATGGGAAGACATCGTGAGCCACGGTGCCGAACGCGGTGCCCGCCATCGCCCCGACGAACAGGGTCGGTGCGAAGACGCCGCCGGAACCGCCGATCCCGATCGTCAGGCTGGTCGCGAAAATCTTGCCCACCAACAGGATCAGTAGCATCCACACGACGTAGTGACCGTCGACGGCGTTCTCCAGCACCGGGTAGCCCACGCCGTACATCTGTGGCAGGACCAGCAGCAACGCCCCGAGAAAAATTCCTCCGACGGCCGGCCGGGCCCACTCCGGTCCGCGCCACAGCCAGTCACAGGCATCCTCGACCAGGTAGAGAATCTTGGAGAACGCCACCCCGACGACGCCGACGGCGATGCCCAGCACGACGTACAGCAGGTACTCGGCCGGGCTACGGACCGCGAAGGACGGCAGGGAGAGGAACGGGTGGTTTCCCAGCATCGCGCGACCGACCACGTCTGCGGTGACACTGGCGAGCACCACCGCGCCGAAGGACTCCGCGGCGAAGTCGCGCAGGATCAGTTCCATGGCGAAGAACGGCCCGGCGAGGGGCGTGTTGAAGGTCGCCGAGATGCCGGCCGCTGCTCCACATGCGACCAGCAGCCGCACCCGTGCCGTATCCAATCGAAGTATCTGGGCGATCGTAGAACCGGCCGCCGATCCGATCTGAACAATCGGACCCTCGCGCCCGACCGATCCCCCGCCCCCTATGCACAACGCCGACGCAAGTGCTTTGACGACGGAGACCTGGGGCGCGATTCGGCCGCCGCGGTGGCTGACGGCATACATCACCTCCGGCACCCCGTGACCCCGCGCCTCGGGCGCGAATCGGTGCACAACCGGTCCGTAAACAGCTCCCGCGATCACCGGGGCCAGCAGCAGAAACCAGATTCCCAACGCGGGCCACTGCGCGCTCGGGACCCGGCCTAGGCCGGCGTAGTCGTCGTAGCCGGTGAAGAGCCTGGTGAACACCGTGATCAGGGACCGGAAGCCGACCGCGCCGAGACCGGTGACGGCGCCGGTGGCCACAGCGAGCAGCACCAGCGCCGAGGGGCTGTCGCGCAGCCAGCCGATCCACAGCGCACGGCGCGCCAGCGGGATACGGCGCGGCGATCCAGCACCTTCGATCACCATTGCAGTATGCAATAGTTGCATACTGCTGCAATACGCGGGCCGTACACTCGGGAGCTCACCATGTCGCAGCCGGATCCGGACGTCGACGACTCACCGGAGGTGATCACCGACGCACTGTTGACCGCCTCGCGCCTGCTGGTGGCCATCTCCGCACGGTCGATCGCCGAGGTGGATGAGACGATCACCATCCCGCAGTTCCGGACCCTCGTGGTGCTCTCCGCCGAGGGACCGCTCAACCTCGCCGCCCTGGCAGCCCGGTTGCAGGTCCAGCCGTCGACCACCGGTCGCATGGTCGATCGCCTCGTCGCAGCGGGCCTGATCGAACGACGGCCCAACCCGGCTTCCCGTCGCGAGGTCGTGATCGACCTCAGCAGGCGCGGCAAGGCTGTCGTCCGCTCGGTGACCGACCGCCGGCGCGACCAGATCGCCGCGGTGGTGAGCCGGCTGCGGCCCGTCGACCGGCGCGGGCTGGTTCGGGCGTTGACCGCGTTCAGCGCGGCCGGACAGGAACCCCCGGCCGCCCCGTCCTGACACCGGTCACAGTCTTCAACCTCAAATAGCCTGTCCGGCAATGCTATCCACCTGAGTGTCACGCGACGGCCGTCGGTGCCGACCGAACCCTGCTACCATCCGCATCATGCCCGAGCCGCGTCAGGTCGGTGACGCCGAGCCCGGTGGGTGGCTGGGTGTTTTCATCCGGCAGTCCGGCTATCTGCGCAAGTGGCTGATCCTCGGTGTCGCCATCGGGGTCATCGCCGGACTCGGCGCCGTCGTTTTCTACCTGACGCTGGACTACACCGGCAAGGTGCTGCTCGGTTATCTCGGCGGCTACGAGATCCCCAAACCCCTCGGCGACGGCGGCCAGCCCGGTTCGGCGGGCTACGTACGCCCCTGGGCCATCCCGCTCATCACCTTCGGCGGCGCCCTGATATCGGCTCTCATCGTAGCCAGGTTCGCGCCCGAGGCCGAGGGCCACGGGACCGACAGCGCCATCGAGGCGGTGCACACCGATCCGCGGGCCATCCGCCTTCGCGTGATCGTGGTCAAGACGATTGCCAGCGCGCTCACCATCGGATCGGGCGGATCGGGCGGCCGCGAAGGGCCGGCGGCCCAGATCTCGGCGGGCTTCGGATCGTTGATCACCCGACGGCTGGACCTGTCCGACGCCGACGGCCGCATCGCGGTGTCGCTCGGCATCGGCTCGGGGATCGGCGCGATCTTCGGCGCGCCACTGGGCGGAGCGGTCCTGGCGGCTTCGATCGTCTACCGGGAGGACTTCGACTACAAGGTCCTGGTACCGGGATTCATCACCTCGGCCACCGCCTTTTCGCTTTTCGGGTCCATCCTGGGCTTCGAGCCACTGTTCGGCTACGTGGCTGCAGATTTCCGCTTCGAGCAGCCCGTCATCCTGGTCTGGTTCGTCGCGCTTGGCATCATCGCCGCGGCGTTCGGCTACCTCTACGCCCGGATCTTCTACGGCACGGTCTCGTTGACCGCGAGACTGCCGGGCAACAAGGTCATCAAGCCCGCGGTCGGTGGCCTGTTGGTCGGGTTGTTGGCGTTGGTCATCCCACAGGTGCTGGCAAGCGGGTACGGCTGGGCCCAGAAGGCGGCTGACACCACGACCCTGCTGTCGATTCCGCTGTGGATCGTCGTCTTGCTGCCGCTGGCCAAGATCGTGGCGACGGCGTTGTCCATCGGCACCGGAGGCTCGGGCGGCATATTCGGGCCCGGTGTGGTGATCGGCGCCTTCGTCGGCGCCGCCATCTGGCGAACCGGCCATGATCTCGGGCTGCCGGGCCTGCCCGCCGACCCCGGGATCTTCGTCGTGGTGGGCATGATGGCCTGTTTCGGCAGTGTTGCGCATGCGCCGTTGGCGGTGATGATCATGGTCTCCGAGATGACCGGGTCGTTCTCGGTGATTCCATGCGCCCTGGTCGCCGTCGGCATCGCCTATCTGCTTATCTCGCACACGCCGATCTCGATCTACAGAGCCCAGCGCCTCAATCGTGAAACCGCCGCGGCGGAACGCGTCGCCATCACAGCGCCCGAGGTCCTCAGGGCGGACGACGAGGAAACCGACACCTAGGCCCCCGACCGCGGGGACCGCAATCGAGAAAGGCACCGCCATGTCGACAACCCGCAGCCCCCATGCCATCTCACTCACCGAAGGCGAGATCGTCGAGGAGTCGGACCTCGGTTCGATCCGCCGCGTCACCGCCGACAACTTCCCGATCCTGCGCGGGGTCTCCATCAAGCGGGTGGTGATCAACCCCGGCGCCATGCGCACACCGCATTGGCATGCCAACGCCAACGAGTTGACCTATTGCGTGTCGGGCACCGCGCTGGTCTCGGTGCTGGACACCTACAGTCAGTTCTCGTCGTTCGTCGTCAGCGCCGGGGAGATGTTCCACATCGACTCCGGCTCACTGCATCACATCGAGAACATCGGCGAGGAGGTCGCGGAGTTCATCATCGCGTTCCGCCACGAACGTCCCGAGGACTTCGGTCTGTTCGCGTCGTTCGGCGCCATGACCGATGCGGTGCTGGGCAACACCTATGACCTCGACGCCTCCGACTTCACCAAGATCCGGCGCAGCACCACCGACCGGCCGCTCGCCAAACGCACCGGGGATCCGGACGTGCCGTCGGGCGCCTGGTTCAACGACCCGCACAAGTTCTCCGTCGAAGCGCAGAGCCCGCAGATCAGCATCGCTGTCGGCTCCGCGCATCTGGCCCGGGTTCAGTACTGGGCGGCGTTGAAAGACCTGTCGATGTACTCGTTGCGGATCCGCGAGGACGGCATGCGAGAGCCGCACTGGCATCCGATCACCGCCGAAATGGGTTATGTGCAGCGCGGATCGGCTCGCATGACGGTGATGGATCCCGACGGCACACTGGACACCTGGTATCTCGCGCAGGGCGACGTCTACTTCATCCCGCGGGCCTACCCGCATCACATCGAGGTCGTCGACTCGCCCGACATGCATTTCCTGATCTTCTTCGACCAGCCGACGCCGGGCGACATCGGCTACCGGGCCTCGATCAGCGCCTACTCGCGCGAGGTGCTGGCCGCCACCTTCAACGTCCACATCGACGATCTGCCGGACTTCCCGTTCACCAACGCCGACCCGCTGATCGTCACCCGAAACAACCCGGTCGACGAGCACGCCATGGGCGAGGGTTGAGTACCGGGGCCCAACGTCACCTTCCCGGCACCATTCGGCGTAAATTCGTGCGGCGGCGACATCGGGCTGCCATCCTTGCGGACGCAGATCACGCGACGGCGATCGGAGGCCCACATGTCTGCCCCTACGATGGCGCACCGCCTGGCAGCGGAGTTCGTCGGCACGTTCTTGTTGGTGTTCGGTGGGTGCGGGGCGGCGGTGTTCGCGGCCAGCCCGGATGAGAAGAGCTCGGTCGGGATCGGCTTCCTCGGGGTTGCCCTCGCCTTCGGCCTGACCGTGCTCGCCGGCGTGTACGCCTTCGGCGTCATCTCCGGTGGCCACTTCAACCCAGCTGTGACACTGGGCGCCGCGCTGGCCAAGCGCGTCGAGTGGAAGGCGCTGCCCGCGTATTGGGTGGTCCAGGTCATCGGCGGACTCGTTGCCGGACTGGTGATCTGGGTGATCGGCAAGGGCAAGTCGGGTTACACGCCGACCGGGCACATGGCGGCCAACGGCTACGGCGCACATTCACCGTTCGGCTACTCCCTCGGCGCGGTGTTGATCGCCGAAGTCCTGCTCACGTTCATCTTCCTGCTGGTGATTCTCGGTGCGACCGACGACCGGGCGCCGAAGGGCTTTGCCGGTCTGGCGATCGGGCTGACCCTGACCCTGATCCACCTGATCTCGATCCCGATCTCGAACACGTCGGTCAACCCGGCCCGCTCCACCGGGGTCGCGTTCTTCAACGGTGCAGGCGCCCCGGCGCAGCTGTGGGCGTTCTGGCTGGCGCCGTTGGTCGGCGCGGCCATCGCCGGCGTGCTCTACCCGGTGTTGTTCGGCCGGGCCGAAGAACTGGCGGACCGGCCGGTTCGCGACACCGCGCTGGAACGCTGAGCGCCAAGCCGCTCAGCGCGCCTTGCGGGCCGCCTGCTTCTCGGTCGAAGCGCCCTCGTGGCTCAACGCGCCACCGGCGTTCTCCAGGTGCGCACGGACGAACCACTGGAACTTCTCCAGTTCGGCGGCCTGCCCGATGAGCATGTCCTGGGTGACCGGGTCGAGTTCCTCGGTGGTCGCGATGCCCTTGCGGACGTCCTCGATAACCCCGTCGTAGACCAGATCCAGCGCGGCCAGGTGGGCCTGCACAGTGTCGCGTCCGACCGAGTAGTCGTCCCAGGTGCGGTCCTTGATGATCGCCCCGGGGGTGCCCTGCGGCGACTGACCCAGGGTCGCAATGCGTTCGGCCACATCGTCGGCGTAGCCGCGCACCAACTCGACCTGGGGATCGATCATCTCGTGGACGCCGATGAAGTTCGGGCCTACCACATTCCAGTGCACGTGCTTGAGGGTCAGGTGCAGGTCGTTGTAGGTGCTGAGTTGCTTCTGCAACAGGTCGGCCACCTGCCGGCCCTGCTTTTCGGTCAATCCGGGGATGGTGAACTTCGAACCCATCTGTCGCTCCTTCGGCGTTTGCGGTCGGGAGCACGCATACCCGGGCCCAGCCGCCGGTAACCGCCGGCGTCGGGGGCGTCACAAAGCGCTGTCGTCACAGATCGGCGATGTGCTGTACCGGCAAACGCGCGCCGCGGCGGGGTTCGACGGCCAGGCCGCTGACCTCCAGCAGTCGCACCGCGCGGTGCCGATGTGGGCGCACGGGTTCGAGGAGTTCGACCATGCCGGCATCGTCGACCGGACGGCCGATCAGCGTCCAGCCGACCATCTTGGCGATGTGATAATCGCCGATCGACAGGGCGTCGGCGTCGCCGAAGGCCCGTTGCGCGGTCTCCGCCGCCGTCCAGATCCCGACGCCGGGTAGCGCGGTGAGCGCGTCGCGCGCCTCGGCGGCCGGGCGCCCGGCCAGCCGTTCCAGCGAGGCCGCGCGCTGGGCACACCGCACGATGGTGCGGGCCCGGCCGGGGTCGACGTTGGCGCGGTGGAACTCCCACGATGGGATGCGCCGCCACACCTCGGCCGACGGCGGCACCCGCATCCGGGCCGGGGCGGGTCCGGGTGCCGGGCCGCCGAACCGGGTGACCAGCAGCCGCCAGGACCGGAACGAGTCGGCCCCCGGCACGCGCTGCTCGAGCACCGCGGGCATCAGCGCCTCCAACACCCGCCCGGTGCGGCCGAGACGCAGGTGCGGAACCCGGCGGTGGGCGGCCTCGATGACCGGGTGGTGCGGGGTGAAGTCGCCGGCGTCGTCGTCGAGTCCCAACAGCGCCGGCAGGGCCTCGACGAACTCCTCGGCGCCGTCTCCCCACGCTTGACAGGTCACCGTGGTGGGCGCGGTGCGCCGGATGCGCGCGGCGACCGGTCCGCTGTTCTGCAGGCTGGTCCGCCAGATCGCCCGGTCGCCGTCGAGTTGGTAACACGGGTCACCGGGCCCCCGGCGCTGCGGCGCCAAGGTCAACCCGGGACTGGCGGGGCCGGGGAAGCTCAGCGTGCGCTCGACGGGCACCGGGTGTCAGGCCGGGTCGACGGTGATGTCGGCCTTGTCGGGATAGAAGGCGACGTGCCCGGCGATGGCCGCAACGGCCGGATAGGGCTGCTCATAGGTCCAGATCACGTCGGCGACGGTGTCGCCGGCGGCGCTGACGTTGTAGTAGCCGGCCTCGCCCTTGTAGGGGCAGTAGGTGTGGGTGTCACTGGGGGTGAGCACCTGCGGGTCGACGTCGGCCAGCGGAATGTATTGCACGACAGGGTAATTGGATTCGCGCAGACCAAGTGCGGAGCTGGTGTCGGCCACCACCTGACCGTTGACCCGGACCCGCACCCGGCCCGCGGTGGGTTCGACGGTGATCGGGTGTTCGGCGGTGGGCTCCTTGACCGGGCGTGTGCTCATCGAATCTCCTCGGAAGGTTGTGGGCGGTCGGGTGTCAACTGTCAACGCCCCGGCGTCGCGCTGACTTCCCGGGCGCCGGCTACGGGCGCCCGGCGATCTTGTCGGCGACGACGGCGATCGGTGACGTGGTCGATCGTCCGCCCGCCTCGTGCCGGTCGGCCACCTTGTAGGCGCTGTACATTCCCCGCACACCGAGCCAGCGCAGCGGCTCGGGCTCCCAGATCTTGGAGTGGTGCCCGACCCAGGGCAGCGCGGTCAACTCCGTCGAGCGCTTGAGTACCAGGTCGGCAAGTGTGCGGCCGGCGAGATTGGTGGCGGTGACGCCGTGGCCGACGTAGCCGCCGGCCTCGCCGAGACCGGTGGCCGGGTCCAGGTTCACCCCGGCAGACCAGTCCCGCGGCACGGCCAGCACGCCGCACCAGCCGTGCGCGATCGGCACGCCACGGGTCTGCGGCAGGATCGTGTTCAGCACGCCGGTCAGGTAGTCGATCGTGCCCTGCCCGACCACACCGTCGTTGTCGATGCGCGAGGCGTAGCGGTAGGGCACCGCACGGCCGCCGATCGCGATCCGGCCGTCGGCCGTGCGCTGGGCGTAGAAGAAGCCGTGCGCGAGGTCGCCCATGGTCTCGCAGCCCGCCCAGCCGATGCTCTGCCACACCTCGTCGGGTATCGGATCGGTCGCGATCATCGCGCTGTTCATCGGCAGCCAGCGCCGGCGCAGTCCGCGCATCCGCGCGGTGAAGCCCTCGGTGGCGCGCAGCACGATCGGCGCCCGCACCACCCCCAGCGCCGTCTCGGCCCGGCCGGGGCCGATCGTCGTCACCGGGGTCTGCTCGTAGATCGTCACCCCGAGCCGCTCGACCACGTCGGCCAGGCCGCGGGCCAGCTTGGCCGGTTGCACCCGGGCGCAGTGCGGGTTGAACGAGCCGAGCACGAGGTGGTCGACCCGGACCCGCTCGGCGGCTTCGGCCGCCGACAGCACGGCGATGTCGTCGGTTCCCCATTCCCGGTCCTCGTCGACCTCCGCGCGCAACCGGCGGGCCTGCGCGGCGTTGCGGGCGACGTCGAGGTTGCCGCCCTTGACGATGTCGGCCTCGATGTTCTCCCGGCCGGCGACGTCGATGACCTCGTCGACGGCCGCGTTGAGGGTGCGCTGCCAGGCAACCACCTTGTCCCGGCCGTACTTCTTGGCCAGCAGCCCCCGATGCCCGGGCGCCAGTCCGGACAGCCAGCCGCCGTTGCGCCCGGAGGCGCCGAACCCGGCGAAGCGGGCCTCGAGCACGACGATCCGCACCGACGGATCGGCCTGCTTGAGGTAGTAGGCGGTCCACAGCCCGGTGTAGCCGGCCCCCACGATGCAGACGTCGGCGTCCCGGTCGCCGGGCAGCGCCGGGCGAGGTTGCGGAAGCTCGGAGAACCAGTGCGACACGGCGCCGTTGATGGTGGCCATGCGGGCAATCTTGGCAGCCGCAGTCGTGCGGCGCCTAATCCTTATCCGGCTGCCGGCAACGATCCGTGCGCCTTACTGCACGGTCAGCTGGCCGTGCATTGTCGGGTGATACGTGCAGTGGAAGGCGTAGGTCCCCGGCTGGGTGGGTGCGGTGAACGTGGTCGTCCCCTTGCCGCTCACCTCGGCGTTGAACGCGCTGCCCGAGTCTGCGGTGACGGTGTGCTCGGCGCTGTCGGAGTTCACGACGGTCACGCTGGCGCCAGGCTTGACGGTCAGCGGCGCGCCGAACTTGAAATCACTGATCGTGATCGTGGGTCCGGCGGCGGTGGTGGCGGTGGCCGGCGTGGTGGCAGCGCCGACCGGGCCGGCCTCGGTGGCAGCGCCGGCCGGGCCGGCCTCGGTGGCAGCGCCGGCTGGGCCGGCCGCGGTGGACGACGTGGTGGTGACATTGCCCGACGAGCAGGCCGTGACGAACAGCAGGGTGGCGAAGCCAAGGGCGATGAGGCGGGTCATAGCGACGATACGAACTGCAGCCCGTGGTGGTTCACTCCGGCGCGGTTTGAGCCTGCTCCCTGGTCCGCTTCTCGGCTTGCATCTTTTGGGCGCGCAGCCCGACCCAGAACCGGGCGGCCTCGGCGATGGCCTCCTCGACCGGGCGCGGGTGCCAGCCCAGTTCGCGGACGGCCTTGCCGTGGTCGAGCGGCCCCTCGGCGCGCATCAGCCGCAGCGAACCCAGGGACAGCCGTTCGTCGGTGCGCTTCAGCTTCGCCTTGACGGTGCCCATGGTGGCCAGCGCATAGGACATCGCCAGCGGGATCGTCTTCGCCGGCGGTGCGACGCCGGCGGCTTCGGCGGCGATGCGGGCCACCTCGGCGTTGCTGATCATCTTCTCCGAGATGAGGTAGCGCTCGCCGACCCGGCCGTACTCGGCGGCCAGGATCATGGCGCGGGCCGCGTCGTCGATCCCGACGGCCTCCAGCTCGATGCCGGCCATCACGAACGGCAGCTTGCCGAAAGCGGCGCCGGCGATGATCGCGCCGTGCGGGGTGCGGCCCCAGTCACCGCTGCCGTACGTCGTCGACACGCACATCGCGATGGCGGGCAGGTTCTGCTCGCGCGCGTACCGCAGCACCAGTTCCTCGGCCTGCACCCGGGACCGGACGTAGGGCGTCAGCCCGCGGTCGTCGATGATGTCGGTCTCACTGGCCGTCCGGTCGCGCCTGCGACCGACCGTGACGTAGCTACTGGTGTAGACGAACCGGTGCAGCGAACCCCTTTTCTGGACGTCGAGCGCGACGTCGAGCACATTGCGGGTGCCCTCGACGTTGGTATGGAACAGCGGCGCGGGGTCGCGCAGCCAGCCGCGGGCGTCGACGACGCAGTAGTACACGTCGTCGCAGCCGGCCATCGCCGCGCCCAGGGTGTCGTCGTCCCAGATGTCCCCGACGAAGCGCTGCACATCGAGATCGTCGATCGAGACGGTACCCGCGTTCTCGCGCACCATCACCCGGACCTGATGGCCGGCGGCGACGAGTTGCCGGGTGACGTGCGAGCCGAGGAAGCCGTTGGCGCCGATGACCAACTTCGGACTCACGTGCGGGCTCCGAGTTGCTCCAGCCAGGCCGCCGCCTCGTCGTCGAGGGTGCCGAGTTCCCGGGCCTTCTTGCACCACTTCACCCCGGCCTGCACGAAGCGCAGCGGGTTGTAGATGTCCTCCTGGCGCGACCACAGCCCGTCGCCGGCGTAGGTGACGATCGAGATGTTGGTGGCGCTGATGATGGTGCCGTCACCGGGGTCGCGCATCGGGTTGTCCAGTTCG
>JAGQTU010000074.1 GCA_020438865.1 Mycobacterium sp.
AGGTCTGCCGGGACACGTCGAAAGCTGCGGCGATGTGTCTCGGCGACTCGTCGCGCAGCATGTTGATCAGCATCCCCGTGAAGCCGTAGACCGCGTTCGTCGTCAGACCGTTCTTGGTCTTGAAGTTCTCGGCGGGCAGCGCGTAGAACGCCCGGTACGCCAGCGAGTTGCCGTCCAGCAGCATCAGTGTTTGTTTGTCGTCGGATCCGCTCGCCGTCACGGGCCTAACTCTAGGCACCCATGCCGACGGAGATCGTCAGTAGCCGAGCAGCTTGCGGAACCGCTGGCCCACGGCCATCGACTGCCCCATCCGCTGCACCCAGCCGTCCAGGGCGGTCTTGGTGCCGGCGGGGTCCCACCCGCGTTCCCGCGCGAGCGCGATCATGCCGGCCTCGTCGGTGACGCCCCGGACCCGTGCGGTGCGGGCGAGGTCGGCATAGTCCTCGAGCGAAACACCGTTGATGGGCACCCAGATCGGGTCGTCGGCGGCGACGGCGCGATTGGACGGGCCGCCCAGCACGGCGGGGTCGAAGGCGGTGTTCTTGATCTTGTCGAAGATTCCCATGGGCCCAGTCCACCGCCTCCCGACCGCTACCGATCCCAACTTCCCACTGAGCTGGAACACGTTTCAGTTCGGGTGTTGTGATCGCATACGATGACCCGGTGTCAGCATCCATTCAACCCGCCATCGACGGCTGGTTCGCCACCGACGGATCCGGGGCGCCGTACCTGATCGGCGGCAAGTGCCATCAGTGCGGAACGTACGTCTTTCCGCCGCGGGCCAACAACTGCCCGAACCCGGCCTGCGACAGCGACGAGTTGGCGCAGGTTCCGCTGTCCCGGCGGGGCACGCTGTGGAGCTACACCGAGAACCGCTACGCGCCACCGCCGCCCTATCCGGCCCCGGACCCATTCGAGCCGTTCGCGGTGGCCGCGGTCCAGTTGGCCGATGAGGGCATCATCGTGCTGGGCAAGGTCGTCGAGGGCACCCTGGCCGCCGACCTGAAGATCGGCATGGAGATGGACCTGGCCACCATGACGCTCTACGTCGACGACGACGGGGTGCAGCGCACCGTTTACGCCTGGGAGATTGCGAAATGAGTTCTGGGACCCCGGCACCGGTGTACATCCTCGGTGCCGGCATGCACCCGTGGGGCAAGTGGGGCCGCGACTTCACCGAGTACGGGGTGGTGGCCGCCCGCGCCGCGCTGCGCGACGCCGGCCTGGACTGGCGCCAGATCCAGCTGGTGGCCGGGGCCGACACCATCCGCAACGGCTATCCCGGCTTCGTCGCGGGGGCGACCTTCGCCCAGAAACTCGGCTGGACCGGCATCCCGGTGTCCTCCAGCTACGCCGCCTGCGCCTCCGGGTCGCAGGCGCTGCAGTCCGCGCGCGCCCAGATCATGGCCGGACTGTGCGACGTCGCCCTGGTGATCGGCGCCGACACCACACCCAAGGGTTTCTTCGCGCCGGTCGGCGGGGAACGCCGCAACGACCCGGACTGGCAGCGGTTCCACCTGATCGGGGCCACCAACACCGTCTACTTCGCGCTGCTGGCCCGCCGCCGGATGGACCTCTACGGCGCCACCGTCGAGGACTTCGCCGCGGTCAAGGTGAAGAACTCCCAGCACGGCCTGGGCAACCCGAATGCCCGCTACCGCAAGGAGACCTCGGTCGAGGACGTGCTGGCCAGCCCGGTGGTCTCCGACCCGCTGCGGCTGCTCGACATCTGCGCGACCTCCGACGGCGCCGCCGCGGTGATCGTCGCGTCGAAGGCGTTCACTGAGCGGCACCTCGGCACCACCGCGGGTGTGCCGTCGGTGCGGGCCATCTCCACCGTCACGCCGAACTATCCGCAGCATCTGCCCGAATTGCCGGACATCGCAACGGATTCCACCGCCGTCGCACCGGCCCCGGAGCGGGTCTTCAAGGACCACATCCTCGACGCCGCCTACGCCGAGGCCGGTATCGGGCCCGAGGATCTCAGCGTGGCCGAGGTCTACGATCTGTCCACCGCACTCGAACTCGACTGGTACGAGCACCTCGGCCTGTGCCCCAAGGGCGAGGCCGAGCAACTGCTGCGATCCGGCGCCACCGCCATTGGCGGGCGCATCCCGGTCAACCCGTCCGGCGGGCTGGCCAGCTTCGGCGAGGCCATTCCCGCCCAGGCCATCGCGCAGGTCTGCGAACTCACCTGGCAACTCAAGGGTCAGGCCACCGGCCGCCAGGTCGAGGGGGCCACCGTCGGGATCACCGCCAACCAGGGCCTGTTCGGCCACGGCTCCTCGGTGATCGTTGCCCGGTAGGTCCTCGACGAACGTCGAGCAGATGTCGCGAAAATCGAAGGAAGACCGTAACAACTCGGCTCTCGAGCAGGTGGTGGTCGTCACGGTTAAGCCGGGCAGTCGCAAGGGTCCCCTGGTCGTGGTCGGCGATGACGGTGCACTGACCATCCATGTGCCGGAGCGTGCGATCGAGGGCAAGGCCACCGAGGCGGCGGCACGGTTGCTCGCCGCACATCTGGGCGTGCCGCGCAGCAGGCTGGAACTGGTCGCCGGCGCGACGTCGCGGGTGAAACGCTTCCGGATTCGCTAAGCGACGCCGAGGTAGGCGGCCCGGATGCTGTCGTCGGCCAACAACTCTCGGGCCGGTCCGCTGCGAGTCACCGAACCGGTCTCCAGGATGTAGGCCCGATCGGATCGGCTCAACGCCTGTTGGGCGTTCTGCTCGACGAGCAGCACCGTGGTGCCCTGGGCGTTGATCTCCGAGACGATTCTGAAGATCTGCGAGATCACCATGGGCGCCAGACCCATCGACGGCTCGTCGAGCAGCAGCACCCGCGGACGGGCCATCAACGCCCGCCCGATGGCGAGCATCTGCTGTTCGCCACCGGACAGCGTTCCCCCCACCTGGGAACGCCGCTCGGCCAGCCGCGGGAAGGTTTCGAACACCCAGTCGAGGCGTTCCCGGCGTTCGGCGCTGGACGCGAATTTACGTCCATAGCAGCCCATTTCGAGGTTCTCGGTGACGCTCATCCCCGGGAACACTCCGCGCCCTTCGGGTGCCTGAATCAGGCCGTCGATGACGCGCTGGTGTGCCTTGACGCGGGTGATGTCCCGGCCCTCGAACCACACCGAGCCCGACGACAGCGGCCGCAACCCCGAGATCGCGCGCATCATCGTCGTCTTGCCCGCGCCGTTGGAGCCGAGCAGTGTCACCAACTCGCCCTGCCGCACCACCAGCGAAACACCGTGTAGCGCCTCGATCCTGCCGTAGTGCACCACGATGTCGCGGACCTCGAGCAGCGGGGTGCCGGTCTCAGAGTTCGTCATCTGGCACTCCCAGGTAGGCGGCGATGACGGCGGGGTCCTCGCGGATTTCGGCGGGCAGTCCGTCGGCGATCTTGCGGCCGAACTCCAGCACGACGATCCGGTCGGTCACCCCCATCACCAGTCGCATGTCGTGTTCGATCAGCAGCACGGTGTAGCCGTCGTCGCGGATCGCCCGGATCAACTCGATCAGGGCCGCCTTCTCGCTGGGGTTGAACCCGGCAGCGGGCTCGTCGAGGCACAGCAGCTTGGGCTCGGTGGCCAGGGCCCGGGCGATCTCCAGCCGGCGCTGGTCGCCGTAGGGCAGGTTCTTCGCCTTCTCCTCCGCGCGGTGCGCAATGCCGACGAACTGCAACAGCGCCGCCGCCCTCTCGATGGCCGACCGCTCCTCGTGGCGGTGGCGCGGCCTGCGGATCAGCGCGCCCGGCACCGACGTGCGGTGCCGGGCGTCAGTGCCGACGATGACGTTCTCCAGGGCGGTCATCTCGCCCCACAGCCGGATGTTCTGGAAGGTGCGGGCGATACCGCGGCGGGTGATCTGGTGTCGTTTGATGCGGCCCAGCGGGGCCCCGTCGAAGGTGACCGAGCCCGAACTGGGCTTGTACACCCCGGTGATCGCGTTGAAGCAGGTGGTCTTGCCGGCACCGTTGGGGCCGATCAACCCGAGGATCTCACCGCGTTTGATGGAGAAGCTCACGGCGTCCAACGCGGTGAGCCCGCCGAACTTGACGGTGAGATCCTGGGTTTCGAGCAGACTTTCACCCTCGGCCACGCTGACGTCGCGGTGCAGGGCGGCCATGTCCTCGTCTATGGCGCCGCTCGGCCGGCGACCATCATCAGCGGCGGGTCGGGTCATGCCGCCGCCTTACCGTCGTCGGCCGCGCCCAACAACTTGCGTGCGGACTTCCCGTAGGCCAGCAGTTGCTGACGTACCGGGAACAGGCCCTGCGGGCGGAAGATCATCAGAACCACCAGCGCCAGCCCGAAGAACAGGTATTTCAGGTCACCGAGGTTGACGCCGAAGAGGTGAACGCCGAGCAGTCGGTTGGGCAGGTAGACGATGACGAACGCACCGAAGATGACGCCGAGCTTGTTGCCCTGCCCGCCGAGGACCACCGCGCACAGGAACAGCATCGAGTTGATGATGTTGAACGTCGGCGGCGCGACGTACTGGACCTGGCCCGCATACATGGCGCCGGACAGACCGCCGATGGCGGCTCCGATGACGAAGGCCCACAGCTTGAAGCGGAAGGTGTTGACGCCCATGACCTCCGCGGCGTCCTCGTCCTCCCGGATCGCGACCCAGGCGCGGCCGACGCGGCTGCGTTCGAGGTTCCCGACCAGCAGCAGAATGACCACTATCAGGATCAGGCCAAGCCAGAACCACCAGGTGCCGTAGTTAGCGTGGCCGCCCGAGTTTCCGCTGGAGAAAACGCCTTCCGGCAGTTTGTCGGTCTGACCCACCCGCGGGTAGGCGACCTCGTTCAGGCCGCGCGAGCCGTTCGTCACGTCGGACAGGTTGTCCGCCAACAGCCGGATAATCTCGCCGAATCCCAGTGTGACGATGGCCAGGTAGTCCCCGCGCAACCGCAGGGTGGGGATGCCCAGGATCAGCCCCGCCATCGCGGTTACCGCCATGGCCAGCGGCACACACGCCAACCAGGCCCACTCCTCGTGCAGGAAACCGTTGGGGGCCATCTTGTTCCACGGGCTGTCCGGGCTGGTGAGCAGCGCCACGGTGTAGGCACCGACCGCATAGAAACCCACGTAGCCGAGGTCGAGCAGGCCGGCCTGGCCGACCACGACGTTGAGGCCGATCGCGATGATCGCCACCATCGCGAACTGGGCCATGGTGCCGCCGAAGCTGATTCCGGGCGTGTTGAAGAACGGTGGCGGGAACAGCGGCGTCAGGGCGAGCAGGCCGAAGCCGAGCACGCCGAAGACCCACTTCTGCACCCGGCTCAGGCCCGACCACCATCTGCGCAGCCCATCTCCGGGGGCCAGCAGGCGGCTGCCGCGGCTCCCCCGCCCGGGGTCGGTGTCCGTCATGCCCTGGCCTTTCCGAGGCTTTCGCCGAGTATCCCGGTGGGCCGGATCAGCAGCACCAGGACCAACAGGACGAAGGCGACGACGTCACGCCACTGGGTGCCGAACAGCGCCTGCCCGTAGTTCTCCATGATGCCGAGGATCAGGCCGCCCAGCAGTGCGCCGCGCAGGTTGCCGATGCCACCCAGCACTGCGGCCGAGAAGGCCTTGATTCCGAGCAGGAAGCCGCCGGAGTAGATGATCCCCTGCGGCACCTTAAGGGTGTAGAGCAGCGCGGCGGCACCGGCCAGCATGCCGCCGATGAGGAACGTCGTCATGATGATCCGCTCCCGCGAGACACCCATCAGCGTCGCGGTGACCGGGTCCTGCGCCACCGCCCGGATACCGCGCCCGAACTTGGTTCGGTTGATGGCGATGTCGGTGAGGACGGCGAGCACCAGGGCGGCCGCCACGATGACGAGGGTGACGTTGGAGACGGTGGCACTGAAGATGTGGAACTGCGTCTTGGGCTGCACCAGCACGATCGGCTGCTGTGCATTGCTGCCGCCGTAACCCTTGATGATCTGCGGCAGGATGAAATGGACGAACTCCTGCAGTACGAATGACATCCCGATCGCGGTGATCAGGAAGGTCAACGGGCGTGCGTTGCGCCGGCGCAGGGGACGGTAGGCCACCGCCTCCAGGCCGATGGCGGCGCTTCCGGAGACCAGCATCGCGAACAGCATGGCGATCCCGAGGTACAGCACCGTGAGCAGAACACCCTTGTTGTAAGCGTTTCCGCTCGGCGTGAAGCCCAGGATGATGTCGAGGCAGAAGTAGGCGCCGAACATTCCGAGCATGAAGATCTCGGAGTGCGCGAAGTTGATCAGTCGCAGCACCCCGAACACCAGCGTGTAGCCGACCGCCACGAGGGCGTAGATGGCACCCCAGGACAATCCGTCGATGGTGAACTGCCAGAAGCCGTCTCGGAGGTTGTCGATGTTGAAACCGATGTCCCCGGCGAGACATGCGTACCGGCCGACGCACTCGTGGATCATCCTTGGGGCGGTCTCCTCATGAGCTTCCTCAACGAGAACGCGCCCGAGCCCTGGGGTCCCGGGCGCGCCTCGCGAAGTGACTACTGGACCTTGTAGATCCAGATCAGGGTCGTGGTGAGCTCACCCTTGTCGGTCCATTGGTACTTGCGGGCCACGCCCTGGCCGTCGTACTTCTTGACGTAGTCCAGCAGCGCGGGCCGGGTGATGGCGCCGGAGTCGATACCCTTGAGCAAGATGGTGCCCAGGTCATAGCCCTCGGTGCTGTAAGTGCCCGGAGCCTGGCCGAACTTCTTGGTGTACTCGTCGGAGAACTCCTTGGTGGCCGGTCCGCAGGGGCAGGACAGAATGGCGTCCTTGGACGACTGGCCGGCTTGCTTGACGAACTCGGGATCCTTTGTGCCGTCACCGGAGACGAATGTCGCCGTCACGCCGCCGTCGCGCAGCTGCTGGACGAACGGCGCCGCCTCGGCGTAGTAGCCGCTGTAGAAGACCGCGTCCGGCGACTGGCCCTTGACCTGGGTGACCGCGGCAGAGAAGTCCTTGTCGCCCTTCTTGACCGAGATGTTGCAGGCCGCATCGGCCACCGGGCCCAGCGTTTCGCGAACGGCCTGCGCCAGGCCGGTGCCGTAGTCGGTGCTGTCGTCGACGACGCAGACCTTCTTGACGCCCAGCCCGTTCTTCAGATAGTTGGCGACCGACGGGCCCTGGACGCCGTCGTTGGCCAGACCGCGGAAAAAGGTCTTCCAGCCCTGCTCGGAAAGGGTGACGTTGGTGGCCGACGCGGTGGCCGCGACGAGGCCGGCCTGGTCGAACACCCCACCGGTGGCTTTCGTCTCACCGGAGAACGCCGGCCCGACCAGACCGATCGTGAATGCGTCGTCGACGATCTGCGGTGCGATGGCGGTCGCCTTCTGCGGGTCGCCTTCGGTGTCGAAGGTCTTCAACTGGACCTGGCAACCGGGATTGGCCGCGTTGTGCTTGTCGACGGCGAGCTGCACGCCGTTCTTGATGTTGATGCCGAGCGCGGCGTCGGGGCCGTTGAGGGCACCGGCCATCGCGATCGAGACCGGCGGGCAGGCGGCCTTGCCGTCACCGGCCGGGTCGGCGGGGGTGGTGCCCGCCTCCGGCTTGACCTCCGCGCCGTTCTGGTCGATCTGCACCTGCTCGACGATCTTGAGATCACTCTGCGACGAGTTCTCGTTCGGCTTGGACTGGTTGCAGCCGGCAATGCCCAGCACCGCCAGCACTGCCGAACTGGCAGCGATTGCACTCCGCGTCGCGCGACCGCGCACGTTTCACCTCCGGGTCGGTGGGTCGTCTGGGATCGACGGAATGGGCCCTGAGCCGGACCCGACCGTCGACACCTCGCTAGAACATAGCCAAACCACAGCCACAGCGCGTGATCTTGGCGCACGGTGGGCCGACAACGGCGCCCCGATCGGCCCAAACCGGCTGTTCAGACGGGTCAGCCGCGTGTGGTCGGGCAATCCGGAAACCCAGAGTTAACACCCGGTGGCTCGGCTCAGTTCGACGGCCCGGCGTCGGCGGGGCTGTCCAGCGTCTCGAGAACGACCTCGGCCACCCGCTTCATGGTGGTGCGACGGTCCATCGCCGCCCGCTGGATCCACTTGAAGGCCTCGGGCTCGGTCATGCCCTGCTTCGCCTGCAGCAGGCCCTTGGCCCGTTCGACCAGCTTGCGGGTCTCCAGCCGATCGGAGAGGTCGGCGACCTCCCGCTCGAGCTCGGTCATCTCGCTGAAGCGGCTGACCGCGACCTCGATCGCCGGAATCAGGTCGCTGATGGAGAAGGGTTTCACCAGATAGGCCATCGCGCCGGCGTCGCGCGCCCGCTCCACCAGTTCGCGCTGGCTGAAGGCGGTCAGCACCACGATCGGGGCGATCCGTTTCGCGGCGATCTCCGATGCGGCGTCGATGCCGTCGCGCCGGGGCATCTTGACGTCCATGATGACCAGGTCCGGACGCAACTGCTCGGCCAGTTCGACGGCCTCCTGCCCGTCGCCGGCCTCGCCGACCACCTGATAGCCCTCGTCGCGCAGCATCTCGGCCAGGTCCATCCGGATCAGCGCCTCGTCTTCGGCGATCAGAACCCGGCGAGCGGCACGGCCTTCGGCGTCGGTGGTTGCTCCGGTCATGCGGCCATTGTCCCGTGGTTGGGCGCAATCAGCGACCGCGGGGCGGACAACCACACCACCGCAGCGGCTCGCCCGGCCGATCCATTAGGGTGGGACACCGCATCAGGCGGCTCGCCCTCGTATCCCAACTGGCAGAGGAAACGGATTCAAAACCCGTACAGTGTGAGTTCGAATCTCACCGAGGGCACCACATTTGGGGCATCCCCGTCTTCAGCCGTTAGGGCAATTCGTGGTGGGCAGGAACAGCGACCAGCACCACCCCGGCGGCAGCGGCGGCGTCAGGTTGGGCGGTGGCGGAGGCGGCGCGGGCGGCGCATCGCCCTCGAAGATGTTCGAGGCCACGTTCCCCTGGCCGCCGTAGACGTACCAGTACGTGTGGCAAACGTTGTTGTCCCAGACGACCGGGTTGACCTTGAGGTTCCCCGTCTGAACCGGTGGATCCCCGGGGCACCAACGGCATGGCCCCTCAGGACTGTCGGGCGGGCACCCGGGCCAACTGTTTCCCGGCTGGGCCTGAGCGGTCACGACTGGCAGGGCGGATCCGGCAAGGGCAACGCTCACCGCCAGTAATGCCCCTGCGGCGTTCCGCCTGCCCCTGCGACTGATGTTCATGGTGCCGTTCCTCCGCGAATCGGCCGACCCTAACCCTAAGTCGTAGGTATTGACGTTGTCGTTACTTCGGATGACTCGATGCCCCCGCCGCCACCTGCTGCCGCTTCGGGTGCTTGAGCGCCATCGCCCGCTTCTCCACGATGAACCAGCTGGCCGCGGCCAGTGGGATGGTGCACAGTGCCGCCGCGAGGAAGAACACCGTGGGATGCAAACTGGCGAGCCCCAACGTCGCGAGCAGCTGCTGTACAGGGAAGGCGTAGATGTACATGCCGTACGAGATGTCGTTGCGCAACGGGAAGCGACGTACCAACGCACCGGACACGATGATCACGTACGCCAGCGGCAACGCGGCGATCAGCCGATAGTTCTGGGCGAAGCCCGAGGCGACCACGATGACACCGCAAACGGCGACCAGCGACCAACGGGCCGAGATGGCGTCACGGTACTGGTGGATCAGCGCACCGGCGAGGAATACGACCGCGAACCGGGCCAGCATCTGCGGGATGGTCTGCTGGGCCATCGTCGGGTAGGAGACGTAGGCCGACCACACCACCGAAGCGACGAAGAGGGTGGGCAGCACCCACTGTCTCTTCAGCAACCCCAGCACGCCGAGCACGCAAACCGCGATGTAGCAGAGCAGCTCGAACACCAATGTCCACAACGACCCGTTCCAGACGCCCGGCCAGGGGATGTCCGTCGGTGTCCCGTTGATGCCGGCGTAGAAGACGTTCAGCAGACCGTTGTTCACCACGTAGGCGAACTCGGCCGACAGCGGAAGCGACGAGTGCTTCACCGCTGCCGCGATGGGTGCGATGACAAACGCCGTCACCGCCACGCACACCCATAGGCCCGGGAAGATTCGCAGGAAACGCGCCCTCCAGTACTCCCCCAGGTGCGGGCGGCGCATCCAGCTGGCGGTGATCAGGAAGCCGGAGACGGTGAAGAACCCGTCTACCCAGACCTCACTGAGTAACCGCACCGCGGGCTGAAAATCGATGGTGTTCCCGGTGAGGGGAAACGAGTGCCAGAAGATCACGCCGGTGGCGAGGATCAGCCGCCACAGGTTCAGCGCGTTGTGGCGCGGGTCGAACGCCTGTCCCAGCTTCACGATTCCGCCGGCTCCGTGGTCGAGCTACCGCTCGGTGCGAGGGCTACCGGACGCAATTGTTGCCGACGACCTCCTTGCACACCGCCCCTGGGGGCGCCGGGTTGATCGTCGGCGAGAATGAGTTGTTGCCGCCCGGGCCCACCGCCTTCTCCGTCGGCGACGGTGCGGGCGCACTGGCGGATGTGGGCGTGGTGGTCGTGGTCGGGGATTCCTTGGCGTTGGAACCACAGCCCGCGGTCAGCACCCCCATCCCGACGATCGCGGCCCCGCCCGCGAGAAGGGCGATCTGGCGCGTCAACCGACCTGAGCTCATGACATGTCCCCATCCGTTGCATTGAAAGCTCAGCCGAGCCTACCAGCGAACATCGGTGCGTCCCCGATCACGTACCGATGGGTCGCCGACGGCCGAGCGTCGGCATCGGCGTCGACGAACAGATTGCCCGAGGTCACGAGTTCGGGTGCGGCCACGATCGGCGCTCAGGCCAGCGCCGCCTGTCGGCGATCCCCGCGAACGGTTAGGCTGCCGACGTGGGGACCAAGCGGAAATGCGCTGGTCCGGCGTCGCCAGAGGACTGCGAAAAGATGCAGCGCCGGGCGCCGGCCCGCAACCAGCACTGGGCCGAGTCGGTCACGCGCCGGCAGCGGGTGCTGAACATCGCCACCTGGATCGCCGCCGTCGTCACGCTGTTCTTCGGGATCATGCAGATCGTCACGGGTCCGAAGATCCTTGCGCTCGGTCTGGTCAACGTCGGTACCGCGATCGCGTTCATGTTGATCCCATTGCTGCACCGCTTCGGCGACGTCATCGCGTCCCTGACGTTCGTCACTGTGGCCTTCGCGTCACTGACCTACGTCGGCTGGCACATCGGGACGGACTCGGGCCTGCAGTTCTACTACATCGTCTCGGCGTCGCTGGCCGTGCTGGTGCTCGGGGTCGAGCACCTCGTGATGGCATCGGTCGTGGTGGCCATCGGCGCCGGACTGACCATCGCGTCCCAGTTCATAGTGCCGGGCGACACCGGAATCCAGCCCCGCTGGGCGGTGGAATTCGGCTTCGTCCTGACGACGATCTCGGCCTGCGTGATGATCTTCGCCACGGTGTATTACGCGATGCGGGAAGTGTCGCGGGCGGAGGCGGCGATGGAGGTCGAGTACGGCCGCTCCGAGGCGCTGCTGGCCAACATCCTGCCGGCGACCATCGCCGCCCGGCTCAAGGATCCGGCGCACGGCGTGATCGCCGACCGGTACGAGGACGCGTCCATCCTGTTCGCCGACATCGCCGGCTTCACCGAGCGGGCCAGCCACATGCCACCGGCGGATCTCGTGCGCTTCCTCGACCGGCTCTACACGACCTTCGACCGGCTGGTGGACAAGCACGGCCTGGAGAAGATCAAGACCACCGGCGACTCCTACATGGTGGTCAGCGGGGTTCCCCAGCCGCGGGCTGATCACGTCGAAGCGCTGGCCGCGCTGGCGCTCGACATCTCCCGCGCGGTCGGCGACCTACGCGATCCCACCGGCCGTCCGGTTCCGCTCCGGATCGGTATGGCTTCCGGACCGGTGGTCGCCGGCGTCGTCGGCGCGCGCCGGTTCTTCTACGACGTCTGGGGCGACGCGGTCAATGTCGCCTCCCGGATGGAATCCACCGACCCCGAGGGACGCATCCAGGTACCGCAGGATGTGTACGAACGCCTTCGGAATCGATTCGAACTCGAGGAGCGCGGCGAGGTCGACATCAAGGGCAAGGGCGTGATGCGCACCTGGTACCTGGTCGGCCGTAAGCCGTTGCCCGAGAAGGTTGTTGACGTTCCGGCCGGGCGGATCGAGACGCCGACCGGCTGAAGCCCGCGATCCGGCGAACCCGCCGACTCACATCACCTTGGACAGAAACGCCTTCGTGCGGTCATGCTGCGGATTGCTCAACACCTCGCGGGGAGCTCCACTTTCGACGATCACCCCGCCGTCCATGAAGACCAGTTGGTCGGCGACCTCACGGGCGAAACCCATCTCGTGGGTGACGACCACCATGGTCATGCCCTCGCTTGCCAGCTTCTTCATGACCCCGAGCACCTCCCCCACCAGTTCGGGATCCAGAGCCGAGGTGGGCTCGTCGAACAGCATCAGCTTGGGATCCATGGCCAGGGCACGCGCGATGGCCACCCGTTGTTGCTGGCCGCCGGACAACTGAGCGGGGTAGGCCTCGGCCTTGTCCGAGAGTCCGACCTGCGCCAGCAGGTCCCTGGCCCGCTCGATCGCCGCCGCCTTCTTGACACCCTTGACCTGGATGGGCGCCTCGATGATGTTGGCCAGGGCGGTGCGATGCGGGAACAGGTTGAAGTGCTGGAACACCATCCCGATGTCCCGGCGCTGCCGGGCGGCCTCGCGGGGCTGCATCTCGTAGAGCTTGCCGCCCTTCTCGCGGTAACCGATCAGGTCGCCGTCGACATACAGCCGGCCCGCGTTGACCTGCTCGAGGTGGTTGATGCAGCGCAGGAACGTCGACTTACCCGATCCGGACGGCCCCACCAGGACGAGTACCTGGCCCCGGCCGATCTCCAGGGTGACGCCCTTGAGCACCTTGAGGGCGCCGAAGTTCTTGCAGACGCCTTCGGCCTTGACCATCGGTGTGGCCGTCGACTCCGTCGATGCGGTCACGTGTGTCCCACCTCCCCCAGCGTCTGCGCTTCGGCGAGCGCGCCGAGTTGTTTCGAGGTGAGCTTGCGGGACGCCCCTCGGGAGAAGTACCGCTCCAGGTAGTACTGACCCACCATGAGAATGCTGGTGATCAGCAGATACCAGGCGGCGGCGACCAGCAGCAGCGGGATCGGCTGGAAGATGACGGCCGCGATGTCACGCTGGCGGCCGAACAGGTCGAGCGTGAACGGCACGGCGACGGCCAGCGACGTCGTCTTGAGCTGGCCGATGAACTCGTTGCCGGTGGGCGGGATGATCACCCGCATCGCCTGCGGCAGCACCGTTCTGCGCATCGTGAGCAACCACGACATACCCAGCGCCGTCGAGGCCTCCGTCTGTCCTTCGGGCACCGAACTGATGCCCGAGCGGATGATCTCGGCGAGGTAGGCCGCCTCGTTGAAACCCAGGCCCAGGATGGCCAGCACGAAGTACATCGACAGGTTCTGGATGTTGAGGTGAAAGAACGTGGGCCCGAACGGAATTCCCAGCTGGATGTTCTTGTAGATGGTGGGGATCAGGCCCCAGAACACCAACTGCACGAAGACCGGGGTCCCTCGGAACACCCAGAGGTACACCCAGGACACCGCCCGGAAAACCGGGTTGGGCGACAACCGCATGACTGCGAGGATCACCGCGAGCACGATCGCCAGCAGCATCGACCAGACGGTCAGCTGGATGGTGACCCAGACACCGTTGACGATCCGGGTGTCCAGGATGTACTTGCCGAATGTGGCCCAGCCGTAAGCCTCGTTGGTGGCGGCACCATAGAGGAAAAGGCCGGCCAGGATGAGGATGACGATCGCCGCCACCCACCGCCACGGATGCCGCAGCGGGACCGCATTGATGGCGGCCGGGCTCTCGGGTGGCGACGAAACGTCAACGCTCATCGATGGTTCCGGCGATCAGCTGGTGGCGCCGTTGATCACCGGCTTGTCGATCATGCCGGCCTCGACGCCCCAGTTGGTGGCGATCGTCTTGTAGTCGCCCGTCGAGATCAGATGCTCGAGCGCCTTTTGCAACGACGCCGCCAGCGGCGAGCCCTTCTTGACCGGCCAGCCGTAGGGCGCGGAATCGAAGGTCTGGCCCGCCTGTTCGAGCTTGCCGTTGCTCTGCTTGATCGCGTAGAGGGTCACCGGCGAATCCGCGGACATCGCGTCGGCCTGGCCGAGGACCACGGCGTTGGTGGCCTGATCCTGGCCGTCGAACTTCAGGATGTCGATCGGCGGCTTACCGGCGTCGACGCACGCCTTGCTCCGGCCCGGAAGTTCGTCGACCTCCTGGGTGGTGGTGGCCTGGGCCGCCACCTTCCGGCCGCAGGCGTTGTCGGGGGTGATGTCGGATCCCTTCGGCCTGGCCCACGCGGTGCCCGCCGAGAAATAGGTGACGAAGTCGACCGACTGCTCGCGCTCCTTGGTGTCGGTGAACGATGACATGCCGACGTTGAAGGTGCCGCCCTGGATGGCGGGGATGATCTTGGCGAAGTCAGCTTCCCGGTACTCCGCGGTCAGTCCGAGGGTGGACGCGATCGCGTTCATCAAATCCACGTCGAAGCCGACGATCTTTCCGTTTGGGTCCTTGAACTCGTTGGGCGTGTAGGGGACGTTCACCCCGACGATCAACTTGCCGGACTTCTTGATGTCCTCGGGCACCGTCGCGGCGATCTCGTCGACCTTCTTGGCGGCCGCCGCGGTGGTCGAGGTCGCCGGGCCCGAGGTGTCGGTGTTGTTGGTGCAACCCGACAGGGCCAGTCCGCCTGCCATGGCGAGGATCGCAGTGGTGCGCCCCCAGCGGCCCACCTTCGGACGGTCTTGACATCCACTAAGCACGGTTGCCTCTTCCTTCTGCATCGGGGCGCCATCAGCCCTCAACCCGAGGACGTGGACGACCGGGGACCCAGCGCGCACTGCCGGTACCGAGACAGTAAGCCAACTTGTTCGCTCCGGCAGCGAAACTCATCGCGGTCGGCGCCGCCGCGCTGCGCAACTGAGATGGCAGGGGTTTCGGTGCGACGCCCGCCACCGGGCCCAACTCCTGCGGCAGCCATCACGGTGAGATCACCGGACAGTTCGCCACAAGGCACTTTCTGCGCGGGACCAAAGTCCCGGAATTGCGGCGATCGACGCCGTTAAGCATCCCTGTCGCGGATTTTCATCCACCGTTTCCGACCTTTTTCCCGATTTGGCCCTTCGATCCAATCGCGCGGACTGTTTGCGCAGCTCACAGCGCACTTCTCGATCCAAGATCGGAATTGCCGGGACCGATATTCGGGTCTACTCTCGGCGGCGGCAGATCAAATTCACTGCCGGGGGAACACCAGGCGGGGGCCGGAATGATCGTCAACGTATATCTTCTCGGATCGATGATCACGATGGTCGCTGCGGTGCTCATCGGCCACTCGGGCAAGCTCTGGGTCACCTTCCTCGCGGCGCTCGTCGCAGCGGCACTGTGGCCCGTCCTGCTCATCGGCGGGATCCAACTGGTGGCGCTCGGCCTGTTCACCGAACAGCAGAAGCACCAGCACGCCGGGACGTTCGCCGCCGCCGGACACCCGCGGCACCGGCTGATCCACCCCTAGCCCGCATTGCGTTAGCGCATCAATCGGCTAACCGACCGGCACAACCGCTCGAGGCCGAAACGCCGCTGTGTCACACTGCGCGCATGGAAACTACGTCTCGTCCACCCCTGTTACCGCACCTGTGGAAGTCGGTGCTGCTGTCGGGCGTGCTGTCGCTGGTCCTGGGCATCCTGGTGCTGGTCTGGCCGGGAATCTCAATTCTCGTCGCCGCCATCTTCTTCGGCGCCTTCCTGCTGGTCTCCGGGATCTCGCAGGTCTTCCACGCCTTCACGCTGAACGTCTCGGCTGGTGGTCGGGTGCTGCTGTTCATCAGCGGCGCGGCCGCCCTGATCCTGGCGGTGCTGTCCTTCCGCAGCATCGCCAACTCGGTCCTGCTGCTGGCCATCTGGATCGGCATCGGCTTCATCTTCCGCGGCGTCGCGACCGCGGTGTCGGCGATCAGTGATCCGGACACCCCCGGCCGGGGCTGGGAGATCTTCGTCGGCGTCATCACCCTGATCGCCGGCATCGTGGTACTCGCCTCCCCGTTCCCGTCGCTCGCCACCCTGACCCTCGTGGTCGGCATCTGGCTGGTCGTGATCGGCGTCTTCGAGATCGTGGCGTCCTTCGGCATCCGCAAGGCCGGCAAGAACATCCGCGAGCGGGTCGACGCCGCACTCTGAGTGCGCCCGGCCGCCCGGCCGGCACCATGTCCGTCCCTGAAGGCGCGGATCGTCGCTACGCACCGCCATAGCGCACGATCCGCCCCTTCTCTATCGCTGTCCGGGGCCATCGATCGGCACCGACGGGTACCCTGGCGGCCGATTGCCGACACAAGATGCGGAGCGCACGGATGACTGAGAACCCGGAATCGCCCGGCCCGCCGGACACCCCGCGTACGCCGATCCCCCCGGCCGCTCCCCCAGCGCAGCCGCCCGCGCCGCAGTACCCGTATCCCTACCCGCCCGGGCAGTACGCGGCCAGTTACCCACCACCGCCGCCGCAGCCGTACGCCGGATACTCCCCACCTCCCACCGGCCCCCGCAACGGACTGGGCATCGCCTCGCTGGTGATCGCGATCGTGGCGCTGATGTCGTCGTTCTCGGTCGTCGGCGGCGTCATCCTGGGCATCGTCGCGGTCATCCTGGGTTTCATCGGCCGCGGCCGCGTCCGCTCGGGCGAGGCCAACAACGGCGGGATCGCCCTGGCGGGCATCATCCTCGGTTTCGTCGCGATGATCGCCGGCCTGGCGTTCATCGCCATCTGGTTCGGCTTCTCCAAAGAGGTGGGGGTCACCGACTACATCGACTGCGTGCAGAACGCGGGACAGGACCAGACCAAGATCGAGCAGTGTGCCGATCAGTTCAAGCAGACCGTGGAGAACCGGTTCAGCGTCACCTTCACTCCCACCCCGTAGCGGCGGGCAGCCGACGCCGGCGCGGCATGAACTCCAGCGACAGCAGCACGAACAGCACCGGGAACAGTTGCGAGAAGGACAGCAGCACGTAACGCTGGTCGGCCAGGGCGTGGAACTTGCGCAGATAGCGGTACAGCGACTCCAGCGCGATCAGTGCGTCGCCCAGGTGGATCACCTCGTAGAAGAAGCTGCTGAGCAGGCCGCGCTCCTTGTCCTTGAAGATCTCCGGGAACGCGGCGAAGGCCAGCGAGAGGCGCTGTGCCCCAGCATCTTTCATGGCTGTGATCATGTCTACCGAAAGCCGCTCGTCGATGCCGTTGGGTGCGCCGCGACGCCGCCACGGGACATCCAGGGTCACATCGCTGCCGCCCCCGGCGACCACGTAGCGGTGAAACCCCTGCACCCGTCCGGCGGGGTCGCGGCCAATCATGAGCAGCACTCCGGGATAGCGGCCGGTCAAGGTGCCGTCGAGGATCATCGAGAACCCCCGTTCGGCGTGAGCGCCCTTGGCGGACAACAACAACACGTCGGCCAGCTCGGTGCGCTGCCGGTCGTCGAGTTCCTGTTCCGTCAACAACTCGGTGGTGATACCGGCGTTGTGGGTGCGTTTCACCGCCTGGCGCAGGTTCCGGAACTGCCGCCCGACCATCGCGAAGGCGGGCACGTCGATCACCACGTCGCGGCCGATCGGAACGGGATGCAGGCTCTGACCGATGATCTCCGGCTCAGTCCACAACCCCAGCCGTCGCCGGCTGCAGCCGAGCACGACGATCCGCCAGCCCCGGGTGTGACACATCGCCACGAAGTCGGCGACGACGTCGGCGAACCGGTTCTCGTCCCCGATCGGGTCCCCGCTGACCACGGCGTAGCCGAGCCGGGTGCGATACGCGATGGCCGCCGAGCCGTCCGCCGTGAAGTGATAGCTCTTCAGGTACTGCATCGCGAACGGTGCGACCGGGTCTCCGGTCGTCGCGTTCACCAGCGCCCACACCCGGCTCAGTTCGCCGGGCTGCGCGCGCGCGGTCGTGGGCCACATCAGCACCAGACCCGAGGCCGCGATCAAGATGTTCCCCAACACGTCCAGTGCAACGATGTGGGCGCCGACACCGGCGAGCACGGCCAGCCCGGCAAGGATCGCATGCGCGGCGGTCACCGGCCGGCCCAGAAAGATGCCCCTGGCGATCAGCGCCACGGCGGCCAGGACCGTCAGCGACCACGCCAGGCGGCCGTCGGCGTGCCAGTTGGCGTGCTGGTGGCTCCGCGCCAGCAGGGAGACCAGCCAGGATCCGGCGACGAGCAGCGCCAGCGCCCCGATCCAGCGCGCCACCCTGGAGTCGACGTTTACGACCACCCGCTCGCGCGCGCGCAGCCCGCGGGACGCGACCTGTAGCGGCGGCTCGGTCATCTCACCTCCCCGAGACTGACCAGTGCTTTCGTCCTGGTAAACAGTACGCCCGACCCTCCCGGCCAGGCCTGATTAGACCGGCTTACCCAGCGGCCGCGGTCGGCATCCACGGCAGGCACGAATCGTGGTGCGCGCCTCAGTGGCCGGCGCTCGGGAAGTGTTTGACGATGCCCTCCTGGACCACCGTGGCGACGACATGACCCGCCGGGTCGTAGAAGTGGCCGGTGCCCAGACCGCGGGCCTCCGCGGCCACCGGCGAGGCGGTCGAGTACAGCACCCAGTCGGCGAAGTCGACCTGGCGGTGAAACCAGATCGAGTGGTTGATGGTGACCGCGAAAATCCGGTCCCATCCCCAGGACAGGCCGTGCGTGGTGATGATCGAATCCAGCACGGTGGTGTCCGATGAGTAGATCATCGCCGCGGTGTGCAGCACGGGATCGTCCGGCATCTCGCCGGCCGCCGTCAGCCACACCCGGTTGTGCGCCAGCTGATCGCCCTTGTCCCGCATCACCCAGGCGGGATCGTTCGTGTACCGCCATTCGATCGGGCGCAGCGCGCTGACGAACCCCGGTACCACCTTCTCGTATCCGACCAGTAGCTCGTCGATCGTCGGCAGCCCCTCGGGGCCGGGCACCTCCGGCATGTCTAGGTTGTGCTCCAGGCCCCGCCCACCGGACAGATACGACACCAGGGCGGTGGCCAGCAATTTCCCGTCCTGAACGGCGTCGACCCGCCGGTTGGCGAACCGTCGCTCGTCGCGCAGCCGGGCGACGTGGAACTCGATGTCGCGAGCCGGGTCACCGCCGGCGATGAAGTGCACCGACAACGCACTCGGCGGCAGGTCGTGTACCAGGGAACGGGTGGCGGCGACGAACGCCTGCGCCATCATCTGCCCACCGAACGTCCGGACCGGATTCTTCCGCGGATGGGCCCCGGTGAACACGTCGTCGCCGAGGGGGGTGAGCTCGAGTATCGCCAACAGGTCCGCAAGATCCGACGTGCTCCCTCCGAGTGGCACGCGCAACCTCTCCCAACGGCTAGTGGTCGTCCTCCCCGATGCGGTGGACATGGATCAGATTCGTCGAGCCTACTGTGCCCGGCGGGGCACCCGCGACGATGACCACGAGGTCACCGCGCTTGTAGCGGCCCAGGGTCAGCAGCGAGTGGTCCACCTGGCGGATCATGTCGTCGGTGGTTTCCATGTGCGGCACGATGAACGTCTCGGTTCCCCAGGTCAGCGCCAGCTGGCTGCGGACGTCCGGCAACGCGGTGAAGGCCAGCAGCGGCAGCGGTGTGTGCAACCGCGCCAGCCGCCGGACGGTGTCGCCCGAGGAGGTGAACGCCACCAAAGCCTTGGCGTCGAGGCGCTCCCCGATGTCTCGGGCAGCGTAGGACAGGACGCCGCGTTTGGTGCGCGGCACATGGGTCAGCGGTGGGGCGGCGGTCGAGTTCTCCTCCACCGCGCAGACGATGCGCGACATCGTCCGCACCGCCTCCAGCGGGAACTGACCGACCGAGGTCTCACCCGAGAGCATCACCGCGTCGGCGCC